>JBMHCX010000020.1:0-7266 GCA_049889695.1 Flavobacteriaceae bacterium | reverse complement strand
TCATAGCCAATGCCACTTGTGGCTCCTGTTACTAATGCAATTTTATTGGTTGTACTCATTTTTCTGTTTTGTGTTTGTGAAATCAATCCTTAATCGGTAGACGATAAAGGCTCAATCTTTGATATAAATAAATGAATCGATATCAAGCATAAAGGAGCTAATACCGACAGTATAATAAAGGCAGGGGTATATGAATCTACAGTGATAATGGGAATAAGCCAATTCATGATAATTACTGAAACTGCTCCTATACTACCACCGAGTCCAGCTAAAGTACCAACGGATTTGCCGTCGAGTAAATCACTGGGGATCGTTTGGATATTGCTTATTGCGAACTGGAACCCAAATAAAACCATAAAGACAAATGAAACGAACTTTTCAGGGGTATTAGCGAACATAATTGCTCCCAAAATAGAAACGACGATGATGATTACTGCGATGAGTACTGTTTGCTTCCGTGCTTTATCGACAGAATGATTCTGCAACAAACGCTTGGCATACCATCCGCCAGATAAACTTCCTAACATAGCACCCACGTAGGGGAACCATGCATAATATCCAATTTCTTTAACATTAAAATTGAATTCTTTATACAAGTAAATAGGCATCCAAAAAACAAAAAGCCACCAAATAGGCTCAATGAAAAATCGGGCAGCAATAACTCCCCATGATTGTTTTAAGGAGAGTATTTGCATAACCGATAAGCCTTTATCCGAAGATTCTTCTGAAGGATCTTTCTGGTCGACTAAAATATGATCTCTTTCCTCTTCCGTTAGCCAAGGGTGCTGAGACGGTAATGTTTTATTAAAAATTAACCATGGGATGATCCAAACAAAACCGATGACACCAATGATGACAAAAGTTACCTGCCACCCATATGCTCCAAAAAGTTCTGCAATGACTGGGGCAGCTATAACAGAACCAATTCCAGCTCCAGCGTTAAATATTCCTTGAGCCAAAGCTCTTTCTTTTATAGGGAACCATTCTGCATTATTTTTCACTGCTCCAGGCCAATTTCCAGCTTCAGCAACCCCCAAAAGGCCTCTAAAAATTCCTAAAGATGCTGCTCCCCGAGCAAAGAAATGCAAAGCGGAAGCTAATGACCAAAAGAAGATAGACAATACAAATCCGATACGTGTACCTACCTTATCATAAACTCTTCCCGATATAAACTTTCCTGCAGCATAGGTAATGGTAAATATGTTTATAATCCATGCGTAATCTTGTTCGGTAAGATTGAGATCTTCGCGCATTTGTGGCCACATAATTCCGAGTGCAGCCCGATCGATGTAATTAATAATAGTCGCTAGACACACCAAACCAATGATCCACCAACGTAAACCTGAAATTTTCATACTGTAAGTTAGTTCAAAAGGAAAAGGCTGATGACCTAATTCTCTTTTAGAAGATTTAAAAAAATAATTGTCCTGTAGAATAGTTCTACTTGTTGTAGCAGTATTGGTAAAGATCTTTAAAATGTTGCTTCATGGCATTTTTTGCCGCTCCAGGATCTTTTTCTTTGATGGCATCAATGATATCTTTGTGCTCTTGAATTCCCTTAAAGGCAGAGTTCTTATCACAAATATGATGTTTTTCAAAGTTGTTGATAATCTCTGGAGTGATTTTCAACATAAAACTTATGAGTGTAGGATTGGCACTTGCTCTGGCAATGGCTAAGTGAAAAAGCAAATCTTCCTGAACAGCATCCTCTCCGCGAATGACTTTGTCGGAGTAAGCTGCTAATGCTTCTTCCATTCTATTTAAATCCTCAGAAGTTCGGCGAAGTGCTGCCAATTTAACCCCCTTCAGCTCCAAGAATATACGACCTTCCACCAATTCTTTAAAAGAGGGCTCATGTAGATTTAAGATATCATCAATCATACCATTCAGGGCTGTTATCCCGATATCAGCGACAAAAGTTCCGCTTTGAGGAATGGATTTGACCAGTCCGTAGAATTCTAGGGTTTGCAAAGCTTCTCTAAGATTACTTCGCGTTACATTAAAACGTTCTGATAGCATTCGTTCAGAAGGTAGCTTATCCCCTGGCTCTAAGTTTTTGAGATTAATCAAATCCTTTATCTGGGAAATAATTGCTTTCTGATCGGCCTGAATTCCACTATCAATAATCATACACAAGTTTAATTTAAACCAATTTGGGATGATTGGAAAACCAAATTGGTTGAGCAAAAATAATAAATCTTTACAGCTTCATACTTATTTGGTTATGTGAAAATTAGTGAAGAAGAAACGAGGGCCTCGGCTTTAAAAGACCCCCGTTAATTGCAAAACTAACTAAATAACGAAACAAATTAATAGCCTGCATTCTGTGTAATCACTCCTCCACTGGCCAGTATTTCTGATACTGGAATTGGAAAAATGTGGTAATTACTATTAATGGTCTGACCCATTTCAGCATTTACAGATCCTGTTCGAACCAAATCGAACCATCTTTTCCCTTCAAAGGCGAGCTCTAAACGTCTTTCATTTTGAATCGCTTGGGCTACTGCCGTCTGAGTGCTGATCGCTGTGTGATCTAATGGACTCAATCCTGCACGGGTGCGGATAGGGTCTAGCAGATCCAATACAGATTGCGCCGAAGAACCTGTCTGATTGAGTGCCTCTGCATATAGCAAAATAACATCTGCAAGACGGATTTCGATCCAATCATGATCCGGACCTCCTTCTTGAGGAAACTTAGGGGAAGCCGTTTCGGCGGCGTTTATAGTAACTGCTCTTCTCAGATCAGTCCCTCCGCCATTGGCATCACTTGCATCAAAAGCAGCAATTAGGTCAGCATCCATAGGCTCGAGCGATTTGGTGTCTAAACCAGCTGACCAAGACCAAAATTCTGAAAACCCGTATTCGTCAGTAATTGAGCTTGAAATCTGAATGGCAAAGATAATTTCTGAATTCAGATCATTCGCTTCGCCAAAAATATCAGCAAAATTAGCCTGTAGAGCAATTCCAGCTCCAGCAGCACCATTGACTACAGCTCCTAGTTCAGTCGCTGCACTTGGATAGTTTTGTCGATGCATATAGACCTTCCCTAAAAGTGCCTGAGCAGCTAAACGAGAAGCTCTGCCATCCTCAGCGGTAGTGCCTAGTGCAGACTTGGCCGCCTGTAAATCGGGAATAATAACATCAGTATAGATCGTTTCAGCCGACTGACGAGCAAGTATAGAAGTGTCAGAAGTACTTGGACTGGCCGAAAGATTAACGGGAACATCTCCAAACACTTGCACTAATTTAAAATAGGATAAGGCTCTTAGAAATTGTGCTTCCCCTACTTCTGTTGCATTTGATGAATTTTCAATAACGTTGTTTGCACTCAATATTGACTTGTACAAAGCCGTATAGAAAGGTCCAAAAAATTGATCTTCCATATCCACTAAATCTCCATCGAAACGGTCGAAGGCTGGGAAGGGTTCTTCGATCATTCGAGCATTATCCGCTCTAAAATCACCCATAACAGCCATTGGTGTAACAGCTCCTAATTGATAGTAATAAGCAGCATTCAAAACGTCTCCGTATTCCGTAAGAGAATTTGCGCTTGCGATATTTGGCGGTGTTTGATCCAAGTCGCTTTCACAAGCAATCGCCAAACAGAATAGTCCAAAAATTAAAGTTAATTTCTTCATATCTGTTGCATTAAAATTTAAGATTAATTCCCAAAGTAAAAGTTCTTACCACTGGGCTAGCTCCGACTTGAACTCCATAAGTTGTTGGTCCTAAGTAGCCACCATTAGTAATTTCAACTCCTTCAGGGTTGTATGATGTATAGTTATCCGCCATGAGATAAAACAAATTGGTCGCTGCTGTATAAATACGAGCAGAACTCAACCCAAATTTGTTAATCGATTCTTGATCGAAAGAGTATCCGAGGGTCATATTACGCAGAGCAATGTAAGATGCATCTTGGATGCCAGAGTCTGTTTGTCGTCTGTTTCCAATATAGTGCTGATTGTTGTGATCTGCTCTACCATCGTCATTGGCGTCAAAAGAATCGACCAAACGACCTGTCCACTCCGATCCGAAGTAAAGCGGATCAATATTGTAGACCTCTGCTCCTTGCGCTCCTTGAAATTGAAGGGAAAGGTCAAAGTTCTTGTAGTTCATACTAGAGTTAAGTCCCCAGTAAAAGTCTGGCGTTGCTTGCCCGATCTTCACTAAATCACCCCCTTCTTCTACCGTACGAGTTCGATCGATAACTCCATCTCCGTTCTGGTCTACTACATAAGATTCTCCCGTAGTATTGTTCGGGTGACGAGTACCATCTTCTAAATACAACATCTCAACAGGGCCAGTAGTTTCTAATCCCCACATTTCACCAATCTCACCTCCGACATAATTTCTAAAGATAGGACCACGACCACTTTGCCCATATTGAGCTCGAGGGAGTTCATCTAAACCACCTAAGTCTGTAATTTCCGTGTTAACAGTCGAAAGGTTCGCATTTAAATTCCAGCTGAAGTCTCCTCTATCCAAAATGTTGGCAGAGAGTTCAAACTCCATCCCAGAGCTTTCAACATCTCCAGAGTTGAGTCGAATGGAAGTAGTTCCTAACACCTCTGATACACTTTGGTTGATGAGAATGTCCTCAATATTCGACGTGTAGTAGTTAACACTCAGTCTAAATCGGTTATCGACCACTCCTAAATCAACACCATAATTGGTTTCCGTGTTCGTTTGCCATGTCAAATCTGGATTTGCGACATCGGAAGGAATCAGATAGGCATTCCCAAAAATAGTGGCCCGAGGGTTTAACAAACTCAAAGAATTGTATGCCCCAAGGTCGGAAGTTGTCCCGAGCGATCCTGTACTCCAACGCAATTTTAATAGACTAATCGTCTGAGCGTTAAAAAAGCTTTCGTTATGAACGTTCCACCCTAAAGAAAAGGCCGGGAAAGTTTCGTACTTGTTGTTCACCCCAAAACGTGAATCTCCGTCACGACGCACAGAAACAGACGCTAAATATTTGTTGGCAAAAGCGTAGTTAATTCGTCCAAAGACACTGTTACGAGTTATGGTTTCATCTCTTTCTGAAATTGAAATATCTGCCGGATCAAGTAAACCAAAGTTTACAATTTCTCCATAAGGAACATTTGTTCCACGCAGTGTAGTCCCTTTGGTAAAGGTATCCTGGAATTCATACCCCAATACAGCATCAATATCATGATCGCCGATAAGCTTGGAAAAGCTAAGCGTTGTTTCACTCAAACGGGTAGTTCGCTTAACATCAATCTGATCTAAATCTGTTTGGGTGGTACGGGCTCTAGAATCTGCTTCAAGCCCTTGGTAATAGTAGTCTTGGGTATCTCTTATATCCGCTCCAATAACTGTTTTAATACTTAAATCGTCATTGAATTTATAACGTAAATACCCCGTTAAATTGGCAAAATATGTTTTTACCCAACGGTCTGCATTATCCAATTTAGTCGCAGGACCAGCATCTCCAGACCCACCAATACCGTTGTTGGCGCGTCCATAGTGCCAATCTTGCGCCCAATCGCCAGGCTCTAAAGTATAAATGCTATTATTGAATGGAGCACTCCCTCCTCTGTACCCATTATTGAAGGGCGATAAACCTAATGCTTGTGCTTGTTGATCTAATCGCTGTACAAAAGCAATCGATTCTGCCGTATGGTATACTGGATGTACTCCATAAGCTCTAAGCAAATCTCTCATGTCGTGAGCTACAATATCTTGTGTGGAATTAAACCCATTGAAGGACATTCCTACTTTAAACTTGTCGCTCAATTGCGCATCGATATTCATACGAGCATTAATGCGTTCAAATCCTTGTGTAATCACAACACCCTCAGTGTCCTGATATCCTAGAGATGCGAAATACTTAACATTTTTGGAGCCACCACTTACACTCAAGTTATGATTCACCATAGATCCATTGCGAAAGAGCCAGTCCTCTGGGCTAATTGCTCCAGGAGAATCTTCATATGCACTTAATCGATACTCGACAAAGGCAGGGTCGATTTGTGATAAGTCCCAGTTGCCTGCAGCAATTTCAGTTCTCGCGTGAGCCGCCCATTCGGGTCCCGACATCAAGATATTTTCTCTGTACTTACTCGAAGTACTGATATAAGAATCGAAGCTTACGGTAGGCTTCCCTTCATCACCTCTTTTAGTGGTGACCAAGATTACCCCATTTGCTCCTCGAGATCCATAGATAGCAGCAGATGATGCGTCTTTTAGCACTTCCAAACTTTGAATATCATTTGGATTTACCGTTGCTAAGCTTCCTGAAATTGGGTAGCCGTCAACGACAATAAGCGGACTAGAGTTTCCATTAATAGAAGCCGCAGCACGAATTTGAATTTTAGGGTCTGCACCAGGTTCACCGCTTTGATTCTGAATGAGTACTCCCGACATTTTTCCAGCGAGGGCGTCATCTACACGAACCGCCTGTATGTTAGCAATGTTTTCACCCTTAACTTGTGCTACAGCACCTGTCAATTGTGATTTTTTACGTGTTCCATAACCCGTTACAACAATTTCATCGAGCTCATTCATGTCTTGTTCCAACACCACCGATATACTGTCCTGTCCTTCGAATGTAACGGCTTGAGTAATGTATCCTAAATAAGAAAAGACCAGAACATCCCCTGAGCTAACAGACAATGTGAAATTGCCATCAAAATCGGTAGTTGTTCCGTTGTTTGTGTTTTGCACAACTACGTTAGCACCGGGGACAGGAATACCATCCGAACCAGTTACCGTCCCATTGACTTGGGTTTGTGCAAACGAAAAAGCACTACACAGCAAAATTGCTAGTAATGCAAGATTCATTTTGAATTTCATAAATACTTGTTTAATTAGATTTCTATTTTGTTTTAACCAGCTGCTCTAATTGATCGCAGTGGAGGAAACACACTCAATAGACTTTTAATTGAGTGCATTTAGATCGCCAAATTTTGGATTACCAGATTGGTATACCAGTTTGGTTTTCCAAATATAGCATTATTTCAAGAAGAACAAAATTTTATTAAATATTTACTAATTAAGAGAATAAGAATATTCAACAATAGAACCTTTTAATTCGATAAAACTTCAAAAAATGAAATGTATAGCGGGATGGGAACCCCTATCGAAAAGAATAAATGATAAAGCTTAAATTCCCAAAGCTTGTCCGCCTCCGATCTGAACTGTTTCGGCTGTTATAAATGCAGCATCTGAACCTGCTAAAAACGATACCACTGAGGCGACCTCTTCTGGCTGACCCAAACGTCCCAACATTATGTTGTTCTTCCA
>JBMHCX010000019.1:0-97656 GCA_049889695.1 Flavobacteriaceae bacterium | reverse complement strand
TCATAGCCAATGCCACTTGTGGCTCCTGTTACTAATGCAATTTTATTGGTTGTACTCATTTTTCTGTTTTGTGTTTGTGAAATCAATCCTTAATCGGTAGACGATAAAGGCTCAATCTTTGATATAAATAAATGAATCGATGTTAAATGAAGGAATTAATCATGCGTAACTTCTAGAGTGTAATACTTCACTTTCGCATAAGACCCTTCATCCCTAGTCGTTAAATAGTTACCTGCTTTAAAATAATTTTCGAATATGCCCCATCGTTCCATATGTTCTCCTTCGTAAACATAAGATTCCGACTCATTGAGAATAACTTCCATACGCCCTTCAGAGGCGAGAATTTCTAGTGTAAAACTAGAGGTTCCTACATAAGTATTCATGGTATGGCCTTCATCGTCTATCCAAGCAGAAGTGTGTAAAGCCTCTGTATCTGTGGCCGTTAAGTCGCCTAACAATTTGGACTTTAATCGCACATAACCCCTGAACCAATAAATTTTTAATATAGGGGGAGCATTATTGTCGTCCTCTCCAATAAGGTCTCTTTGTTCATTGGTAAGCCTCCCGTGAATTTGCATCACTATAGTACGATGTTTTGTACCGCCTTCATCGGTTGTAATTTCAGGAACCGCAAGTGTTCCTTTCATTCGACCGCCCTGAGCAAAAGTCCAATTTACATGATTACTTCCAGGCTCCATTTGCTCTCTTAGTTCCGTTCGAGAGTAAGATGAATTCGTAGTCGTAGCTCCAGGATAAGTATAAAACACCAATGATCCATCAATGGAATCATTATAGAAAAACGGTTTAACCGTTTCATTGGTGCCGTAATCTAATATTTCTGGCGGCTCAATTTCAGTGGGATTTCCTATGGGTAAGGTAAGTTTCCAATGACTCAGATCAATATTGGGTAATCGATAATCTTGAGTGGCAGAGTCCGAATCCCCAGAGGTACTCCCTCCATCCGTATCTCCCGTTGCTGGCGGAGTCGTTGGAGGGGTTACCATAGGAGGTGAAGAACTTTCAGCTTCTTGTGCACTACAATTCACTAATAGCAGAGAACACAAAAGAAAAAAATGAAAAACAATTATATGCTGCTGAAAAATTCTCATCTACACAGATTCTAAACTTAAAGTTGTTCTATCGAGAAAGTATCTACTCTACATTCCACTCCTTGATTGGAAACAAAAATAGCTACTTCAGAATGATCTCCAGAATTGAACGTTACAGATGCTGCTACATAGGTACTCGATGAAGATTGATCGTTTAAAGTCACCGAGTTTAAGGTTGCGCCCGCTACGGCTGCCGGATCATTCACGTCTCCACCTAAGATAGCTACTGTTAGTGTTCCCGGAGGAGATGTTTTCATCGTGTAGTGGAAATTCACACGATAATTCGTATCTGGTAATACCGTAATCAACTGATACGCGATTCGATCGCCACCCGATGGGTATTTAGACGCTTTTGCCCCTTCGTGTACTGGACTTGAAGTGATTTGAATAACTCCACCAAGGTTTGAATTTCGCCAATGATCTCTGTAACTATCCTCCCCTGGTTCGTCAAATCCGGGGTTTAAGATAACTGGGGTAAAGGTAATTTCAGGCTCTACCACCTCGACCTGTTTGGTGACAGAATCGCTCATTCCGTTCGCATCTGAAGCTGTTAAAGAAACTTCATAAGTTCCCTCCGCTGCAAATGTAAAAGAAGGGTCGGCAGATGTAGAGCTTTCCCCTCCTGGAAAAGACCAGGCATAAGTCGTTGCACTATTCGACTGATTAGAAAAGTTTATGGTCAAATAATCTGCTTCGTTTGGCGCATAGCTGAAATTTGCTGTTGGCAGAGTATTGTCTGCAATAGATCCAGCCTCTGGCAACTCTAATTCATCGCAAGCAACCAGACTCAGACTGCTGACCAAAATAAACGCCAGCGGGGTCTTTAAGTATTGTAGTGTATTTGAAAAAAGTGTCATAATCATATGTTTAAACAGGGATAATTCCCAAATTCATGAAATAAGAAATTAATACCCTGGGTTTTGAGATAATAACCCTTGACTTAAACCAATCTCTCTTTGAGGAATTGGCAACAATAGATCGTTTGCGGTGAAACTAGCGCCTGTCTCAGCGGCAAAATCGGATAATATTTCTTGCGCCATCCCGAAACGAATCAGATCGAAAAGACGATGGTTTTCAAAAGCTAATTCTACACGGCGCTCTTGCAATAAAGAAGCCTTAGTAATTGCGTTAGCATCTGGTCGTCCCGCTCGAGCTCGAACTGCATTGAAGTGACGTAATGCAGTATCGTCTGTAGTTCCTGCTTGTCCTGCCAAAACCGCTTCCCCATACATGAGGAGAATATCAGCATAGCGTAAAATAATCCAATCGTTCCCTGCTTTGGTAGGGTCGAAATCTTCACTGGGTAAAAATTTAGCTACCTGATAAAACTGAGGTTGAGCAACATCCTGACGATACGAAACGATAGTTCTCGAGCCACCGACGTCGTCTAATGCTTCTCGTGCATCATCAGTAACATAATTGACTCCAGAGGTACGCCCCACAGCGTTAAGCCATTCAGCAGAGAAGTTTTGACTATCATCGCCTCCTGGATTATAACCGATAGCAAAAATTGTTTCGCTGTTCGCTTCAGTGTAGAATACATCGCTAAAATCGTCTTCTAGACGGTAATCATCTGAATTGATCACTGCCTCTAATTGGGTTTTTGCATCATTGTATTCTCCTAAAGTGAGGTGTACTTTTGCCAATAATCCTTGAGCTGCCGCACGTGAAGCGCGCGTTCTTGAACCATTGGTTAAGTTCGATGTTGCAAAGGATAAATCGTCTTTGATACGGCTGTATATATCTGCTAAAGGAGCGCGAGTGTAAGCGGCAGTGGTATTATCTGGACCGATTACATCCGTTATCAAAGGAACACTCCCGTACAAACGAACCAAGTTAAAATAAGCATGAGCACGAACAAATTTTGCCTCTGCTTCAAAACGATTTCGATCGTCATCAGCTGCTGCCGTCAGGTTCGCTAGAACCAAATTCGCTCGATAAATTACATTGTAAAAACTGCGATAATAGTCCAGTACAATTCCATTATTCGCTTCAATCGTATAGTTTTCGAACTGGGCTGCTTCTCCTTCACTCTGTTTAGTTTGTGTATTGTCGGAGCGCATTTCTGTCAAATAGAATTCTACTTGAGTCGCGTGGTTGTCATTGGCGCTTGTAGAATTTACTCCCTGTAAACCATCGTACATATTTACAACAGCCATTTCAATTTCATCAGAACTATTAAAATAATTGGACCCATTTACGCGGGAAGTCAATTCAGGCTCTAAAAAATCACTTTCACAGGAAGAAATCAGAATCCCAAAAAACAATAATGTGATAATATTAAGATTTTTCATAATTGTTGTATTTCTAATTTTCATGTATTAAAATTCCAAGTTTAGACCCAAAGAAACTGTTCTAAAAATGGGTGATCCTGCACGTTGGTAACCATAGGTTGTTGGCGATGTGTTATTGATAGACTCTGGATTAAACCCAGTATAACCATCCGCTGTGCTGTATAACAAATTCTGTCCTGCTAAAAAGATTCGCGCTCGCTGAAGATTCAGGTTGCTGCGAAGACTTGCAGGGAGGGTATAACCAATATTTACATTTCGAAGCGCCACATATGAAGCGTCCTGGATAATGTCATTGGTAAAGATTTTTTGCTTGATAAACCCTTGTCTTGGAGTTGTTGCAGGATTAAAATCCTGATTGGAGTTAAAATGATTAAATAGGTACTGATCTCCCATGTTACGCACTTTTGCGCCATGGCTTCCTTGGATCATAAAGCTAAAATCAAAATTGCCAAATTTGAAGTCATTGGCGAAACTCCAAATCAAATCTGCATAGGGGTCACCTAAGATGGTTTTGTCGTCGTCATCGATAAGTCCATCCCCATTTAGGTCGCGCACATAAACATCCTGTGCTTCACCACCAATCGGAAACCAAGGGTTTTTGATATATTCGAGAGGAATATCTTCATCGACCACCCAACCATAGAAAGATGAGATGGGTTGTCCTACTTGATTAATCCATTCAGCTGCCCTCTTTGGGTCTATACTTTGCACCTGTCCGTCCGAATCTCCAAAAGCAACTAATTCGTTGTCGTTTGTAGACATCAAAAAAGTAGAATTCCACTGGAAAGTTGGTAAATCTACATTACGGGTCCGCAATTCAAATTCAAATCCACTGTTTTTCACTTCCCCTAGGTTAACGACTGCAGAGTTAAACCCTGTAGTAGAAGACACTGGATTTTCTAACAATAATTGATCACTTGTTCGAACATAATATTCTACAGCACCTGTGATGCGGTTGTTGAGGAGACCGAAGTCAATACCGGGATTAATTTCAATGGATCGCTCCCATTGAAGTGAGGGATTAGCGATATTTATTGGATTGAATCCTGGTTGAACAACACCGTCTACTACGGCCGTACTTGCTTCTAGCAAAGAAACATAAGGGAAGTTGTTTTGAAAGACATCCCCTACATTAAAGAAAGGGTTCCCCGTAACTCCATAACTAAAACGAAGTTTTAAATTGTTTAGCGTACTGTTCCCCGCTAAGAAGTCTTCGTTGGAGACTATCCACCCCACTGAAGCTGCAGGGAAGTTTCCGTATTTGGTTTCCGGACCAAAGGCAGAATAACCATCGCGACGGAAACTTAAGGAAACTAAATACTTGTTTTTATAAGCGTAATTCAATCGGGAGATATAAGCCAATAATCGTTGAGCATAATCGTAAGAGTCCCCTTGTACGGTTAGAGGATCAGCTGCCCCAATGGTACGCAATAGGTCGGACGTATATCCTTGTCCTTGTAAGCTTTCATAAACCGTATCCCAGCTTTCAGCAGAAATACCTAAAATAGCGCTAATATCGTGGTCTCCGATTACTTTATTGTAGGAGAAAATATTATCGGCCACTAAGTGAATACGGTTGGTGGTAGCAACATTATATTGGGCATTAGAAGCACCATTACGATGGGCCAAAACACCTTGCCACCGATCTTGTTGTGTATTCTGAAAGTCTCCCATTAATGTAGACTTAAAGCTTAAATCATCTGTAATCTCGTATTTTCCATAAATACTTCCGAATACTTTGAATTTATAATCGTTGCGGTGACGCTCTTGAACCTTCGCCGCTGGGTTAGTGTTAGACGTATCGGAAATATCTGTTGCCGATGTTTGAAATTCTTGCTCATCGAAATTCCAATCGTCAAACATGCGCTGAATGGCATAATCCCCTACTTGAGCATTGGCGTATTTTCCTCCATCGCGGACACGATTCACTCGTGTGATGGTATAATCATCAAGATAAAGAGGAAGCCAAGGGGCCTGACGTAAAATATCGTGAGTTGAACCGTCGAAACGACGACGATCTGTATAGGTTGGGGTAATACTTACACCAACTTTAAACTTCTTGGTGATTTTTGTATCAACTTTTAACTTGAGGTTATACTTTTTAAAGTCATCCGTAAGCAATACTCCTTCGTCGTGCAGGTAATTCATAGCTGCGCTAAAGCGGGTTTGTTAATTTCCCCCACGAGCACTTAACGCATGACTGTTAATGGCTCCGCCATCAAATATGACATCTTGCCAATCGCGATCTACTCCCGTCAACTGCATCAATTGCGTTTTTAAGGAGAGAGATCCTGTTGCCGCTTCTTCTTCCGCCGCTTCTTCTGCTAAGGAAAAATAATAGGCATCACTTTGGCGGGCTTCTTTAAATCCTGTGTAAGTGTTGTAGGAAAATTTGGTCTTGCCTTCTGTTCCCTCTTTGGTCGTAATAAGAATCACACCATTTGCCCCTCTGGATCCATAAATCGCAGCCGAAGCAGCATCCTTAAGGATTTCAAACGAAGCAATATCATTCATGTCTAGGGATCCTAAATAGTCGTTGTCTACTAATAGTCCATCCACTACAATGGCCGGATCAGATACCCCCGTGATAGAGCCCGTTCCTCGGATACGAATAGTAGGTGCAGAACCTGCTTCTCCTTCAGTGGCAGCAATGTTCACCCCTGAAACCTGACCAACTAAGGCATCATCTACACGAGATACGGCCATCTGGTCTAATTTCTCATTTTTTACTTTGGAGATTGCACCTGTAACTAATGACTTCTTTTGGGTTCCATAACCTGTTACAATAATTTCGTCCAGTTCATTTTGATCTTGTTCTAAGACAACAGCAATGGAGTCCTGTCCGTTGAAGGTTACTGCTTGGGTGACATAGCCCAAATAAGAAACAACAATGACATCACCCTCATTGACAGTTAAAGAAAAGTTTCCGTCAAAATCAGTGGTAGTACCATTATTAGTGTTTTGCACCACCACATTAGCCCCTGGCACAGGAATTCCATCAGCGCCGCTAACGGTTCCATTTAATTGGGTTTGTGCAAACGAAAAAGCACTGCACAGCAGAGTTGCTAGCAGCACTAGGTTCAGTTTGAATTTCATACGTATTTAATTAATGAGTTTATTATTCTGATTAACACCCGCAAAAATCTGTGATCAGAAATTTTCAGGAGGACACGCATCCAAGTCAAACTTGAAATGGCGTGTAGATCGGTCCAACATGGTTTTCCAGTTTGGTATACCAGTTTGGTTTTCCAAATATAATATTATTTGAGGATCTTCAAAATTTTCGTAAAAAAATTTACGCTTCCATAAAATCTTCTCGTATGGGACTAAATACGTCTATCAATTCTCCTGCTTCTTTGCAAATAGCTCCATGAAGAGCATGTGGAGGAATATAAAAACTATCCCCTGTCCGTAAAGTTTGGGTTTTTCCAGAGATAGTCACTTCAAAAGCTCCGGATACTACATAGGTTACTTGGGAATGATAATGTTCGTGCATCTGACCAATTCCGCCTTCATCAAAATGTACTCGAACCAACATAATTTTATCGTCGTATCCCAATATTTTTCGTTTTACCCCAGGAGCTACCTCCTCCCAGGCAATAGTAGTGTCGTTGATAAATTCTGAACTAGAACCAAATGATTTCATAATATATAAAAGGTTTAATGTTGAATATAAACAGGACCGCTCCATGTATAGGATTGGCCATCCATTGTAAGCTGGTGCTTTTTGGTGGCGTCGGCTTGCTGATGGGCAATGCAAACCTGTATGCTTCCCCCCTCCAGTAAATGAACGTTAATGATACTGTAGGCTTCCGACTGTAAGATAATCTCTATTTTACCGAGCGAGGTTCGGGCATTTAAAGCGATTTCTGTCACAGGACTATAGCTCCCATGGATCTCAAGAGCGTTCACAAAAAGGGTCTTTTGGGTATTTGTTCGTCTTTGGATCAAAACAGGGTCGTTTCTCAGGTTAAACTGCGGATCATTAGCCCCCAACTGGCCAAAGATGAATTGATCGTCAGACGCAGTGTGTAAACTAAGGGTGTAAAAATGATTGTTCCCCATGAAGTTGACCCGTTTGGTTCCGCCGGTCGTAGATCCTTCTGCAAGCTTCCATTGATGCTGATAGCCAAATGAAGTTCCCAAGGGCTGAAGAGTTGCTTCTGCTTTGATGTCTAAATCCGTTTCCATCAATTGTCCTAGGTAGTGGAAAGGCAGATCGTATTGATGTTTTTCAGCAGACTGCACCTGAAAAACATCCAGTACCAAAGGGTGTTCCAATCGCTGATCGCGAATTAAAAAAAGCGTTCGGTGCATTGCGGTCCCAGGATATGCATTCGAATCCTGCATAGCGATCCATTGGTCGCCTTCTATTGATAAGCGGCTGTGATATTTTTCTGCATGAAACTTACTGCCAATTTCATAAGCTCCCTGATGGTGGGATATTTGGTCCTGTACCAATGTATTGTGCGCCAAGGTTTGTTTCGCCCAGGTTTTGTTTTCCCGTAAATAACCGCCGCCGTTTTTCTGATCAATATTGACAAATCGAGCTAGGCCATAGTCTTGAAGTACTTCTTCTCCTTTAAAAAACAAAGCATATGATAAACGGTCGTAATGTCCATGACTGTTCCCTTGTGCTGTGTATTTTGCTACTAAATTGACTTCCTCTTTTCCTGCTCTCAGGCTGGTAATTCCTCCTTGTTTTCCATCAGGACCATCTGTAAATTCCTTCGAATATTTTTGAAATGGGACCGCCTTCCCTTGATCGATTGCTTTGGCGACTGAAAAACCGGCATCGTCTAAGCTAATACGGTTTTGCTCCTGAGCAATGGACAATAGACCCGGATCGGCATTCCCATAGTGATAAGCGATATTGACAGCAGAAACCAGTTCTCTGGAAAAGTAAGACATCCCTTTTTGGGCGTCGTTTAAAGCGTAAAATTCTCCATCCGTATCCGTCAAATTAAGCAGCGTTTCAACCGCTTTTAACAGCACTCCATTCTTGTAGTTCCAAATGTCTTGTTCCGGACGTTTATTATGTAAGCCTACCGCAAAAACTAAATAAGGGTACATTGCATAGCGCTGATAATAGGGCGCCTCTGTGTAATATCCTTCGGGGGAAAAGGGAGCGTTGATATTGGCTAAAAAACCCGCTTTATCCCCTGGCTTACGAATAAACCCTCCATCGTTGTCTTTTGCTTGAAGGCTAGCATTATCTACTGGGATCCCATACAGCGCGCGCTCAATTAATGCCTCGTCTTCCATTACTAGCCCCATCAAACCAACAGCTGCATTTCCCCATGTGCTATGATTGTGTATTCGATTAAAAAACTGTGGGTTTTCAATCGAAATATAATCGGCAAAGGGACGGAAGAGTTCTGTTTCTAAGTAATCGCGTTCTTCTGGGCTAAAATAATGGTAAACACAATCATAAGCCTGACTGACGTATACCATCCAATTAGAATCATTTAAACACTGCCAAAATATTTTCCCTCGCGCATAAGACCGCGGCTGAGGATGTATCGGTAGATCTTTATATATCTTAGCATACGCCATTAGCACCTCCTTGACATAATTGGCATATGTATCATCCTCTAAGATTTGATAGAGAACCCCTGCCTTTTGCAGCATAAAAAAATTGCGTTTATGACGCTCGTGCGTATAGCCACCTGCCATATCCTTGGGAATGGGGACAAAAATACCCTGCTGGATTTCAGCATCTACCTCGGCTTTAACCTCTGCTAAATGTCGATCAAAAGTTGGGACTTCTCCTAGTTGTGCACGAATTTTAGCAACTCCCTCAACTGTTAATATCAAATTGGGGTGGTCTTGTGCCATAGTAGGCCACAGTAGCCCACCACAAAAAACCCAAAAATATAATAATGCTCTAAAATAGTTCATCAGAGTTGTACACCTATAGGTTGATTATCATTCCCTTTTGGAAGCTCTTCCGCATCGGAAGATCGATAGATTTTTCCAATGGTATATTTTTGATCCCCTGTTACTTCCAAAGGTATATTTTCTTCCATCAGCAATTGATCCACCTTTACAATAGGTTCCCCAACCACTAAATGCATCGTGACTTTTTTAGTTTGCTGGAAAACGGAGTTCTGAATAGAAATATCTTGTGCGCCGTAGAGCTTCACAGCGGCTCCATACTTGTTTCGCTTTCCAAAGCCGACATTGTTAAAAGTACAATGGTTCATATCTAAAAATGGCCCGAACGTACTTTCGTCTTTTCCTCCTCGATGGAGCACCAATACGGCACCTTCTATATTGCTAAAACGATTGTTGTGCAGTGTTAAAAATTCTACATTGTAGATCCCCACGTCGTCGGTTTCTTTATCCAAAGCCAACACATGGCCGGTGATTCTGTTAAACGTAGAATTCGCAATGTAAATTTCATCTGCAAAGGTGTTTTTATAGATGCGAACAACATCAAAGGAGTGATTGATGTCTAAATTATCGAAATGGCAATTTACGATCCGCAGACGGTAGTTTTTATTCATCGAATACTTACTGGTACGGATGACAGAATTTCCGGAACCATCCGGGGCATAGTCGCCGAAAAAGCGGAGGCCTTCTAATGAAAGTTCTCCTCCATTGACAATGTCAAAGGCTGCTTTTTTCTCCCAATATACCTTTGGAGAAACTCCCTTAGCTGCCCGTATACTCAATGGGTGCTTAATCAGTGGTAGCTTGGTGAGTTCATAAGCGCCAGAACCCGTTAGTTCAATAATATCTCCTGGACGGGAGGCGGCTATAGCATCGTATAATGTATTGACCCCAGGGGCTACCAAATGTAATTCTCCACTTCCAAAAGCTACTCTCTTGTCCGCCTTTGAATACCATTTTGCCCCCGTATTCTCCTTACTCGGAAGCTCTTCCGGAAGTTTAGGGCTAATTAGTTTCCCTTTGACTTGCGGCATTAACAACCCGTTTGCAGATTTTTTCAAGCTCATTGGCTGAACCTCAAACCCCTTGGCTACTCTGGTATCTACATCGTGGTTAGAACGGTTTTTGGCAAAGCTAATCCCGCTGATATCGTCGTAGATTGTAAATAATTTTCGCGCTTTTGACTGATAAAATGTATTCTTGTTAAAGGTTGAATTAATCGGGGTTGCCGAGCGTTCGGCGTCACTTCCTGCACACAATTGTACGTGGTCTGAGTCGACAAATACATTGTTTTCAATGATGGCGCTCTCTACTTGGAAATAACGGTTCAAAGGAGAATTTGGTACGCCATTCATAACGACCAATGCTCCTCTAAAACGATAGCCGGTTAATCCATAACCATAGTTATCCTTAACCGTCTGAAATCCATTAATCACTCGAATACCACCCGTATTAGGCTTGCGGTTTCCTAAAAACACATTCCCCTCCACTAAAGTTTCATTTCCATGGCGCATCGTTAAGGTCCCAATACATTCCTGGAACAGATTGTTGCGGTAAATGTTTTGACAAGATTTGTTTGAAATGATTTCATGCTCTCCATCACATCTGTCAAACATATTGTTTTGAACTACCGTATTGGAGTTTTTCAGAGAATGATGACTGGTTCCAATACGAAGGGTCTCTCCTCCGTTGGACCCTAAATTTTGACGAGGCCCAAAATAGTTGTGTTCAATAATATGATTATTTTGGAGACTATTGTCAGAATTTAACCGGACGATTAAGGTCACCCCTCGGTTGCCCTTGCCTTCAAAATGACAATGGTCCACACGATTATTTTTTCCGTACAAAGCAACCCAGCTATCCTGTTCGTGTCGTTCTGGGTTAGAATAATTGTCTATGACACATTCGGTTAATCTAGAATGATAGGCATAATCGGATTTATTTTTCCGAAAACTAATAACTTCATTGGTTGGCGTATATCCATTCTTAAAGACAAGGCCCTCAACATGTAAATAGGTTCCAGCCATTCTTAAATAGGATTGCCCTTCTAGACTTACCTTCCCTTTTTCTTCAACGGTAAGTGTAATCGGGGCATCGGCTGTCCCTTGTCCTTCCAATAAAAGTTCGGCATCTGTCCAAACCCCATTGGCTAAAACGATCGTGGTCCCAGGTTTTGCGTTTGCAACAGCAGTGTCAAAGGCAGCTACATCCGATACCAAAACTCTTGATTGTGCCACTACTAAACTGCTAAAGAGTAGAGAAGAAGCGACTATTTTTAAAAATTTGTTGCTCATTTTAAATATGGTTTACCAAATTGGTTTACCAATATAGGTATTTTTTTTCACCAGAAAACTAGTCTGTCGATTCAATTCGTCTCCAAAAGTGTACGAAACCTTATCCTTTGACGTTTAAACTCTAATGATGGTGCTTCGATTTTCGGGATTCTACGGACTACTCTTCGGAGGACTAAACCTCCTATTCGCCCAAGGAGACGATTTGCTTATACAACAATACCGTGTAGGGCCCGATTTAGATGCTTTTTACCACAATTGGAATTTTGAAGTACAAGCCAGCATCTACAATCTTCATCCCGATATGAGCTATACCGATAGTCGCTTCAGCTTTGGCGGTGGGATAGCTACCGAAAAGCGTTTTTCAAAGAGCTTTGGGTTGGCCCTTGGCGCCCAACTACAAACGATTCATTACCGCTACAATCTGTCTACCAATACTACTAAAGATCGGTTGCAATATCTTGTTTTGCCCCTAACCGGCAGAGCTCACCCCACTAGGCGTCTATTTTTTGAAGCTGGTCCAAGCATCGCTATCCCACTGAAGGCAACAAATGAAGATAGCGTTCGGCTCACCGATCCTCAAAATCAATACGACAAGGGGGTCTTTAAATTAAATCCCGGAATGTATTTAGGGCTGAGCTATAATCCCTGGTGGCGCTTACACCTGAAGGTCGTCTACCAACTCTGGCGAAGAAAAGCGGATCCGCTACTCTATCAGCCCAATCGATTTCGAGGTTTTAGCCTACAGCTGCACTATTTCATTAAGAACCCGCGGAAGAAACCGACGCCTTAGTCTTTTAGGATAATTTCTATCACCCCATTTTTTCCGTCTGCTCCGTATTTTTTTTCAGCTGACTTTCCTTTTAAGACATTCATTTCCTTGATGTCCTTAGGCTGGAGTTCCTGTAATTGATAGGTTCGGTCTTGGACAACTCCATTGACCACAATCAGGGGTTGCTCTGGCTGTTTAACAACAAATACATTTGTTCCTGTACTGTCCTTGGCCTTCCATTGAAGTGGCTCATCTATCGACTTTTCGCTGTCGTGAATAAAAAACACTCCTTCTCCCCCATCGGGTAGGGGCTGTGCAGGAGTCTCTGGACGAAATACATATCCGTCTGGGGAGCTTCCTTGTTCTTTAGCTTTGGGTTGTTCCGGATAAACACGGATAATGATACAGCTCTGCAGCAAGCAAGCGAATAGTAAAAGGCTTAATTTTTTAATCATGTTTAAAAATAACGAGAAATGCCGATTTTAATCAGGCGGTGGAAATTATTTTTTTGTCCGGGATGCGATTTTGTAAATGCTTGTATCAGCCATAAGAACTTCCAGCGTTCATTTTGGAAAGCTACTCCCCCTTCATAGACAAATCGGAGACGATTCATCTGAAACTCCCAAACGCTGTTGTTAATAAACCGATCGCCTTCCAACACAAAATCGTGCAACCAATATTCGGCCGCTATTCCTGCGTAGAACCCCCATGATTGCTGAGGCAATGCGTGTCCGCTATGTCGGTATAACATTTGGGGTGAAGGACCTAACATCCACCCCAATCGGCCACCGCCAAAGGTCTGGTAGGTCCCGCTTTGAGCATATAACTGTGTGCCAATGCTATGGTCAGAAAACAGCGGCTGTTTCACGAATAAATCGAGCCGCCCACTTCCGTGTAGCTGCTGCGGCTGTTGGGCGCTCCAAGCCAACTCTGGCAGCTGTAATATCAGCCGATGGTATAAATTTTGAAAAGCCTGGGCCAACGAAGCTTCTCCCGTAAGGCCTAGGCGGAGGTTCCATCGCCACGATACTCGATCGGACCAATGCTTCTGACGAGCATAGCCCACATAGAGCCACCCACTGTAGGAAAAATCATAACGCTCGATCTCTGTGACATACCGTTGAGAAGGAGTGTAAATCTCTTGCCCGATTTCCCAAGTAGAAACCGACGTGCCCGCTAGGCTGTCCTGTGGAGACTTGAATCGATTGTACTTGATGAAAATACCACTAGAATAATAGTAGTCGGTTCCAAAAAAAAGATCGTTGTCTATTTCTAGGTCCAGTAATTTTTGGCCAAAGGAAAGGCCAGAAATCCCGATAAAAAAGAAGAGAAAATAGCGCATCACGGTTTTAACACCAAGAGAGGAACTGTGCAGTAGAAATCCTTCTTTAATACCATATCGGGTTCCCACAGTTTTTCAAAAAAACCGCGTTCCCGCTTAAATACGACCAACATATCGGGCTTAGAAACTTGAAAATGCTCCAACACCCCCTGATATACGGTGGCGTTTTCGGTATATATACTATCGGATGCCTTTTCTGTTAGTTCTGCATGGGCTTGTTTTCTCGGATCGGGCAAGCCGGGTGTCTGGACAAAAAGCAAGTCCATTGTGGCTTGCATTCGTTGTCGCAATTGGTCGACAAATCGGATCGGGTCTTCTTTGGTAAAGTTCCCGTGCTTAAGTGCCAGCATTAGTTTTTCGGCCGGAACGAATGCTTTTTCTAAAGGAGCTACCCAAACAGGGATATTCGTTCGCTTAATCAGACTTCCGGCTATGCGCCCTAAAAATACTTTTTCGTGCATATCGTTGTTTAGAGGGGCCACAACGATCATATCCAACCCAACTTGAGCATCTAACTTTTTAATGCTCCCAATCAGGTCCTGTTGACTGCGTAAAATCTTAACGGGCACTTGCTGTGGATTGTTCGATTGAGCAAGCGATTTTATACGTGCAAAATTTTTGTCCTCTGCTAGGGCATGAATGTTTTGTAAATGACTGGACCCTTGCGATTGTTGGGGATAGGCGTCTATTAGATAGACCGTAGCTTCAAAATACTGAGCCAAGTCAAATCCATACCGAAGGGTGTGGGCAGCAAAATCAGAAATTCCAATCGGGATAGCAATATTTTTCATCCTATTTTTAAGCCGAGATTTAGACTTCAAAAGTAACCAAAAA
Source organism: Flavobacteriaceae bacterium (assembly GCA_049889695.1). Taxonomy (GTDB): domain Bacteria; phylum Bacteroidota; class Bacteroidia; order Flavobacteriales; family Flavobacteriaceae; genus WTJH01. Next base: position 83,119 of record JBMHCX010000019.1, on the reverse strand, counting down.
CATCGGATTGATGGATTTTAAACCCTTAACCAAAAGTGAACTCCAAAAGATAATGGCCATTGCTCGCTCCTGCGGGAAACACCTGGAATCTCAGGGTATATACCAATGGCATGAGCACTATCCGGCTGAGAGCGACTTCCAAAACGATCTGGATTTAAATCGGTTATGGGGCTGCTGGGAAAAGGATCAGCTTTTGGGCTTTGTCGTCTACACCCAACAAATGAGTCCTGCCTACAAAGAAGTGCCCTGGGAATGTGAGCAATCGCCGAATGCCTATGTGCATCGCTTGGCGGTAGACCCCGCATTTCAAAGGCGCGGAATTGCCTCTGCAATGATGAGCTTTTGTGAAGATAAAGCGATGGAAAACGGCTGTAAGAGCATCCGATTAGACGCGTACAGTCGGAATCCTATCAATTTAAACTTTTACGAACAGCGCAACTATAGTCGATGTGGAGAGGTCTTCTATTTGCACAAACACCCACACCCTTTTATTTGCTTCGAGAAAACATTCGAAAAGGGTTTACTACCTTAGCTAAATGAAAGGAAAATATACCTACACTGTTGAGAGCGGTATTGCCACTTTAGTATTTGGTTCTCCTGCCGGAAATGCATTACCGGCCCGTCTATTAGCAGAACTGAGCGCTCAGATCGACTTTTTTGCGAGCGACCCCAATGCCCGTATATTACTCCTAAAGAGCGAAGGACAGGGTGCCTTTTGTGGTGGCGCTTATCTGCATGATCTGATGGAGGTGGAAAATCCCACGCAGGGGAAAGCCTTTTTTATGGGGTTTGCCCGCTTAATCAATTCCATTCGCCAGTGTCCCAAATTTATTATTGGGCGTATTCACGGAAAAATTGTGGGTGGAGGTGTGGGCCTAGCTGCCGCTTGCGACTTTGCTTTAGCCACCGAACAGGCAGCGCTTAAACTTTCCGAACTCTCTATTGGGTTAGGCCCTTATGTGATTGAACCCGCTGTAAGCAGAAAAATTGGCACCACAGCATTTGCCCAATTATCTTTTGAAGCAACGCAGTGGAAGTCTGCCGAGTGGGGCTTTAACAAAGGATTATACGCCCAGCTCTATCCGTCGATAGAAGCTTTAGACGAGGCCCTCGATCGGCAGTTACACCAATGGGCCGCTTACGACGCTGAAGCCATGCGGGAGCTGAAAAAGCTCCACTGGAAAGACACCGATCATTGGGAAAGCCTACTGGAAGAAAATGCAGCTATAACCGGTAAATTAGCTTGTTCAGACTTTACTCAAAAATTTCTTAAAAAATTAAAAGACAAATGAATAAAAGAATCCGTTTAACAAAAGAGTTTAGGTTTGAAACCGGACATGCGCTCCCTGGTTATGACGGTCTTTGCCGCAATGTACACGGGCATAGCTATCATCTTTCCGTTACCATTATCGGTGAACCCATCCAGGATCCCGAACATGTGAAAAACGGAATGGTCCTCGACTTTTCAGACCTGAAAAAAATCGTCAAAGAAGAAATTGAAGACCCTTTCGACCACGCTACTGTGCTCAATGTTAGCTCTAAACACAAATTTTTGGCCGATACCATGGAGGCCGAAGGACATAAAGTTATTCGAGTAGACTATCAGCCCACCAGTGAAATGATGCTGTTGGATTTTGTCGAGAAAATTCAAAAAAGGCTTCCTGCTCACCTCCAATTAGCGTCCTTAAAACTCCGCGAAACAGCCACGGCCTATGCCGAATGGCATGCTTCCGACAACACTTAAAACCCTAAGTCGTCCAAGTCTTCTTGGAGAAGGGTATCGCTATTTTCTTTTTGTTTTAAGGCGTCGCAGTCCAACTGAATATTCACGACTTCGGGAACTTCAAAAGTAGCCGTAGACACCCCAAGCTCTGGCTGAGCATAGAGAGACTTCATAAACACCCCCCAAATGGGTAAGGCCATGGTAGCCCCTTGCCCCTCAGCGATTTCTTTAAAGTGAATGGAACGGTCTTCCCCGCCTACCCACACCCCTGTGGCTAGGTTGGGAACCATCCCCATAAACCACCCATCGCTCTGGTTTTGCGTGGTTCCTGTTTTTCCGGCAATCGGGTTTTCGAAGATATAAGGGTATCCGGTCACTACATTTTTATAGACGTAGTTGCTCTTTTCTAGCCCAGCGTGTCGCAAGCGTGCACCCGAACCATATTGGGTCACTCCTTCCATCAAATTCAGCGTAACATGGGCTACTTCTTCACTCAATACATCTCTGGTCTCCGGGACCATTTGGTAGAGAATACGCCCGTTTTTATCTTCAATACGCGTCACAATTTGCGGCTTAACATAAATTCCTTTGTTGACAAAAGTCCCGTAGGCCGCCACCATTTCGTATAAGCTGATGTCGGGGGTTCCAAGGGCTATGGAAGGAACAGGAGGGATATAAGAGCTAATGCCCATTTTTTTGGCCAAGCGAACCACTGTTTTGGGGCCTACCTGATCCATGAGTCGTGCCGAAATTGTATTGACGGAATTCGCCAATGCATTCTTAAGGGTTCTAATTTGCCCATAGCGATCTCCGGAATTTTTAGGACACCAAGGGTCTACATTGCCGTGCTTCATGGCTTCGATACAGTAGAGCGCATCCGGGTATTCATCGCAGGGCGATACTTTAAGTTGGTCGATGGCCGTCGCATAAAGGAAAGGCTTAAAGGTAGAACCGATTTGTCGACGTCCTTGTTTTACCTGATCGTACTGAAAGTGTTTGTAATTATAGCCGCCTACCCAAGCTTTTACATGACCCGTTTGCGGTTCCATGGCCATAAGCGAAGCTCGAAGGAAGTGTTTATAATATCGGATAGAATCCATAGGAGACATAACCGTATCAATTTCTCCGCGCCAGCTAAAAACACGCATCGGGATTTTTTCTTGAAATTGGGCCTTTAGTGCCTCATCGGTCATCCCGTTGTTTTTCCCATTGCGCCAGCGTTCCGAGCGGAAGGCTGTTCGTAGTATCAAAGTGTCTATCTCTCCCGAACGTAAATCTAAAAAGGGAGCTGTAGGGTTCATTTGCGGGCTGTTCTGGAGGAAAAACTCTCGCTGTAAGTTCTTCATGTGCTGGCTCACTGCTGCTTCCGCCAGCTCCTGCATACGAGCGTCTAAAGTGGTGTATATCCGCAGCCCATCGCGATAGATGTTGTAGGTGCTTCCATCGGGCTTGGGATTGTTGCGAATCCATTCCCGCATAAAGCCTTGCAGATAGGCCCTAAAATAGGTCGCCAAGCCTTCCCGGTGGGATTCTGGACTGTAGTCGATTGCTAGAGGGAGTTGTTGGAGGGAATCGCGTTCGGCAGCCGTGAGCATGTCGTTTCTGTACATCTGCTGAAAAACCACATTCCTGCGGCTACGCACCTTCTCCGGACGTCGAAGAGGGTTGAAGAGAGAGGAGTTTTTAAGCATGCCCACCAAAGTAGCTGCTTCTTCTATCTTTAAATTTTCAGGGGTCGTATTGAAAAATATTTTTGCGGCAGAACGAACCCCGTCTGCATTGTAGCCAAAATCGTAAATGTTCAGGTACATGGCAACGAGTTCCTGCTTGGTATATCGCCGCTCTAATTGCACCGACAGCACCCATTCTTTTATTTTTTGGACAATGGCCTCTTTTTTGTTGCGCGACCGTACGCCCACAAACAGCTGTCGTGCTAGCTGTTGTGTAATGGTACTCGCCCCTCCTTTTTTACCCAGATAAACCACTGCGCGGAGGGTTCCCCGCCAGTCGATTCCGGGATGGCTATAAAAGCGCTCGTCTTCGGTCGCCACAAGGGCATCCACTAAATTTTGAGGTAATTCCTCGAAAGTGATGGGCGTTCGATTATCGTTAAAGTAGTATTTCCCAAGGATTTTTCCGTCGACAGACAGCACTTCGGTCGCCAAATTGGTATTTGGATTTTCCAATTGCTCAAAGGCGGGCATCGGCCCCATCAGCCCTAAGGCCGCTGCAGCGAAAATTCCGCTAACGGTCAAGGTTCCCAATAGAAATAGTCCCCAAAATATCTTGAGCGGAAGGGCAAACTCTTTCCAAGGAGACTTCTTTTTAGATTGTTGCTTTTTTGCCATCAGTTATCCTTCAATACAGGTTCAACAGAAAAACCCACCGAAACAATACCCGGCAGGGTGTCTAATCCGTGCTGTTCTCCATTTTGGCGAACCGCTTGCCGGATGTAGATCTGCAAAGGAACACCGACTGGAAGTTCCGCTTTTTCGAGCCACCACAACCGACTCTCCTTCAGATCGAAAGCTCCTTTCCCCAACCATGCCCCTTGTGCATCGGTCATGGCATATTCCAGCGTGTCTTGCACAATTAGGCCCTCTGGACTTTTCAGCTGAGAGATTAAAAATATATTGGAAAAAGGGTAATCGTTGCTGTTGCGAAGATGTAAGTAAAGCTGTCTTGGGCCTTCATCGGTCAGCTGAAAATCGAAAAGTGCTGCTTGATCTTTCGGCCATCCGCTGGGGTAATCGATATATTGGCGGGTGTCATAGGCCGGCTGGCAGGCGGCCATAAAAACGATACACAAAAGTATCCCTAAACGTTTATCCATTTTGTTTGGACTTGGGTTTTCGGTTGCGGTTTCGGTTGCGGTTGTTACTCCTTTTTTTCTTCGGGCGGTCAAAACGGGTGATACTATCGGCGCCTTCCCCACTGTCGAAACTGATATTCTCGCTGGTCTGGGAATCGTCTTCACTATACTCGTCTAATGCCTCAACCGGTTTTTTGGCCTTGTTCAAAGCAATAATTTCATGGACTTGGGCGATGTTGAGCTTGTGCCAGGTCATGGGCTCTTCTTTGTAGCTATACCACATCAGCCCTTTAAATATGTCGATCTTCTGACACATGGCTGTCCCTTTTTCGGTATAGAGCCGCGTTTCCATTTTCGGAAACTCCTTCAGGGCAGACCGATAGCTATCTAACTCAAAGTTTAAGCAACATTTTAGCTTTCCACATTGCCCGGCTAATTTTTGAGGGTTTAGCGACAATTGCTGATAGCGAGCGGCGGCTGTCGAAACCGATCGGAAGTCGGTCAGCCAAGTGGAACAACACAGCTCCCGCCCACAGGAGCCCACCCCGCCCAAACGAGAAGCCTCTTGTCGCAAGCCTATCTGACGCATTTCTATCCGTATGGAGAAGGCTTGCGCCATGTCTTTGATGAGCTGTCGAAAATCTACGCGCGATTCTGCCGTGTAATAGAACGTGGCTTTTTTGCCATCGCCCTGGAACTCCACATCCGAAATCTTCATCTGTAGTTTTAGGCCCAATGCCAATTCGCGGGCACGCACCTGAACGCTTTCTTCTCGCTCGCGGGCAGCTTTCCATTGTTCGATATCTCTGGTGGTCGCTTTTCGTAGAATTTTCGGGGTTTCTTCCCCTTCCAGAATCGATACTTTCTTCCGCTGCATTTGCAGTTGCACCAGGTTGCCCGTCAGGGTCACCATCCCGACATCGTAGCCGGAATCAGCAGAGGTAACCACTACCTCTCCCATGGACAATTGCAGGTCGGTGGGACACTGGTAATATTCCTTCCGACTGTTTTTAAAACGAACCTCGATAAAGGGAAAAGGCGTTTCCCCCTGGGCCGGTTGCATGTTGGCCAACCAGTCGTAAACAGTAAGTTTATTGCAGCCGTTTAGGGCACAACTTCCATTGCTCTTACACCCCCGAGGGGCACCGTTAACCGATTTTCCACACGATCCGCAACTCATTCCTATAGATTCAAGTTTTAAAGATAGGGCAAATTGAAGGGGTGTACCACTTCCTTTGCAGATTTTTATGATTTGAATTTCAAACGCTCCGAGCGCCCTTTTTTAAAGATTTTATTGCTGTTGTGTATCCCTTTACGCAGGCGTTTTTGTTCCGCTTCCGGTAGGTTAATCACTTCTTGGCAAGCCTCGGAGCAGCAGCTTTGCATTTTCTCCTGGCAGCTCGAGCATTGAATAAACAACAAATGACAGGCCTGGTTAGCACAGTTTACATGGGTATCGGCCGGAGCGCCACACTGGTGGCACCGAGCAATGACATCTTCGGTGATGCGTTCGGCTCGGCGTTCGTCAAAAACAAAGTTTTTACCGATAAACCGATTGTCCAAACCTTGGTCGTTTACTTGGCGGGTATATTCAATAATACCTCCTTCCAACTGAAATACATTTTTAAATCCTTTGTGCTTAAAGTAAGCCGAAGCCTTTTCGCAGCGAATTCCTCCGGTACAATACATCAATACATTTTTATTTTCCTTGTGTCCCTCGAGCTGTTTTTCGATGATGGGCAAGGAATCTCGGAAGGTGTCTACATCCGGAGTAATGGCTCCCTGAAAATGACCGATTTCACTTTCATAGTGGTTGCGCATGTCTACACAGATGGTGTTTTCATTTTCCAATAATTCATTGAAATTCAGTGCATTGACATGTGTTCCTTTTTGTGTTACATCAAAACTATTATCGTCTAATCCGTCGGCGACAATTTTAGAGCGAACCTTGATGGTCAGCTTTAAAAAGGAAAACTGATCCTGCTCCACGGCGATGTTTAGCCGAACGTCTTTTAAAAATGTAATACTGTCCAGATGGGCCTTAAAGGCATCGAAATTTTTGGCCGGGACAGACAGCTGACCATTGATTCCTTCATGGGCGACATAGATCCGTCCCAATACGCCCAATGGCTCCCAAGCCAAAAAACAATGATCTCGAAAAAGTTGTGGATTCCCTAAGTGGGTGTACTGATAGAACGAAAGCGTTAGCCGTTCAGTCCCGGCGCTGGCAATCAGTTCTTTGCGTTCTTCAGCACTTAATTTGTTGTACAGTTGCATGCTATAAACGATTTAAGTGAATGACAAAGGTAGGCGTTTTGGCGGAGGTATACTCTAGATTTCCATTTCACAACAGTAAAGAAGCTTATGTTTTTTTGAAATGGCCTTTGAACCATCCTAAAAATTAAAACCCCCTAAGCCATTTACAACTTAAATATTAAAAAATCGCTTCCGCAACTGCTGATAGACGGGTAAAAGCATATAGGTCCCCAAAATATACAGGCCGTCGTTACTATCGATAAAATAATGCGCCCATTTGCGCTGCCACCAAGAATCGAAATTGAGGTAAACCGGTTTTCTACTCATGGGTTTGGCATAGATAATCTGCGAGGCTTCGTTAAAAAAATACAACTGGAACTGAAAGTAATGCGCCCGGTCTTTGGTTGGCCCACTGCCCTTGCGAAGACTGGCCTGCCAATGCCAAAGGAGGTCCTCTTTAAACAGCTCTTTAACCACTAGCGGTGGAGTAGAATCCCGGCTGATGGGGTTGAAATACGGGACTCCACCCGAAGGAAAAATATCCATGGCGGGGTGGTCTCGGGCGTAGAGCCCAATAGCGACATGGGTGGCCGAAGGAACAGCGGCAACGGTGTCCAGCTCCCAATCGGGAGCCTCGGGGTCCAACGGCTGGAAGCCCGGAAGATCCGTCATTTGTTCATTGATCCACTGCGCCAATAAGCGTTTGCTAGACAGGGCCGATGGCGCCAAGCTCACCCATAGATCCTGCCGTGCTTGAGCTTCGGAGAGTTGGCGTGGCAGCTGAAAAGTGGCACTGTAAGAAGGTATCCAAGGCAACGAAAGGGGTTGCTCCCCATCGGGGACTGCTTCCGGAGGCGGAGGTGGCGGGGGTGGAGAATAGGGAATAGCCGCGGGTAATTTAGGGGGAAGCACAGGAGCAGCGGGGAGCGCAGAGGATTCTTCAGCAGCCGAAGGATCGTCCCAAGGCAAGGGGTCTGGGTCGGGCTCCGAAGGAAATACCGGTGGGGACGGACATCCCTTGTTTTCTGCAAGTCCTGCCACCATAGGGCAAGCATCTTCTGCATCAGGAACCCCATCGCCATCGCTATCGGCCATAGCTGGCTGTTGCAAAAGCTGAGCCTTGGTCTGCTCCAATTCTTTTTCTAATCGCTGATATTTTCGACTGGAGACACAGCCCACCACAAGCAGGCCCATCAGTACGGTAAATACGCTAAGTTTCATAGCGCCTAGGCTTCTACCGACCAACTGTACACCAAAGAGGCCGGGCCGCTAAAATGCTTCTCCCGATCGATCTCCGCCTCGCTTTCGAATTCGGCACCAAAGCGTTCAAAACAGGAGACAAAACCCAGCTTCCGATCAGGGATTTTGGCTAAAATTCGCCCTACCATCGGCACTGCCTTGGACGCAAACACTAACCAAGGGGTGGAATTGCCCAAAAGTTCTTGGACAATACCGAAAGCATCGCCTCCCAATTGCCCCTCTATATCTGCCAGGTTTTCACCTAAACTGCGTAACGGCTTTCGGGTGTGAAACAGATGAAGGTGAATGTTTTTTTCGCGATCCTGCGGCAAGGTCCCACTAAACACCAATAGACCCTCAGACCCTTCCTGATCCGTATCGAATTGATATTCGTTGTTGTGTATGCGATGTAAGCCAATGGGAAATTCCTCGGGAAGGGTGGTCAGAATTTTTTTGTCTGCCTCCGTTGGGTGGTCGGTGACCACCACAAAATACAAGTTCCAGCGTTTTTTGGGACGGTGAATTTTTACATGATCAATTTCAAGTCGTATACGTGTCATAAGCTTTGGGGTTAAAGAAGTTTTGCTTTAAACTACAGATCCTCCGAACACCGATCAAGACTAAAGGCCAACAAAAGGAAACAAAAGCTTAAAAATGGACAAAAAATGCCCTTTTTTGAGGAAAATCGATCAATTTTCAGCAAAAACGCCCGCTTTTATAATAAAAATCGGAAAGAACAGTACAGCTCATTCGATCCCAAAAACGACCAAAGGAAGGGTAATCACTTGCTGAAAAATGGTCAGCTCTTGGGTTAAGCGTTCAAAATTGGCAATGTTAGACCCCATGGCTTTGGCGGCTCTTTTGGTCGGTAAAATATAAATCCCACCAATGATGACTCCATTGGTAAAGAGGTATTCCAACTTAATTAAATCGGCATATAAACGACTCATATTGCCCGTTTGCAAACACAGGCCGCAATCGAAGCCAATCGCTGTAACACTGAGTTTGGACTGGGGGTAAAACAGAAATTCTGCGGACCACCCGCGGCACCTGAACTCGGGCAGCAAACTCTCCCGAAGTATCGGAGCCGATCCTTTTTCCAGTTGAAAATCAAATGTTTTGAGCAACTCTCGGGTCCCGATCAGCACAGGGCTGGGGAGGGTTTCCCAGTCGCAAGGTTCATTAAAAAATATTTTTAAATCCATCGTTATGCAAGATTAGGGTTTGCGAAAAAGACTCGATTGTTTATGGTCATAGACCGGTTGTGTCATTGGGCGAACTTTGAGCTCGCCTTGCTCCAAGGCATTGATGCGCTCTTGGGCAATTTTCACATAACCCGCATTTTTCTCTATCCCAACGGCTTTGCGCCCATTTTTAAGCGCAGCAACTAGGCTTGAACCAACGCCCGCATAAGGATCGAGAATCCAATCGCCAGGATTGGTCAAGGCCAGAACACAGCGCTCGACCAACTCTACTGGAAACTGACAAGGATGAATCGTTTTTTCGACATGGTTAGACTTTACATTGGGAATATCCCAGATTTCTCGACTCCAATCGTCCGCTAAAACCTCCCAAATATCACTGGGATTCTTACCCAAAGGGTTCCCGGATAATTGCCCCTTTTTAGGCCCCTTAAAATGACGCTTTAAAGGATAGCGAGAAGGCACCCGAACCGGATCCAAATTAAACGTATAATCCTCCGACTTGGTGAACCACAAAATGGTTTCATAGCGGCCCGAAAATCGCTTTTGACTATGCAAGCCATGACGAAAATGCCAAATAATTCGGTTGCGAAGTTTTAATCCAAAAGACTTGAACAAATCGTAATAGTAAATGTCTAAAGGATAGACTTCCTTGTCCAAAATACAATTGCCTACCTGCCAACACAAACTCCCATTCGGCGCCAATCGATCGACCAATAATTTTAAAGCTTGGGTCTGTTTTTGCAGATATCCCGTCATGCTCGTTTGGGCTTCGTAGGACTTTTTGAGGTTGTAGGGAGGGGAAGCGACAATCAACTCAAATTGTTGGGCAGGAAGGCTTTTTAATTTTCGAGTACACTCCCCTCTATGTAACTGGTAGTGTTCCATAAAATAGGCTAAATTTTCAGGGTTTTTAGGGCTTAGGGATCCGAAAGTATAAAAATTATATCAATTGTGAATAACCCATTTTAGGGATCTCAGCGCGGGACAAAAGAATTTAATACCTTCGTTTAAAATTGCTTAAACTGTTACACAATGTCTGACGATAAAGCCGCTAAATTAAAAGCCCTTCAGCTGACCCTCGACAAGCTCGACAAGACCTATGGCAAAGGATCTGTCATGAAATTGGGCGATGCTCAAGTAGAAGAAGTCGAAGTGATTCCTTCGGGATCTCTGGGGCTGGATATTGCCCTCGGAGTGAGTGGATATCCCAAAGGCCGGGTGATTGAAATCTACGGTCCTGAATCTTCTGGAAAAACAACCCTTACCCTGCACGCCATTGCGGAATGTCAGAAGCAGGGAGGGATCGCTGCCTTTATCGACGCAGAACACGCCTTCGACCGTTTCTATGCGGAAAAGCTCGGCGTGAACTTAGGAGAATTAATCATCTCCCAGCCCGATCATGGGGAACAAGCCCTAGAAATTGCCGATAACCTGATTCGCTCCGGAGCAGTTGATATTGTCGTGATCGACTCCGTCGCTGCCCTAACACCAAAAAGTGAAATTGAAGGTGAAATGGGGGATTCCAAAATGGGGCTACACGCCCGCTTAATGTCTCAGGCCCTTAGAAAGCTAACCGGATCGATCAGCAAAACCCAGTGTACAGTATTCTTTATTAATCAGTTACGAGAGAAAATCGGAGTAATGTTCGGTAATCCTGAAACGACTACTGGAGGAAACGCGCTAAAGTTTTACGCTTCTGTCCGCTTAGATATCCGAAAATCTACTCAGATTAAAGGTGCCGATGCGGAGGTCTTGGGGAACAAAACTCGCGTAAAGGTCGTTAAAAACAAGGTCGCTCCCCCCTTCCGAACAACAGAGTTCGACATTATGTATGGCGAGGGAATTTCCAAAACAGGAGAAATCATCGACCTCGGCGTTAACTATGAAATCATCAAAAAAAGTGGTTCTTGGTTCAGCTATGGCGACACCAAACTGGGGCAAGGGCGCGATGCTGTAAAAACCCTTTTGTTGGATAATCCGGATCTGATGGAAGAGCTGGAAACAAAAATAATGGAGGCCCTAAAGGCCGTTGATGCCTAAGCCACTTTTGATGCTCGGCTGCTAATATTCAGCCACTTTTGTACTGCTTTTTCACCCATTTGTTTAGGGTCCTCTAACAACTTCTGCTCGATAAATGCATGGGCTTCTTTTTGCAATTCAGGAATGTCGTTTTCGGTGAGGCCCGTTGTTGGAATAGAAGGATAGCTATAGGCTCTCAGTTCGCCGGGATAGCCATAAGAAGTATACCAAGGAAACTTGCGCTTACAATCATAGAAAACCATGGGGACTATAGGCAACTGATGATCGACCGCCAGTTTAAAAGCACCACGTTTAAAATCGTTCAGCAATATTTGTTCTTCCTCGTAGTGGCGCTCTGGGAAAATGACCACCCCATAGCCCTCTGCCAGTGCTTTATTGGCTAATCCATAAACGGCTTTTCGGCTTTTGGCATCGCTGCGGTCGACCATGATCACCGCTCTTTTATAGAGATATCCAAAAATGGGGATTTTCACCAATTCCATTTTCCCCACAAAGACACTCGGACGTTTCCACAAGCGCAACATAACAAAAGGGTCGATATAGCTGGTGTGGTTGGCTATATATAAATGGCTTTGTGGCCCCAAAGGAGGGTGAAAGTATTTTTTACGGACATAGAAACCCATGCCAAACAAGATGATGGGCGCCCAAATATTTCGAGCAATCCAATAAACGACTTTGTAGCCGTCTGCAAACAATAAAGCAATGGCCAGAATGGGAAATAAAATCACCACGGGGACCCCTGCGAGTATATAGAACCAGCAGCGCCACAAAATCAGTAAAATCTTTCGTAAGAAACTCATCCGGTGAAAATAAGACATCCCCCCTTCCTAGACAAAAGGAAAACCGAAAATCAAGCGCAAAAAAAGTATCTTTGGACGCAAATAATATTTGAGCCATGGCACGTATTTTAACGGGAGTACAATCGACTGGAACTCCACACTTGGGAAACTTATTGGGGGCTGTTTTGCCGGCAATTGAAATGGCCCAAAGCCGCGAAAACGATTCTTTTCTCTTTATTGCAGACTTGCATTCTTTAACCCAAATTAAAGATGGAGAACTGCTGCGTAAGAATACTTTTGCTACGGCAGCCGCCTGGTTGGCCTGTGGGTTAGACCCCGATACGACCGTCTTTTACCGCCAAAGCGACGTCAGTGAAGTCACCGAGTTGGCCTGGTATCTGAACTGTTATTTCCCCTACCAACGGCTCACCCTTGCACACTCCTTTAAAGACAAAGCCGAAAACCTCGCCGATGTTAATGCTGGCCTCTTTGCCTATCCTATGCTCATGGCGGCCGATATCCTGCTCTACGATGCCGACATTGTCCCCGTCGGGAAAGATCAGCTACAACACTTGGAAATGACCCGCGATGTGGCTTCCCGCTTCAATCATTTAATGGGCGATACCTTTGTGATTCCCCAAGCTAAAATTCAAGAAGAAACGCAGTATATCCCGGGAACCGATGGGCAAAAAATGAGTAAATCAAAAAACAACACCATCAATATTTTCTTAGAGGAGAAAAAACTGCGCAAGCAAATCATGAAAATTCAAACCGATAGTACCCCTCTAGAGGAGCCTAAAAATCCGGAGGAATGTAATGTCTTTGCCTTGTATAAATTGTTAGGCACTCCAGAAGAGATAGAAGACTTACGCGCTCAATACCTCGCAGGAGGAATGGGGTATGGGACCGCTAAGCAGGCTTTGTTTGAATTAGTCCTAAAGCAATTTTCCAATGAGCGCGAACGATTTAACTTTTATCAAGAAAATCCCAAAGAAGTCGAAATTGCCTTGATCAAAGGAGCGCAAAAAGCAAAAGCCATCGCTGCAGAAACCCTTTTGCGCGTACGCAAAGAAATCGGCTACTAAAGCGCCTCGAAAAACTTTCCGGGCAGTGCTCTGATACAGGATTTCATTTCCATTTGAAACAAAATGGCTGAAAGCTGGCGAATCTCCATTCGCAACTGAAAGGCCAAGGCATCTACATGTGATTTTCCCTGTTGGTGCAGTAACTCCCATATTCGACTCTCCACGGCATCGAGCTCCAAAGGCAATTGTTGTTGCTTGCCCACAGCCGACATTTGATCTTCCCAGCCCAACTGCTGTGGAAAAGAGACAATATCACAGATCAACTGAGCTTTTTGAGAAGCCGCTAAGTGAAGACAACCACGACTTTTTTCGTCTTGTAGTCTGCCCGGAAATACCCATAGCTCGCGGTTGTATTCCCATGCGTACTGAGCCGTATTCATACTTCCCCCCCGCAAATCGGATTCAACCACCACCGTTACATCCGACAAACCCGCAATGATACGGTTTCGTTGAAAAAAATTATGCCGGTCAAATGTGGCCTGACAGCTGAAATCAGAGACTAGCCCTCCTTGTTGTAGTGTTTCTGCGACAAAATTCCGGTGAGCTTCAGGATAAATGCGATCCAAACCGTGCGCTAAGCAGGCGACCATAGGCAATTGATGTTTTAAAGCCTCCCGATGCACACAAATATCGATCCCATAAGCAAAGCCCGATACAATGGTCGGCTGGTAGGCTACCAGCTGTTCGATCAATTCGCGGGCACATGCCCGACCGTAACGGGAGGGGTTCCGCGTGCCTACAATGCTCACGACCTTGTTGTTGTGGAGTGGATTTTGCCCCTTACAAAACAGTACTACCGGTGCATCCGGACAGTTTAAAAGGCGCTTGGGATACTCTTTATGGGTCGGAATAATGGCGCGAATACCCGACGCAGACATCAATTTTTCCTCTCGTTCCAGCTGTGGGAGATAGCTTTCCCACGATTGTAGGGTAGACAGGTGTTTTAGCCCCATGCCCTCCACTGATAATAGGGCTTTTGGGTCGGCAAAAAAGATCGCTTCTGGGGTTTTAAAATGGCGTAGGAGCCGCTGGGCTCTAATAGGACCAATTTTTGGAAGAAAATGCAACAATAAACAGGCCTTTTCTGACGTTATCATGGGTAGGTTTTGAGGAACACTTAAGGTACGCCTTTTTGTAGAAACAGAACCCGCCGTAATTTTTATGTACATTTGAGTATGTCGACCACTGAACTACTTCGCGAATTGTTATACCGTTACGAATGCGTAACGCTACCACAGTTTGGGGCTTTTCTGACCCACCCGGTAGGACAAGCGATCGATGGAGATCGTTTCTTGCCTCCGCGAAGAGAAGTGAGTTTTAATGCCCTATTAACGACCAACGATGGCATTTTAGCGACTCACCTCGCGGCGGTTAAACAGTGTAGCTACGAGGCCGCTCTGCGATCGATCGAAAAGGAAGTAAGCTCTTGGAAAAAACGCCTTCAAACGCAAGTGATCGTTATTGAAGGAGTGGGCGAGCTCCGGCTGAATCCCCACAAAAAGCTACAGTTTAGTCCGGCAGCTAATATCAATTTCGATCCCGCTGCTTTTGGTCTTTCTACCTTTCACCGATCGCCCATTCGAAATAGAATTGTTGAACAACCCAAAATAATACCGATCATGTCTGAAAACGAAAACAACGATCTGATGTTTACTCCCCAACAAGAGGAGGAAAATTCAAAAACACCCGTTTGGCGATATGCCCTTATCGGGATCGTATCTGTCGCCCTCATCGGCGCAGGATACTACTTTAGCGACCAATATGTAACCGACCAAAAGGTGAAAAACATGGAGTTGGCGCAAAAGAAAATTGAGCAAAACGTACAGCAAGCTTCTTTTAACCTAGGGAGTCTGGCCCCAGTAGAGCTCACCTTTAATGCCAATCCGAGTGCTGAGGAAGAAGCTTTTGAAGCGGTTAGTGAACCGCGCTTTAGTATCATTGCCGGAAGCTACAGAGACCTCGCTAATGCCGAGCGGAAATTGGCTGCGCTGAAAACCGAAGGCTTCGATGCGGCTTTTACAGAACTCAACCCAGAGGGAATGCATCGCGTAGCCTATGGGCGCTATGAAAACAAGCGAGAAGCCATCAATATGCTTTATTACATCCGATTTACATTGGAGGAAGAAGCCTGGTATCTAGAGGAAAACTAAAGGCGATAAAGCCACGTTTTAGGATTTTGTGGTTTCAGTTCTCTGAAAACGCTAAACTGCAAGACCGTTTTTCCGGTCTTTGGGTTGGTGAAAATTTTGCCGACGGCCTGCTTTGCTTCTACCCGATCGCCCTTTTTTACATACACTTCAGACAAGTTCTTGTAGGCGGTAATATAATTCCCATGACGGACCAAAACGGTAGGGTTGCTTCCTTTAAAGCTTAAAATAGACATGACTTCGCCCTTAAAAATACTCCGGGCAATACTTTCTTTTGGACAGGCAATACTTACGCCATTACTCTTAATCATGGTCGTTTTAACAACGGGGTGTGGTTGGGTTCCGAATCCTTGAACGACCACTCCTTCTTGGACGGGCCACGGCAAACGCCCTTTATTTGACACAAAATTGGCCGCTAATTCTTTCGCTTCTGGTGTGAGCGCAAACGCATTGGTTCCTCTTTTCCCTGCCGAACGGTTAGAGGCAGCTATCGCCTCTCGAATAAGCTTTTGAATGGCCTTATTTAAAGCCTCTGCTTGCTTTTGCTTGGTCTGTATTTGTTTCGTGTAGACCTTCGCTTGCCGCTTAAGACTGAGTTGAAGTTCATTCTTCTGCTGCTTTTCTTTTTCCAAAGTAAGCTTCACCTGATTGTTTTCGGTAAGCAACTTTTCTTTGTTCTCACGTTGTTCTCGAAGTTCGGTATTCAGCGCCTGTAGCAGTTGTGTTTTTTCCTCGATTTTTAACCCTTGCTGTCGTCGGAAATTGGCGTACTGTTTCAGGTATTGAATCCTTTTGTAGGCCTGCAAAAAACTCTCTGATGAAAAGATAAAGAGCAGCTTGTTCTGTTGTGCACGAGCCATATAGCTCTTACGGATAATTTGCTCGTAGTCTTTCCGCAATTGTTCCAACTCCTTTCGTGTCCGGTCGATATC
This sequence comes from Flavobacteriaceae bacterium, assembly GCA_049889695.1. Lineage (GTDB taxonomy): Bacteria > Bacteroidota > Bacteroidia > Flavobacteriales > Flavobacteriaceae > WTJH01. Next base: position 66,901 of record JBMHCX010000019.1, on the reverse strand, counting down.
GCGTTCATTGTTTAAAATCCGCTTACTCAGCCAATTAATTTCCTGATGTGTTACCCGGATTAATCGTTGGCGAACCTGTATACGAACGGCCAAGTCTTCTGCTTGCCCCAAGGTGTTTTGCTGTTGTTTTTGGGTCTTAAACAACAACGTGTTGATTTGCTTTATTTCCTGCTGCAACCTTTTTCGCTGGGCTTCTAACTCTTGCTGTCGTTGCCCAAATGCAAGGGTGCTTAGCAGCAACAGCAGCATGCCAAAAAACGATCGCCAAGCTATTGGAGTCATTTTCATGGGGTCTGAAGTGCCTTATAGCCCTCGGGAATCTGAAAGGGGAAGGTTAGCTTTTTCGGAAAATCGATCCGTGTATATTCGAGGTCTAAGGTTTGAAAGTTCTTCCCATCGAAATAGGACAGTTGAATCAAAGAGGGCAGCGACTCGTCGTCTACCTTTTGTCGTGCCGGATAGCGCATCGTAAGGCTTGCACCCCCAGCAAAAATGACACGTTGTTCGCGTAGCATAAAAGTCGTTGGGTCAAAGAAAAAACTGGGTGTAAACTGAGCGCCTTTAAGCACTGGACTCAGAACGTAATAGTCCGGATGTTTAATCCGCTTCCACCGTCCTTGTTTTAGGTCCAAAACAGGCGACCCCAAGAATAGTCGTTCCAACTCCTGAAAGCCAAAATTGGTGTTGAATAGCTCGTTTAAACTATCAAAATCTCCTTGAAATGCTGTTTTCTGATACTTCTCATAAAACAATACCTCCTCAGGACTAATCAATGCTTTTGCAATAGGAATTAGCATACTCGCACTCAACCAAAGCTTGGTATCGTGCTGCAAGCGCATCTGAAGAATAACCGTTTGTTTTCGCTTCCCATCGTTATAGACAGCTTTGATTCGCGCGCGAAGGTTGCGCACTTTTGGCTGTCGATTGTCGATTGTACGAACCAATTCTTTGGTCGCCAAATTGCTTAAAGGTGCCTTGCTTGGCAGCACTGGAATAGACTTACACCCTTGCCAGACAAAAACCACTAAAAGGATTGCGATGTATCGAAGCTTATGCATACTGATTTATTCTATTGTCGTATAATCGCCAAGGCTCACCAAAGAAGTTGCTGTCCCCGAATAGCGGACGTGGTTTCCAATCATGGCCTGCTGTAATTGTGCATCTTTGAGAGTGGAATGGTTTTGTACCAAACTTTCTCGCAGCTGAACGTTCTCTAAAGATGTTCCCTCGCCTAAACTAACGTGTGGTCCAACGGTACTATTTTTAAGCACTACTCCAGGACCGATATAACAGGGAGGAACTATAGTACTGTTTTCCAAGACGACATCTTCCGCGACTAAAGCAGCTCCTTCCTGGCTCAGGAGATCTAACATACGCGTATTGGTTTGTAATGTGATCTGCGGGTTCCCACAGTCTAACCATTCGCGTACTTCTCCAGGGACAAAACGTTTCCCTAGGGCCATCAGGGCTTTAATCCCGTCGTTGATTTGATATTCTTGCCCCGGTTCTAGCTGCTGCGCTATGACCCCTCTCAGGGCATCGCGAAGTCCTGCAATATCTTTAAAGTAATAGATGCCAATCACGGCTTGGTCCGACACAAAAGTGCTGGGTTTTTCGACTAATTCTGTAATCTCATTGGTCGAGTTGAGTTGTACTACTCCGTAAGCTTCAGGCTCTTCTACTTGCTTGACCCAAATAACGGCATCTGCTTCGGGGTCAAGGGCGAGGTCGGCTCGAATTAAAGTATCTGCATAAGCAACAACAGCAGGCCCGTCCAAAGAAGGTTCAGCACACATGATGGCGTGCCCCGTTCCCAAGGGTTCTAATTGGCGATAAATACTTGCTTTGGCACCAAGCGACTCCGCTACCCCACGTAAATAAGCTTCTGTATTATCGTCAAAAAAGGCAGGGTCGCCTAAGACAAAAGCAATTTCTGAAATAGGTGCATCGACTACCCGGGCGATTTCGGTCACTAATTGTTCAACAATCGGGCGTCCAGCAACTGGGATTAATGGTTTTGGAACCGTGAGACTGTGTGGGCGAAGCCTGGACCCGCGGCCAGCCATAGGGACTATTATTTTCAATTCACTTAAGTTTAATTCACTTCTTATTTACCAGTACTGCCAAACCCTCCACTACCGCGTTCGGTGGCCTCCAAATCTGTTGTCGGCTCCCAGCTGAGTTGCGCTACTGCAGCAATGACCAACTGCGCAATCCGTTCGCCAGGTTCGATTCGAAAAGTCGTTGAAGAAAGGTTCACCAAAATGACCCCTACTTCCCCCCTGTAATCGGCGTCGATCGTTCCGGGAGCATTCAAGACTGAAATGCCGTGTTTCGCTGCCAGTCCACTTCGTGGACGTACCTGCGCTTCATAGCCCTGAGGAATAGCCATTTTAAGGCCTGTTCCGATGATTTTTCGCTCCAAAGGAGCTAGGTCTACCCCTTCGGTTAGATTTGCCTGCAGGTCGACCCCTGCCGAGCCTGGCGTAGCATACCGGGGTAAATCAAATGGGCTTTCGTTAACGATAGGAATTTTTACCATGGGTTTCGCTCTACAATATTGGTTTAAAAATACAAAATGCTTGCGGGTCCTTTCTAAGGGATAGAAAGAGATATCGTTTGTTTTATCAACGATTTTTTAAATCACTCCCTTGAAGAAAATTTCTTTTTCAATTTTCGTTCTATGACCATCAACATCCAGAATGGAAAAAGAATGGCCGAGAAAAGCGTTATACCTAGCGTCCAAACCATTGAAAAGGTAAAAAAACTCAGGCCCAAGGCGCATAGCACCATATAGCTCCCCATCTGCTGCATCTGCTGAGCAGCTATTTTTTGAGCATAGGTCCAGGTCTCTTGGTTTTTCATAGAGGTACGCGTCCGGTAACCGTACCAGAAGTTGATTTTTTTGGGAGGATACTTCGCAAATAACCGTCCGCCAACCCAAAAGATGAATCCCATCGTCCCCAAAAAGACTGCTGTTAGATAATCACTTTCCATAGATGCGTTGTTCTGATCTGTAATTCAAGATAATCCAAAAAAGGATCAGCACCACAAAAGCCTCCCCTAGTTCCCATTTATTTGGGTCGGGAATAAGCAGTACAAGGCTTGTCGTTATTAAAAAGACGACTGCATGAACCGCTGATGGAAGTGGAATGGCCCACCGACTAGTCCATTTTTCCAAAAATAAGATACGCCCTACCCCGACGGGAAGTAGAAAAAAATAAATCGCTAAGCCGAGGTAGAGGACTGGGGAAAAGAATTGATTAACACTCCTATTCCCCCAATTGAACTTGTGCAAATCTATTTCGTGTTCGGAATTTTGCTGTAGAGAGAAGGGAGAACTTTGAAAATCAAACAAGCGTTGTCCCCAAGAGATTTCTTCACCAAAACCGATAAAACTACATGCAGAAATGAGCAGCCAAAAGATTTGAGGTTTGACATGCTGTTTAAACTCGAGCAAGGCTTTCACCCCATCAAAACAAGAAATTAAAAATAATGCCGCAGCAGTTAAATGCTCTACTGGACCATCTTCTTGTATGCACCAGTGGTATGTGTTGAGATACCAGAAATAAGAAGTCGCCACCAGAAAGACGAAAGCAAGGCTGCCAAAAATCAGCTTTTTCATAGAAACATTTGGGGGGTTAGCTCTCGAAATTAAATAAAAAAAGAGGCCAAAAAGGCCTCTTAAATGTTAAAAAGAACTGTTGTTCTTAGTTATTCAATGCTTCTGCACCACCAACAATTTCTAATATTTCGTTTGTAATAGCAGCCTGTCGAGCCTTGTTATACGTCAACTTCAGCTGATCGCGCAGGTCTTTGGCATTATCTGTTGCTTTGTGCATAGCCGTCATTCGAGCGCCGTGCTCGCTGGCAAAAGAATCCCGTAGTGCCTTAAACAATTGGAGTTTTAAAGACTTTGGTAATAGTTCACCGACGATCTCTTCTTGGGAAGGTTCGAAAATATATTCGACATTGGAACTTTGCTCTTCGTTCGAATCTGCGACTAAAGGAAGATATGCTTCAGTCGTCACCAACTGCGTGGCTGCATTCTTAAAGCGGTTATACACCAATACTACCTGATCGAATTCGGCCGCGGTAAAACGCTGCATGATCTCTTCTGCGGCTTCGCTGACCTGAGCATAGGTCAGATCATCGTACAGATGGTCGGCAGTAGCTAGAACATTGCTATCCTTTTGGAGTAGATCAGAGCCTTTCTTCCCGATGGAATAAATGCTTACCTCTTTCCCAGCATAGGTTTCCGCTTTCAGGCGTTTAACTTCTTTAAGAATATTGGAATTAAACCCTCCACATAGCCCACGGTTAGAAGTAAGCGCAACAATCAGCACACGCTCCACAGGACGCTGCTGAGTGTAAGGGTTGGGTTCGTCTGAATCGAGCGACTGGCTAAGGTTTTGAATGAGTTCTGTAAGCTTGTTGGCATACGGGCGCATGGCGGTTATGGCGTCTTGTGCTTTTTTAAGTTTAGCAGCGGAAACCATTTTCATTGCACTCGTGATCTGCATCGTAGAGCTGACAGAGCTAATTCTATTCCGTATTTCTTTTAAATTCGCCATCGGGTTTTATGCAAATAACTTAGACGTTTCTTGTGCTACAGCGTTGAGCACATCAATTACTTCGTCTGTTAATTTTCCGGATTTAAGCGTCGCTAAAGTGTCGTTATGCTTCGTCCGTAAGGTTTCCAAATAAGCTGCTTCAAAAGCTTTTACCTGCTCGACAGGAACATTGCGAAGCAAGTTCTTAGAACCGGCATAAATAATAGCAATCTGCTCTTCAACCGTAAAAGGATCGTTTTGTGCTTGCTTTAAAATCTCAACATTGCGCTTACCTTTTTCAATTACATTAAGGGTCGCAGCGTCAAGGTCTGAACCGAATTTAGCAAACGCTTCTAGTTCTCGGTACTGGGCCTGATCGAGTTTCAAGGTTCCTGATACTTTTTTCATGGACTTGATCTGAGCAGAACCCCCTACACGCGAAACGGAAATCCCTACGTTAATCGCCGGACGAACTCCAGAGTTAAATAAGTCGGACTCTAAGAAGATCTGTCCATCCGTAATAGAAATTACGTTCGTTGGAATATAGGCAGAAACGTCTCCTGCTTGCGTTTCAATGATGGGTAGGGCCGTTAATGATCCTCCTCCTTTAACTTTTTTCTTAAGAGCTTCAGGAAGATCATTCATCTGCTGGGCGATTGTATCGTCAGCAATGACTTTAGCTGCGCGTTCTAACAAGCGAGAGTGCAGGTAGAAAACGTCTCCAGGATAGGCTTCACGTCCCGGTGGACGACGAAGTAACAAGGAAACCTCACGATAGGCAACGGCTTGCTTAGACAAGTCGTCATAAATGATCAATGCCGGACGGCCAGTATCGCGGAAATACTCCCCGATGGCTGCTCCAGCAAATGGAGCATATACCTGCATAGGAGCAGGATCCGAAGCGTTGGCAGCGACAATAGTGGTGTATTGAAGCGCTCCTTTGTCTTCGAGTGTTTTTGCAATGGCTGCTACAGTAGAGGCTTTCTGCCCAATAGCAACATAAATACAATATACGGGCTCTCCTGCGTCAAAGAATTCTTTCTGGTTGAGAATCGTATCGATACACACCGTTGTTTTTCCAGTTTGACGGTCACCAATAACTAATTCTCGTTGACCTCGACCAACAGGAATCATGGCGTCGATAGATTTAATCCCCGTTTGTAGGGGCTCATTTACCGGCTGACGATAAATAACTCCAGGAGCTTTTCGTTCCAATGGCATTTCGTACGTCTCTCCAGCGATAGCTCCTTTACCATCGATAGGATTTCCGAGCGTATCCACCACACGGCCAACAATTCCTTCCCCTACATTAATGGAAGCAATTCGCTGTGTACGTTTAACGGTATCTCCTTCCTTAATTTTTTTGGAAGGACCGAGCAATACAACCCCAACATTATCTTCTTCAAGGTTTAGCACCATTCCATTGAGGCCATCGTCGAAAGCGACTAGTTCGCCGTATTGAGCGTTGGAAAGTCCGTGTACACGGGCAATTCCATCTCCAACCTCTAATACGGTTCCTACCTCGTCGAGCTGGACTCCAGTGTCGAAACCTTCTAATTGTTGTTTTAAGATAGCTGATACTTCAGCTGGTTTAACGTTCGCCATGATCGTTTGTTTTGGTACGTTAGTTAGTTTAGTAATGCTTGTTTCAAGCGATTCTTTTGTGTTTGTATGCTGGCGTCATATTGCTGATCTCCTACTCTGAGGACAAAGCCTCCTTGTATACTAGGATCAACACGATTTTCCAACAATACTTTGGCATTTCCAGCCAACTGTTGTGCCTTGGCTAAAATTTGCTTGGATAGTTCATCATTGATCGGGACAGCGGTTACCACCTGCGCAACCACTTCTCCCTGATGCTCATTTACCAACGATTGGAAGGTCGGTAATATAGCTCCCAACAGAGCCATCCGTTTATTCTGTTCTAGCAAAGCAAAAAGCTTTGTTAACAGAGGATGCGCCTTGGGCATTATTTTTTCAAGCACCTGACGTTTTTGGCTGTTAGCCACCGTCGGGGCTTCCAAAAGAACTTCCAAGGATTTGTTTTCAGACAAAATACTCGTCAACTCTTTGATATCCGATAAAACAGCCGCTAGGGCTTTTTCCTGAATCGAAAGTTCGACTAAGGCTTTTGCGTATCGTATGGCTGCTCGATTAGATTTCATGTCTGCTTAAATTTCAGCGGATGCAACACGTTTAGCAATCATTTCCAATTGCTTCTCTTGATCTTTGAGTTCTTCTTGCAATAGCGTTTCTGCTATATCCACGGAAATCCCGGCAATTTGCTTTTTAAGATCCCCAATGGCATTGCGCTTTTCAGCTTCAATTTCTTCCTGCGCTTGGGCAAGAACTTTATCCGCTTGAGCTTTTGCTTCAGCCTTTGCTTCGGCAACGAGATTGTTCGCTGTCGCTTTGGCTTCCTTCAGTAGCAACTCGCGTTCTGCACGAGCTTCTTTAAGGATGCGGTCGTTATCCGACTGCAATTGTGCCATCTCTTTGCGGGCATCGTCCGCAGCCTTTAATGCATCTTTGATGGAGTTTTCTCTTTCATCTACCGCATTCAGAATGGGTTTCCATGCGAACTTGGCTAGAAAGAATAAAAGACCAACGAAGATGAATAGCTGCCAGAAAAATAGGCCGAACGAAAATTCACCGATTAATTTTTCCATGATGTTTGGATTAAATGAAAGAACAGTTAGGGGTTAGCCCTTGACCAACCCCAGTCTATTATATCTAATTATACTGCGAATAATGCAGCAAATCCAATTCCTTCGATCAAAGCAGCTGCAATCAACATCGCTGTTTGGATTTTTGCGGTAGCTTCAGGCTGGCGTCCGATAGCTTCCATCGCTGATCCTCCGATTTGACCGATACCGTAACCTACTCCGATTACAACTAGACCTGCTCCTACAATTGCTGGAATTTCCATATTCTTATATTTAAAAATTAATGATTATTTGATTTAATGATGTTCGTGATCGTGTTCTTCTGCTGCCATACCGAAATACAAAGCAGAAAGCATAGTGAAAATGTAAGCCTGTAATAAGGCCACCAAGATTTCAATTAAGGAAATAGCAAAGGCAAGTATAAAAGATAGGCTAGACCCTAACCAGTTCTTGAAAATAAAAATCAAGGAGATTAAGCTCATCAGAACAATATGTCCTGCAGAGATATTTGCATACAAACGAATCATTAGGGAAAAAGGTTTAATAAACACCCCTAATAATTCGATGGGGGCAAGAACAAGACGCATCAATTTAGGAACACCAGGCATCCAAAAAATATGCATCCAATAATCTTTTTTCGCTGTTAAATTGGTAATTAAAAAAGTAATGAGGGCTAAGCAAAAAGTTACAGCAATATTTCCCGTAACGTTAATCCCAAGCGGGGTTAGACCTAAAATGTTTAAAAACCAAACAAAGAAAAAGAGAGTAAGCAAAAAGCTCATGTACTTTTTGTAGTGCTGCTCCCCAATGTTTGGGATAGCAATCTCGTCGCGGATGTAAAGAACTATCGGCTCGAAAAACCGTCCGACTCCCTGAGCGATCAATCCGTTTTTAGCATATGATTTTGCAAGTCCTTGGAAAAGCAGAATCATGATAATTGCCGTAAACAAAATAGACACAACGCTTTTGGTGATGGAAAAGTCTAGTGGCTTTACGTTGGTTGGGTGATGCTCATCATCGTAAGTAATTTCACCCGCAGCGTTGGTTTTGTATATTTTACCGTGATAGAGTTTGTAATAATTATCTCCTACATGAGCGGTCGTTTCGCCATGGTGAAGTTTAGAAGATGAAAATACTTGAAGTCCTTCGTCCCAAAGAATGACGGGCAAAGGGAAGCCTACATGTACTTTTTTGTGTGTTGTTTCATCCGTATAACTCAAAAGATTAAAATCGTAAGAGTCCTGAAGGTGGTGTTGGATATATGCTTTAATCTCCGTCTTAAGATCTCCGGCACCGTCGGCATGCTCATCTTTTGTGTTGTTAGCAAAGGCCTGAAAGCTTAGTGCTGAACACAAAAGGGCTAGAATCAAATGGTTTGAATTACGTAGAGTAAACAAGCTTCTTTCTTTTTTGCGCTGCAAATTTATCAGGTTTACCCCAATAGAAAAAAGTTAACATGAATTATTTTTCTGAAAAATTCACTCCCTCCATTAAAAATACAGCAAGAAGTCTCGCGGGAATCCATTAAACTCCCGTTAAATTTCGACTAAAACAGTACGGATTTAAACATCAAATTCCGAAGAAAAGAGGATTGTTTCGAAAGATTACTAAAGAATAAATGTTTTGGCAAAGCGCGAAGAGCATCTATTAAAATCGCTTGGTCGTCTGGAGTATTCTCCAAATTACCATTACCATCCCTCCTATAGTCATTAAAAGGGTCCAATTGATCACAGAAGAGGAATAGTGCTCATCGAGCCAATGTCCTGCACGAACGCAAAGCCACATAATTGTGGCCAATTGAAAAGCTAGCGTTGAAAATACGAGCCAGTTGTTAGGCCGTCTTTTCTTGGGATTTTCCAAATTTTCCGAGCGGTTTAATCTTATCGCCGGCAGCACCACGCATAGAAACGGTTGCGTTGAATATGGCTCCTGCATCGACCACTAATTTTCCGATGATTAACTCACCTTCGATATTACTAGTTGATTTTAGCGCAAGTGTATCAACCACTAATAGATTCCCTTTTAGGCTTCCTTCTATATCGGCATTGGCACATTCCACTTGTCCTTCGACACGTCCGTCTTTTCCAATGACGACTTTTCCTTTGGTTTTTACACTTCCTTCCAAAACACCATCGATGCGAATATCGGCATCGGATTGGATTTCTCCTTTGATGGTCGTCGTTTTTTCAATACGGCTATATTGGCCGTTAATTTCATTGTTTTTCATCTGTACTTTGCAAAGATTTATTCCAGGTTTTGTCCTGGAGCGTTTTCTGATATTCGTTTGATAAAACTACAAAATTATTTGTAGTCAGGGATTCAGCGAGTGTTCCGGGAAAATAGGAACGTAAACTATCGGTCTGTTGGCGCGATTTAATTTTGTGGACAACCAAGAACAATGTCTCCCGGTCATAAACGTCTTTAGACAGGGTCCAGGGGAGTTGTTTTTGGGCAATCCAAGAACGGAAAAGGGTGCTTAAACTATCCGCTTGGCTGCGCTGGGCCGCCTGAAGTGGAAACACCCACTTCCACGACTGCAGTTTTCGGAGTTCAACCGGAACTTCTCGGTTGAGCAGATTCAATTGCTTTTCCATGGCTTTAGCCAATGGGTCGTCTGGATATTTCAGAATAAAGCTGGCCAATTGTTTTTTCCAATGGTCCTTTCCTTCTAAGCGCCCCTCGATATGTACTCTTAATAGTTCAAAAGCAGACAAATAGGGCGAGCCACTAAAAAAAACTTGTAGCGCCTCGTAATTTTCAAGCATCTCTGTGTAATCTCCCATTTCAAAAGCTTGCCGGAGACTATTCAATTTTTGTTCGGGAGTGTTTAAACCTTCGATATAGGAAAGACTGGGATCTAATAATACTTTGGTATATGGACTATCGGGATAGCTCGCTTTGAGCCGACCGCGAATGCCCACATCCGATTGACCCATAAGTGTCATGTTTTTTGCTGAATGATAGAGGGCTTGAACCTCGACCTCAGGAAGTGTTTCTTCTTCAAGCAACTGTTCTAATCGTGCTTGCGATAAGGGAATATCATTAAACTTCTCTTTGTACAAAATTGCCGCTTTCAATCGGGCGCGATGATTCAGCTGTTGAAGACTGTCCTGCGCTTCTGGAGCGGGTACCGAGGACAAAAGAGACGCTAAATTCAAGGTGAGAAATACAGTTGTGTTGGTTGGTTGTTCTTCCTGAGCAGCCGTCATTTCTTCTTTTAGACTATTGGATGTTCCCCAACGCCAATTGTCGATATTCGGACGATTCCCCCAACGTTCAACAAATTGCAATTGCCCTTGTTCTTTTAAAAAGTCATTGTAGAAATAAAACTGGTTTTCTCGATTTCCGAAGAGGCTCAGTCCTCCTTTCTTAGTCTTTTCTTGTGCTTTGATCAATGCTTGTTTTTGGGCTTCGATATACGCCTCGAAATAATCCTCGCGCTCCTTGGGGTTCATGGCGAGAAGGCCTAGTAAACTATCGGTCTGATGAATGGTTTGCTCTACTTGAAAGAGTGTTTCCATCCCCTCGCGTTGGCGTTGAAGTTTGCGTTTTTCTCGGGTGTCTTCGGGAAGTAAAGCCAAAAGACTGTCTAGATATTTCCCACTGTCCAGATATGCCCCCTGATCATAGGACCAATCGGACAGCTGTCGATAAATATTTTGTTGGGTGTAAGAATCTACGGCTGGTGCTTTTAATGCCTGTTGGAAAGCGATCAGAGAAAGGCTGTCTTGCGCTTCTGACAAGAGACGTTCGGCTTTGGCTGTGTATAGCCAATGAGCATAAACGCGGTTTTCATAGAATTTTAGATACTTTTCCAAGGATTTCTGAAACTCTTCAGTGCTTAAATTTGGGTCTAACTGCAGCGATCGTATTTTGGCTTGCATCCAAAAATCGCGAGGAATAGACCGATTCATGCGAACAATATTTTCAAAGGCCCATCGGGCAGAATCCGATTGCTCGTTTTGCTGAAATAGCTGTCCGCAGATGAAAAAATAGCGGGCTTTTAGACGTTTGTTGTAAGCGGTCTGGGCAGCGACTTTGATATACATAAGCGCTGAATCCTTTTGGGCGATGTTTAGATGTGCTGCTGCCAAAGTTGCATTCGCCGGTGACTTATCAGGACTTTTAGGCGTGAGGTTTTCAGCTAGGCTCCGCAGGTTGTCGATGGCCAATTCATTATTATTAAGACGCATGTATGTTTTTTCACGCCAAATACGGACCTGAGAATAGAGGCTTGGATCAACGCCGTTTTTCATTAAATAATTAAAGGCTTCTAGCGCTGGAAAATAGCGACGATCGAAATATCGAGCCTTCCCTAAAAGCAAATAGGCCTGATCGATCACTTCATTCCGCTGCTTCCCGCCAATATTCATCGAGTGCTTTTGAATCGTTTTTACGGCCTTTTCTTCTGCACGAGCAAAACCGGGAATAATGGTCGTGCTTTCTGCACTTTCGCCACGAAGCATTACAGGTTCTACAGGAAGGATTTCATAGAAATTATCTTGGTAGGTTTCCCAAAAGATCTGCTCCCCTACTTTTAAGGCCTCTTCTCCGTTGAAAAGGACATTGTATTCCGCATTTAATTGGTGATATCCTCGATTGAGGGCACGATTCTTTTGTGTGGAACAACTCCACATCAACCCCAATAGGGTAGCGCTAAGTACTAAGAATCGTCTATTCATTATTGACCGGAACTCCTTACAGCCTTTATGAATAACTGTTTTTTTTAGGCTTTAGTATATCAGTTTTCGGAAATGGCCTTAAAATACTTTTCTAGATTTTGAAGGGTCTCCGGAGTCGTCATCAAATCTTCTTGAACAACACCACGGTCCAATAATACAATCCGTTCGCAAACTTCGGTAATGTGGTTGAGATCGTGACTCGAAATGAGTAATGTCGTCTGACTCTGCTGATAGAGATTTTTCAGCAACTCTTTTAACTGAATTTGGGAGCTGGGATCCAGATTAGCAAAAGGCTCGTCTAAGATCACTACCTGAGGGTTGCCAATGAGGCAGGCGATAATTCCTACTTTCTTTTGGTTCCCTTTAGACAAATCGCGAATGTAGCGCTTGCGGCCTAAAATCTCGCCCTTAAAAAAGGACTCAAATCCTTGAAGCCAGCCGTGTAGCGTTTCTATGTTCACCTCTCTCAACTGTGCGATGAGTTCGAAATACTCCTCTGGTGTCAAGTAACCGATTAGAAAATCCTGATCGATATAGGCCGCTGTGTGTTTTTTCCATCGGTCGTTTTTCTGAACAGCTTCGCCTCCATTGAGAATTTGTCCTTGTGAAGGTTCCACCAAGTCTAATAATAGACTAAAAAAAGTTGTTTTCCCAGCACCGTTGTTCCCGACTAAACCAAAACTTTGGCCTTCAGGAATGTTCAGCTGTGGTAAGTTTAACACTTCATTACCACTGTATTTTTTCACTAAATCCGATACTTCTATCATAAGGACGATTATTTTTTAAAGGCAGCTATTGCCTTGTATTTTTGTTGGGTGTATAAAGTTGTAAGGGCGGTAATCATCCGATCGCGAAGGACAAAACCAAGGATACCGGTAAAGGCCACAACCCCAAGACCAGCTTCAAAATTAAACAGCTTATATCCCGCATAAAACAAACCCATAGGAACGAAAACTTTAGGGATTACAAACACAAACTGAAGCAGACTGAAAGCCTTGGTATTTTCAAAGGCTTTTGCTTTTACGTTTAAGGCGATTCGGGTTTGGTTGTAGACTCCTGAATAAATGTTTAGCAAGCTCCCCACTCCCATATTGTAGACAGCACCAATAAGAATAATCAGATACATTTGAGTGCTGATAAACAAGTAGGGAAAGGCCACTAAGGCACTAACAGCCGTTACAACCACCATCAGCCACCACTTCGACAACAAATATTCTCTGTAAGAAAGGTTTTGCGACATCAATAAAGGGTAGTGCTCACTATCCCAAGCGGGTATGTTTTGTCCAAAAGTCATCAAAAAACCTCCACTGACAAACAAACCACCTAGAACCAAAACAGCAGGCATTTCTGAATAGACCTCCTGTGTCGCAAAAATTAAAGCGTAGAAAAGGAACATTACCGAAGCAAATATGACCTGTCGCGTTCGAACGTTGCGGACAATCAGCCGTATGTCGTTGCGCAAGAAAATACTCAATTTCCCCAGTCGGTCTAAGATGGGAAGGTTTAAATTTTGAACCATATAGTCGGCTTTCTTTAAACCTTTATCTAAATAGATCTGGGATCGTAAATAGGTAAATGTTCTCTGATAGAAAAATGCCAATACGACTATGTAGATCAATATTTCTAGAGGTGAAGCGAGCAGTCGTTGGAAGGCCATCGCTACCCACTGATCTAGAGTAAAAACATCAGCATAACTCAAGCCAGCAAAAACAGTAACGATCCCGACAAATACCCAAAAAAACCGATTGCTTTTGTTGACCAGAAAGTTGAGGAGGTTAATCAGTAAAACAACTGCTAATACTCCGATCCACCAGGAGACATATCCCCACTGAAATCCTTCTTTAAACGTACAAACGACCACAAAAGGTAAACCAATGATCCAAGGTGTGGCATTGTAGAATGAAAAAGTAGATCGCAACAAGAGTTGTCGTACAATCTTAGTCCGTTTCAACGGCAGCACTAACAAGGGCTGCAAATGCGTCGAAGGCATGGACTGCAAAAAATATCGGACCAGAAATTCCGTTGTAAAATAGGAGAGTAGCCACGGTTGAATTTTCTGCATAGGACTTTCATCCGGGAACTGCTCTTCCAAAATAAAATATAAGCCTACCCCTAAGAAAAGAAATGAAACCAACATGTAGAGGGCAAAAAAACCAATGATGATTCGAACGACTAACTTTGTTTCCCACTGAGGAGCCCTAAAAAAAGACTTCCACATCAAGTTTAAAAACAATCGCATACAATTCGGTTTAGGCAAACAAATATAATTGTTTTTTCAGCAGGCCTAAGAAGTGTACTTTTGTGTTGGTTTAAATCAAAGTTGCATGAAAAAAGAAACATTAAAAATAAAGGAGGTCGTCCGTCTGAGCCCGGAAGCCGTTCAATTATCGTTTGACATTCCTTCCGCTATCCAAGAAGAATTCCGCTTTCAGGCGGGACAATATCTCACCTTGGGCACAACCATAAATGGTGAAAACATTCGCCGTTCCTATTCCATTTGTACGGCTCCCCACGAAGAAGACTTGGCTGTTGGTATCAAGGCGCTTCCGAAAGGGATTTTCTCCAACCATGCTCAAGATTTAACCGCCGGTGACTTGCTGGAAGTTTCCATTCCTGAAGGGAGATTTACCTATCAGCCAAGAGAAAAAAAGCAGTTGGGAATCGCCGCCGGAAGCGGAATTACGCCCCTGATGTCTATTTTAAAGACGCATCTTAAAAACGACCCTTCTCATGAATTTTGTTTGGTTTATGGCAACAAATCTCCAGAAAAGACATTGTTTTACAATGAACTCTTAGCGTTGGAGAAAGAATGTGCTGGGCGCTTGCAAATCCATTGGATCTTTAGCCAGAGTTCTGAGGAAGGTGCTGGTTTTGGCCGTATAGATGCTGCATTTTTAAAGCATGTCTTGAAGGGAAAAACAAATCAGCCAACGTATATCTGTGGGCCAGAAGAAATGATTCATTTATCCAAAGACACCTTATTGGGGATGGGCTATGCACAAGAACAAATTCTGTTTGAACTTTTCTTTAGTTCTGCTACCGAAGCAACTCCCGTAAAAGACGATGGGGCTGGTCAGTTAGAAATCATCTGCGATGGAGAAACCCATGTGTTAGAGCTCAGTGGAGAAAGTGTTTTAGATGCTGCTTTAAAACATAAAATAGATGTGCCCTATTCCTGTCAAGGAGGTGTGTGTAGCAGTTGTATTGCTAAGGTCACTACAGGGAAAGCACGAATGGAGCAAAATCAAATCCTAACAGATAGCGAGGTGGCCGAGGGACTGGTACTTACTTGCCAGGCCTATGCGGAAACTCCAAAGATAGTAGTAGATTTCGACGATGTTTAAAACGCGACTCTTTTCAAGGGTTTCCAAAAAGCTGATCGAGAGTTTTTAAACGGTGGTGTTTTTTCGCACACTTTCCCAAAAAATAGAACGGGTAAGAGGGAATTAAGGAACATCTGCTTAGATAAAAAAGGAAGCTTTCCCAAGGGATTTATGCCTCATTAGTGTAGGAACCCTGATTTTCTCTTTGCCCATGCCAGTTCAATCCCTTATTTTTGTAGCAGAATTGACTTTACAGACATGAAAAATATTTTTGAAGGAATTGCCTGGTTATTTGAAGAAGTTCTTTTTCTTCCATTAAACCTCTTACGTCAGTTAGAACTCCAAAGCTGGACATTGGCCAATGCCATTAACTGGCTTTTCTTATTGATTGGTTTTGTAGCTGCCATCTATTGGATTCGTCAGTTACAGCTTTTCAATCAACGCGGAGAAGAAGACAAAGATCCTTCTGCTCACTCTTTCTTATAGATCGAAGCCGATATCTTTCCGATAGTTGATGCCTTCAAATGAAATTTGGGAGAGTGCGGTATAGGATTTTTCCAGTGCCTTCTCCATTGTTTCACCCATTCCTGTTGCTGCCAGCACTCGTCCACCAGCAGTGATAATTTTATCCTGTTCCACTTGCGTTCCCGCGTGAAAAACAGTGGCTTGACTTGCTTGTGATAGACCGGTTATCGTTTTTCCTTTCGGATAGGCTTCTGGATATCCTTTTGATACGGCCATCACGGTAGTGGCTACTTGCGGATCGATCTGCAGTGGCTGATCAGCTAAAGTCCCGTTAGCCATGGCTTGAAAGATGTCTACTAGGTCGGACTGAATCCGCGGTAAGACAACCTCTGTTTCGGGGTCTCCCATACGGACATTGTATTCGATCACATAGGGCTTATCTCCGACAATCATCAGTCCAATAAATACAAATCCTACATAGGGCATGTTGTCTTTTTGCAAGCCATCTATCGTGGGGACTACGATCTGTTCTTCAATCGTTTGTCGAAGAGCCTCCGACAAAAAGGGAACTGGGGAAATGGCTCCCATTCCACCCGTATTCAGGCCAGTATCGCCCTCGCCAATTCTTTTGTAATCCTTTGCATAAGGTAATATTTTGTAGCTCTTACCGTCGGTCCAGACAAAGCAAGAGGCTTCTATTCCCTGAAGAAATTCTTCGATCACGACCGTTTGAGAAGCTTCGCCAAATTGTTGCTCAAGGAGCATTTTTCGAAGGGCAGACTTGGCTTCGTTAAGGTCTTGAATAATCAGCACTCCTTTACCAGCTGCGAGGCCATCGGCTTTTAGAACATAAGGAGACTGCATGCTTTCCAGAAATGCTTCTCCATCGGCCAGTGAATCGGCTGTAAATTCTCCATAAGCAGCCGTAGGAATCTGGTGCTTTTGCATAAACTTTTTTGCAAAGCTTTTGCTTCCTTCCAGCCGAGCTGCTGCTTTTTGAGGACCAATCACTGGGACGTTTTGCAATTGTGGATCGGCAGAGAAATAATCGGCAATCCCCTCGACCAAAGGAGCCTCAGGCCCCACAACGACCATTTGAATTTGGTGTCCTAAAACGGCTTCCTTTAGGGTGGCAAAATCTGTTACACCGATGGGTAGGTTGGTGGCTATTTCCGCTGTTCCAGCATTTCCTGGAGCTGCAAAAAGTTGTGTTAACTTGGAACTTTGAGCCAATTTCCAACAAAAACTATGTTCACGGCCACCGCCGCCTACCACTAAAATTCTCATACTTATAAGCTTTGGTGCGAATTTAAACTGTTCCTCACTTTCTTGAACTACTTTTTTAAAAATTCGCTGATTTTTATTTTTAGATCCTCCACATATGGTGCTATCGCCTGTGTTTTTTCTATGGATGAAACCTCCAAAGAGGCTAGTTGTTTGGTCGTCTTCGTACAGAAGAAATCCTGTAATCCACTCAGACGGCTTTGTTGGTTAGGGTGCTCAAGGCCATCGCTTAAAAAAAGAACAGGGACGCCCATGGCAGCGGCCGGAAGAGCCGTATGGATTCGAGAAGTAACAACAAGGCTTGCATGAGCAATCCAACACAGCTGATCTTCTGCCAATGCAAATCGCTCATCCCGCTTATAGGTCTTTGGTGAAGCGAGCTGGGATCGGCGGACTAGGGCTAAGGACCTCTTCGCTAAAAAATTATCCAGTCGCTTTGTGGCCCGTCGAAAAAGGAAAGACCGTTGTATATTTTTTAATTGGTTCGCCAAGCCCAATAGCCCCTTCGATGAGGGGTTATGCCTTGGGTTTAAGCGTTCCAAAGCACTGCAAAGGAGAAGATAATCGGTCTTAGGAGCATCTGCTGGTCGCGCCAAACCCGATTTGGAAAGACTCAACGTTAGACAAGCTGAAAAGTAAGCCGGAATCTGATGTTTTTGCATCAGGTTTAAGGTATACTTATCACGACAACCAATAGGCGCATATTTTTTAAGATAGGCAATGCCCTCGGGGGAAAGCATTTGCTGTTGTGCGGTAGGATTCATGTGAAACGAAACAAACAAAGGCTCTATTCCTGGACCTGGTGGCCAATGCTCCGGCTTTTCCATAAACCACCCATTAAGGATTAACTTCGTCGGCTTGGTTGTTCCTAGATGCAACTCATCACGGTCTAAATACAAGGGTTTATTTTGAAGCAGTCGTGCCGTTGCAATCGACTGTATAAAATCCCCTAAATTATCCGAATCTGGATAGTCTAATACCGCAATCTTTTTTTTCATAAAAAATTTACTTAAAGCTTTTTATACTACTTTAATTGAATAAAATTTTTAATCTTTTCTACTCGTTTTTCTGCTCCAAAAAGTTGTTGAATTCTGGCTCTTGCTGAAGCAGAGTCCATCCCTGAAAGCTGTTCTTTTATAGAGCTTTGTAGGCTGGCTAATTTTCGTACGTCCACTAAAACCCCACAGTCGCCAATAGCTGTTGGAATTCCAAAAACAGGGTTTCCAATAGGAATGCATCCGCAAAGCATGGCTTCACAAAGGACATTTGGAAGACCTTCAATACAAGAAAATTGAACGTAATACTGATGCTGTTGAAAAAGGAAGAGAAGGTCGTCTTGTGTGGCCAAGTTAAGAACAGTAACATTTTTTGGAAGTTCGAAGTGTTTTTGGAGAATTCCATTGGCATCGCCAACTATCGTAAAACTATAGTCAGGCCAATGGTTGGCCAACTCCAAAACATAGGGGATTCCTTTGCGTTCTGCCACACGGAGATCTGTAAACAGCCCTACGGTTAAAACCGTTTTTGGCTGTTTAGGCCCTTGAGGTTTCCAAAATTCGACATCATAACCGGTGGGAACTGTATGGATTTTAGGGGCTAGTTCCGGCATCCAATTCAATAGTCCAGAACGGACCTCGTTTTGCTCATGTGCCACTGGGCATCCTTCTGCCAATGATTTGTCGACGACCCAAATTTGGGAAGCCATACGATAGTTTTGGCGGATGACCCATCGCCTCAGATTAGCCCTTAAAAAGGCCCCATAATTTAAGTGAGGAGCTGCAACTGCATCAAACCCACCGACAATTACAACACTGGGGCGTTGGAGGAGTTTCGCCCAGAATAGCAGAAAAAAGCTGTGATAATCTGAAAACCAAGAAATCACATGAGAGGATCGCCAGATGGCGAAAAAGCCCCCTAATAATTCGCGTAGTCGATTGCTGGCAAAGCCTGTGCCTTTGTGTGGAAAAGAAGGCCATTCCTTCACCGGAAGACCTAATTGATGAAGATATTCAATGTCTCTCCGGACAAAGGAATTCCGGATCATATACGACATCAAAATTCTTTTTTGTGGCATCCCATTTATAGGGTTTGGAGAGCATCTGCAATTTTGCGGTCGTTCGACAAGCGAGGGACCTTGTTTTGCCCGCCCAGCTTACCAATAGATTTCATATACTGCTGAAAGGCTTGAGGAGCCAGCGCAGTGATCTTAACAGGGCGCAATACTTTTCCTTGGATTAAATCCTGATAATATACATTTTGCTGCTGCATTTCTGCATCGAGAACTTTTTCGAATGCGAGCATATCTGCCGGAGGGTTGTCAAACTCTACCAGCCACTCATGGTAGGGAAGGCCTTCCGCCGGTTTGATCTGAGGAGCGACTGTGAATTCTTTTACACTAGCTGTTAGCTGGCTTAGGGTATTTTCCATTGCCGTCTCTACTTCTTTCCCAATAACATGCTCGCCAAAAGCGGATATATAATGTTTAAGTCTCCCGGTAACGACTATTCTGTAAGGATCTTTGGAAACAAACCGGACGGTATCGCCAATGTTGTAGCCCCAAAGCCCCGCTGTAGTATTTAAAATCAAGACATAATTTACCCCTAGCTCAACCTCGTCTAACCAGATGCGTTTCGGGTGAGGGTCTCCAAAGGAGTCTACTGGGATAAACTCGTAAAAGATCCCTTGGTTTAACAACAATAACAACCCCTCCTGGTCGAGTTGGTCCTGGTAGGCAAAAAATCCTTCCGAGGCAGGGAATAGTTCAATCTGATCGACTCTGCGGCCAATTAGTTTTTCAAATACAGGGACATAAGGTTTATAGTTTACTCCGCCGTGAATAAACAATTGAAAGTCTGGAAAAATATCCCCTACAGCTTTCCCTTCTTTTGCTATTAAACGCTCGAAATACATTTGTACCCAAGAGGGAATCCCCGCAATAACGCTCATTTTTTCAGGGAGTGTTTCGTCGACGATAGTATCTACTTTCGTTTCCCAGTCTTCAATGCAATTCGTTTCCCATGTGGGCATTCGGTTTTTGAGTAAATAACTGGGGACATAATGCGCCGCGATCCCAGAAAGGCGTCCTAGTTTAACCCCCTTTATGTCTTCCATTTCCGGGCTGCCCTGTAGAAAAATCTGTTTGCCCGTAACGAATGCTGTATTGCCACTCTGATGGATGTAATTCAGTATTGCATTTCGAGCTGCACTAATATGAGTCGGCATAGACTCCGGTGTGATCGGGATGTATTTAGCGCCGGAAGTAGTGCCGCTGGTTTTGGCATAATAGAGCGGTCGCCCAGGCCAAAGCACATCAGACTCTCCCTCTACAACTCTTTCAACATAAGGTTTAATCCCTTCATAATCGACTACTGGGACGCTCGCCTTAAAGTCTTCATAGGATTGGATCTCTGAAAATTTATGGTCTTTGCCATAAGCGGTATTGTTCGCCTTTTTTTGCAAATATATCCGTGTCTCTTCTTGTGTGGAGATCGGATTTTTTATCCATTTCTGATTCTTACGATGGATGTATGCAGCAAAAATTTTGGCGGCTAATTTTTTCATCAAAATTATTCAGTAAAGTCTATAACGTCCTCAGGATTAATTGGATAGCCTTCAACCCAAAGTTCGAAATGCAAATGCCAGCCCGTGCTTAATTCCCCGGTATTTCCGGCTGCGGCTATTACCTGTCCTTCTGTGACGACATCTCCCTGGTTAACATAGACTTCTTTATTGTGTTTGTATACAGAAAGTAATTCCTCTGGGTGCTTAAGGATAATAAAATAGCCTGTTTGGGCAGACCATTCGGCCAAAATAACGGTTCCTGTAGCAATGGCCTTAATCGGGGCACCCTCTTCAACAGCAATATCAACGGCGAAATGGCTAGTGGCCGCATCAAAACCGTTAGAAACGATTCCCTGAACCGGAGGAAAAAAGGTGTTAACCGTCGTTGAAGCATCAGATTCAAAGAAATTGTACCTGTCTTCTTGCTCTACTTCGGCTCGTAAAAGAGAGTCTTCTTGGGTTCGAAAGGTTTCCGGCAATCGTCTTTGGAAGGTATCCTTAAGTATGCTGTCTCTATTCAGGCTCGTCAGATCGAGCTCTCCTCGCAAGGCGCTTTTAATGGAGTTTAAATATCTCAGGTTTTGCTCATAGGCAAATTGAAGCGAGTCTACTTTGAGGTAATTTTCTAATGACTGTTGTCTGATTTGAGAGGATGCATAACCCGGAATATATTCTTTAATCGGTGTATATGCGATTAATGAAAAGACGCCAACGGAAATCATCGTAACTAATAAGATGCTCATTATCATTACATTAAGCCGAGACAAACGAAAATGAAGCTGTTCTTCAAACGTGTCTTCGTTGAGGATGACCAAGCGGTATCGATTCAACAGTTTACGGATCCAGCGTTGTTTTCGGGTTTCTTTTTGCTGCATAAGGACAAAGATAGGGAACCGTTAAAGATATCGATGTAAAATGAAAAGGAGTATGCCCTAGAAATGGTTACATTTGTTCTAAACTTTCAAAAAGAATCTATGATTGCTTTAGGTATTCCAGGAGGTCCACAAATTATCTTAATCGTTGTGGTTATTTTACTGCTCTTTGGCGGGCGAAAAATACCAGAATTAATGCGCGGTTTAGGGAGTGGAATAAAAGAATTTAAAAAAGCGACCAAAGAAGAAGACAAGGATGAAGACCCTAAGCTAGACGCTTAATTCCCGTTCGTCCATTGTACACTTCTTAGGATCGTTTCCAGTTCGAACATAGCTGGTCGTTTAGGATTGTTGGGAGCAAACGCAAAGCCTTCCATACAGATCCAACGGTCATTTTTAGGGTCTGGTACTATCATGTGTACGTAGGGACCTGCCATGAAATCGTTCGCTACTTCCCAAGTTGCTTTGGTGATCTGCACCTTTCGATCTTCCCATTTTTCGGCATAATAGTAGGGTAAATAGGCCCGTTCTGAAATCAAATGCGTATTCGGCAATCGTCCCGGGACATAGAGCTTCCCGATAGAATCGCGTATATCTAAAATACGCTCGGGTTGCTTGTAATCGAAGGCTGAAAGGGGTAAACTGTAAACCAAAATATTGTTGTGCCCTTTTGCCGTCGGCTTTTCAATCCAAATAAAATTCGTTGTGTCCTTGACTGTCTTATATGCGGAGGGATAGGATAACTTTAGCCCGAAACGCTTTTCTAGAGTAGACTCATTGGCCAAAGATTTCTGGATTCGTCTATTTTTCTCATCCCGTTCTTGTCCGACAAAATATCGTTCTAATAGAGAAGAATTTTCTTCCCAGAAAAAAGCTTGCGTTTCGGGGTCGGGCGCACGAAAAATGCCAACTATTTGTGGTTGTGCAAAGAAATTCTGACTAATTGAAAAGTCTGATATACTGTCTTTTACAAACCAGAGGATGTTCCGTCCCTGCTTAGCAAAGCCAGAGAAAGCCGAAGAAGGGATAAATTTAAGATCGAATTTAGGCTCATCATACGGCAAGCCCTCATACGGTTCTTGAAATCTTTTTCGGATTTTTTTCCCCAATTCCCCTTGCCAATCGGCCTTGGGCATAACCACAGTTACGGCGTTAATATTACCACTAGAATCTGGTACATAAGAAGTTGCTGCTTGCTGTTTACAGGCAGATAAAACGACTAAGAATAATATTAATGCTTTGTTAATCAATCTTTTAAGGCGTTAATTCCTGGTAATTCTTTTCCCTCTAAACTCTCGAGCATAGCCCCACCACCCGTGGAAACATAACTCATATTATCCGCTAATCCGAACTGTTTAGCCGCAGCAACAGAATCGCCACCCCCAACCAGTGAAAAGGCACCTGCCTGAGTAGCTTGTCCTATCGCTTCACCTAATTGGACTGTTCCCTTGGCAAAATTTGGAAATTCGAATACACCTAAGGGACCATTCCAGAGGATGGTTTTGGATGCGGCTACCACCGCATTAAACTTGCTAATCGTTTCAGGGCCAGCATCTAAGCCTTCCCAACCATCTGGTATGGCATTCACTGGGAAGACACGCTGAGGCGCGTCGTTGTTAAACTCTTGAGCCGCAATAACATCTGTCGGTAAATGGACTTCTACATTTTTGGCCTTGGCTTGTTCTAAAATACGCAAGGCTGTTTCCTGATAATCATCTTCACAGATAGAATTCCCGACGGTGCCGCCTTGCGCTTTTGCAAAAGTGTAAACCATACCACCTCCAATGATGAGGTGATCAATAACATCGAGCATTTTTTCGATGATGGTAATTTTGGAAGAAACTTTGGCTCCCCCTAGAATAGCTAAAACCGGCTTCTCACCCGTTTTTAAAACTTTGTCTATTGCTTCTATTTCTGCAGCTAATAATCGGCCTGGGCAAGAAGCGCCGTTAAAATACTTTGCCATCGTTGTAGTAGAGGCGTGTGCTCTGTGGGCTGTCCCAAAAGCATCATTGACATAAATATTTCCTAGAGCCGATAATTCCTTAGCAAACTCCTCATTTCCAGCGGTTTCCTCTTTATGAAACCTTAGATTTTCCATCAGTAAAACTTCCCCTGGTCGTAAAGCATTTGCTTTTTGAAGGGCAGCTGGTCCGACAGTAGAAGCTGAAAATTGGACCGATTGTCCCAGTAAAGTTTCAAGGTTTCTAACAACGTGCTTTAAAGAAAATTCTTCTTCTGAACCCTTGGGTCGTCCAAGGTGAGATAATAGAACACAACTTCCGCCTTGGTCTAGAATATATTGTAGGGTTGGCAAAGAGGCTTTTAGGCGAGTTTCATCTGTTACCTCTCTTTGGTCGTTCAGGGGAACATTAAAATCTACGCGGATTACGGCTCTTTTGCCTGTAAAATCAATTTGATCTAGTGTCTTCATTCTTTCATTTGGTTTGCTGCAAAATTAAGCATTCGTCAGCGTAGAGAAGATATTCGAATTACTTTTTTGAGGTGTTCTCTATCGAGCAATTATCTTTAGGGGCATGAATCTGACCGTTATTGGCAATAAAAACCTTTGGGATAACCTCCGTAATAGTATCGATGAAGGAAGGTTTCCACACTCCTCGCTTTTCATTGAACATGCTTCTTACGGTGCTTTGAAGATGGCTTTCGCCTGTGCACAGAAGCTCTTAAACAAAAAAGAGAATTCTTGGGAAGATTGGGCAGATTTGAACATGGTCTTCCCTTTTGCTAAAATTGGAAGTAGTGGTGAAACGCACGAGGATTATATGGATTCGTGGCGGGGATTTATTAACGAATCTCCTTATGGGATCCAGTGGGATTGGACGCAGTTTTTAGAAAGCGGAAATAAACAACTGATCATTCCCGTTCAGGCAGTTGCAGAGCTCAACCGAAAGATGCATTTAAGGGCATTTGAGGGTGGCAGCAAGGTCTGTATTATTTGGGGCGCTGAACATCTGAACACTTCTGCAGCCAACAAGCTTTTAAAACTCTTAGAAGAACCGCCAAAGGACACCTACTTTATTCTTATTGCTGAAGACACCTCCCGTATGCTGCCTACCTTACTTTCTCGTTGTCAGCAATCGACTCTAGGTCCGGTGAATAATCTTGATCTTCAGGCAGAACTAAATCGGAGGGGAGTTGATCCAGAGCAAATAGAGGAAATACTGTTCCAAGCAGACGGCAGTATTGGCCGAGCTTTACAAATGGCTACACACAAAGACCAGAATAGCTTTGAGGAGATTTGGATCAATGGCCTGCGGGCTGCATTTCGGGCAAGAGGGAATAAGCAAATCGTCTTAGATCTCCTCTCTTGGTCAGAACGAGTTGCTCAGCTGAATCGTGAAACACAAAAAGAGTTTCTAACCTATGGACTACGGTTGTTTCGGGCTGCATTGATGCACGCGTACCAATCGCCTCAATTGGGGCATTTCGTTTCCGGGACAGGATTTAAAATAGAAAAACTAGCGCCTTTTATTCACGGCCAGAACATTTTAGAGATCATTGAATTACTGGAAGGCTACAGCTATCATCTCGAACGAAATGCGAACGCAAAAATGCTGTTTACGGATTTAGCTTTTAAGCTGACGCGCTTACTTCATCAGCGGGAGCAGGTCGAAGAATAAAAAAATGAGATGAGTAATTCTGACGCTTTAAGGCTCTGAAATTCGAATACAACCCTTTTAGGAGAGCCCCAAACCATGGCAAAGTGTTTTTCTGATACTTCTCGGAAAGTAGAGAAACATAGAGCGCATCGAACCACAGTGGATAACTAGCAGAGCAAATCCATCCCTGCGATTTTGCCCATTCCATAAAACCCTTTTTTGAAAAATGCCAAAGATGTCTTGGAACATCCCATGCCGCCCAATACTCTTTGTAGTGCTGAGCGTCCCAAGAGTCGTGATTGGGTAGGGCAACCACTAAGATGGCATTTTTGGCCATTCTGTTTTTTAATTGCTGTAATAATTGCGCTGGATCATCGACATGTTCCAAAACGTGCCACAGCGAGATACAATCGAAGGAGAGGCGGTCCGGGAGTTTCCCCAGACTAGAAAAAATATTGTTTTGCAACGCCGCATTATTTCGGGCCACTTCATTCGGTTCTATTCCCCAGACCTCATGGCCATGTTGTTGAACATGGTTGAGAAAATCCGCTGTTCCACAGCCATAATCTAGAACTCGACTTTGGCCTTGAAGAAACAGCGAAATACGCTTCCATTTGTAAGTAAACATCTTGTGTTGGATAGCACTGTAGAGCCAAGCAAACAAGGAACCTGACTTGTTTTGGTGAGAGATATAGGCTTCTGATTTGTAGTAATCGTTCAAATGTATATTCGGCGGGAGGATTGTCTGAGCCCAATGATAGTTCTCTTCCCAAACCAGCTCAAAGTTTTCTTGGGTTAAAAAACGATCCGCTACATGTGTTGGCTTGTTCGAATTCATGGAATATGTTTCACGTGGAACTTCCTATTTGCTTAAATGCACCAACAATACACTGATGTCAGACGGATTAATCCCCGAAATACGTGAAGCTTGGCCCAGATTTTTGGGCTGCTGCTGCGAAAGTTTCTCTTTGGCTTCGTGGGAAAGAGAGGCTAAGGGAGAATAATCGAAATTGGCAGGAATCTTGATATGGTCTAAACGCTGAAGCTTGTCCGCCAACTGGCGTTCCTTTTCAATATAGCCGGCGTACTTCAATTGCGTTTCTACCTGATATAGTACGTCTGAACGGATGGATGTTTTTGAAAAATAGTCCTGAAAAGAAGGAAGGGCACAAAGATCGGCCATTCGAACTTGTGGCCGGGAAATGACCTTTATCCATTTGTCAGTTTGCTTGACCTGAGGAACTTTTTTAGCAGCATAAAGAGAGTTCACTTCGTCAAGAGGGAAACTCTGTTGATTGAAGTACTGTATGAGCTGTGATGTTTGTGCTTGTTTCTCTTCTACTAATCGAAGTCGTTCATTCGAAGCTAAACCAAGCGAATGGGATTTATGCGTCAGTCGTATGTCTGCATTGTCTTGACGTAGGAGGGTTCGATATTCGGCACGTGAAGTGAACATACGGTAGGGCTCTTCTGTGCCTTTAAGAATAAGATCATCGATTAATACGCCAATGTATGCTTCGTCACGGCCAAGTATAAGTGGATCTAATTCACGCACAAACTGATGCGCATTAATACCAGCCATCAGGCCTTGAGCTGCGGCCTCTTCATAGCCTGTGGTTCCATTGATCTGGCCCGCAAAGAAAAGGTTCGGATAAAGTTTGGTTTGCAGACTATGGTGCAGTTGAGTTGGAGGAAAATAATCATACTCGATCGCATAACCCGGGCGGAACATTTTAACTTTTTCAAAACCCTTAACCTTTCTTAGAGCTTCGTATTGAATATCTTCTGGCAAGGAGGTAGAAAAACCATTGACATACACTTCGACAGTATTCCAGCCTTCAGGTTCTACAAAAATTTGATGACGATCTTTATCCGCAAATCGATTGATTTTATCCTCTATCGAAGGGCAATAGCGCGGACCTGTACTTTGAATGGCTCCATTGAACATAGGGGATCGGTCGAAACCCGAACGTAAAGTCTCGTGTACGTCATTACTAGTATAGGTAATATGACAACTGCGCTGTTTTCCCAAAGGGCTCTTGCGCCCTAAGTAGGAAAATTGCTCGGGATCTTCGTCTCCAGGTTGTTCTTCCATAACGGAATAATCTAAAGAACGACCATCAACACGTGGGGGGGTGCCTGTTTTCATACGTCCAGAAGTGAAACCCATTTGTCGCAGTTGTTCGGTGATTCCCTTAGCCGCAGGCTCACCTGCACGTCCTCCGCCAAAATTCTTATCCCCGATGTGTATGAGCCCATTCAAGAATGTACCGTTTGTAAGAACAATAGACTTCCCATAAATAGGAATTCCTAAGGAAGTTCGCACACCTTTCACTTGATCCTTCTCAAGAATCAGTCCAGTCACCATTTCTTGGTAAAAATCGAGGTTAGGCGTTTGTTCTAGTGCTTCACGCCAATGTTGAGCAAAAAGCATACGGTCGGACTGAACACGTGGACTCCACATAGCTGGGCCTTTGGAACGATTTAACATCTTAAACTGGATGGCTGAGGAGTCAGAAATAAGACCTGAGTAACCTCCAAAGGCATCTATCTCTCGGATAATTTGTCCTTTTGCAATACCACCCATGGCGGGATTACATGACATTTGCCCAAGGGTCTGAAGGTTCATCGTTACCAAAAGGGTATTTGAACCTAGATTAGCAGAAGCGGCAGCAGCTTCTGCTCCGGCATGACCTCCTCCTACAACAATAACATCATATATATCAGCAAACATAACTTAAGTGTTCCACGTGAAACAATTTAAAAATTGATCTTCTGCTAAACGCATTTGGCGCTTATCTTCTTCCCTCTTGTCATTGAAACCGAGACAGTGAAGCAAACCATGAGCTAGGAGTCTAGTTAGTTCATGCTCCACTGAGACAAGATATTTAGACGCATTCTCTTGTAGACTTACGGTTGAAATATAAATATCGGCAGATAGCATGTGGTTGACGGTATAATCGAAGGTTATGATATCAGTATGGGTGTCGTGATTTAATGCAGATTGATTCAATGCTAGCATTTCTGCTTGATTTAAGAAAGAATATGACAATTTATGCACGCTAAACCCGTGTTTTTCAGCGAGTTCAATCAACCTCGGGCGTACTAATTCGGCATATGGTACATCATAGCCATGAAAAAACACCATCTTTTTTGGGTCAAAGATAGGTCGGCACAAGGAAAAACATAGAATTTTGCAAAAAAACAGAAAATGGAACGTGTAAGATTCGCACCCAGTCCAACTGGAGCATTACATATTGGTGGATTAAGAACAGCACTATTTAACTACGCCTACGCGAAGAAAAATGAGGGGGTCTTTGTCTTAAGAATAGAGGATACAGACCAAAACCGATATGTTGGTAAGGCAGAAGAATACATCTTGAATAGTTTAAAATGGTGTGGCATTGAACCTGATGAAAGTGTAGACAAACCTGGTGAATATGGTCCATACCGACAAAGCGAACGATTGGATGTTTACCAAAGGGAAGTCGAAAAACTGATTCGCGAAGGAAAAGCTTATTATGCGTTCGATACCACTGAAAGTTTGAACGAGTTAAGAAAACATGCAGAAGCAAATGGTCACAGCTTTAAATATGGGTTCCATAACAGAAAAGAACTGAACAACAGTCTTGATTTAGATGTAGATGAGATCAATAAAAGAAAAGCAAATGGATATGTGGTTCGGCTAAAGATTGAAGCGGGAACAACGTTTTGTACGGATGAGGTCAGGGGAAATATTCATTTTGATAATGCTGAATTAGAAGATAAAATTTTAATAAAGGCTGATGGGTATCCTACCTACCATTTTGCTAATGTGGTGGATGATCATCATATGAAAATCACAACAGTGATACGAGGAGAAGAGTGGTTATCTTCGTTACCGGTGCATATTCAAATTTATAAAGCTTTTGGTTGGGACATACCGAAGTTTGCACACTTACCTTTAATTCTAAAACCCACTGGAAAAGGGAAGCTCTCCAAAAGAGATGGAGATCTGGGTGGCTTTCCCATTTTTCCATTAGTGTTTAATGAATCGCCTGGGTTTAAAGAAAAAGGGTTCTTGGCAGAAGGATTAGTCAATACACTGATGTTGCTTGGTTGGAGCCACGAGGGTGAGGATGAATTATTGAGTCTAGACGAATTTGTAAAGAAATTTGAATTTGACCAGGTGCAAAAGGGGGGCGCTCGCTTTGACTTTGAAAAAGCTAAATGGATTAATCAACAATACATCAAGAATAAGGACGTCGACGAAATTGTTGATCTGATTGTAAAAGGAGGTTATCTTGATACAATAGATAAATCTATCCTTCACAAAGCAGTGACAATCATACATGAACGCTTAGTGTTGTTGAGTGATGTGGTTAACGAAACAAGATGCCTCTTCCATGACCCTGAGGGCTATGATGAAAGGGTCATAAAAAAGATATCAGAGAAAGGAATGGCTAAGGTCTTAAACTTTCTTGGTGACCAGTGGTTTCGACAATCATCGTTTGTCAAAGAAGATTTAAAGAGATTTTGTGACAATGAAGAAATTGGGTTTGGCGTAGCTATGCAAACTCTTCGATTGATTCTTGTTGGGGAGTTAAAAGGACCCGATGTATTTGAGATTTTGAAGTTCCTTGAAAATAACGTAATTTATAGGAGACTTGACCTATTGAAAAACCATTTAGAAAACTAACACTTATGGAATTTAGCAGCATTTTATTGATCGTTTTACTCCTCTTGGCGCTCTTGTCAGGACTATTCGTTGTGAAGCAACAAACAGCAGCCGTGATTGAACGATTTGGGAAATTTATTGCCATTCGATCTTCTGGACTTCACTTTAAAATTCCTATCATCGATAGGATTACTGGACGTTTAAGTCTAAGAATACAACAGCTGGATGTTATTGTGGACACCAAAACAAAGGATAATGTCTTCGTGAAACTGAAAGTGTCTGTCCAATACAAGGTGATACCAGAAAAGGTCTATGAGGCATTTTATAAGCTTGATTATCCGCAGGACCAAATAACTTCTTATGTGTTTGATGTTGTTCGTGCAGTCGTTCCAAAAATGATACTGGATGATGTATTTGAAAAGAAAGATGAAATCGCCAATGCTGTAAAAGGCGAATTGAATGATGCCATGATCAATTATGGTTATGACATCATTAAGGCTTTAGTAACAGACATCGACCCCGATGCTGAAGTAAAAGCTGCAATGAATCGAATCAATGCTGCTGAACGTAAAAAGGTAGCGGCTCAGTTTGAAGGGGACGCAGAACGTATACTGATCGTAGAAAAAGCAAAAGCCGAGGCAGAAAGCAAACGTCTACAAGGACAAGGAATTGCTGATCAGCGCAGGGAAATTGCTCGAGGGTTAGAAGAATCGGTAGATGTTCTAAATAAGGTGGGCATAAACTCTCAGGAAGCATCTGCTTTAATTGTCGTTACCCAACACTACGACACACTACAATCGATAGGCGAAGAAACCAACACCAATCTTATACTTCTCCCAAACTCTCCTCAAGCGGGAAGTGATATGCTGAACAATATGGTAGCGTCGTTTACCGCAAGTAATCAGATAGGGGAAGCCATGAAGAAGCAACAAAAGGACACAAACAAGGATTAGTCTTGTTGAAGTTTAGCCCAAGAATCTCTCAGGCCAACAGTTTTGTTAAAACTTAAATGGCTAGCAGATGTTGTGTCTAAAACAAAATACCCTAGGCGCTGAAACTGAAAACAAGTCCCGGCAGTTGCATTGCTTAAGCTTGGCTCCACCTTAGCGTGAACGAGTTGATGAGAGTCTTGATTAAAATAATCGAGATGAGTGCCTTCGGATTTATCCGGGGAAGGATCTGTATACAAGCGGTCGTACAAATGAACATCTGCAGAAAGTGCGTGCTGAGCACTGACCCA
This sequence comes from Flavobacteriaceae bacterium, assembly GCA_049889695.1. GTDB lineage: Bacteria > Bacteroidota > Bacteroidia > Flavobacteriales > Flavobacteriaceae > WTJH01. The sequence continues at coordinate 35,978 of JBMHCX010000019.1, read as the reverse complement.
ATGAAGCGTTCCTTTTACTTTTCGTTGACTAGCCTCTGTCCCTGACCCACTTTTACTATCGGGATCATACGAACATATAATTTCTGTAATCTGACCGGTAGAATCTTTTATAACTCTCTCACCTTTAATGATATAGGCGTTTTTTAACCGAACTTCTTTGCCAAGCGTAAGACGGAAAAACTTTCGGTTGGCGGATTCTTTAAAATCCTCTCTCTCTATGAGGAGATGTTTTGAGAAGGGTATTTCTCTTGTTCCTAAATCTGGTTGTTCAGGGTTAATCTCGCCCTGTAAAATCTCTGTATGTTCATCTGGGTAATTTTCTATAGTCAAACGAACAGGGTCGAGAACGGCATTCACACGTGGTGCAACATGATTGAGATGTTCTCGAACAGAATGCTCCAAAAGAGCCATATCAATCAGATTTTCTCTTTTAGCAACCCCAACGGTATTTACAAAATTTCGCAATGACTCAGGTGTATACCCTCGTTTTCGGAGGCCTGCAATAGTTGGCATACGCGGATCGTCCCAGCCGCTTACCAAACCTTGATCGATCAGTTCCTTGAGCTTGCGTTTACTGGTTACTGTATAAGCAAGATTGAGTCGTGCAAATTCGCGCTGTTTTGGTCGTAAATCATTATTGAGCTCTAATTGATCCAGGAACCAATCGTATAGATCTCGGTGAGGCTTGAACTCCAGCGAACAGAGGGAGTGTGAAATTTGTTCTTTGAAATCTGACTGACCATGTGTCCAGTCATACATTGGATAGATACACCAATTATCCCCTGTTCTATGGTGGTTTTTGTGCATAATCCTATACATAATAGGATCGCGTAATAACATGTTGGCGGCTGCCATATCTATCTTGGCTCTTAATACATGAGATCCTTCGGAATGTTTGCCTTCGCGCATCTCCCGAAAAAGAGATAAATTTTCATCTACAGATCGATTGCGAAAAGGGCTGGCAACACCTGGTTCTGTCGGGGTTCCTTTTTGCTGTGCTATACTTTCAGAATCTTGACTATCCACATAAGCTAAGCCTTGTTGAATCAATTCTTCTGCCCACCCATACAATTGATCGAAATAGTCGGATGCGTAGCAAATTTTGTCCCACTTATAGCCCAGCCAGGCGATATCTTCTTGTATAGCATCTACGAACTTAGTTTCTTCCGCTGCAGGGTTTGTATCGTCAAAACGAAGATTAACGGGAGCATTGTATCGAAGCCCTAAATTAAAATTTAAACATATAGCCTTAACATGGCCTATATGGAGATATCCGTTTGGTTCCGGAGGAAAACGAAACCTTAAGTCATTAGAAGAAAAACCATTGATCAGATCCTCTTCGATGATATGTTCTATAAAATTTAGTGATTTAGCTTCCACGACATACAATTTTGGCAAAGATAAGTATTGAGGAGAATAGATATGCATGATGCTTCTTATCTTTGAGGGCTATGGGAATAATAGAAGTTGAAAACATCAGGGTATATGCCCATCACGGATGCATGCCTGAAGAAACACGTATTGGCAGTAATTACAGAGTGGATGTACGTCTTGAGGCAGACATAAGTCGCTCTTCTCTAACAGATAATCTGGAAGATACGGTAGATTATGTTACTGTTCACAAGATTGTTTGCGAAGAAATGGCCATTCCAGCAAAGCTATTAGAACATGTAGTGCACAGAATTATTGAACGGATACTGGAATTGAAGGGCGTCCTCAAAACAAAGGTAAGAGTAGCAAAAGAGAATCCGCCGATAGAAGGCGATGTTGCTTATGTTGCGGTTGCGATGGAAGAAAGCGTATAAGCAACGTTTTAATTTATTACTTTTGCATCAGACTTTGGCACCGTGGCCGAGTGGCTAGGCAGAGCTCTGCAAAAGCTTGTACAGCGGTTCGAATCCGCTCGGTGCCTCTTCTTTTTTAAAGGAGCATGGGTTTTAGCATAATGATAATACCCACAGCTATCAGTAAAATTCCCACAAACGTATTGAAATGTGCAAGCCATTGAGCTCGCATAACATTTTTGTATTTACTCGCCAGGGTAATCTTTAGCAGGGATATCATCAAATAAAAGAGTAGAATCGTCCCAAAGAAATAGATAAAATTAGTCAGCTGACTGTTTTGCTTCTGATAAAAAAGCACAACGAGAGTTATCCAATAACTAATGCCACTTATATTAAATATATTCAATAAAAATCCCTTAAGAATCGCTTTTAAAACGGTTTTCGCTTCCATTGACTGATTGATATTGAACTTTTGCTTTTTGAAAAATTGATAGCAACCAAAAAGGACAAAAACCAGACCTCCTATCCAATAAGCTTCTTGTTGTATACTAATCTCTTGGAGATAGGAATGCAACCCTACATAAGCCAAAGAGAGAATGACGATATCAGCTATAACACAGCCTATATCTAATAAGAAGGCTTCTTTTCCTCGACCTTCGAAGGCCATTTGGAGAACAAGAAAGAAAACAGGACCTGTAGCAAAAGCATACAAGAATGCCAAAGGAATGGCGCTTAAGACATCGCTCCCCAAAGCTATTGCATTTCTATGATCTGACCCCCTATACGCTTTTCCGTAATGAGTTTTTTGGGTTTTCCATGAACGCGAATCGTACCTCCAACTGTTACGTTAGCATTGAGTAGATCGGTTGCATTTACATAAGCCACACCTCCGGCAGTTACATGTACATCGGTTTGTTCTGTTTGGAGAGTTTCAGCTTCACAATAGCCACCACCGGTTACTTTTAGATTGTGATAAGAACATTCACCATAAATATTCATCTGCCCACCTGTCGCAATTTTAGAAGTAATCCGCTTGCCAAAAAATTCAACATTTAACTTAGATCCCTCTTGAACTTCAAATTGGATACTCGTTTGCTTTAGTGGACCTTTAAAGTCTAGCTGGCTTCCCTGATGAAGACCAATTCTGTCCATGGGGTCTTTGTAGAAAAGCTCTATATATGAATATTTAGAGGTGAATATATCTTTTAATTTATAGCGCAGTTTAAGGGTATTGTTTTTTAGGGTTGCCACCACATCTTCTGCATGATCACCATGGATTACAATTTTATTCTCATCTGCTTGAATCGCTTTAATCTGCATACCCGAATATACTTTTAAATCCATAAATGGGCCTAAAACGATGGTTTTTGTGGGCGTGTTTAGTCGTGTACTATCCTTTTGCACAGGCGTTTGTGCGATAGAAGCAAAAGGAATCCAAGCGAAAAAAAGAAATAATAAAAATTGCTGCATTGATTAAAATTAAGAATTAATCGATTCACTGACAATGCTAAGATCGATTTGTCTTTTGTGAAGGTCTGTTTTTGTGATTTGAACTGTAATAGCATCGCCAAGACGGTATGTCTTTTGTGTTCTTTCTCCTAATAAAAGATGCTGATCGATATCGAAATGAAAAAAGTCCCCTGGGATATCCTGAACGCGTACAAATCCCTCACATTTATTGGCATCTAATTCTACAAAGAGACCTCTATCTGTGACACCTGAGATTACACCTGAAAAACTTTGCCCAACTTTATCTTCCATGAATTTTACTTGCATGAACTTGATAGAGTCCCTTTCTGCTTTGGTCGCAATAATTTCTTGTTGGGTTGCGTGCTGACATTTCTCTTCTAAGGGTGGTGCTGATACAGAAGCTCCTTTCTCTAAGTAATGGGTCATTAAACGATGAACGAGCACATCAGGATAACGACGAATAGGAGAGGTAAAGTGAGTGTAATAATCAAAAGAAAGCCCATAATGGCCGATATTATCGGTGGTGTAAATGGCTTTACTCATACAACGGACAGTGAGCGTATCGATGAGTTGTTGTTCTGGAGTATCGTGGACATCCATCAGCAGTTGATTGATACTCTGATTTAATTTTTTAGAATTAAGGTTAAGCGGATAGCCTAACTTTGAAACTATACTTTGAAGATTATTTAGTTTATCGTAATCCGGTTCATCGTGTACCCGATAGACAAAGGTTTTTTTAGGTTGTTGTTTCGCTATGAAGCGTGCAACTTGTTTATTGGCCAACAACATAAACTCTTCGATGAGCTTATGAGCATCCTGTGATGTTTTAAAAAAAACAGATTCTGGTTCGTTAGCTTTGTTTAAACGAAATTGAACTTCAACACGATCAAAAGAAATCGCTCCTGCATTCATGCGTTGATCTCTTAAATTTTTGGCCATAGTATTCAGAGACTGTAAGGCAAAAAGTAAATCTTTATTTATGGAATAAGATTTGCCATTTAAAGAAACATCTGCAGGTACATCTCCGGCTTCTGTGCTTAAAATGTGCTGTACTTCGTGATAGGCAAAGCGATGATCAGATTTAATGACGGTTCTCCCAAACCATTCGTTATAAATTTTTCCTGAAGCATCCATTTCGAAAACTGCCGAATAGGTATACTTTTCTTCATGTGGTCTTAAAGAACAAACACCATTCGATAATATTTCAGGGAGCATGGGAACAACTCTATCGACAAGATAAACAGATGTTGCTCGATCATAAGCTTCCTGGTCTAAATCAGAATTTTCGGGGACGTAAAAAGAAACATCTGCTATATGAATTCCTATTTCGAGATGGCCATTTTCCAAGGGAGTGAAAGAAAGTGCATCGTCGAAATCTTTGGCAGTGATAGGATCTATAGTAAAAGTGAGTTGATCTCTAAAATCTTTACGCTTAGAGATCTCTTCTGCTGTAATACTTTGGTCGATGGTCGCTGCTTCTTCTTCTATATGCTCGGGGAACTCATAAGGAAGATTGTATTCGTGAAGAATCGCGTGCATCTCCGTTTGGGTTTCGCCAGGACTGCCCAAAGAACGGAGAATAGTTCCATAGGGAGAATCTGCTTTTTTGGGCCAATCTTTCAATTGAACAAGTACTTTATCGCCATTTCTATAAGTCTTTGGCGGCAAGTCAGGAATAAAAAAGTCGGTATACATACGAGTATTTCGCGTTTGTACAAAGGCAAAATTCTTTTCGATCTGAAGTATCCCTACAAAAGTATCTTTAAAGCGCTCGAGGACTTCATGCACTTCTCCCTCGGCCTGTCCATTTCGCGATCTTTTAAAACAATAGATCCGCACACGATCGCCATCTAAAGCGCGATTAATATTTTTTCGATGGACAAAAATGTCCTGCTCAATATCCTCTCCATAGACATATCCGTTTCCATTTGCAGTGATTTGAATATTCCCCTCAAGGCTTTGCTTGGCTGCTTCGGACGATTGATATTTTCCTCTAGAAACTTCCTTTATCTCTTTTTTTGCAGCAGCTTTTTTTAAAATACGAATCACAAGGTTTCGACTATTTGTGTCTCGTAGGTCTAGGGCAGCAGTGATTTGTTTATAGTTAAAAGCTTTGGAAGGATGTGTTCGAAGAAACTGAAAACACTGTTTTTCTAATTTCTTTTCGAGTTTCTTTTTTTTCGACATACGCAAGCAAAGTTAGTTCAAAAGCATTACATATATTCTTTATTCTTTTTTTCTAATTTTTTTAATTTATGATGATGATTATAGGGTGTGAATAGAGGGGATAAAAAAAAGACGTTGGCTTAGGTCATTGAGAAATTAAAGAATCATAAACAGTATTTAAACAGCTAACAATAAATAAAGCACTGAATTACTGTGTTTTAATTCGTTTATTAACAACTGTTAGTAGTGTATAATTGTCTATAAAAAATTGAGGTTTTAACGTTTAGTTCCGTGAGTAAGTCCAAAAATAAGGGGGAAGAAATGTCAATAAATAAAGATTAAAAACAGGAGCAAAAGAAACTTTTTTATATAAGCAGAACCGCATTGAAATAAAGCTCTTTTTTTATTCTTAGTTATTCACAATTTTTACCAACTCTAATGTGAATTTTCCACTGTTTAAATACCTTTATTCACAAATTAAAACCGACTCCCACATGAAAATATTTATCGGAAACGATCACGCTGGAACAGACTATAAAAGAGCCATTTATGATCATTTAGTCGCCCAGGGGCACGAAGTGACAAATTTTGGCACCGATGATATTTCCAGTGTGGATTATCCTGACTTTATACACCCTGTTGCCCAGGCCGTCACTAAGGAGGGGACCCTCGGTATCATTATTTGCGGAAGTGGGAACGGAGCTGCCATGACAGCGAATAAACACCAAGCGGTGCGAGCAGCATTGTGTTGGACAAAAGAGATTACCGCCTTGGCACGACAGCACAACAATGCTAATATTCTAAGTATTCCGGCTCGTTTTGTTGCGCTACCACAAGCAATAGAAATGGTCGATACTTTTTTGAACACTTCCTTTGAAGGGGGTAGACACGATAAAAGAGTCCAAAAAATTGCTTGCTCATAGACCCCTTTCCTTCTCTTACAAAACGTTCGAAGAACTCGAATTGCAGGAGCTATATACGATCTTAGCTTTTAGGGCCGAGGTTTTTGTCGTTGAGCAAAACTGTCCCTATCAAGATCTTGATGGGCAAGATCAGCAGGCCATCCATGTGCAAATATCTCAGGACGGTCAGTTAATTGCTTATGCACGTATTTTCTCTGCAGACGTTTTAGAAGGACCAAACCACGTTCTTGGTCGCATATTGGTCCGTGAAAATTTCCGCAAAAAAGGGATGGGCGATGCTTTGGTTGAAAACGTCTTAAACTACATTTCGAATCATTGGAATGCCGCAGCCATAAAGATTTCTGCTCAATTACACCTAAAAGACTTTTATGGGAAACATGGTTTTCGAGCTAAAGGCGAATCGTATTTAGAAGACGGTATTCCACACATTGCTATGATTCGTCCGCTAGCGAATTAAATAAAGCCTTTGTAAGTTCATTAGACTCCTGAAGCAGTTCTTCATAAGAGGGGAATGTATTTTTCCGAAAGACCCACAAACTGTGCACTTCATGCTTTATTCCTTCTACAGGAGCTAGACTATCACTTAAGGCTGCTTTCATTTGCCGCTTGATGCGGTTTCGATCGACTGCCCGTGGAAATTTTCGTTTGGAAACACTCACAGCCGCATAGAATCCTTTTTTTTGAGGGTCGGTTCCTATATGCGTTAAAAACTTAACCCACATCCATTTCGAGCCTTTTAATGACGAAACACCTTTATGTTCAAAAAGGGCACCAATGTGAGATTCCCCTTTAAGAGGCTGCAGTTTCATGCGTTTGTTTATTCGGAGGTATAGCTATTATTATCGCGATTAATATCTGCCATGTAAAAGCTAGGGTCAATAATAATTGAATCAATCTCTTCTTTACTAACTCCTAGATCAAAACGATATTCTGGGTTTGCCCAAGGCCAATCAGGGTGAACCTCCCAAGCAATTTCATAGGGGTTTTCTTTAATGCCTCTCAATAGAGGTATCGATATATGGTGAATTTGTTGTGAACCATCTTTAAGACGCACAAGTATATCGAGTGGCATGGGCATAGCACCGTATCGTTTCAGTTCTACAGTGGTAGATGTTCCATTGGCAGTTAGCTTTTCTATGCCATAATCAACCGTATTGGTGGTTTGCGTCCAATCGGTAAGATACCATCGTAGTTGTAAGCCTGAAACGCGTTCCGCAACACGGCGAAAATCGTTGGGCGAGGGGTGCTTAAATTTAAATTGTTTGTAGTATGCCTTTAAGGTTTCGGCCAATTGTTTTTGTCCAATAACATATCCTAATTGGCCTAAAAAGACGGATCCTTTACTATATGCCGCTCTTTCGTAAGCTAAGTTGTAGGCATATCTATTAGCGTTTGTGCTCATCGGCTCCTCTACTCCAGAGTTGGCCAAATAAAAATATCCTCTGTAGGATCCTTCTAACGGAAAACGCTTGTTTTCTTCGAGTATAATATCTTCAGCAATGGTTGATATATAGGTTGTAAAACCTTCGTCCATCCACTCGTGTTTCATTTCGTTTGTCGCTAGCACATGTTGAAACCAAGAATGTGCTAATTCATGTGCGGTCACACCAAATAAACTTCCAAATTTCCGTGTTCCGGTGATGAGCGTTAGCATGGCGTATTCCATTCCGCCATCGCCCCCTTGTACAACACTGTATTGTTTATAGGGATAAGGGCCTATATTCTCATTGAAAAACTGCATGAGCTCAGCTGTTTTAGGCTGTAGTTTTTTCCAATTTTCTTTGATCTTGTCGTCATTTTTATAGAAAAAATGTAGGGTAACACCGTTGGGACCTGGGTAGGTATCGTGTACGTAGTCTGGATCGGCTGCCCAAGTAAAGTCATGTACGTTTGGCGAGATAAAATGATAGCTCAGTTTTCCTTTTCGGACTTTAGGCTTTGCATCTTCTGAGTAGCCATGTCCAATCTTGTCAGGGTTCTGTAAATAACCACTTGCCGCGACAGTATACTCTTTATCGATTCGGATGGTGACATCGAAATCTCCCCATACTCCATGAAATTCTCTGCCCAGATATGGTTCTGCATTCCAGCCCTCAAAATCGTATTCTGCCATTTTCGGATACCATTGTGCCATGGAAAGAGCCACTCCCTCGGCGGATTCCCGTCCTGCACGGCGAATCATTTTTGGTACTTGCCCCTCAAAGTCTAACGTTAAAACGGTTTTTGCGCCTGGAGCTAGAGGTTTAGCTAGAGGAACTTCCAAAATGGTTCCCGACTCTTCTATCTGAATTGCTTGCCCGTCTTGCTTTAGATTGCTGACCCTTAAATAGCCAATTTCATTAGCTTTCAACGAGTCGATGTTTACACGTATACGATGATTTGGATCTAGGCCTGTTTTTGCTCGTATCGCCATTTCGCTACCCGGTTGAAATGCGTTGTAATATAAATGGTAAAAAACCTTGTGCAGCGTCTCAGGAGAATTATTGGTATAGACCAGTTCTTGGCTACCGCTGTACCGAAAGTTTGGTGCGTCCACATCTACCTCCATGGTGTAGTCTACGGCTTGTTGCCAATACTCCTGGGCAGAAGCAAAACAAACGATGAATAGAGAAAAAAGAATACTTGCAAAGAGTCGCATAGGATTGTATTTAAAATATTGCTTGAAACTACAAAAACTGACGGATTAATTGCAGTACAGTAGATGCAAAAACCCACAAAGGGACACGGGTTTATTTTTTATTTACTGAAATAATCCCCAAACGGAGCGTGATTGTCTAACCGCACACCTCTTTCTGTGGTTTGAAGAGAAATAAGTTCGTGATAAGGGTCATGCTCGAGGAGCAACAAAAAGTCATTGTCCACGGCCATTTTTAAAAAGTCTGCTTTTTCACGCATGGTCTGTAACGGGCGCACATCGTACCCCATAAGGTAGGGGACAGGAATATGTCCTACCGTAGGAATCAGATCAGCGGCATAGACAATGGTTCGATCTTTATATTCTAGAATTGGAAGCATTTGTTTTTCTGTATGGCCATCCATTAAAAAAACATCGAACCCTAGTGGTGTTTGTATGCGGTTACCTTGATCCGAAATCAGATGGAGTTGACCGCTTTCTTGGATGGGCATAAGGTTTTCTGTTAAAAAAGAAGCTTTTTCTCTTGGATTGGGGTTTGTCGCCCATTCCCAATGGTTCTGATGTACCCAATAGTGAGCATTTTTAAACAGAGGGATAATTTTTCCTTCAGCATTTCGATAAAAAGCTCCTCCACAGTGGTCGAAATGTAGGTGGGTAAAGAAAACATCTGTAATCTCGTCCGGGTGAAATCCTGCCTGCCGGATAGATTTTTCCAAATCGTATTCTCCCCAACGATCGTAGTAGCTAAAAAATTTATCGCTCTGCTTGGTTCCCATACCCGAATCGATAAGTATCAGACGATCTTTATCTTCTACCAAAAGGCATCTGCTGGCCATCTCAATTCGATTATTCTGATCGGCAGGATTAGTCTTATTCCAGATCGTCTTGGGGACAACACCAAACATGGCACCACCGTCTAATTTAAAATGGCCGGCTTCAATCGGATAAATCTGCATAGAATGAGCTTATGCGGTTAATAGTCTTTCGAGTTCCTCGGCAAATCCCCACATCAATTTAATTTCCTTTAAGGAGGATAAGCGTCTTTTTCCTTTAATCAAGATGGTCTTTCCGTCAGACTCTACATAATAAACAGGATGGCTTTCGAAAAATAAGACCATTTGTGCATTAAAGAAGGTTTCCAAATCTTGTTTTGACTCTCCTCTCAAAACAAAGTTTCTGGAAAAGTCAGGATACTTTTCAAAATTGATGTGTTCTAAATTAGAGATGGGCTGAAGAACTGTGGAGAACAAATCTTCCCGCTGCAGTGTGAAAGCAGGAATTTTTTTGGCTGTTTTGATCTGTAAGAAAGTAGCTCGTATATCCTCTTTGGCGATGAATGCTCCTTCTGAAAACGATAGATCAAACAGTTGGGTTTTTCCATCAGGGCTTTGAATTTTATTAAAGAGGTAGTTTATGACTCGAGAATTAAACATAAAGTAGGAATCTAAGCCCATTGGGTTTTCCTGAATCACGGCATCGTATTCCCATCCGAGGGTGTTTGCAAATTGTTGCAGTTGCGATTGTCGTCGGGTCAGTTTATCCGTAAAAGGCAAAACATTCCCAATAGGCAGTGCTTTTCGGACCGCGAAGGGATGGTTGGTTGGTGCCTCATGAATATCTAAACCGATAACTTCAAAATGTCCCCCTTGACGTTCAAAGGCGTCTTGGTAGTTGTGTACGCCTTCCATTACTGTATGGTCGACAAAATCGCAAAGTGAAAAATCAAGGACGAGGTGTGCATGAGGTGGAACTTCGTCTAGTTTAGCTTTGAGTTTAAAAAAGTTCAGGAAGCTGCAGAAGTTTTTCACGCTGACATAGTAGTTTCCACTGTCTTCCTCTTCAAACATGAGCACATTTGGTTTGAGCCAATTCCGACTAAACAGTGCGATGTCTCGATTGAAAAAAAGATGAACGAGAAAGGTCCCGAGTATACCCAAGAGTATCCCAGTTATAAGGCTCGTAAAGAGGGTACCTACGAGGGTTAGTATAAAAATAAAAGCTTGCTCTTTTCCAATCCTATAAATTCTGAATAAGTTTTCCGGGGTGGCCAAACGATAGCCGGTATAGACTAGAATAGCAGCTAAGGCGGGCATTGGGATGCGCTGAATCTGTGGGCTCAACAAAAGGATAAACAACACCAAGAAGAAGGCGTGAAAGAAATTTGCAGAACGATTGGTACCGCCGTTATTGACATTTACAGAGCTTCGGGCAATTACGGTAACAACGTTTAAGCCCCCTAGAAATCCACTTACCATGGTGGCAAGTCCCAGAGCTCTTAAATCTTTATTGATATTTGATCGTCTTTTTTTAGGGTCTAATTTATCAACCGCTTTAATACTGAGTAAGGACTCAATGCTAGCGACTAAAGTGATGGAGATCACAGCGCTCCAGAAAGCCCCATGGTTCCATTTCGAAAAATTGGGGGTGGGCAGTTCGCCGACTAAGTCGCTTGGTAATTGAATGAGCAACTCAGGGGGAATATTTAATGGGGAATTCGCTACAAATTCGGCATAGTAACTCGCTCCAACAGTGGCGACAACTACCCACATGGGGGCGGGAATCAGATGAAACCAAGGGTTGCGAATGCGCGCATAAACAAAAAGAAACACTAAACTGCCAATCCCAATTGCTCCAGATAAAAGCGCTGGATTTCCCCAGAGCGTCAACCACTGACTGATACTTTCAGGAATGCTGAGTAATAGCTCGACAGTGCTGCCTTTTACGTTGGCAAACCCCAGCATCACGTGAAATTGCTTGGCTAATATTCCTAAACCGATAGCTGCCAGCATCCCCTGAAGGGCGGTTGCCGGGAAAAATTCACTCAATGCGCCCAAGCGCAACAGTCCAAAAAGAAAGAGAAGTCCTCCAGAAATTATTATGGCCGCTAGGGCATATAGATATCCCTGATAAGAGTCTCCTTCCCCTAGGGCAACAATTGCTGCCAGTACGACAATCACCAAACCATTTCCCGGTCCTGTGATGGTCAGTTGGGAACCTCCCAGCAATGCGCACATTGCTCCGCCAACAATTGCGGCAATAATTCCCGCAATAGGAGGCGCATCGGAGGCGATGGCTAAACCTAGCCCAAGTGGAAGGGCAATCAGCGAAACAACAAATCCTGAAAAGATATTTTTCGGGAGCTCAACAACAAAAGAAGAATTCTGTGATTTAACCATGGCTTTGAGGGTTTACGATGAGTACATCTGTGGGTAATTCAGCCAAAATGTGTTCCAGGTCTTTTGGAATAAGGCGGCGGAAAAAAGAGCTCTTTTCTTCAGCATTCATCACTAAAAGGTCAGCTCTTACAACACGTGCATAATGACCGATCGAATATCCGCGGCTTCCAAAGATACTTTGGGTTTTCCATTGGATATTTTCAGTCAGTGGATCGCCAATTTGTTCAATAATTTTTTTGACTCGACTGTCTTCCCGTAACGTAATTCTCTTTTTCTTGAGTGTTGCCTGACGAAGACTACGGTCGTCTTCGACCGGGTTCACTTCAGAGGGATTTATTTCTTCAACCAAAGTAAGCTGTTGGCAACCGAGGGCCTGCGAAACCGAAAAGGCCGTTTCGATGGTTTGTTCCGTTTTAGGGTTCTCTAGTCCGTTAACAACGATGTGTTCACAGGGTTTTCTTTCTACAGAGGGGTTGGAAATTAACAGGACAGAGCACGGTGCTTTTCGGGTCAGTTTTCTAGCAATTGATCCACTGTAGTATCGGACTACATTTTCGCGCTTGAGAGCTCCAATTAGTAAGAGATCTATTTGATGCTGATTAATGGCCTCTAAAAGAGAGGCGACCGGATTACCTTGTTTCCAAAAAACATGAATCTTGGGGTGTTCCTTCGTTTTATGTTTTCCAAGAAACGATTCTAGTTCCTTTTCTTTTTCGGGACTTTTTTCACCAACGTGAACTAAAAAAAGTTCTGCATCAAAAAAATTACTCAATCGAACAGCCTCCGCCAGATTCGCTTCTAGGGAGGGCGAAAATGCAAAACCAAACAAAATATTTTTAAAAGGGTTTTTCATAATTCATGGGCTTTTCAAACGGCACAACACCTCTTATCGTGTACATATTTTAAGCTTCCCACAAAATAGCAAAAAACTTTAATTCGTATTGTCGTCAGCGACCGTTGAAGGCTAAGACTCATAAAATTCAGTATTTTAGAACACACATTTACCAAATTGAAAGCTGGAGTCTGATGTCGTTCAAAGGGTTATTTCGACTTGTTTTATTACTGTGTTGTTTCCAGAATCTGCTACTCTGGGGACAGTTAACCCCTCCTATTGAGAATTTTTTACCCGAGGTTTTTTCTGGAGAGAATCAGACGTGGTCGATTACACAAGCCTCTAATGACAACATTTATTTTGCCAATCACCGTTATTTGTTAGAATTTAACGGGAATCATTGGAACAAATACCGGACAGAAGGCTTTGAACAAATGCGGAAAGTTTTCGCCCACAATGAAAGGGTTTATACGGGTGGTTACATGACTTTTGGTTACTGGGAAAAGTCTCCAACGGGAAGTCTTAGCTATACCTCCTTAATACAGGAGTTAAATATTCCCATCCTCAATGGAGAAGAATTTTGGGAAATTGAATTTGTCGATGGCTTGTTTGTTTTCCAGTCACTTTCACGGGTATACATTGTCGATCTTGAAAAAAAGACATTTGACATTATTGATAGCAAGACCGCTCGCCCAGGCCTTTTTCTCATTGACGGGACACTTTATTTTGTCGATACGGATAGGGGCCTCAGGTATATTCGGTCGGGCATTATTGAATCTATTCCAAACAAAGACCGCCTGGATGTACATGACATAGTTGGCTCGATAGTTTATCGAGGGGAGACTCATTTTGTGGTTTCCTCAGGGGAGGTCTACCGTCTTGGGGATAAAGGGCTAGAACGTGCCCCAGTTGCTTTGAAAACCTATGCGGAGATTTACAGCGTTTCCCAATCGAGGGAAGGGCAGATCTTTCTAGGAACCATCAACCAAGGACTCATCTCTCTGACCCCCGATCTTACAACCGACTACATCATCAACAAAAAAAATGGTGGAATCAACAATACGATTCTGTCACTCTTTGAAGATACGGAAGGGAATATCTGGGCCGGATTAGACCGAGGGCTCACCCTTATCAATCATCAAAGCTCCATTTTGGAATACAATAATCGCCAGAACGATATTGGGTCTGTTTACACCTCAAAGGTTTTTAACGATCGTTGGTATATCGGGACCAACCAAGGCCTTTTCTGGACTACTTTAGGGGGTCGAGAAAAGTTTGAATTGGTCGAGGGAACTTCCGGTCAGGTTTGGCATCTGGATGTGGTTGATGGCTCTCTTTTTTGTAGTCATAATAAAGGAGTTTTTGAAGTCACCAAAGACAGGGCTATTTGGCTTGGAGAACAAAACGGAAGCTGGGGAGTAAAGGCGATAGCAACTGATCAGGGGGAGACTTTGCTCGTTTCGGGAAGTTATGATGGGCTTCATATTTATCATAGACCGAACACTAAATGGATCAAGAGAAATATGCTGAAGGGCCTATCTATTTCCTCTCGGTTTTTTGAGTTTTTTTCTAAAAAGGTTTGGATCGTTAATCATGAATTTTTGGGAGTATACATCTTTGAAGTTGACAGCGACTATCGGAAAATTACTGATTTGGATCATTTACAGCCCTACGGAAACGCCTCTAATATTTTCTATTTTTCCGACCGTTTGTACTATCTAACCTCCAAAGGTGTTTATCTCTATCAACCCCAAGGGAAGACTTTTGTTTACGATAGTCTAATGAGTAGTCATGTTCAGCCGAATCGATTAAAATCCAGTTATTTAAACGCACCCTTCGACAACCAACTCGTTCTATTTTCGGAGGAGGGTCTAAGACATCTGCGGAAACACGACCTGAATCAGAAGCTAATGGTTCGTCAGATTTATCTGCCTCCTTCTATCCTTCAAAATCTTGGGAATCCAGGTTTTGAAAATGTACAGGCCCTATCCGAAGGAGAGTATCTGGTCGGTCTAAGCGATGGCTTTATCGTTGCCCAATCAACGGAAGGGCCTACAGAACAGCAGAAAAAAGCAAGCCTAAATCAGATTGCTGTTTTAGGAGAGGATAATCAATGGAATTATATTTCAACCAACAGTTCAAGTTCCAAACTTGCCCCCACCCAAAATACTTTCAAATTTACCTACAGCCTGGCTCAATTTCAGAAGTATGCCCCTGTTTTTTTCCAAACGCGCTTGATAGGTCAAAACGAACAATGGAGCACTTGGAGCACCGATGCGACTCAGGAATATTACAAACTAAAACCAGGAGACTATACTTTTGAGCTCCGTTATAAACAGGCCAACAGCATTTACGATGTGCCGACAACCTTTTCATTCAGCATTCAACAACCCTGGTATCTCAGCCGAGGGATGCTTTTCCTTTACTTTAGTTTAATTGGAATTACTGTTTATTCCATCTTTCGATTTGCCAATCGCTATAAAAGCGTACGTTCTCGGCTGAATGAGGAAAAGCAAGAACGCATTGCGCAGCTGAAAATTTTACGAGAGCAAAATGAAACGTCTTCTTTAGACAACCAAAACTTAAGGCAAGAGCTCCTCCAAAAAAAGCGAGAACTGACCTTTACCTATCAAAGTATTATTAAGAACAATACGGTCATGAGCCGGGTAAAAAATGAATTAGAGACCATTGGTCACTTGGACCCCAAAATTCAACAAACAATCGCCCTGATTAAAAAAAGCTTAAACAGCCAAAACGATTGGAGAAACTTTGAAAAGTCGTTCAACGAGCTAGACAATAATTTTATTTTTAAGCTTAAGAGCCTTCATAAGGATTTAACCCCACAGGATATTCGTCTAATTTCATATATCCGTGTTAACCTGGACAGTAAAGAAATAGCAGAACTCCTCAATATTACCTTAAAGAGTGTGGAGATGAAAAGGTATCGCTTGAAGAAGAAATTAAACCTTAAACAAGACGAAAAATTAGCAGACTACATCTTCTCTATCCAATAAAGGATCTCCCTACAAAAACACTCTCTAAAAAATATTTTCATTTTTTGTTTAATTTTTAAATATCTAAACAACAATTGTTTAGATGTTCTGAACCCCTCTGAGTTATTTTGTTGATAATTACAAACGCCCCTACAAATCTTCATTTTCCTATATTAGGGATCTTAATTGTAGAAATTGTTTCATCAAATCAAATCAATGAAATATTTAAAGACGGTTTTTTTATTGATGTTTCCAGCCATGGTTTTTGCCCAACAAAATCTAAAAGGGACCATTGTAGACCAGAACAACAATCCTTTATTGGGGGTTAATATTTTGGTGCAAGGAACATCGAATGGAGTCACTTCAGACTTTGACGGTAACTTTGAAATAACGGTTGCTGAGGGGAATATCCTTGTGTTTAGTTCTCTTGGGTTTAAATCGCAAGAGCAAGTAGTTACTTCTTTCGATGACTTGAACATTGTCATGATCGAAGACGCTGAATCTCTCGAAGAAGTTGTAATTGTGGGGTACGGAAGTCAGAAAAAAAGCAATGTAATTGGATCCGTGGTGAGTGTAGACGTAGAAGATGCGAATAAATTACCAACGACCAATGTTTCCGAACTTCTCAGAGGACGTGCTGCTGGTGTACAAGTAAATCTTGGTGACGCCCGACCCGGTGGAAACTCAAATATTGTCATTCGTGGTAATGTATCCGTGGCAGGAGGGAATAATCCCTTAATCATCGTAGATGGTTTGCCTTTCGATAGTTTAAACGATATTTCACCCGACGATATAGCATCCATTGAAATCCTTAAAGATGCATCTGCAACAGCTATTTACGGTGCGCGTGCGTCGAATGGAGTTGTGTTAATCACAACAAAATCAGCTAAGGCAGGGGAGGCTCGCTTCAATTATCACGGCTATTTAACCACTCAGTCTATTCAGCGAAACTTCAACCTTTACACAGGAGAACAGTTTGTTAACCTAAGAAGAGAGGCCAACCGAAATAGACGAACAGGCGATTATTTAAGTGATGGAATTATTTTTTCGCGTTTTGAGCGAGAGGCCATCCGCGACAATGCTTATGTCGATTGGGAGGATTTAGTTTTAAACGATGCCCGTATTGAAAACCACACTTTGAGTGTTAGTAAAGGAACGGAAAAAACCAAATACTATTCCAGCTTAACGTATTTTAAGCAGGATGGGATCATCCCGAATTCCAAGTTTGATCGACTTAGCTTTAAGTTGAATTTTAATCAGCAATTAACCGATAAAATTGGGTTAGATGCGATCATTAATTATCAAGACTCTTCTCAGGATAAAGAAACGGGGAATTTAAATTTTACGACCATCACTCCTTTGGCAAAGCCCTTTGATGAGAATGGAAACGTAATTAAGTATTACCTCGGACCTACAGATACGACTTATGTGAATCCCCTTTGGGATCAGCAGGAATCTGTTGACGAGTCAAAAACAAATTTATTTGACCTCAGTTTGCGACTCAACGTAGACTTGTTGCCTAACTTGAAGTATACTTTAAAAACCTTTCAAAGGAACAGACACTTAAATCAAGGCGTTTATCGTTCTTCTGAGCATTCTCAGGGAGATGAAGGAATCCAGGGAATTGGGGTATTAATCGATAGCAAATACACACAACTCTTGCTGGAGAATATTTTAATGTACAATCCTGATCTAGGAGAAAAGCACAGCCTTGATTTAACAGCCGTTCAGTCGATAGACGAACAGAAAAGTCAATATACACAACTCGATAAATCTGGATTTACCAATGACAACCTATTGTACAACGGTTTGGCAACCGAATTGTTGAATAATGTACGTAACGTTACACGGAGAAGAATTTTGTCCTTTATGGGGCGAGTTCGCTATTCCTTCATGGATAAATACTTGATGGAGCTTACTCTTCGTGCAGACGGATCATCGGTGTTTGCTGAAAATCAAAAGTGGGGGTATTTCCCAGCCCTTTCCACGGCTTGGAAAATCCATGAGGATCTTGATATAAACCCCGACATCGTTAATCAATTAAAACTGCGTTTCAGCATTGGAGCAACCGGAAACCAAGGGATCAACCCTTTGGAGTCGCTTGGAGTAGCTGATTTTACTCCCTATGTTTTCGGACAACAGGTCATCGGAGGATCTACGGCATCTTCCCGTTTACCCAATCCGAATTTAAAATGGGAAACCACGACGACAGCGAATATCGGTTTAGATTTTGGTCTATTTAGAAACCGTTGGACAGGGACCTTAGAAGCCTATCAGGCCAACACAACTGACCTGCTCTTAGATCGTTCGATTGCTTCGTCAACCGGGTATGAGGTGATTCGCTTTAATGTGGGAGAGCTTCAAAACAGAGGACTTGAGTTCAGTTTAAACGGAAACCTTATCAATTCTGATAATTTTTCTTGGGACGCTGGTTTGATGGCCTCCACAAACCAGAATGAAGTGATATCGCTCACTGGGGAACGAGACAGTCAAGGGAACTTTATTGATATTCAGACGTCTAACAGACGCTTATCCATTGGGCAGTCTATCAATAATATTTGGTTGCCTAAATACGACGGAATTTTCCAGGAGGGCGATGACATTGCTAACTCCGGTATCCCAACAGCTCAGCCGGGAGACGTTCGTGTTATCGATCAGAATGGCGATGGACAAATCGACAACCGAGACAACATATTTACCAATACAGACCCGGACTGGTTCGGCTCATTTACATCGACGATTCGCTACAAGAATTTTGATTTGTTTGTTGACTTTTACACCGTTCAGGGAGCAACCCGAATCAATTCTGTACTGGCCAATGGGGAGTTGTGGAAAGGATCCATCAACGGGATTGTTACGCCTTATTACACTCCAGAATACCCATCTACTCAATATCCACGTCCAAAGCCAATTACACATGCGCACCTCTATTCCTTTGCGGTTCGAGATGCATCATATTTGCGCTTAAGAACCCTTTCGTTAGGCTATTCTATTCCTAAAAGTTTACTGTCTACACTCCAGTTAAAAACAGGTCGAATCTATTTCACAGGGACGAATTTACTGACGCTTACCGATTTTAAATCCTACTCACCAGAGCAGGATCTTTTCAATGGAGTATTTCCTGAAACGATGAACCTAACCCTAGGCGTAAAATTTGAATTTTAAAAGATACACAAGATTGATATGAGAAATAAAAGTTTCATTTTTTCACTTGGCTTGATGGCGTCATTACTGATGACGTCTTGTTTAGAAGAAGATTTTCTAAAAGATGAGCTTCTTTCCAACACTTCGGTAGACTTTCTATATTCCAGTCCGGAAGGGCTTGAAAATGCTGTGGTTGGACTCTATGCTTTAAACCGTCAACCCTACGATTTTTACACTTGGCAAAACGTTACTTGGAACGGAATGATTCCATTGATTTTACCTGCTAAAAGTGATATCTCAGTTGGAATCGACGGTGAGATTTCTCTTTACAGTCGCCTCACTTGGGGAGCTACTCGTGGAGATTTTGGTGTTACGGCAGGCTATAACTTTTTCTGGTCGCTGAACTACAAGATTATTGACCGATCAAATGCGATTATTCAAGGGGCTCAAGCCCTAATCGACGGTGGAGACGATAGCCCAGAATTAGCACAGACGCTTGCTGAAGCTAAAGCCATGCGTGCTCAATCCTATTTTACACTTTACCGTTTGTTTAAAAACATTTATGTCAAAACTGAACCAACGAATCCAGAGACTGCATTTGAACGTGTACAGGATAAGTCCACTGAGGCAGAAATTTTTGAGCTGATTCGCTCTGATTTGAACTTTGCTAGCGAAAACTTGTCTTACACCACTACTCAATTTGGGCGTTGGACCAAAGGAGCCGTAGACCATTTGCGTGCCAAGGTTGAAATGTGGCAAAACGAATACCAAGCAGCAGCTGATATTATCGATGATCTAATCACGGAAGGGCCACACAGTTTAGTCGCTGTAGAGGATGTGTTTAATGGAGAACTCAATCATGCCGAAACCCTTTTTGCAGTGAACTTTGAAAAACAGACCATTGGCGGGGGAGGCCCAAATATCACCAATTGGAGTGTTGTCTCTGCTTATTGGAATGCCGATGGACTTGTTCAATCCGTTGAAAACGGCGGGAATGGTTTTGGATTTATTAGTTTAAACCAATATGCTATTGACCTTTTGAACGAAGATCCGAACGATAGAAGAAAGGATAACACCTATTATATTTTTGAATATTTATACAATGATGAAGGCACTTTACCCAGCGGCAAGCAGCTTGGGGAGCCTTTAGACTTATATACCAATCATCCGACAGATCCAAACCAGTTCTTCCCCTACCACAGAAGACAAAACCCGGGTGTTTTAAAATATTTTGACAGCTCTATAGAACCTACAGATCGGGAACATTTTTCGAATGTAATGATCTACCGCTTAGCAGAATCTTATTTGATCGGGGCGGAGGCACATATGCAGTTGGGGAATACTTCACAGGCATTGGATTATTTGAATGCCGTTCGCACCCGAGCAGGAGCAGCACCCGCTACGATGATTGATATTGACGTCGTTTTAGACGAAAGAGCACGTGAATTAGCTTTTGAAGGTCAACGTTGGTATACCCTTAAGCGCACAGGAAAGATGTATGAGTACATGATGGATCATATGAACAATGACAACATGAACGAGTACTACTATCCGGATGGAAACCCAAAAGACCTCTATAGAAGACATATGGAAAACCTTCCTATACCCCAAGAACAATTAGACCTCTTGGGCGATAACTATCCTCAGAATGAAGGATACTAGACTTTAATCTCTAATTAAACTTTAACTAAATGAAAACAATTATTTGCAAATTCAAGACTGTAGCGATGTTGATGGCGGCGTTGCTCCTTTCTTTTAGTCAGATTTCGTGTTCGAGTGACGACGACGATGCGCCACCACCAGTCGTGGTAGACGACAACGATGACGATGACGACGGTAACGGTGGCGATGGCGGTAACGGCGGAGATAACGGATGTGAATTCGAAAATGTAAATCCTAACATCAACGACGGAACGGTAGATTTCGAATGTTCTGGAAATGCTTTCTTGGCAGCAGACGAGTTAAACGAGACCAATACTGCTGGAAACTGGGGTCGTTTTGGACCCGGTTCAGGAGGGGATGAATATCTGACGTTGAATTATGTGGACAATCCATATTCGGGAGGAATCAATACTTCAGAAAGAGTGTTGGCCGTAACCGAACAAGCAGGTGTTGAAAACTGGGCAGGATTCTTCTTCGATCTTGAAGAAAAAGTAAACTTCCCTGCCGGTCAAGGAGCACTTAAAATTAAAGTGTATTCTGCAGAAGCTGGTCAAAATGTATTGATGAAGTTAGAAGACAAAACAGACGCTCAGATTACTACAGGAGACCGCACTGCCCTAACGACTACATCGGGCGAGTGGGAAGAGGTGATCTTTAATTTCTCTGAAGACATGAGCGATATGTACGACCGTATTGTATTCATCATGAACTTAGGCGCAACCAACGATGCAGAGGTTACTTACTTCATGGATGACATCGCTTTTTCTGAGCCAGTAGAAGTTGTTGTCCCTGATGATCCAACAACAGCAGCACCTGACCCAACAACAGACGCGGCAAACGTGATTTCTATTTTCAGTGACGCTTATTCTAATGTTGAAGGAACAAACTTTAACCCTGATTGGGGACAATCTACGGTTGTTGAAGAAGTATCTATCGATGGCAACAATACGCTGAAATACAGCAACTTAAACTACCAAGGAACAGAATTTGCTTCGGCTATTGATGTATCCGGGAAAACGATGCTACACATCGATTACTGGACGCCAAATGCAACTAACTTGAATTTCTATTTAATTAGTCCTGGACCTGCTGAAACGTCTGTCGCTCTAGACGTTAGTACATTAGGGGAGTGGCAAAGTGTAGACATTCCATTGAGCGATTACGCGGATGTTGTGAACCTTTCTGAAGTAATTCAGTTCAAGGTCGTAGGAACTGGAAATGTATTCTTTGACAACATTTACTTCCATGGATCTAGCGCGTCTCCATCGGCTGCAGCACCGGTTCCAACTCACCCAGAGGCCGAAGTAATGTCGATTTTTAGTGATTCATACACAGATATAGATGGAACCAACTTTAACCCGAACTGGGGACAGTCAGGAACGGTAGAAACGGAAGAACTTTCTGCTGGAAATTCAGTGATGAAGTATACCAACTTGAACTACCAAGGAACGCAGTTTGGAGCTGCTCTAGACGTAACAGGAAAGTCTCACATTCACTTAGACTACTGGTCTGCAGATGCAACAGTTCTTCGATTCTTTATGATTAGTTCTGGTCCAGCAGAGACGGCTTATGATCTTCCGATTCAAGCAGGCTCCTGGCAAAGTGTAGATATTCCATTGAGTCACTTCTCAGGAGTGGTAGACCTTGCCGATGTTATTCAGTTCAAGGTGGATACTGGTGACGGAAACGTTGGCGCTGGAGCCACGGTCTATTGGGATAATATTTATTTCCACGGAACTAGTTCAGGTACTACTGGTGGTGGTTCTGGAGGTAGTTCAGGAGGCGGATCATCAGCTTCCCAACCCTCTACTTCAGCTCCTACACCAAGCCAAGCAGATGCTGACGTAATTTCCATTTTTAGTGATGCTTTCACAGATGTTTCTGGAACTAACTTTTCTCCTGACTGGGGGCAGTCTACTGTCGTTTCTATTGAAGAGTATGTTACTGGAGATTCTGTATTGAAATACTCCAACCTTAACTATCAAGGATTTGAATTCGCTTCTTCTATCGATGTTTCTGGCAAAACCAATCTCCACATCGACTATTGGGTAGCAGATACGACAGCAGTGAATTTCTACTTAATTAGTCCTGGACCCGCTGAGACAGCTTATGCACTCGACGTGAGTACCACAGGACAATGGGTAAGTGTAGACATACCATTATCCACCTTTTCGGCGGTTAATCTAGCAGATGTCTTCCAAATGAAGTTAGGCGAAGGAAACGGAACTATATTTTTCGATAATATCTACTTCCACTAATGGATAACAACGTACTCAAATTTTTTGTACGATTTATTTGTCTGCCCTTACTCCTTTGGAGTTGTGGCAGCGACTCAGAGGGTTCAACAGAACTGTCGAACCTGACCATTGAAATCAATCTCCAGGGGGAATCTTCGGATTCTCCCAATGGGGATGGTTCTGGGGATGTGACCTTTAATCTTTCGGCTTCAAATGCGGTATCTTACGCCTTTCAAGTCATAGGGAACGACCGTGTGGAAAATGAAACGGGAATTTTCGAGCATAGTTTTACCTATGATGGCTTGCATACTTACGATATCCATTATTGGGCGTATTCCGCTACAGGAGAATATTTAGAAGGAGAAGAGTCCATAGAAGTATTTAAAACTCCGCGTTTATTTACAGAAATGGTCTTTGAAGATGACTTTGATTACGAAGGCGCTGTCGATAGTCAAAAGTGGCACCACCAAATTATTCCTCCGAATAACAATTCTTGGTACAATGGGGAACGACAGCACTATACCGATAGGGAAGACAATTCTTTCGTAAGTGAAGGAACACTTAAAATTGTCGCAAAAAAAGAGACCTATCAGTTCAATGGAGCGACTAAATTCTACACTTCAGCTCGTTTAAACTCCAAGTTTTCGTTTCGATATGGACGAGTAGACGTCCGTGCCAAACTTCCAAGTGGTGGAGGAACATGGCCGGCTATCTGGACCTTGGGGACAAACATCGGTGAGACAGGGAATTACTTTGGTACACAAGACGGTAATGTAGGTTGGCCACGCTGTGGGGAAATCGACATTATGGAACAAACGGGAGATGAAAAGACACGCGTTTTAGGGACACTTCACTGGGCAAATGCATCAACAGGTGCCCACGCACAGGCAGGAGGATCTACCATAGTATCGGATGTCGACGAGGGTTACCACCTCTACTCTATGGTTTGGAATTCCAGCCGTATTCAAATTTTATTTGATAATAGAGTGTTTTACACCTTAAACAACAACACTGCCGTTCCTTTTGACAATCCGCATTTCTTGTTGTTAAATATAGCTGTTGGCGGAACACTAGGAGGAGCAATCCCCATCAATTTTCCAGATCAGACCATGGAAATCGACTATGTTCGGATTTACCAATAAGGTGAGAAATCATTTAATTTATACGCAAGAAAGAGCATGCTTGTTTTAACTCTATCCCTTTATTTTTGGACACTTACACAACCTTTCGGGCTAAAGCGCCCAGATGAGGTAATATCAGACCCATATACGACGCTTATTTGGAGCGATGAGTTCAATGAAGACGGAGGCCTTTCCTCCGAAAAATGGACCTATGAATTAGGGGATGGATGTCCGAATCTTTGTGGTTGGGGAAATCAAGAAGCTCAATTTTATACGGACAGATCGCAGAATGTCACTACTGCAGGAGGGACCTTAAAAATCGTTGCTCAAAAAGAGAACTACAAAGGACGCCGTTTCACTTCTGCTAGAATTAAAACCCAAGACAAGTTCGAGTTTACCTATGGGAGAGTCGAGGTACGCGCAAAACTTCCCAAGGGCAAAGGTGTATGGCCAGCTATTTGGATGTTAGGCGCTAACATCGATGAAGTTGGATGGCCTTCATGTGGAGAGATAGATATAATGGAACATGTCGGGAATCAGCCCAACATTGTTCACGGATCTATCCACAACCCGTCGAGCCATGGGAATACCGTAAATACCAAAAAAATTAAGATTGATGACCTGACGGCAGGCTTCCACGTTTATGAGATGATTTGGGAAACGGACAAGATTCAATTTGTAATGGACGGAAACCCATTTTATACCTATGCTCCTGCACAGAAAAACATGTCTACTTGGCCTTTCGATAAAGATCAATATTTATTAATTAACCTGGCAATGGGGGGTGGCTTTGGCGGAAAAATAGACCCTTCTTTTGAATCGGCAACTCTTGAGATCGACTATATACGCGTCTATCAATAGATTTGTTCAATAAACCTATAGTCTAACCCATGGGGCAAAGACTTATCATTTTCTTTTTTTTAGCTGTCTTTGTGAATTGCGATTCACCGAGCACAACAAACACTACTGATTACACCTTAGTGTGGGAGGATAATTTTGATGTAGACGGTTCCATTTCTTCTGATAAGTGGACCTATGAAACCGGAAATGGTTGTCCTTACTTGTGTGGTTGGGGGAATGGAGAGGCGCAATATTATACTGCTCGCCCTGAAAACGTTGTGGTCGCTAACGGTCACTTAAGAATTCAAGCACAACGGGAAAACTACCAAGGTTCTAGCTTTACGTCTGCCCGAATAAAAACCCAAAGCTTGTTTCAATTTACCTATGGCAAAGTAGAGGTTCGCGCAAAACTTCCCACAGGAGGAGGCGTTTGGCCTGCTATCTGGTTACTGGGGTCAAATATTACTACAGTAGGCTGGCCCAGTTGTGGGGAAATAGACATTATGGAATTTGCCGGCAATCGTCCTCACCAAATTAGTGCTGCAATTCACAATGCTTCGAGCTACGGAAATACGCAATATTCAGAACGACACTCCATTGAAAATGCCGGTAGCGATTTTCATGTATATGAAATCGTATGGGATGCAGACAAAATCCAATTTTTTGTGGATGGGACTCGGTTTTACGTTTATAGTCCATACCCAAAGACTGCCGAAAATTGGCCTTTTGATGCCGATCATTTTATCATCTTAAACGTCGCCATGGGCGGAAGTTACGGTGGTAGTATAAGCGCTGATTTTCAGTCGAGTGCCATGGAAATAGACTACATCCGCGTCTATCAATAAGTCGCAGTGGCATTCTTTCTAGTGGGAGTCATAATAATTGTTTAACTTCCATCGGCGATGAAAGCAGT
Source organism: Flavobacteriaceae bacterium (assembly GCA_049889695.1). GTDB lineage: Bacteria > Bacteroidota > Bacteroidia > Flavobacteriales > Flavobacteriaceae > WTJH01. The sequence continues at coordinate 10,082 of JBMHCX010000019.1, read as the reverse complement.
TGGCTATTTTTCTTTTCTTCTTTTGATTTCTTTTGGGATGAAGTCAGGGGCGGCATATGGACAGCAAACAGCCGTCCTCACGGTCAATTACCAGGAATTGTATCCAATGCTTCATCAGACAGCAGATGAGACCTTATACGTCGTTAATTTTTGGGCGACATGGTGTGCACCCTGTGTGAAGGAGCTTCCCTTCTTTGAACAATTGAATCGAAAACCCGGGGTAGAGGTACTCCTAGTCAGTCTAGATTTTCCGAAGCAAAAACAAAAACGGTTACTGCCCTTTATCCAAAAGCATCAACTGCAATCCAAGGTCGTCTTGTTGGACGATCCCGATGAGCAGTTCTGGATCAATGCAATCTCGACCAAGTGGAGTGGTGCCTTGCCAGCTACTCTAATTTATAACAGCAAAAAACGTCAGTTTTACGAACAATCCTTTACAAAGGAAGAATTAAATACAATCGTGAATAATTTTTAAAAACCTTCAGCTATGCATTTACTCGTACTGCTCTTAACTTTTGTCTTAACTGCTCCATTGAAGACCTCTGGATATGCTATTGGCGATGAAGCGACAGACTTTTCTCTGCCCAACATCGACGGAAAAAATATTTCGCTTTCGGACTATGAAAGCGCTAAAGGATTTATCCTCATTTTTACGTGCAATACATGCCCCTATTCTGTGGCCTACGAGGATCGAATTATTGCCTTAGATCAGAAGTACAAAAAGCAAGGATATCCTGTAATTGCCATTAATCCGAACGACCCTGCTGCTCGGTCGGGAGAGGAGATGAGCGCTATGCAAGAACGCGCGAATTCAAAAGGGTTCACTTTTCCTTATCTACAGGATATTGGGCAAGAGATTTATCCTCAATACGGGGCTACTCGCACTCCACACGTATTTGTTTTGCAGAAGCAATCGAACAAAAATATTGTGGCCTATATCGGCGCTATCGATGACAGCTCAAGAGATCCAGAAGGAGTTACTGAAACCTATGTCGAAGACGCGGTCGACGCCTTGATGGCAGGAGAACAGCCCAAAACAACAATCACTAAAGCGATCGGGTGTTCTATTAAAACGCTAAAGTAAACCCTTAGTCGTTTAGTTTTAAGACCGCCATAAATGCCTGTTGTGGAATTTCAACATTTCCAACTTGTCGCATTTTCTTCTTTCCCTTCTTTTGTTTTTCAAGGAGTTTTCGCTTCCGGGTGATGTCTCCACCATAACATTTGGCAGTCACGTCTTTCCGGAGTGCTTTGATGGTCTCTCGGGAAATGATTTTCGCCCCAATAGCCGCCTGGATTGGAATATCGAACTGCTGACGAGGAATCAATTCTCTTAGTTTTTCACACATTTTCTTTCCAATGGTGTAGGCATTATCGGCATGGACCAAGGCCGAAAGGGCATCTACCTGATTGGAGTTTAATAAGATATCTACCTTGACCAATTTTGATGGACGTAACCCTATTGGTGAATAATCAAAGGAGGCATACCCTTTGGAAACGGTCTTTAACCGATCGTAAAAATCAAAGACAATTTCAGAGAGAGGCATATCAAAAGTCAGTTCAACCCGCTCTGGAGTAAGGTATGTTTGGTTCTTGATTTCCCCTCTTTTTTCGATACAAAGCGTCATGACATTACCCACAAAATCTGATTTTGTAATGATAGACGCCTTAATGTATGGCTCTTCTACCCGGTCCAAAGCGGAAGGGTCTGGTAAATCAGAAGGGTTATTGACCAGAATTATTTCTTCGGGATGCTTTTTGCTAAATGCGTGATAGGACACGTTGGGGACTGTGGTAATCACAGTCATATTAAATTCCCGTTCCAGACGTTCTTGAATGATCTCTAGGTGTAACATCCCTAAAAAGCCACAACGGAATCCAAATCCGAGGGCAGCGGAACTTTCGGGTTGGAAAACAAGGGAAGCATCGTTGAGCTGTAATTTTTCCATGCTGGCCCGTAGTTCTTCATAGTCTTCCGTATCTACAGGGTAGATTCCAGCAAAAACCATGGGCTTAACTTCTTCAAAGCCTTCGATAGGATGTGCGGTTGGCTGTTGGCTAAGGGTTAGCGTGTCGCCCACTTGTACTTCCTTAGCGTCTTTGATCCCAGTAATCAGATAGCCGACATCTCCGGTGAGGATTTCTTTTTGGGGTTCTTGTTTGAGCTTAAGGGTGCCAATCTCGTCTGCAAAATAGTCGTTCCCTGTCGCCATAAAACGAATTTTTTGCCCCTTTCGGATGGCACCATTCATGACGCGGAAATAGGTTTCTACACCTCTAAAGGGGTTATAGACGGAATCGAATATTAGAGCTTGCAGCGGAGCATTTGGGTCTCCTTTAGGCGCCGGGACTCTTTCGACGATGGCTTTGAGGATCTCCGGAATTCCAAGCCCTGTTTTTGCTGAAGCAGGAATAACTTCTTCCGGCGAACAGCCCAAAAGATCTACTATGTCGTCTGTGACCTCCTCAGGGTTGGCAGAAGGAAGGTCTACTTTATTAAGGACAGGAATAATCTCCAAGTCATTTTCGAGCGCTAAATAAAGATTAGAAATTGTTTGCGCTTGTATACTTTGGGCAGCATCCACGATTAACAGAGCTCCTTCACAAGCGGCGATAGAACGCGATACTTCATAGGAGAAGTCGACGTGCCCGGGAGTATCAATCAGGTTGAATACATAGATTTCCCCCTCATATTCGTACGTCATTTGGATGGCATGTGATTTGATGGTAATCCCACGCTCCCTTTCCAGGTCCATATCGTCTAATAACTGATCTTGCTTTTCGCGATCACTGATGGCACCAGTGGCGTCTAAGAGGCGATCAGCCAGGGTGCTTTTCCCGTGGTCGATATGGGCGATAATGCAAAAATTTCGAATGTGTTTCATAACAGCTCCATCTTTCATAGCCTTGCAAAGATAGCCTTTTGCCCGTTAGCAAAAATCCCGAAAATGGAATTTATTATTATCTTTAATTTCCTGAATCCTAATGAATTCAATAGACAACTTATGCACAAAAAAATCCTTCGAATTTTTCTAGCCCTTACCTTCTTTTTCTCGGCTTACACAAAGTTCATCGGCCCCGGTTTTTTTGAGTTAACGCTGATCGACCAACACATCGCAGCGAGTAGAGAAGCGGCAGCTTGGTTTACGCGTATCATTATAGCTGTTGAAGTAGCAATCGGGTTTTTCTTGTTGTTCGGGATTGCACAACGACGGGTATATGGAGGGGTACTACTCATGTTAGTGGCCTTTACCGTTCATTTGAGTTATTTGTGGGCGATTGGTGATACGGAGAACTGTGGTTGCTTTGGAGAGCTTTTGGCGATGAGTCCTGCAGAATCGATCTTAAAAAATATTGTTTTATTAGCCATAAGTGGCTACCTTTTTTGGTGGTCAGTTCCCGAACCCGCCCCCTGGCGATCCCTGACGGCGCTTAGTGCCGCCGCCTTTGCACTTATCTTTTGGACTCTTCCCATTAAATCACCGGAAGCAGCACAATTTCAGTCGTTTCACTCCTTTGTTGGCGCTCCACGAGTCGATCTATTATCGGGGGAAAAAGTGATTGCCGTTTTTAACTTAGACTGTGAACATTGTCAGGAAGCTGCCCGAGAAATGGCAGAACTTCAACAGCTTCATCCCAACGCTTTTCCCGAGACCTATGTGTTGTATTTTCAGGAGGGGTCTACATCACCAAGTGCATTTGAAACACTTACGCAAGCAAAGTATCCTTATCATATGATTGACGTCAATACTTTTTTTGATCTGATAGGGACAAGCCCTCCTCGCTTATACTACCTGAAAGACGGCTCAGTGGCAGAAGTTATTGATGCCGACTTTAGCCAAAGACTTCAGGCGCTATTTGCCTTAGCCCCTTAGTTCTTTTCAGAAATCGTATTTTTGCAGCATGGTACGAATCGGATCCATTGAGTTAGGAGAATTTCCCTTATTGTTGGCACCTATGGAAGACGTGAGCGATCCTCCCTTCCGTGCCCTCTGTAAGGAAAATGGTGCAGATGTGGTTTACACAGAGTTTATCTCTAGTGAAGGCCTGATTAGAGATGCAGCTAAAAGTGTCCAAAAATTAGATATATATGAAAAGGAGCGGCCGGTAGGAATTCAAATTTTTGGGGCGAACCTAGACAGTATGTTGCGGGCTGTGGAGATCGTTGAAAAAACCAAGCCTGATATTATTGATATCAATTTCGGCTGCCCTGTCAAAAAAGTAGTGTGTAAGGGAGCAGGAGCAGGGATCTTAAAAGACATCCCACTCATGGTAGAACTCACGGCTGAAATGGTGAAGCGGACGGCATTGCCGATAACTGTGAAAACACGCTTAGGCTGGGATCACGATTCAATTCGAATTGTAGAAGTAGCAGAACGATTACAAGATGTGGGAATTGCGGCCATCAGTATCCATGGAAGAACACGGGCGCAGATGTATAAGGGATCGGCCGATTGGAAACCAATCGCTGCTGTTAAAAACAACCCTCGAATGCATATTCCTGTTTTTGGAAATGGAGATGTAGACAGCCCAGAACGTGCCCAAGAAATGCGTGATGTCTATGGATTAGACGGGGCCATGATTGGAAGAGCAAGTATCGGAAATCCTTGGTTTTTTAATCAAGTAAAGCACTATTTTAAGACAGGAACCCACCTCGAGCCTCCAACATTAGATCAACGTTTAGACGTGGCTAAGCGACATTTGGAAATGGCAGTATCCTGGAAAGGAGAAACCTTAGGGGTCTTAGAAACACGCCGCCACTACACCAACTACTTTAAAGGACTCCCTAACTTTAAGCCCTACCGAACACGCATGGTTACCTCCGATGCGGCTGCAGAAGTATTCGATACTTTCGAGGCGGTAAGAGCAGAATACAAAGAACTACAAACAGTTTAGCGCTGTACTAAAGAAGGGCTTAGTGCTCTACTGGTCCAGTAGGCCGTAAAGGTTCCAAAAGACATCACCGTGAGGCAAACCAAGATCAGGTTTGAGAATTCAAATGCTACGGGATATGCCAAAGTGGTGCCCGGAACATAAATAAAGGGACTGTACATCTGAAGCATCAATAGGACAAATGCAAGGACAAGTCCAACCAAAGCCCCGCTGCCAACAATTAGCACCCCCAGCACCATAAACATTGTTCGCAGCTCTGAAAAGCTATGCCCCATGGCTAAGAGAATTCGTATTTGTCCCCGCTTGTCTAAAATCATCATCAGCAGAGCTCCAACCACATTAAACAAGGCAATAATTAAGACCAAAGAAAAGATAAAGTAAAGGGCTACATTTTCGGTGTTTAGCATTTTAAATAAAGCAGCATTCATCTGATCTCTAGAACGAATATCCAACCGTTGCTGCAGGATTTTTTCAATCGCTGGAAGAGCATCATCGGCCTTGAAAAGGGCATTCGTTTTAAGATCGACATAGGAATAGGTGTTGGGGGGATAACTCAATAGATTTTGCGCACTACTCAGCGGAACAAAGACATATTTCTGATCCAGGTCTTCACTGATTTGATAGATTCCTTGCACCAAGAACGGCATGGACTGAAAGCTTTGTTGTTGTAGGACAGATCGCTGCTGCGCCTTGGGAACAGAAAGGTTTAAAAATGAAGAATAATCAAAAACCCCTAGTCCCAAACGATCCGAAATGCCATAGCCAACGACAGCCCCCTTGGGGGTATCCGAATGGATACTTTCACCTAAAAAAAGATGATCTTCTATTGGAATGAGACCTTGTATATCATCGGAGACACCAAACATATAGGCGACCATGCTTTTGTCCTGATAGCTCAGAAACACTTTTTCCTGAATTGTTCCCTGGGCGATTTCTACGCCCGGAATGGTTTCAATCAGTCGACTTTGATGATCTTCTAAAACAAGATTTTTCCCTTGGGAAGGCATCAATCGATAGTCGGGGTCAAAAGCCGAGGTAAAATAGACGCCGAAATCTTTAAGCCCTGCAAATGCACTTAAAACAATAAACAAAGAGGCTGTAGCGATGGCCACCACGATAAATGCAAAGCTTGTGATACGGTTAACGATGGTTTTTTGGCTCCGAGCCCAAAAGTAACGGCGCGCAATAAACCACGTGGATGTCCAGCTCATTTTTTAAGGCGTTTGTCTAATAAATCAATGGAGTCAATAGGGTTTTCTGGGTTTTTCAGGGCATCGTCGATCGCTTCGATATGATCGAGCGCATCATCGTGATAGAAATTCAAATCAGGAAATTTCCGTAACTGATTCTTGAGCTCAACAGCCATATCGTGTTTGATTTGATAATGGTTCTCTCGCAAGCTTTCTACTATTTCTGTAGCCTGGTCGGAGGGGAAAACACTGATGTATACTTTAGCAATACTTAAATCCACACTCACGTGTACACGTGTGATGGAGAGAATAAGATTTTTGACACCCGACTTTCGGAGGGTCCCTTGTAGCATTTTAGCCAACTCTGTTTGGAGGAGACTTCCTATCTTTTTTTGCCGAGCGGTTTCTTCTTGACGCATATTGCAAAAGTAAAGATTATCTTGCTGTAATAATTTAAAGATGTGCGGGATGTATAAAAATCGTCTTTTTGGCTTTGTTTGCCTAGTATTTGTCTTCGGACAGACCTATGGGCAGAAAGATTTGATTAAGATTAAACAGCTGATTTTTGAAAAAACGAATGAACTGCGGCAGCAAAAGGGGCTTTTGCCATTCAAGCCGCTAGATAGTTTGGACATGATTGCGCAGTATCACAGCGATAATATGGTTTCCCATGACTTTTATGCTCATACCGACCACGATGGTTTAAACCCAGTGGAAAGAGCCGAAAAACTTGGGGTGCTTGCGTGGCGTAGACAAGGAAATCGGCTCATTGGAATAGCCGAAAATATTGCGATGACTCCCTGGTTCGAAAATGTTGGAGGCTGTGGAGATACACGTTCTGCCGAGGCTTTTGCCAGCTGTATGGTAGAGGGTTGGAAAAACTCCCCTCCGCATTATAAAAATATGATGGGCGATTATGTTTATCTGGGAATTGGCTTACAATTCGACAAACAAAATCGGGGTTTTGGCACCCAAAATTTTAGGTAGTAGGGATCTGTTCCCATCGAAATTCCGAGGATAGTCGAAATTCGCCTATAAACTTTTGTCGCCATTGTTCGGGAGGAATAATGGATAGAAAATCGCCTGACTTCCCTTCGTACAGAAAATAGGTCTCCCCAATGATGGGTTCAAATTTGTAGTGTGCTCTGTAGACACGTTCCGTGATTTGCGCTGAACTGACAAATGCCTTTATTTTATCCTGTATTTCTTGTAGTTCTGCTTGTAGGTGTTTAGATGCTTTTTGAACGCCTTGAAGTTTAAAAGCATCGACATTAGGAATATCGATTACAGGACCACTTAAAGATGCAGCATACGGCAGCAACTTAGCATTGTATTCAGACGTTTCTTCGTCCCATGCAACAGCATCTGGTTTTTTCTTCGTCACTTTTTTTTGGTAAAGATAAGCAGTTTAAAACGAGTGCTTTGGGGGCTCACTAGATTTTTGTAGATTTTTGCTTAATACAGTAATGATGTTGGGATTGCATGATGTTCAGTACCTGTATGAATTTCTTTTTTGGATTGTCACCTTTGTAGGATTAAAAAGAGTGTGGCACCAACCTCAGGTACGTTTGTGGTATGGTTATGGCGTAGCTTCGCTTAACGTAATGGCGTTGTTTTTCTTTGTGATGCTTTCAATTAATGGGCATATGGACGGGTTAACAGCCATTTCCTTTGGGTTTTTACACGCCATGGTTGCCGTCGTAATGGTTACCTTGGTTCGGACGAGCTTACGCCTAGAAGAAGACCAATCGGACGACTGAGAGTAGTTTAAGAGGCTATCGGAGACTTGTTTCCTTGCTCGTCTGTAGCGACAAAGACGATAAAACATTCACAGTTCAGTTTTTCCTTTTTGTCGATAAGGTTTTGACTAGAGACCTTAATCTTTATTCTCAAAGAAGTATGTCCAACCTTTATGATTTTCGCTTTCAGCTGAACCAGATCTCCGATGTGAATCGGGTGGAGGAATTCTATGTCATCTACAAATTTGGTGACACAGTATTTCCCTGAGTATTGTACAGAAAGGGCATAACCGATCTCATCGATCCATTTCATGACTTTTCCGCCATGTACATTTCCTTTGTAGTTCGCGTCATTGGGCTCTGCCAAAAAACGCATGCTTAGTTTTTGGTGTTTCATGTTCCCTATATTCATTGACCCATTCTAAAGTTAAGCATTTCAGGACAAAGCTTTAGAAAAGAGACGTCTGTTCTGGATATGGAAAGTACTTTAGGCCATCGGGATGTTCCCATTGGACCTTATTTATCTTGGCGGAAACGGAATGAAAGCTTATTTGTTCCGAGCTGTAGGCAGGGAGGTTTTCCAGTTGGTCGTGAAGTTTGTGTTCAGGAGGCATCACAATTGGCATTCTGTTGTGAATGTGTTCGATGGTTGGGAATGCTGGCTGGGTAAGAACGACAAAGCTGTCCGTTGATCGAAGGGCAGCTACCCAAAACCAGTCGTCGGGAAAGCTAAAGTGGTAGGGAATGCTTTGGGAGGTCCATTCATACCAGCCACCGGCGGGAATCCAACAGAGGGAGCATTGTTGAAAAGCAGGCTTTTGGGTCCAGGTCTCCGATCGGGCATTTACCCACAACGATCCCTGTGGGGAGGGAATCCCCCATGTTCCTTGCAATAAATGCCCTTCAGGGCTAACCGCGTGTATGCTCTGCCCAGGGGCAATGTTATAACGGGCTTCAAGAGCCGTTTTAAATTTTTTGTTAAAGGGCTTGGGCTGCCCAAAACTCATTCGACCACACATCTGTAAAATTTGTGTTACTTTGTTTAAAGTAAAAAACTATAATCAAATCTATATGAATGCGTTAATCTTTTTATCCAATGGGTTGCTTTTGCTATTTTTCGCGGCCTATTTTTTACATATAGATTATGTTGTTTTAGGGGCAATTCAGCAATTACTGATTTTGCCGGCTTTTGCTTTGCAATTTGGTTTAAGCATATACATCAGTCTTCACCGCATCATCAATAAAAGAACAATAACTCTCATCGGATGGATACATCTGGCCTTTAGTTTGTTCTGGATAGGGAGCTTTTGGATCTAAACAAATCTCTCCATTGATTTTTGTATCTTAAAGTAAAACTTAACCTATGCAACATACATTCAAAATAGAGGGGATTAACTGCTCCAGTTGTAAAGCGATAATTGAGCACAGTCTCAAAAAGCTGGATGATTTAAACCATTTATCGGTAGACCTAGATCAAAAAGTACTGCGGTTGGAAAGCGATCAAGTTGTTGATGCTGCTTATTTGGAAAGTCATTTACCAGAGAAATACAAACTAAGCTCAATCTCTCAACAGGGGGTTGAGAAAGATGTTAGACCCTCACAGCAGCTCTCTAAATGGAGACAACTCAAGCCTCTTTTTCTGATTTTTTGTTATCTAACAGCGGGGAGTATTGGCCTACAGTTCAACGATTGGGATAGTTCAGCCTTTATGTTGGATTTTATGGGCTTATTCTATATCGTTTTTGCATTTTTTAAATTTTTAGACCTGAGGGGCTTTTCACAAAGTTTTCCGATGTATGACCCGTTGGCTAAAAAAGTAACTTTTTATGCATGGTTATACCCCTTTATAGAAACGGCTCTTGGCATTAGCTTTTTAGCCCGTATACAAGTGGAATGGTCGCTCTGGCTGACACTTTTGATATTAGGGACGACAACTATAGGAGTGGTTCGGGTGCTGCTGAACAAGCAACAGATTCGTTGCGCTTGTTTGGGAACAGTCTTGCAATTGCCCATGACGGAGGCGACCCTGATTGAAAACCTCTTGATGATAGGGATGGCCCTCTGGATGTTGATGGGGATTTAAGGTTCAGTTCCCGCGCAAAAGTTGAATTAAAAAAAGGATGGTAATCTCAAACGGAGGCATTATCTTTGCCACACAGGTCCTATAGCTCAGTTGGTTAGAGTAGCTGACTCATAATCAGTTGGTCCAAATCAAGCTAATTTTTCACAAAGCCCTTATTTACAGTTAGAAAAAGATGTT
>JBMHCX010000018.1:0-256505 GCA_049889695.1 Flavobacteriaceae bacterium | reverse complement strand
CGGTAGCGTGGGTGCTATAAGTCCACCGGAAACGCACTTGACTTTGGAGTGCGTTTTGGACTTGCCCTTCTAAACAAAGGCTGTTGTTTTCAGGGAAAGTGAGTTCAAAAGCCTCGGGAGCAGGGGCGGAGATGTCTCCGCTACTACATCCAAAACTTATCAGTGTTAACAATAGAATTAAAGGCAGCTTCCGCATGGATTATTCTTTTATGATTAACAAGGATTGGTCTACTGTTTGGGCTTTTACTTTAAGGTAGTAACTCGCTTGTTTAAAGTCTGTCGTGTTAATTCGTATGCTTCTGTTCGCAGGACTCAAAGAATATAGACGTCCGAAAATTTGTTTCCCGTCTGCCGTATAAATTTCTACCAAAGCTTCTCTATCGGTTCCTCCTACGAACAACTGTAATTCATTCTGGAATGGATTAGGCGCAACAGCAATATCATAGGAGTTAATATATTCTTGTTCAAAGATACCCTGACACTCAATCCCTGTAGTGATGCGGACTTTGTTGACCCCTTTAGCCAAGTGTAGTGCGTAGTTGGTATCACTGGTTTGGATGGTTTTTCCATTGTGGACTATGGTGTAATTGCTTCCGCCACTGAGTTTGAAATAAACTATTTCTTCTCCAACATTGTATTGACTTAATACATCGAGACCTTCAGGATCATTGATGGTTACACGGAAACAACGTTCAAATTCAGCGGCCGGAATTCCATCGACAGTAATACAGATATCATAGGTTCCAGCACTCAATTCAGATAATCGAACCACCCGCTGATTTACGGCCTGATTGTAATTCGTAGTCGGTCCGCTTACCCTTAGGATAAAGTCATTTCTATTCCAACCTTGAATACTGACTTCTATACTGTGGTTATCAGCACATTTTTCAATTTTTGATACCCTAAAGTTCTCTACGGGGAAGTTGATTAACACACAACCATTTTCATCAACTAATTCGCCCAATGGGGTATCTGGACAGTTATCATAAGGATTCCAAACACCGTCGTGATCAAAATCGTCAGATACATCTCCAATACCGTCTCCATCTTCATCTGTTTGAGTTGGGTTAAATACTAATGGGCTATTATCGATCACATCGGCTATACCATCGGCATCTGTATCATCTGTAGGATTCGCCAGGCGCGATTGTAGTTCAATGACGCGTGGGCGTCCTTCCGGAACTTGCAGCTGGAATTGAGTCACTGGGATAGGAACTTCAGAAGCACCGTCGTCCATATTTTCATAGGTAACAAGGACTTCGTAGATGTTGTCTCTGTTATGGTCTTGCGGGTTTTCAAAATCTGGAGGAGTAATGAAATCTAGGAAGCCTTCTGCCTCTGGGTCGTTGCTTTTTTCTCCACCGACAGGACCATCACTTTCAGATTCTCGGATAACAAAGAGGTGTGCGTCTGGACCACCTGTAATACGCTTGCGTATTTTCCATTTTCCAACCCCTTTGTTGAGCGGATGGAAATAGCGTTTGTAGTCAACCTTAGCATCGATCGATTCGTTCATTACATCGAAAACTGTAATAAAGAAATATCCCGTGTAAGTCGTATTTGGAATATCGGACACAGGAACGGTGACTGAGGTAGTAGACGCCCCACGTTCGCTCACGGCATTGATGTAAATAACATGTTCTGTTTGTGTCTCGTAGTCTAATTCACCTGAAAGGATGATGTTGTCCCCCTCTAAGGTGAATAGATCTTCTGCGTTAGAAATAGTGACTTGAACATCAAGATTATCTATATCGAAAGCATTGATGAGTCCCACAAAAGTACCGGTAGTAGCATCTTCCCCGATTTCAGAAATAAGTGTTGTAATTACAGGGTCGGGATCACAAGCATTTCCAATACCGTCATTGTCATTATCTGCCTGAGTCGCATTCGCGGTTTCTACACAGTTATCTTCAGCATCGTTAATACCATCGTTGTCCGTATCTAGCTGATATAAGGAACAGCCATCGTCATTCACGGTTCTTCCTGGTAAAGTATCTGGGCAGAGGTCATCCGCATCACTTACTCCATCATTATCGGAATCTAACTGACTCAAGGAGCATCCGTTTTCGTTAACAGCCTCACCTCCTGGGGTATCCGGACATTCGTCTTCAGTATCCGGAATGCCATCTTGGTCGTTATCCACACATAAGAAGATGTATTGAATCATATCTGCGGATGGTATACGGTTGCCATTAGCGTCGTAGAGGACATTTAAAATAGAAACAATCAATATCTGATTCCGAGTAGCATAGCCCACAAGATTAGCTTCCAAATGAACGCTGTATCCATCGTCTGTTAGCTCTGTCGTAATGCCAATAGGTGTAGTGCTATTCAATGCTGCACTTCCAGAACTGATGGCAAATCTGAAATCACTAACTCCGATATCGCCTGTTCCATTGGAGGTGTTAAATACTTTTTCATCAAAATTTAAGGTGAAAATCCTGTTGTCGCTACATGGGTTTGCAGTAGAGATTAAATTCGGAGCCACAGTATCCAAATCATAAGTAATGCTCACAACATTACTCATAGCGGCACATAAACTGCTACCATAGGTGCTGATCGTATTTCGGCGGTAATAGGTTGTTTGCGTGACGCTCAAGGGGGTGTAGGTTGCGGACGTAGCACCTACAATATTACTGAAGTTTGTACCGTTTGTAGAGGCTTGCCATTGATAGCTAACATTTCCTTGTGCTTGAGCTACAGTACCGGTCAATGCAGATGGTTGCTGATTAATACTGCTAATCGTATGTCCACCACTAATGGTTCCTGGGTCAATGATAACATTTCCAAAGACCGTTAATGTTTCTGTATGGCTACATCCTGCAGGACTTATTACATCTACCTCTATCGTATGAGTTGCAGTTGTTGCAGTAGCGACGTCGGTCATGCGGAAGGTGGTACTGCTGCTGTTTTGTGTTTCAACTCCATTCACCCTAAAGACATAGGTCGCATTTGGCACATCAGAACTAGCCGTTACGATGACCGTGTTATAGCTACAGAAAGCTTGATTGGCTGTATTATCGGTTAAATTAAGCGTTGGAGTACTCACACAAGCATTTGTGCTTACTTGATTATTGTTTTGTTGAGCATTCAATGGATTTCCTCCGGAATCTACTACTTGACTTTCTTTCAGTTGAACAGTAATGGTTTCGGTTCCACTAACATATCCGTCGAGAGCGATATCTAATGTGTATTGAAGGCCACTTCCGCTCACTTGCAGAGGTGTAGTACTCGAAAGGGTAGCCGTTCCTCCTTGGATACTGAGCTCAAAGTCGTCTACCATCAATGTTCCCGTAGCCATATTGGAACTGAAATCTGTAAACACAGCTTCATTAAAGTTCACCTCAATCTGAGTGTTGGAGCTGTTGAGACTTGTTGAACTGATGTAGGGGAGTGGGCGGATGGTATATATAAACCCTTGATATCCTTGGGTAGAGCTGAGTCGTTCATTGATAACGGTTCCGCCAAGATTAATGATGGCTTGTGGACCATTACCTCTTTCTCCCCCAAACGAACTAATCTCAAAATTAGATATGCCGTCCGGTACTTGATTCAGTTCCACAAGAACACTGTTAGATGCTTCTGAACAACTAACGCCATTGTAAGTGCTGGTCGTCACTCTTCGGTAATAAGTAGTCCCGTTGATTCCACCAGTGAACGTGTAGTTTTGATTGGTGGCTCCGCTGATATCTGCATAGGTAATATCGTCTGAACTAAATTGCCACTGATAGCTAATCGTTCCAGATGCTACGGCTGCTGTGCCCTGAAGTGGCAATGGGATCATTCCTGCAGCGTTAACACTTTGGGCACCCGTAACCGTTCCAACGGTACTAATAATATTTTGCACAAACACGGCAGTGACGACCTGAGTACAACCATAGTTATTTTCTACGGTAACCGTCACTAGGCCAGAGCCAGCAACTAAGTGAGTGGCAGAGATTTGTAAACTTCCACTTGTAGTATTGTAATCTACTCCATTGATGTTAAAGGTATAGCTAGCGTTGGAAGCATTTGAGTTGGCCGTGAGGGTAACCATTTCATCACCGCAAGCCGTACTTTGAAGGAGTGTACTGGAAAGGGTAAGTGTTGGAGGAATCACACACGGATTGGGCTGAACGGTATTGTTGCGTTGTACTTCACTGGCTGCTACAGAGCCTGAATTATAAACCGAGTTCGCAGGTATATTGATCGTGATCGTTTCCTCTCCGCTAATCGGATCGTTTAAAGCGACCCCAAGAGTAATCACTTTTCCACTTTGTGAAATGCTGGTTGGTGTAGTGCTCGATAGTGTTGCCGTTCCCCCGTTTATGGAATATTCAAAGTCATTGATCTCGAGTGTTCCGCTGGCTTGTCCACTCGAACTAGTTGAGTATACCGCTTCATTAAATTCGACCGTAATCTCCGTATTCGTCTCGTTTAGAGTAGAAGATACAATCGCTGGTCGAGGTCGAATTGTGTATATAAACCCATTGAAAAGAGTAGGTCCATTGGTTGTTTCTTGGATGACAGGTCCTCCAAGGTTAAGGATTAGGGTGTCGCCATTAGAATACTGCCCACCTAGGGAACTTATTGCATAGCTGCAAACAGCATCTGGAACCTGACTTACACGAATGAATACTACATTAGAAATTTCTTCACAAACAATACTATTTAAAGAGCTTTTAGTAATTCTCCTGTAATGTGTATCGACCGTAACTCCCTCACTAAAGCTAAGATTTTGACCTGTAGCACTACTGATGTTTGTAAAGGTAATTCCTCCATCTGTTGACTGTTGCCATTGGTAGCTAATGGTTCCGGATGAAACAGCTGCAGATCCTTGCAGTGTGGCTGGAATCTCCCCTATGGAAGAAAGCGTTTGACTAGCAGAGATGCTATCGGCAGCAGTAAGTTCATTGAGAATTATGCTTAGACTTGCTGTACTGCTACATCCCGAAGGAGTTTCAACGCGAACAGAAACAATATCTCCATGGGAGAGTGTATAGGAATCTGCGCTTGTATGTGAAAAGACAGCACTAGTTCCGTTCTGGTACTCCTGATTGTTAATCAAAAACACATAGGTTGGGCTAAGTGCGTTCGTACTCGCTGTAAAGACGACATCCGAATAAGTTGAACAAAGCGTATTGGAGACAGCATTGCTGCTCAGGTTAGCCATTGGGAGGGTAGTGCAGGGATTGAGCTGGGCTGTATTGCTACTTTGCATACTCGCTGCAGCATTCCCTGCGGAGTCAAATACAGCATTGGGTTGTAGGTTTACGGTTACCGTCTCCTGACCACTCGGGAACCCGTTAAGGGCGATCCCTAGGGTGTAAACCGTTCCACTGGCGCTTAAACTTGTTGGTGTAGTACTAGAAAGTGTGGCCGTGCCTCCACTCAAGCTCAAAACAAAGTCTTGAATATCTAAAGTCCCAGTAGCTGTATTACTACTAAAACTCGAGAAGACATTTTCATTAAAGCTTACCTCGAGTAAGGTGTTACTGCTGTTTACAGTGGTAGATATGATAGTAGGAGAGCTGGTGTCGTATTCTCGGATAGTATAAATGAAACCATTGTACAACTGCGGTCCAGAGAGATTTTCATTGATAACAAAATCCCCGATATTAACAATAAGCTGGGTACCATTGACGGACTGCCCACCCAACGCACTCATTTCTCTCGAGGTCATCTGCTGACCGAAAGAAATGGCGGAAACCATCACTAATATGGATATAAGTCGTTTCAAGTTCTAATCAAGTGTAAATTTAATCATAACTCTGTTGATTGTCTTAAAAAAGTGTAGAGATTATCAACACTCCTATTTCCCCTTCAACAAAACTTTCAAATAATTGATTATAAGTTGATTAATTCTTTTTTTTAAAGATTTTTATGCTTTAGAGATCCCATTTCGAAGAATTCTGTTCGCGAACAATACTTTGAATGTATGTAGTGGACTCTAATAGAAGAAAAACGATGAATGAAAGATTTAAGTCGTGCGGATGAAGTGGGATGTCCCTAAAAATTAAACAACAAAAAAATTTTGTTGATTAAAATTTTAGCTCTTAATTGGGTTGTTGATTATTCTTTTCGAACATTCAATGCGACAAATTTCTAAAACGGATTATCTTAAGTTTATCCCCATTCTTTGCATGGTGGGGGTTATATTTTTTCAGCTCTATCAGGTGCATGTTAACGGTCTAAGTCCTTGGCGTGGAGGTGGTTTTGGTATGTATAGTTCTATTCACCACAACCAGCGGAAAATACGAGTAAGCTTGTATACCCGTCAGGGCGAGCAGTTTTCATTTGTATCCTTTAAAGGGGAGTGGGGTAAACTAGGCGATAAAGCAAGAATCTACCCAAATACTTCAAACATGCAACATTTGGCCCAAACGATCCATGATAAAACTTGGGTGTATATGCCGAAATCGGGGGGGATCCGGGTAACAGAAGAAAATGAAAATATTCCTCCACAATATCTTTTGCAGATCGACTCGACACAGGTGCAAGTCCTTGCTCCTAAATTGTTAGATCAAAAATTAAATATTGGTATACAAACCATTAAATCTTTTGTTTACAAATGACGACTTCGAATCATTTAGGGCTAGTTTTCACTACTGATTTCTGGAAGAAGCAATTGGACTTTTTTCTCTTGGTCATCGTTATTTGTGAAGTCATCCACGATCCTCATAAATGGATCAATGTCATTTTTATCGCGCTTTGTTTTGCAGGATTTTTACCCCAAATCCATTTGCGAAAAAACCTAGTGTTTTGGGCTGTTTTAGCGGGTCTATATCTATTGACTAAAAATGGATATCCTCTTTTAGCCAATCATCACTTTTTGATTTTTTATCTGTTGTTGTCCAAGGTTTTTCATATATATTTTAAATTGAACGAGCAGCAAGAAGCACAGGTTTACAAAGTGTATTTTTCTATTATTATGTTGGTAGCAGCTATCTATAAACTGCAGTCTTCCGACCTGATGAATGGAAGTGTTTACTACTATATGTGGGTCAACAATATGCTATTCGAATCTGTCACCCCATATGTGTATGAAAGTTATTCGGTCCTAACTGCTGATAATGTGAATGCGCTAGAGGGGTTGTTTCAAAGAAATAAGGGCTCCATTACCCTAGATAAAGGGCCTCTAGATTTATTGCCATTTTTTAAACTCTATACTTGGACAGCTGTAATTTTAGAGCTGCTGGTCAGCTTCTTATTTTGGACGCCTTGGACCAAAATGACTCATATTA
This sequence comes from Flavobacteriaceae bacterium, assembly GCA_049889695.1. Lineage (GTDB taxonomy): Bacteria > Bacteroidota > Bacteroidia > Flavobacteriales > Flavobacteriaceae > WTJH01. The sequence goes on along the minus strand of JBMHCX010000018.1, from coordinate 249,282 downwards.
TAGTCTTGTTGTTTATCTTCTTGGTTCCCCTGGCCACTACTGAGTTTACCTTCCTCAGTTTGGTGTCACTATTAGCCTTAAGCCAGGTCAATGAACACTCTAGGTCATTTGCATGGATCTATGCTGGCCTACTCTTATTTTACACAAGCTTGTCTTTGTACTAGTCCTAGGGAACTAACTGAAAATCTTCCCTAACACGGTCCAAACAAGGGTCGCTAGAATCTTTTTTACACGCCTTTAATGAAGAGACGACAAAAGCCATCAGGACTACAGCGATCAAAAGTGATTTAAATCTATTCATCTAATCCTATGTTTACAACTTTAACACGACCAGCCACTTCTACTACGTATGAGCCCTGTTGTATATCGTCAAAAATAGTTTCACCATTGTCGATTTGTCTTGTCGAAAGTCGATTGCCATTCAGGTTTAAAATTACCGAAGTTCCTTCCACTTCATAGCTTACTTTTATGGCTCCACCATAGTAACAAACAGCATCTTTTTTGTAGAAAAGAGGAGGGGCAGGAGGCTCTTCGGTAGGTTCATCGTCGTCATCGTCACCCCCGGGGTTTTGGTTGTCTTGTCCTTCGTCATCGTCTGTTGTGATGACTTGAATACGTATATCTTCAAGCGGATCAAAGGCATCGTCCGATTCATTATCGATCACAGCGATAATGATATTGCTTTTTTGACTCCCATCGGTGAGGATGTCATCAACTCCGGTGACTGTTACTTGTTGGGGAAGATACCAGTCGTTAGCAGTGAATCGAAGTCGGTCTACATTGGTTTGTATTTCCGTATCATCATCTACCTGGATATCTAAAACAACATTTCCCTGCTGAGGTTCAGTGGCCAATCGGATAAAAACACTGTCCGAACTTCCTGTTTCATCAACCTGAGTAGATCCATTGGTCTCTTCGACTAATATTCCGGGTGTGTTTTCGTCGTCCAAATTAGTCACAAGTATTTCAATAGGCTCAACTTCTGCAAAGGCGGCATCGGACCGAGATGGATCTATCGCTACGGTGACCACTGTTTGTTGGTCGCCATCTCTAAGATCATCGTCTACCCCTTGCACCTGAACATATTGCGCATAATTCCAATTATCGCGAGTGAAAATCAGTTCATTTGTGGGTACTGTCACCTCGGAAGTATCCGACGAGGTAATGCTAAAAACAATCTGATTTTCAGGCTGTTGGTACACTACAATGATAAAATCATCCGTTGCACCTCCTTCATTGACCTGGGTGAACCTGTTGGATTCCGAAATGGTAAACACCGGATTATCGGAATCTTCATCGGTGTCTTCCCCTTCGCCCGAACCGCTTCCAGCTCCGCCGGAGCCACCTCCAGCTCCACCACCAGCAGAGGGGGGAGGTGAATTTTGGACTTCAATACGATATTCGTTTAGGCTGAATTCATCTTCTGAAAGAATCTGATAGGTGACAGCTGCGCTAAAATCACGAACACCCACGCCTGAAACTTGTTCAGTTTGTCGGATAAAGGCTTTTGCTCCCTCACTCATTTCAAAGGTGGGTGTTAGGCCAGTAATATCCTCATCATAGGGCAAATAAAATTGCAAGACATTGGAGCCAATGTTTAAGGAATCCGCTGCGATACCACTAAATCCGAACGAATTCAGATTAGCCCCCGAGCGCAGGGGAGGTTCAGCTACCACATAGGATTGGAATCGAGAACCAACATGTTGATTTGCTTCAAAGTCGACTGTTCGACTGATGGTTATTTCTTCATTGGTGTCTGCCTTGTATACCTTAAACGTCATGGTTTCCCCTGGCGTATTTGAAAAAAGGGTGAGGTATACGTAATAATTGTCAGAAGCCGAGATATAGGTTGGGTTGGCAACTCCTCTACATTCAGTTCCCACAAAGGCCCCCACAATATCAGAAGCAGAGGTTAAGGTCTGCCCTCCAATATTTATTCGTGCAATAAAAGTCATGCTATATTCAAATAGCGATTCATCTACCGACCAAGTGGGGGCTTGCCCCCACAGGATCGATTGAATGAGTATACTTAAACCGAAGAAGAATCTACGTATGGATCTAGCTAACATAACTATTCTTTGATCAGCATTTTAGAATAGATGGCTCCTTTCAGATGGAGTTGTAGGATATAAGTTCCTTGATCAACAGCGGGTAGCTGTAGGGTTTTTCTATTCTCCCCTCTTTGTACCTGTATGCTTTCGCAAACAATTTCACGGTTGTTAAGGTCGTATACATACAGAAGTCCTTGCCCAATAGTTTCAGATGTGAACCCAACTTCAATAATGTCTTTGAATGGGTTTGGAGATGCATCGAAGGAGGATCGAATGACCAAATCATCTTCTAGAATCAATGGTTCTTCTAGTGTTCCATACAAAGCATCGGGGACAAAGGTCAGCGTCGATTTAGAAATTTTCCGCTGATCTCCTTTAACGAAGTATACTTTTAGTCCTGCTATATTATTTCCATAAACGGTAGCATAAATTCGACTACGTCCTTCGGTGTTTGTAGAAACAGTATTTGCTTCTCCTACCAATTCTCCTTTGGCGTTAAAAACTTCAATTCCGTCGTACTTAGCAGGAACTTCTGCTATCAAGTTCATATTGGATTGGAACTTCGCAAAACGCGGATCAATGGTATCTACGGCTTCGTTATCGTCGAGATCCTTATCCGTAAGATTTAAATAACTTGGATAACTAAAGTTTTGTGCTGTAGAAGCTTTCAGCATATACCCCTGACCAGAGAACAAATAGGTCAGAGAGCCTTTCCAACCATTAACACCGTCATAGACCGCAAATTGCGTCTGAGACTTAATTAGATCTCCCACTTGAGGATTGAAGTTAGACAATGCATCGTTGATCGGCACATTTCTTCCCACCACAAATGGTAACCAGTTCCAGTTTTGTTGGATAGGGAAATTCCACTGATTGATGTCTACAGGGCGTCCAGAGATGGCAAGTTTTTGTCCAGTTGAGAGACGTACTTTATACATCTTGGTCGTCTGTACACCAGTGTTGGCCGAAATAGTTCCAAACCATCCGCTGAGCGATGGATCGGCTTCATTTTCCTCATATTGGTCGAATCGTGCTGGTCCTATGGATTGGATGATATCAGAAGTCTCTCCTGAAATATCAGCAAACAGATCGTTAGTAGAAGAGAAGGTATTCGCTTCTACATTAAAGGAAATCCATGTCCAACCCTTGTTAAAGCTAATCTCTTGTGTTTCCAGGTTAGTGTTGTCGAACACCAATGGCGCTTGGAAGTTCCCTTGTAGACCATCTTGAACAAATGGGATGGATTCTGCCAAGTTCACCGTTGCATTTTTGATTCTTCCAGCAGAGGCATCCCAGATTTTAAAGCTTACATCAGAAGCATCATCGGGGTGGCTGTAGACTGTTAGTAGGGCGAAGTAGTCGTCGTAATCTGCATCGTACGTAAGTCCAACAACTCCGCGTACTTCCCCGTCTCTGTAGGCGACTAGTCGGTCATAAGGGTCATTACTGAAGGCGTTGTTGATACGTACTTTCCCGATCAGTGTCATGGACTGCTCGAATTCTGCAGGGGTCAGATTCCAATTTGGTTCTGGAGCTGTAACTCGAAGTTTAATGGTTAAACGCTCATCAAAATTATAATCAGAACTCAACACAATTTGATCTTCAAAGACACCAGAAGAAATCTCTTTTTCAACGCTGGCTTTTACGCGGATGGTTCCACTCGGTGGAACACTTCCTGTTGGCTCAGAGAAAGTAATCCAACTTGGCCCCAAGAGCTCGTATGGTTGTCCAATTCCACTGCGGTTACGAATGGTCACTTCGAATTCGAAATTGGCTCCTTCTTCTTTGACATATTCCACTTCATCGCCTTCTCCTTCAATGAACCACTTCAATGGATTTTTGTTTATAAAGGCCGTCCATGTTACTGGAGATTTCTGACGGTTATCAGAAAGATCATACAGATTAGCAATGGATATGTAAGCGATTTTGTTTTCAATACTTGCCCAGTCAGAAATCTGAGGCGTAAGTAATACCTCATCTCCGTTGATCACAGCATCTACCACCAAACGCTCTGTAGGTCGTTTAGGTTTAAGCGGTGGCGATACATTAGAATAGGCTAGAGTAGAGGAGGCAAGGTTGGCATAATCGCTACGCATTTCAGTACTATTGTAGGGATACCAATATTTTGGTCCATTACTATTGGCCTGAGCAGGTGCATCGAATGGAGCATAGAGCAACATTCCGATAGATTCATAGTCTGCTTCAAAGAAGCGATCTTCTTCTATCTGATCGGCAGTTTTGGCCAAACTCCATAAGCGTAGTTCGTCGATGTTTCCAACAAAGTAGCGGTCAACATTAACGGCACCTCCGTTCTGAAGTTGCCCTCTAGCTCCAACGAAAATTGCGCTTCCAGAGAATCCGCCAAGTGCTGAATTGCTGTAGGCAGCTTCTCGTTGTCCGTCGACAAAGAGCAGTAGGTTACCATTTCTGCGAACGACAATGGCAGCGTGGTGCCATTGCTGGTCAGCTACATCAATATCACCAAAGGCATACGTTTCATTTTCTGCTTGTAGCGACAGTACACCATTGGCACCCATGTTCAAGGACCATTTATTGCGATAGCCAGAAGAGGCCTGTGTGTCCGACAAGTCTCCTCGACCATTCGACACCAAAGTATATTCTCCTGCTTGGTCGGCTTTAAACCACAGGCTTAAAGTCATGTCCATATCGTTTGTGACTATAGACTTACTCACGTTGTCGAGCATTAAATAATTGGTTCCGTCAAAGGCATATGAATCTGTTCTTGGGAATATATTCCAGTCGATGTTCGACAGACCCATATGTTTGGAGCGCGACAAGTCGTGCGCCAGTAGCCCGTGTCCTTCGTTCATTGGCCAGTAACCAATCAGGTTTCTCTCATTTCCACTGAGATTCTCATTCATGTAGGCTACCGCTGTTTCACGAGAAATAACTTTTTTCCACAAGCGTAGATCGTGGACATTTCCGCGGAAATTATCACCTCCGACAAAAATGGACTGATTACTTGCAAAGTTCATACCCTGTGTAACTGAGCTATTTTCCAAAACTAGATCATTCTCTATGATGGTCATCGCCCCGCTATCTGAATCATAGGATAGGGCATAGTGATGGAATTGTCCGTCTGAAGCAATATTTGTAGAAATAGACTCCGCTCCTAACATAAAGGTCATTTGGTTGCCATTCAATCGAACATTTACCCCTCCTGATTGTGAGATAAATTCAGCTGATACACCTGTTGATGTGTTGTTTTGCAGCCAAAACTCTAATCCAAAGTCGCCCGATTGCAAATAAGGCTTTTCTATCTCTCCAATATTGTCGTCTCCGTTGAACGCTAAAGAGACTTCATGGTTTACAGGCAGCTGATTTCGCTGTACTTTAAAATCGTAAAGCGTCAGTGTTCCATTGGCTTTTACATCTTCACTGAAGCGGGCACGAATATCATCTCCCATTGAAAGAATTCCATCGGTAGGCTCAGGTGTTCCGAAGAGAACAGGAGCAGAAAGGTCTACTTTACCGGAAATGACTTCAGCAATATATTCTGTATCGTTCAGACAAGATGTTCTCGCTTGTATTTCGTAGGAACCATCGGGTAGTCCCAGACCAGCAATATCCCAATCGAATGTAAATTCAGTTGAGGTAATGGTTTCAACGTTTGTTTCACCATTAGCAATCATATTGTTTAAGATGGTTGTGCTGCTTACAAATGTGCGTAAGTTGGTCCATGTTGGAGCTCCTTTCATTCGGTATTCTAGATCAATTCTTTCGAAGTTATCTACATCCGTATCGAAGGATTGTAACTCAATGGTTAATGGTATGGATTCTCCGGCCACATTGTATGCGTTTTCTCCATTAATTACCCAATTGTTTTGAGGGGATAAGATATCCACCTTAGAACAAGATTCTATAAAGCTTGCGGAGATAAAGATTTCATCGGATAAGTCGTCATCACACATGGATTCGAATACGATGCGGATATCTTCGTACTCATACACATCACGAGCTCCCTTTTCAAGGGTAAGTGTATACTGGACTGTATTTCCACCATCCATGTAGAAAGGAGTACCTGTTTCATCTAAGTTGATGATAGCATTATCTGGGTTGGTCGTTTGATCTACATAAAGAATAAAATCGGATTCTTCAGGTTCCAAAACAGAATCGTTTCGGAGGCTGAGAATAAATTCTGCAGCTCCAGCTTCTTGAACCCCCGCTATACTGGTTTGTTCCGCTTGGATAAGTGGTACTTCGACCGGTACAGTTCCTTTGGATAACTCAACTTTGTCGTTTTCTTCCAGTGGGTCGATACGGGTGGTAGGATCATCGCTTAGCGGTTGCTCGGTCGGGTTAAAGAAGTAAGACATACTCACTTCCTCTACAGGACAGGAAGTTTCTCCTCCCTTAGTCACAAATATCGGACCACTACCATCGAAGGCATTGACTACATCGACACTTAATTTATTGTAATCGTCTCCATCGACTAGACTATAACCGACTTCTACGGAGTTCGATTTGGTGTCGTTACCACTAAATTCCCAAGCCGCAGTACTTGAATTTTTCAGATTGAAGGTGGTTCCTGAACCGGCGATATCCACGCCGATCTCTAGTCCTATACTAGCATTTAGTTCGTACGTAAACGAATAATCTTCGGATACTGTTTTCGCTGTTGTAATGGATTTAGAAATCTCTCCAACACCAGAATCAAATGAAATGTTTTCATAGAAGTTTTCATTGATTAGGTTTAAGAGGGTTAAAGCATCCGGACTAAGATCCGAAGTGTCTATAGACTTTGGAGTACCGTCTTCTGTTTCATAAGAAACCGCTCCTTCACCAGCTACTAGACTTAGGTCGCTGTCTCCGGTAAAGATTTCATCAAAGGATTCTAATACTTCGTTCTTTAAGCGTCCTCTGTCTGCATTGGCAAGATATTTCCGTCGCTCATTCGTTTGAATGACTCTTCTCCAAAGATTGAACTGAGAGTAATACCAAGATTTTGGCTTTAGATCACCATCTATCTCAAGTGGGCAATCGGCAGTACCAGCGTCTATACATTCCCAGTTTTCATAGATCTCTTTGTAGAATGGAATGATTTCGTCTAACAACTGTCGCTGGGAGTAAACAAAAATGGTTTTCTGTTGTCCAGGTGAGAAAAAGAGTGCCTTGGCCTTTGAAATATACATGGTTCCCGAGGTGGTATTAATGGCAACGGATAAGTTTCCATTAGTATCCGTTATTACTCCGGTAGTACCTTTCAGGTTATCCATGATACCGTAGTATTGGTTGTAGGAAGTACCGATATATAAATCGGCATCAGATCCTACCCAATCCGGATCGTCGCTAGTAGAGATGGTTTGTTCGAAGGTATATTCAGTGGTGAGTTCTCTACCATTACTGGTGCCAAACTTAAATCCTATACCGGCCTGAACCGCTGCATAGTTTTCATTTTCTACGAAGGGTCCAAGTAGTCCCCCTCCGACACCTGTTTTAAGTCCTACTTTTACTTCTACTTCCCCTTCAGTTTCATTTTCGAATGAGAATCCTTGATTTCTAGAAATAGAAATGGTAGACCCTTTGGTGATGGAAGCAGAACTTTCAGATCCTGGAGGATCGCGTAGTATGATATCCGGGATTTCTGGACCTGAGGTTTCAAAAGTTGTTCCCCCGCTGGATTTAGAGCCTAAAATAAGTCCATTGGGTTGATATCCACTGATACTGATATCGTTTCCATTCAGTCGATAGACCATATTCAGGGTCTGTAAGAAAGAGGTGTTTACATCAGTATTTGGCGTACCTGCTTTAAAGTGGTAGGTAATTTCGCTCGGATCGTCTTGGTTGACTCTTTGGTATTCGCCTCCAGCTCTAGTTTCAGCCAAATTATTGGTAACCACTAATTCCCCATCGGTTACAGGAACAACATCTACCTGTTCGTTTTGTGCTTTTTCGTAGTTGGTGTAGCGCTCTTGCTTTTGCACCTCAATGGAGTACCAGCCACCCTGTTGGTAGACATTGTAACTCGTATTAGAGATTGTGAAGGTTTCTTCATTAATCTCTATACTCGTTTCAGAGGTTTGTTCCATCACTCTAATCTCAGGATCGGCTCGGTAAACGAATTTCGACTGATAGTGATACGGATCAGAGCTTGCAATCGTATCTCCTTGGTGGACGAAGTGATCTTCTGTTGCAATAGGAATAGCACTGAAGTTTAAGATTCTATTGGCATCTAAGAATCGTCTTACATCGGTGTCTTGCTGGCTCGGAATATATAAATCGTTCTGATCTAGTTCGTATTTCAAGGGGAGTAATTGCACTCTAAACTCTCCCGTTTCAACGTTGGTTGAAAAACTGGTTTTATATTCATTGGTAATGGTGGTCACCCCAGGCTGTCTGTAACCTAGTGTAATGGATGCTGTACCAATATTATTCTGAGAAGAGTAAATAATTTCCTCCGAAGTAGGAGACTCCTGATAGCTTGCAACGCCATCTAAACCAAATCCGAGAAGTTTTTCAGCCTCGGTGGTTCCTCCGACAACTCTTCCGACATAATCGACTTTGGTATTATCTAAGAAAACGACTTCCTCTTCCTGATCTTCAAAGAAATCAAACAAAGTAACGACCTCTTTGGTTTCCCCATTTTCGATGATGGTGTCGTTTTTCGGGTATTTTCCAGCATGCTCGAAAATATGCCCGTTTTTGAGCACTTTTATAGTGTGTAGACCAATAGGGACTTCGATGGTGAATCGCCCTTCTTTGTCCGTTTCTATAGGCAGATTTTGACTAGAAATAACAATTTGATTGTCTACATAAATATTGGCTCCTTCTAGCGGAATGGGAGCATATCTGTTCAGACGGACAATCGTTGCACTTTCTGTACCTGTTCCAAATTCGGCCCAATATTCTCCCTTTGGATACTTCAGATCACCAACAACATAAGCGTTGTAGGCTTCATTGTCTTTTATATCTCCAGTGACATCATCGGAATCTGGTCCCTCTGGGAAGATTCCTCGACTATCGTATAATACGCGTCCCCTGAAAGTAAAAGAAGATTTATCGGTAAAATCTACGTTGTTTAATACCTCAGATCCTTCTCCTATAAACGCTAGTTCTTGGTTAGGAGAGAATTTGTGCTTCCCTAAAGAAGGTGTAATTAAATAGGTTTCTCCAGTTCCTTGATAGGGGACAGCAGCAACGACATAGTTTCCGTTTTCGTCTGTAACTCCCTGTATACCCAATTGCTCAAAAGTTGGTTTTTCCGACTCTTCGGTTTCCCAAGAAGCCATCTGATCGTCATCATCAAAATCATCGGATTTTAATTCAGCATCATTGCCATAGAAGGTAAAGCCTTTGTGGGCCAGGTCATAGGAATAAAACCCTGTTGTTTCATTAAAGCGTAAATAGGTATGAATATTGGTTTCATTTCCTTTGAGGTAGCGTTTAAAGTCTTTTAGGATTTCATCGGAAGTTTGCGTGGTGCTATAAAAACGAACCTCATCAAAATAGGCTTCTATACCACCACCAATCAGGATGGACATAAAACTTTGGGAGTTGCCTTGGGCATCCATACTCACATCTACTGTTCCACTTCCATCTATTGTTAGCGTGGAAGTAGCCACTGTAGAGGACGCATTTTCTGCGACGATATTCTCAGTTACATAATCATTGATCGTTTCAATGTAATCTTGATCAATTTTTCGACCGTTGACAAAAAATTCTGGATCATTATCGGCATTGAAATTGATGCTGATGTGGTTGAATTGCTCATGGAATTCACTAACTGGAGCCATGATGTCATCTCCTTTATTATCGATTTTTCCGTTCGGATAATGACCATTTAAAGCAATCGAATAATCTTCATAACTGAGTTCGAGTGTAGTTAGGGACTCGATTCCCAATTGGACATAGGACATTTCCCCGGTCGAAGATTTTAAAGAAAATAAGGAAATATCAGGGCTTAAGGTGTTGGATGTTGCTGCCACTGGTGCAGAACGTGGTTTGACCCAAGTTTGTAAAGAAAATTTATCCGCTAAATTTTCATGGAATTTTGGAATGGTAATATATCCGTTAGCAGGCACCAACAACGAACTGCCAAAGGCGGTATAACCTCCTTCTGGGACAGCCGAAATGGTTACGTTTTTCACAGGATTCCCTCCTTCATAAGACACATTTCCAGTAATGATTCCTGTTGGGTTTCTATATCCAATCGCTTCAATATAAGTGTCATAGAGGGTGTCTGGATCTCCGGTAACTACTCCTAATGCTTTAATTTTATAGCGGTATAATTTCCCGCCGTCTGTACTTAGGTCAGTGAAAGTATTGTTACTACTACTTACATTTTTAATGGGCAATCCCCAACTTGGGTTGTCAGATTCAAGATCTTCCGTTCGGTAGATTTCAAATCCGGTAATCCGATCTTGGTTGTTGAATATTCGCCATTCTAATTCAATTCTATCGCTGTAGTAGCCCTTAGATGCGGTTACTCCTTTTTCCCCATTGGAACCAAACAATTGGAAAGTTTTAGGGAGATAGGAAATGCCCCACGGAAATCCAAAGTCATACGACAAGTCTTGGGTGTATGTCAGCTGATCTGATTGATCGAAAGGTGGAGTTGTCATAATTCCTAAAAAGGGAATTCCGACATGCATACTTGCCTCAGCTAAATTAAAGGTTGTATTTGTAGTGCTATTTCTATAGTTGATTTCAACAAGGTCTACCCTGTGATAGTTGTTGCCTATTGTTCCCCCTGTAGAGTTATACCAATTGGACTCATCGTCGAAATAGGTGTCGTTAAAATCACTTGCTCCAGGGGTTGGAAGACCAACATTATACTGAGCCCATTGAGGATTTTTGTAGGCTCTGTAATATCCATTTCTAGCATTGCCTTGGCGATATTGAAGATCTCCATTATTCAGACGGAATTCTACTGCTACAGCGTAGGCTCGTGTGAGCGTGTAATAATAGTTTTGCCATTTTTTTTGGTAATAGATCCAGTACTTCTCTTTGATGTTCCCTAAGACTGTTGTAGTTGAGGCTTCAAATATTCCACCGCTCTGAGGTTCAATCGCATTCCCAGTAAAGGTGTAGGTCGGTGGGGGGCCAGAAATATATCTTTGGGCAAAACTAATTCTGTTTAAATCGATTTCATTGTAGGCGTTTGCCCCAGGGAGAATAGTTACCCAATCGGATGAGTAGGTGGTGTTGGGCTCTGTATTTAAGGAAGCCGAGGTAGTAATCGATATACTGTTAAATTCGTTAATCTCAGCAGCTGCAGAGATCACTGACTGAACACCTTCTTGCTGAGCAAAGCTACTGTAGAAACCCAACAAGGCGCATGCCTTTATAAAAGATTTTAATTTCATAAACCTTTTTTAAATTTTAATAATCCAATTAACACCGATGTTTTTTGGGCGCATTCCCCAATCGACACCACTGCCACCACTGCCTTGGGAATCGTTTCCTAATCGGCTCCATCCTCCGCGATAACTCGTATTACCACTCACGGTATGGGTATGGTTTCCGGCATATCCAGAGGCTGTTGCATCGTTATCAGTAAGACCTTCATCGTCATTACCCGAAGTGGTTAAGTGCCAACGATCTCTTTGGTCGTATCCACCATAATCTCTTGGAAGGGCATGTCTGTGATTTCCTTCTTCAGAAGTTGTGATATTTATGCTATGGAGGTGATTTTCGGATCGATCATCTTGTTTGTCTAAGATACCAGGACCGGACCAATTTCTACCAAAACGAGAAGAGGTCCCGGTACCTCTTAAAAAGTGAGCTCGCATGTCTGGTGTTGTTCCCCCAGTGATTTGCCGAAGGTTTTGATGGAAATAATCGTTTGGTACCGAAGAACCATCACACCAGAGCCATCCGGGAGGAAGCTCATCGCCCATGTAGGCCATAATGGTTCCTGTAGGCATTCCATTTTTAGCATAAATGGAGTAGGGCACCGAATATAGCTGTTGATCAAAAATTGTAGTCCCCTCTGCTGTAATCTTCATGTATGCATGTTTCTGTACCATACTGCTAATCTGGCTAGCGGTAAGTTCCAATACGTATGAAAAAACACCCATGACATCGGTCTTGACAGAAGCATTTTTGGAAAGAATTGTCGCTGTTGCCGTATCGCTCGAATAATTGTAAACGATTACAGTCACCGGGATGTTTTCTACACTACTGATCGGATTACTAGAATTATCTTTTAAAACCCCCTGAATGGCGATAGATGACCCGTTAACGATGGCTTGAGCCTGTGAAAAGAAGGAAAAGCTCACAAGCCCTAATAGGAAGAGATATCTTTTCATGGCTTAAATTTTTATGATCCAAACAACACCGTAGTTGACCGGTCGGTTTTCGTCCCCACTCCCAGAATAAGAAGTATTTCCACTAACATTATGAGTGTGGTTCCCTGCATATCCGGATGATGTATAGTCATTATCTGATAATCCTTCATCGTCATTACCCGACCCGGTCAAGTGCCAACGATCTCTTTGGTCCGATCCCCCAGAATCTCTTGGAAGGGCGTGTCTGTGATTTCCTGCAGTACTGGTGGTTAGGTTGATGGAGTGTCTGTGTTGCCACATTTGGTCGTCCTGAAACTGCCCTACATCGGGACCGGTCGCATAGTCTCCGTCTGCTGTTCCTGAACCACGAAGAAACATTCCTCGTAGGTCGGGTGTATTTTGTCCTACTATATCTCTCAGGGCTTGGTATTCAGCCCCGGAAGGAATAGCATTTCCGTCGCATTTGAGCCATCCGTTTGGGATAGTATTGCTGGTATGTGCAATGATACTTCCTGTGGGCGCCCCATTACTGGCAAACAGCGCATAGGGAACTGCATGTAGTTTTTCATTGGTAAATACGATATCGTCTTGGCTAATTTTTAAGTAAGCTTCAGCGTTGGCTATTTTCACATAGGCTTCCTCGCTGATGTCGATGACCGTTGCAAAAACTCCGAAAGCATCGGTGTTTACAGTACCGGTAGTCTGTATAATTAGTTCTTCACTATTCCCTGATCCCAGATAGTAGATTTTAAATGAGAGTTCTAAATTTTGTTCATTGGAGAGTGCTGAGTTATTTTCATCTCGCGCAATTCCCTGCACTGAAATTCCAGTAGACGTAACGTTGGCTTGCCCAAAGGAAAGTTGAGCTCCGCAAACGAGGAACAATAAAGCCTTTAAAAATTTGTTCATATGACTAATTATATAGTGAGTAAAATATCAACAAAGGTCGATACTAATTCATGGAAAAGCAAACTTTTTAAATAGAAAATAGGCCCAAAAATCCTACTTTAAATCATTAATTAATAGGGCTATAAGTAGGAAAGTTTCAAGTGAAAGCTAAGGTGAATAAAATCGGACTTGATCTAACAATTGCAAATATTTATTCAAGGTTAGTTTGCGGCTGTCCCACTCTGTATTAAATGATTGATTATCAGATTTTAAATAAAATATCTCTTGATTATTGAATGCTAATCTCACCATACATTCCGTTATGGAGAGAACACTGATAATAGTAAGTTCCTGCTGTGGTTGGAGTCCAACTAACTGTGTCGTTGGATGCACCATTGTTGGATACTCCATCGATTAAATTGCCCGTCCCAGTTCCTTGAGCAGTCTTGAGATAAAAGGGATGACCATTTGCATTGACGGCAAAGTTTATGGTATCTCCAATGTTAAAACTTAAGTTCGGATCATTTCCCGAGACGGATCCATTCCTGTCGGTTCCGCCAAGGGTATAGTTCGAGCTACTGGTAGCCGTTACATCAATGCTAAAACTTTGTGCATTGGATGGGCAAGTTCCCCAAACGGGTTTGTTGTCGGCCGTTAAAGCGGAATTAAGGGCGAAGTTGGTTGGTTCTGATGTAATATTGGCGACGCACCAACCACTCAGATCTTGATTAAAGACAGTTGCTCCACTAAACATCTGATCCATGTCCGTAACATTTCCAGTATCCCAGCCACCAATGTCTTGATTGAAGCTAGTAGCTTCATAAAACATCTCATTCATCGCTGTAACGTTGCTTACATCCCAAACTCCGATGTTCTGATTAAAGATAGTTGCTCCATAAAACATATTGAACATACTAGTAACATTGGAAACATCCCATTGACTGATATCCTGATTAAAGCTTGTAGCCCTATAAAACATATCGTCCATATTGGTGGCACTACTGGTATCCCATCCACTGATATCCTGATTAAAATCAAAGGCATTGGCAAATAAATTACTCATAATCTGGACATTGGATACGTCCCACTGACTGATATCCTGATTGAAATTTCGAGCCAGGTCGAACATCCACCCCATATTTGTGACACTACTAACGTCCCAAGCCCCGATATCTTGATTAAACTCAAAAGCTTCCCAGAACATATAAGTCATGTTCGTTACATTGGACGTGTCCCAATTGCTGATGTCCTGATTAAACGTTTCAGCGTTTTTAAACATGTTTCTCATGTTGGTAACATTGGAGGTGTCCCAAAAACTTATGTCCTTATTGAAAGTGGTGTTTGCTTCGAATAATCCTTCCATAGTTGTCACTAGGGTTGTACAGATGTTTACATTCCCATCTGCGATTTCAACTCCCAGTGTTATGTCGTCTACTATCGTATAAACGACCCCATCGATCACCTGAATTTCTCCGACTATGCCGTTAGGACATTTGCAGATTCCATTATCAAAACGAATGGCGGTGGAAACAGTAGAGCAGGATCCCCAATTGGGTTTGTTGGTTTCGCTAAGCGCAGAGTTCGTGGCAAAGTCAGTTGGTTCAGCGGTAATAGTACTCACACACCAGTTGGAGATATCCTGATTAAAGACTGTGGCGTCTTTAAACATAGCGTTCATATCTGTCACTTGGCTAGTATCCCAACCGCCAATAAATTGGTTAAAGGAACTAGCTCCGTTAAACATGTCACTCATTACGGTTACATTGGAGGTATCCCAACTTCCGATATCTTGGTTGAAAATTGCTGTACCAGTAAACATATGTGACATATCCGTCACATTTGAAGTATCCCAACTACTGATGTCTTGGTTAAATGCGTCTGCATCACCAAACATTAAATCCATAGTGGTTACTTGGGAGACATCCCATTGGCCAATGTCCTGATTGAATACTGTGGCTAGGTAGAATAATTGAGACATATCTATCACATTCGATACATCCCAAGAACTAATATCTTGATTGAAAGCGCTGGCCTCTCTAAACATGCCAGCAATTCCCCGGAAATTTCGGGTATCCCAATTGCCAATATCCTGATTAAAGACAGTCGCCGAATTGAACATATTTGTAGTAAATTCTACATTGGAAACATCCCAGCCCCCGATGTCTTGATTAAAGGATGAGGCCCCAAAAAACATAGATTGCATACGAGTTACACTGGAGGTGTCCCAAAATCCAATATTTTCATTAAAGGAGGTATTGTTTAAAAATAGCTCATCCATATCGGTCACTAGCGTTGTACAGAGATTGATATTCCCCGCAGCAATTTGATCAGCTATGGTGTTATCGTCGACTATAGTGTATTCGGTACCGTCGATAGTAACTGATTCTCCCACCGTTCCACCAGGACACTTACAGACACCATTTTCAATGAAGACAGTATCTTGTACAATGACCGTACGGGTAGCTGTAGCTTCATTTCCAGCAGCATCAGAAACCCCATAGGTGATCGTGTAAGTTCCTGGGGTATTGACATCCACAGTACCGGAACTGGTAATGGAGCTGGTAAGATCTCCATCCGTCTCATCTGTTGCAGAAGCCGCAGGGTCTGTAAAGGTTTCTCCCAATTGTAATACTATGGTCGATGATCCCTGAAGTGTAATGACTGGAGCTGTAGTGTCGGGGAGTGGTTCCACAACAACTGTTCGGGTGGCTAAAGTTTCGTTTCCAGCAGCATCTGCTACCCTGTAAGTAATTGTATAGCTTCCCGGGGTGTCGACATCAACTGTTCCGCTTACAGTAATAGATGCGGTCAGATCTCCATCGGTTTCGTCGGTAGCTGTAGCTCCAGGGTCAGTAAAGGTTTCCCCTTGAATAATTGTAAGGGTAGATGAGCCTTGTAGGCTAATGACAGGTGGAATAATATCATCTGCTTCACTTACAATGACTCGGCGTTGAGCAGTCGCTAAATTACCAGCTGCATCCATTACGCTGTAAGTAATGTAATAGGTTCCTTCAGTTGCCGTATCTACTGTTCCAGAGACGGTGATGGACGCTGTTAGATCACCATCGACATCATCGGTTGCTGTGGCTCCAGCGTCGGTGTAGCTATCTCCCACTTGAATGATCACGGTCGGCGAACCGCTAATAGAAATCGTCGGTGGTGTACTGTCTATAGGGTCTTCTTCTTCTACATAAGTGTCATCACGATCACTACTCGCTTCTTCGGAGCAGCCATTGTTCAGTTGAAGAGAAAAACTAAAGAATCCGTCGGTGATGACAATGTTGGTCAGCGTTCCATATTCGGTTTGTTGGAAATTCAGCTGTATGGTTGTACTGGCACTAAAGCTGAATTGTCCAGAGATGGTTGCAGTTGCAGAAATCGCGGTAAAAGAGCCATCGGATCGGAAGATAAGTTCAGACAAATCACATTCTTCCAGTACAGCAGACTTATTTGCAGAAGGCCGTCTGTTGCCTCTTCGGATTTTCCATTTCCCAACAACAGCATCCGGCACCTGGTCGATGAGGATGATACGCTGAAAAGTCGCCGTTACATTTAAACTTTGATTCACCTCAACTTCCACAGGGTTTATATCGACAACATCACCAGACTCCGAGGGAATTCCCTTCCAGAGCGTGAACAGAGAGCCACTATTTGGGCTTGCAGTTAATTGAACAACGGTCCCGGAGTTGTATTCCGTAGGGGTGCTTTTTCCAGAGGAGATGATCTCTTCCTGCACAAAACCACTTCCTTCAGTGTTGATTTGTAATGGATATTTCCGCTTGACGAAATTTGCCGTTAGGCTAACATTTTCATTGAGCGTTACAGTTATAGGATTGTCTGTAGCTCCATTGGACCAATCCACAAAAACATATTCACTATCCGGAGTGGCGGTAACAGAAATAGATGTACCCGCATTGTAGCTTCCACCTGTGGTTGAAACGCTTCCCCCATCTCCAGCCGCCACACTCAAGACGTATTGTTGAACCGGGTCGGGTGGAGTCGGAACATTTATGGGGTCTCCGTCATCTGAAGAACAGGAGACCAATAAGAGGAGTGTGGAAATTCTATAAAACGCTTTTGAAAGAATCGGTCGGTACATAATTGTGGAATGGTGAATCTCAAATATAGGTAGAATTTAGTCCCCTTAAAATCATCTCAATAGGATGATATTAATTTAGTATAGTAATAGCAGACGGGGAGATTTCCCTGACCTCTTGAAAACATAATCGAAACATAGAGAACTCAAAAGAGGCTATGTTCCATGAACAATCTTGTAGTGAAGTTTTAAAAATATGCTTAAATTTAGAGTAACCTTAAACCAATTTAATATGAAGAAACTACTGTTTTTATTTCTGCTATTTCCGTTGACTTTCACCTTTGGGCAGGAAGTATTTGTGACCCCTCGATTATGTTACGGCAGATTTTTATAAAGATCTGACGACCATATACATGAATCGCAATAATACTCCTCAGCTGACTAAACAAGCGCGGTCGAGTTGGGGGCAACTCCAAAAATTAAGAACCGTTAAACAGACCCATATTGTTGAGCTTTTAGATCAAGTACGATAATCGTTAAAAACCCTCCGATAAGGAGGGTTTTTTCTTTTTAGTAGTTAGCTTTAAGCATATGCCGTTTGCTGAGGAATTGATCTTTCTATAAATAAAGTAGCGCCCGGTAATGGGAGTAGTATTCAGTTTAGTTTAGCAATTGTCATCTGTGAAGAAGATTGATTCCGTTCAAAAAAAATCTGAGCTCTCAATAGTTGCCTAGAAAACACTACCCTTATCGATTCCTCAGAGATGGAGTCCGATCTGCTATAGGTCCAATGATAATACTGTTCTGAATCCAATAAGTTATTAGATGTATTCATCCAGAATCCATGCTGTATTTTTGTGTCATTCATCCAAATACTAAATTCACCATTATCCTCAAATTCATAAATGGTTCGAGTAAAATAAGTCGGATAGAATTGATAGTTATCCCATCGTCCAATCAAAGGATCTGTTGCTACAGAGGATTCTTTTGCGCAGCTGAATATGATTAGGTACAAAAAATAATAGAGGACAAGGCTGCATGGAAACTGGATTTTCATGAAGGATGATTGTTTCATTTACATTCTCTTATGTTAGACCTTTATTGCGGGCAAGTCCCCCAAATAGGCTTATTTTCTGAGGAGAGTATACCTCCTGAGGAAAAGTTAGAGGGTTCGCTAGTAATATTGGTAACACACCAAGAAGTCAAATCTTGATTAAAATTCGAAGTGGACTGAAACATTTCATTCATATTCGTGACATTGGAAACATCCCAACCGCCTATGTCCTTATTAAATGAAGTAGCCGAATTAAACATGGACGACATATCCGTCACCTGAGCAGTATTCCAACCGCCGAGGTCTTGGTTAAAGGACGCGGCAAGCATAAAGGATTGATGCATAGACAGAACACTTGACACATCCCAAGAGCCAATGTCTTTATTGAAGGTCGATGCCTCACGGAAAATACCATCCATAGCATTCACATTAGATGTATCCCAGTTGCCAATGTCTTGATTAAAACTACCCGCACCTAAGAACATATTCACCATATTGGTAACATTGGAAACATTCCAATTTCCTATATCCTGATTAAAGGAAGTTGCTCCACTAAATAATCGTTCGGTTCGCCAAACATTGGAAACATCCCAAAAACTGATATCTTCATTGAAGGAAGTGTTTCCTTCAAAAAGTTGCATTAAATCAGTCACCTGAGTCGTACATAGGTTCACATTTCCATTAGCAATCTCTCCAGCGATACTGGAGTTGTCCACCACTAAATAATTGACACCACTGATTTCTACAGTATTTCCCACAGTAGCATTGGGACACTTACAAGTACCATTTTCAAAATAAACATCGGCTCTGTTGACTGTCAAAGTTCCACTAAATTCTTGATTAGGGGTGGAGCCTCCGGAAATTTGAATAGTGTAGTTAAAACTTCCAAAGGCCTCAGCGGAAACACGACCGCTAATAGTTATCCTGCCATCTGCATAAACAGCGGTTACACCAGCAGGTAGGCCGGTAGTATTCACTTGAATATTGACATCACAATTATTTGAAACATCAAAGGTGAGCGGAGTAATCGTATTTCCCGATAAGAGCGTCTGATTTGTAACACTATTGCTATGGGTAGGATTGACCATCCATTCGATGCCCCAATGAGGAAAATGATCATCCGCTAAACCGCTCTGATTGGCAAAAGATTCAGGGGCGTTTGAAATTTGCGCCACACACCAATTGGATAAGTCTTGATTGAAATTTGAAGCATAAGTGAACATAGCATCCATTTCAAGTACGCCTGAGGTATCCCATGAACTTACATTTCCATTGAAATTTGATGCGAAGGCAAACATGCGTACCATATCTACTACTTCTGAGGTATTCCAATTGTCCATATTTTGGTTGTAAGCTATTGCACCATGAAACATACTCTGGAGGGAAGTTACCGAACTGACATCCCATTCGTCTAAGGATTGATTAAAAGCTCTAGCTTGTAAAAACATACTCCGCATGCTGGTAACATTGGAGGTATTCCATTCACCAATGGGCTGGTTAAATGCAGGAGCTTCGTTAAACATACCACCCATTTCGGAAACTGAGGAGGTTTCCCAATTTGCAAGAGGCTGATTAAATACTTCCGCATAATTAAACATATTGGACATAATGGTGACCGATTGTGTGTTCCAATCCCCTATAGGTTGATTGAAATTTGAAGCATGCGTGAACATTGCTCCCATAGAGGTTACCGCAGAAGTATCCCATGCTGAAATGACCCCATTGAACTCTGAGGCAAATGCGAACATTCGTTCCATTGAAGTGACGTTTGATGTATTCCAACTATTCATATTTTGATTGTATGCATTTGCGCCGTGAAACATATCTCTCATATTAGTCACAGCGCTGACATCCCAATTATCAATAGATTGATTAAATGCCCGTGCACGATAGAACATAGCTATCATACTGCTAACTCGTTCTGTATTCCAATATTCCAGCGATTGATCAAACACCTCAGCATCTTTAAACATAGCGCTCATGTTGGTGACTTGGGAAACATCCCAATGGCCAATAGGCTGATTGAAATTTGTTTGTCCGTCGAAGAGGTTTGAAAAGTTTGTGATTTTTGAAGTACAGATCATTGTTAAGTCTTCTTCATTTACAACCATATTTCTTAATTGCTCCTCACTTACAATGGTGTACTCTACACCATTGATTTCACCAGAATCTCCTACAGAACTCCATTCGTGTGCTTTGATGGTTTGCCCATTCTCATCGAGATAAATTGGATTTTGCATATTTCCGTATTCATCGACTGGTACACCTGGGGGAGTGTTGTTGTCCTGATCGATACTGTCTACAATACCATCTCCGTCCATATCCCCTTGTTCACAATCTAGCGATAGAACAGTCCCGTCACCAAAACACCAAGACCGTTGGTCTTGATCTTCTAGTTGACTAACATCTTGGCATGGCGGATGATTGTCCAATTGTGATTGACTAACTGTTATGCACGCCAGATCAGGGTTTCCGTTCGCAGTCAAAAAACGGAGAAGAGGATTGTTTGCAATATTCAAAGTATTCAGTCTATTTCCTTCGACGAACAAAACCTCTAAAGAATCGTATACGGCTAAATTCAGCTCCTCCAAGTTGTTTCCATGGATTTGTAATTTTCGTAGCGGTGCTTCAGATGGTAACTGTAAGGAGCTTAGCTGATTATTCTCCGCAACTATATATTCTAAACTGTTGTTTTGAGATAGATCTAATGTTTGGAATTGCCCACCAGAGATATACATATATCGCAACTCCGGATAACGATCAAAGGGAAAACTTCTCAGGGGGGTGAATCCCATTACCAGAGATGCTAAGGATGCGGAACTTGGAGGTACGATCGTATCCAAAGGAAGCTCATTGATTGCAACTGACCTAACAGCATTCAAAGCCGATAAATCTAGAGTAGAAATTTCATTCCCATCTAAATTCAAATGCTCTAAAGCAGTGTTGTTTTCAAGATTTATTTGTGTTATTGCATTTGAGGAAGCATTTAAATCTGTTAACCCTTCAAAATCTTCAATTCCTACAAGGCTATTAATGGATAAGTCTTGAAGATTTAATTGTGTTAATGCTTCTATCGCATTGGTTCTAACGTAATCGTCTTGAGAATCATCTAAGCCTAGGTCAATTAATTTCTGCTCGAAATTGTCGTCTGGGACATAGGTCAAATTTTCATTGTAGTTTTCATCTCTATCACCTTCAAGATTATCGTCGCAGATATCTAAAAGAGTAATGTTAAACGAAATAGCTCCATTTGAGATAAGAATATTGGTGAGTTGCCCTGCCGGTGTATCTTTTACATTCAGTTGAATAGTGGTTTCATTAGTAATGTTAAACGCACCTTGTATAAGTCCTTGGGCAGTATAGATTTTGAAGCTTCCATCGGAATTAAACTGCAATGATGTAATGCCACAATTCAGTTGGGATACTTTGCTATTTGTATTTCTTCTAATTTTCCATTTCCCCACTATAATCGAGGGGTCATCTAAGAGATGGGGGTCTATTCCATAATCTTTTTGACATTGGGTGAATAAAAGAAGTATGGCCGAACTTAAAAGAATAAAAATGTGTTTAAATGTCATCTGGGTATTTTTTTTAAAGTTCAAATAATCCTTTTTTATTTTTTGTTCATATATTGTTCATTTATGCAGTCAAAGGAATATTTTATTGAACAATTAAAGCTTGAATGCCAGAAGTTTTTGGGGTATCGTATTCAGAATCATTCGGATATATTGAATCTCGAAATTGTATTAAATGAAAATTCAAACGAGAAAATAAGTTTGTCTTCCTTGCGGCGTTTTTTCAATTTCATTCCTTCAACAAAGGCCAACAATCGGACATTAAATCAAATTGCTATTGCCCTTGGCTTTCAGAGTTTTTCAGATTTTTGTCGAAAAAATAATTATGCAACTGGGTGGGCTTATAACGATCGATTGGTAGCCATCGAGCAATCTGCCCAATTGACCCCTGAAGATTTCAACTTCCTGTTGGGTCACAAAAGAGGGACATACTTTCACTTTGGCTATTTTTTATACCAATTACTTTTAAAGCAGAAATTCCAGTTGTTAAATCTGATTTTTAAGTATGAGGCTTTATTTCCTGAATCTGGCGATACTCCCGGAGAAATCAGTGATTTATTGGGAATTGGTTTACGTCAGTTAGATGAGGCTGGCCTCAACAAACTGGTTCCTTACTTAGACACTAACTACAATCTTCGTGTCTATTTGATGTATTATTTTGTGGATTACAGTCATTTCCACAGTTGGTATATCTTCCTCCTAAACAATGTAAAGACGCCAAAAAAGCACGATCAGCTCTTCAGAGATCTGATCAAGAATCTGTTTGCCTTTTATCAAAACAGACCAATGGAATCCCTTCCAAAAGTGGATTTAACAGAAATACACCCTATCCTTCATGGTCGCTACATAGGACAGCGCCTCCTTTTGGGGGAAGTAGAGGATATTATTTTTTCAGAACTAAAATCAGACTACGATGTTCAATCTTACTTCTATGAAATTTTTCCGATGCTAATTGTGTTAAAGCGTTTTGAACAAATTGAAAAAATAGAGCAACATTATTATGAAATACTGGTTACGCCCGCACGTACTACTTTTGAGGATAAAAAAACAATTGCTCTGATTTCATTTTCCTTTCTAAACATTCACAAAAAAAAGTTTAAAGAAGCAAAAATAAATTTATCATTTGTACAGCCTCAACGTATTCTAAAATCTTACAAACAATACTTTGAACTACTGCGTTGTATTCCTTTGTATCATCTAGCGATCCATTTGAGAAATATCAATACGGCACAAGCGCTCTTGAAAGAGTACAAGGAATTAGCGGAAAGACTGAAATTCCCTTTCTTTTCGGAAGATTTTTTGTTGAATTATTTTAATTCAAACCAATAGAAATCAATAAGCCAATCGACAAACAAACACCTATCCATTGTGCCATTGAAGGTTTTTCATGAAATCCTATGTAGGCCGTTAGGAGTGCCGCAACGGGATAGAAATGAGAGATGAGATTTACCTTATACACCGGATAAACAGTATAGGCATAGAAATAGAGAATTAAGGATATACATGTGCAAATGACCAATAAGAGTAATTTCTGGTTTAAAAACACATGTGTTTCAAGACAGATCGATCCTCGGTTTAATGCTAGTAAAACAATGCATAAAAGCACAGTAAATTCTTGTATAAAGGTGGCTTGTAAATTCCCCAAGACTGGGATGGGGATCCCCATCATTGGGTAGGCTATTCCAAAGCAAAAAGATGCACCTAATCCATACCAAATTCCTTTGTGAAGTTTTAATCGAAAATTATTGAGAAAAAGAATAACGAAAAGAGCTCCTATTAAATGTATTCCGTAGGTGTAAGCTTGGATCGTTTCATCAAAGAGCATCAGTGAGCTAATTTGTCCAATCAGAATAGTACATACATTCAAAAATACAACACTGATTGTTCCAGCTTTCTGAAAAGCTTTGGTCAAACAAAATAATCCTAAAAAAGCTATACAACCGGAGAGGATTGTCCAAAAAATCATTACTGTATCAGCGACCCATGTAGAAGTAAAAATAAAATACAAACCAATGCAAGTAGTAGTCAATATAGTTCGATGTAAAAGGGTTTTTAGATGCCCTAATTCATCGATAATTGGCTTCCAAAGTGCATCTAAGAATCCAAATAATATAGTGGATAAGAGAATATATAGCATGAGAATCTAGTTCATGAGTAAACCATTAATATAAAACAATCAGTAAAAAAGATAAAAATCAAAATATATCTCCTATAATCCTCCTAAGAACAGAAAATTTCCCAACAGCATAAAGATTAATTTTCCCACTACACCTTTCCAAAGCAAGAAATGATTACGGATGAGACATCTTGAAAAAAACTTTCCTATTTTAGGGATTAAACATATTCGCAAGAACTAATTGCTTCCCTTTTATGTTGGTTAAACCGCAGGCAACTCATATGAATGCTTACGCCAGAATCATTTTATTGATGACTGCCGGGGAGGGAATATTTGTGCTCCCATTTCTATTGGCACGAATTTTTCGCCCTACTTTTTTAAAGGTTTTTGAAGTCAATAATTTTCAATTAGGAACCCTCTACACGACCTACGGAGTGGTTGCTCTGATGTCTTATCTGTTTGGCGGGACACTAGCAGATAGATATCCCCCGCGAAAACTGATGGGGGTCGCATTAATCATGACGGCAATGGGGGGATTTTTTATGGCTTCTTTTCCGGGTTTTATCGCTTTACAAATCCTCTATGGATATTGGGGGTTTTCCACTACTTTTCTTTTTTGGGCAGCTATGATTAAAGCCACTCGAAATTGGGGAGGGGAGGAAAATCAAGGTAGAGCGTTTGGACTTTTGGAAGGGGGAAGAGGCATAGTCGCTGCAACGATCGGTGCTCTTGGAATTCTTGTTTTTGCAAATCTAATCCAAGGGCAAGTGACAGAAAGCTCTCTACTACAGATTAAAGAAGCCTTTCGATGGGTTATTCTATTTACCTCCATAGTTGTGTCTCTGACAGGAGTTATAATTTACTTTTATCTTCAAGAAGTAGGCTCTTCAGAAGAGGATTCAGAGAAGACTCATAAGCCTTTGAAAAATATCAAGAGCGTACTGAAATATTCTTCCGTTCGCTTGCTAATTGTGGTCGTTTTATGTGCCTATTGCGGATATAAAGTGACAGATATTTTATCGCTCTATGCCAGCGAAATAATGCTTTTTGATGAAATAGATGCCGCCAAGGTTGGTTCCTATCAAATGTACTTGCGACCTCTCGTATGTATCATTATTGGGATTGTTGCCGACCAATCATCTAATGCAAAATGGCTGATTAGAGGTTTTTTATTGTTGTTTATTGGCGCTTTAATGTTTACTTCTGGGACCATCCAGGCCCCTTTAAACAGCCTATTTATCACAGCTGTAATCATCACGGGATTAAGTACTTACGGCTTGCGGACATTGTATTTCGCTGCAGTGAAGGAAGGTCATGTCCCTTATACTTATATGGGAACAGCCGTAGGAATCATTTCAGTTGTAGGATATACACCAGATATTTTTATGGGACCACTTATGGGGTATTTACTCGATACTTATCCTGGAATATTAGGGTTTAGGTGGGTTTTTCTATTCCTCGCGATTTTTTCTTCCGTAGGATTCTTCACCTCCCTTAGGTTTATGAAAACAGCCAAAATAAATACTAAAGCATAATTTTTATGAAACAACCACTAGTACGACCATTAGACAGAAACGCAACTCCACAAGCAGAAAAAATGGCTACTTTCTATGAAGAAACGTTAGGATTTACGCCCAATAGTTTATTTACAATGATGCATCGTCCCAGGATAGCAAATGCATTTGTAGAGATGAATCAGGCAGTGATGGAAAACAAGGGCCGTGTTACAAGCTCCTTGAAAAGAGAAATCGCTTATTTATCCAGTATGACCACTGGGTGTCGCTATTGCGAGGCTCATGCCATTCGTGCAGCGGAGAGATATGGCTCTACTGAAACCCGTATGGAGGCGATTTGGGACTACAAAAAGCATACTGCTTTTTCTGATGCCGAGCGAGTAGCCTTTGATTTAGCCATTGCAGCTTCACAAGTTCCCAACGCAGTAACCGATGAAATTGCAGAAAGCGTCCGAAAATATTGGGATGAAGGAGAGATTGTTGAAATATTAGGGGTTGTGGCGCTATTTGGGTATTTAAATCGGTGGAACGATAGTATGGGAACCGAACTTGAGCAGGCTGCCGCCATTTCTGCAGCAGAAATAATTGGGAATAAAGGATGGGAAATTGGGAAGCATCAATATTAACCTAAAGTGGTGGAACTACAGTCTACAAAGTGTGCTTTCAAAGAAAAATAGTGTCTACTAGATTCCTTTTTGTTATTTCTTGAAAATGTCAATCCTTAATTCTGATGAATCGAAGACGCCTCGCTGTTCTACAAACAACTACAGCATAAAAAAAATCCACCAACTTCTTGATAGACAAAAGTTAGTGGATTTAAGTGGCGGAGAAAGAGGGATTCGAACCCCCGGAGGTGTGACCCTCAACAGTTTTCAAGACTGCCGCATTCGACCACTCTGCCATTTCTCCAAAAGCGTTGCAAATATATCGATTATTTTTAAAATAAATCCTATCCTAAGTCCGATTAGAGAGGTGCGGAAATAGATCGCTGAAAAATGTACCTTCGTGCCATGGATCTGAATAGTGTAGTGGGAGAAAACATACTATTAATCATCGCTGGTTTGGTGGTGGGAATCATCAATACCCTGGCCGGTGGCGGTTCTTTATTGATTCTTCCTTTGTTAATTTTTATGGGATTGCCCCCAGCTTTGGCCAACGGGACCAATCGGATTGCGATAGTTGTGCAATCGCTTTCTGGAACGCTGGGTTTTCAAAGTAAAGGAGTGTCCAATTATCCCTATGTTTTCTATTACGCTATTTCCGCTACCCTCGGGGCTCTGTTAGGAGCCCAAATTGCAGTAGACTTAGACCCCAAAATATTTAACCGGATATTGGCCTTGCTGATGGCTTTGGTCGGTATTTTAATTGTGTTTAATCCACAAAAAGAAAAGCGCAATCTCCTTGAAAGACAGAATGGAAAAGCCCTATGGGTGAGTATAGTTTTATTCTTCGGTCTAGGAATTTACGGAGGATTTATCAATGCAGGAATTGGTTTTTTGATTATACTGTTACTGCACCGTTGGAATCGTCTGAGCTTGGTAAAGACCAATGCGACAAAAGTCCTACTGGTTTTAATCTATTCAGTTTTTGCCCTGGGTGTCTTTGCCTACCACGGACAAGTCGATTGGGTCAAGGGAGCATGGTTAGCGCTCGGCACTTGGTTTGGCGGTTGGTGGTCTAGTCGGTGGTCTGTTCGGCAAGGCGATTGGGTTGTTCGCTATGCTCTTTTAGCAATGATTTGCTGTATGGCTGTTCGGTTGTGGTGGATTAGTTAATAGCTTTCATTGCTAACAATATTTAAACCGTATCCTTGAAGCCCAACTCGGTTTTTGATATCTGAATTGGTCAACACGCAAAGATTTTTAACATTCAGGTCGTGCAGGATTTGCGCTCCGA
Source organism: Flavobacteriaceae bacterium (assembly GCA_049889695.1). GTDB lineage: Bacteria > Bacteroidota > Bacteroidia > Flavobacteriales > Flavobacteriaceae > WTJH01. Next base: position 221,902 of record JBMHCX010000018.1, on the reverse strand, counting down.
TTCCAAAGTCTCGCTCATCCATAACCATTGGCGGAACCTGTTGTAATTCGCCTTCTTTTTGAAGCAGATCTAAGGCTTCAATCCGCGCCAAGAAGTTGTCTGGAGTTTGAGAGCGATTGATGAAAATTACAATTCCTTTCCCTTCCTGATTAATCCGATTAAATACAGGCTCTAAGTCTGTTTCCTGATCACCCGCCAATGTGGTGAGTAAGTCGTTGTCATAGCGGGTAGATTGAATTCTAATCAGCACCTCTTCATCCGTCTCCCAAGCCCCAATACTCAAAGCTAAATGCACCTCTTGGGTGGTGGTTTGTTGATAGGCTCTCAGACGATATTTTCCAAAACGCGTTTGAATTTCTGTATCGATTTTTTTTTCGATCAGACTGTCGTGTTGTAGGCGGTAGGCAATCAGATCTTCAATAGACACTAACTTCAGATCGAATTTTTGGGCAACTTCATAAAGCTGTGGTAAGCGAGCCATGGTTCCATCTTCATTCATGATTTCTACGATGACCCCAGCTGGAGCAAAACCAGCCAGACGGGCAAAGTCAATAGCGGCTTCTGTATGTCCTGAACGACGAAGCACCCCGCCTTCTTTGGCAATAAGTGGAAAAATGTGTCCCGGTCTAGATAAATCATATGCCTGCGCGCTCGGGTCCACTAAGGCTTGAATCGTCTTCGCCCGGTCGCTAGCAGAAATTCCGGTCGTTACGCCATTGCCTTTGAGGTCAACGGAAACGGTAAAGGCTGTTTCCATAGGATCGGTGTTGTTGGCCACCATACGATTCAAGTCTAACTGCTCGCATCTTTCTTCAGTTAGGGGAGTGCAGATTAGACCTCTTCCATGAGTCGCCATAAAATTGACCATTTCAGGCGTCATTGCCTCTGCAGCCGCAACAAAATCTCCTTCATTTTCACGTTGAGCGTCATCGACCACGATAATAATTTTACCGGCACGAATGTCCTCAATGGCTTCAGCTATTGTGTTTAAAGGTATAGGGTTGTTCATTTGAGTTTTCGATTAAAGAAGGCATTTGTTCTGATGATGCCAATTAAATTTTGAATAGGGACAGTGATAAAATCCGTATTCATCAGTCCGCGGTCTCGAGAAGCTCTATAAGCAAAAAAGACGCCTAAAGGGCCGATGATAAAGGACGAAATCCAGCTAGCAACAAAGGGATGAATACTATTGTCTTCAGATGCATTTTTTCCAAAAAGACCGATGTAGTGATAGGTCAGAAAAATCAATACCGATAGTACAAGGGGGAGTCCAATTCCTCCCTTTCGAATAATGGCTCCAAGAGATGCTCCAATCAGGAATAGAAATATAGAACCAAAGATCAAGGTATATTTGTCGTTAAGGGTTGTTTTATGGGCGTTTAAACGTTTTTGTAATAGAAAAAACATTCTCTTTTTACTGTTTAAGCTACTGTAGGCAACACGGATGCGACTTTTCGCATCATTCACGATTCTGATACGCGCATTGGGGTTAGTGTCGGCCATATAGTGTAGGGGAGTGGAAAGCATATCTTTTGCTGCCGTAACACAACTGTCTTGAACTTCTTTGATCTTTAAGTAGTTATGTGTCCTTAAAAAGTTGTCTCGAAAGACCGTTTTCTGGTTGAGAAATTGTTTTTCAAGTGAGTCTATACTGACCCTAAGTTCATCGGCCTTTTGCATTTTGTAGGTGGTCGTGTAGCGCTCTTCTGAAAGATCGACATTGTTGAACTGGGACAAGTCAATGTTCATTGTGTATTTTTCAAAGGATACCTGTGCATGTGGAAAACGTCTTCGTTCGGCTAGTTTTTTCGGTTGCACTTCTTCGTAGCGATTCCCGTCATACAAAACCAACTGAAGGAGGGCATCTGTCGTTTCACTTTTTAACTCTCCGGTAGCCGCCTTAATCACGACTGTATTTTTCCCATTGGGGCTTTTTTCATGGATAATGACATCTTTCAGGTATCGGTCGTCAGGTCCCGATTTTTCGGCTACCTTAATATTGATTTCTCCGATTTCATTAAAGATCCCTTCACGGATGGCCAATGCAGGCTTTAGCTTGGCAAGGTTTTTTCGAAGGTTGTAGGATTTTAATTCGCCATAGGGAATCACATGATTGGAGAAAAAGTAAGTCCCAATTCCTATAAAGACATGAAAAATGACCAACCAACGCATGGCGCGTTGTAGCGATATACCTGTAGATTTCATCGCTGCAAACTCATAGTTTTCCGCCAGTGTACCAAAAGTCATGAGCGATGCCAAAAGAACCGAAAGTGGGAGAACCAATGGGACTAGTTTTGGAGAGTAATAGACCAAGAATTTTAGGATGATGATAAAGTCTAAACCCTTCCCCGCTAACTCATCTATGAATAACCAAAATGTCTGGACAATAAAAATCAGAAAACAGATCGCAAATACACTTATCAGGCGAGTGAGATAACTTTTTAGAATGTAGCGATCGATGATTTTCACGAGGTCAATGCTTAATCAATAAAATATCCGGGATAATCCTCCTCGTTAAATTCAAAAGTACTGGCTGGGAAACTGATGTTTTGCGATTGTTCCAAAAGAGTTAGGGTTGTTCTTGTGCCATTACTACCGATTTCTATCAATCGATAGATGTTTAAACTCTCTAGATCTATTCCCAAAAGCAAATAATCGATTTCTGTATTTTCTTCGGCTGGTATTAACTTGATGAATTGAATTTTTCGTCCCAATACATTTTGAATAATATCCATCTGATAACCATAGCCGTCCTGATAGAAATACAATAGCTTGGAGGGATTAAAGCCGGCCTCTTCTTCATCTGCATCTGAAATGGTAATTTCTTCGTTTTCAGGGACAATAGTGTAGAGCTTTTGCTCGTCGAAGAGTTGAATAAGGCCTAAAAATTCTAATCGATACTTGTTGCCTTCCAACCAAACTTTCCCACTGCTTTCCTGACGGATTTGCTCCTCTAGATTTTCTAAAGTATATGAAAAATCAAAAGTTACAGTGGAGTAACTTTCGATCTGCTGTGCTACTTTTTCGAGCAGAGCTGCTGCCTGAGGATCATTTTGTCCTCGTGTCCAAAAGCTCATCAAGCACAAAAGCAAAAATATTTTATTCATTCAGTGTTTGCGTTTAAAAGTTGTTCTAAGGCCATTAGGTCGGGAACCAATACTTGTCGGGCTTTACTGCCTTCAAAAGGTCCAACAATACCGGCAGCCTCCATCTGATCGATGATACGTCCAGCCCGATTATAACCCAGTTTAAGTTTTCGTTGCAATAAGGATGCCGAACCTTGCTGTGCCGTGACAATTACTTCTGCGGCTTCTCTAAAAAGAGCATCTCTTTCACTGGCATCGATGTCTAGCGTACTTCCGGAATCTTCTCCAACATATTCGGGTAGAAGATGTGCATCGGGATAGGCTCTTTGGGCTCCTATATAATTAGCAATTTTATCGACCTCTGGGGTGTCTACAAATGCACACTGGATTCGAGTTAGCTCATTGCCTTGGGTATAAAGCATATCACCACGCCCGATCAGCTGATCGGCACCACCGCTGTCTAGAATAGTTCTGGAATCGATTTTCGAAGTCACCCGGAAAGCAATTCGTGCCGGGAAATTTGCTTTGATAATCCCCGTGATTACGTTGACGGACGGACGCTGAGTCGCAATGATTAAGTGGATTCCTACCGCACGTGCCAATTGAGCCAAACGAGCAATCGGAGTTTCCACTTCCTTGCCAGCAGTCATAATCAGGTCGGCGAATTCATCGACCACCAAAACGATATAGGGTAGAAATTGATGTCCTTCCTCAGGGTTCAGTCGGCGAGACTTAAACTTCTCGTTGTATTCCTTAATGTTTCTACATAAACCGTTTTTAAGCAGTTCATATCGATTATCCATTTCGATACAAAGTGAGTTCAGGGTGTTAATCACTTTGCTGTTGTCCGTAATAATTGCCTCATCACTATCGGGAAGCTTTGCCAAATAATGACGTTCGATTTTATTGTAGATGGTCAGCTCCACTTTCTTTGGGTCGACCAACACAAACTTTACCTCCGCAGGATGTTTCTTATAGAGGAGAGAAGTTAAAACCGTATTTAAACCAACAGATTTTCCTTGACCTGTTGCACCAGCCATCAGCAGGTGAGGCATTTTGGCCAAATCTACCACAAAGGTTTCATTACTAATATTTTTCCCAAGAGCAACTGGGAGTTCCATTTCTGCTTGCTGAAACTTTTGCGAGCTAATCACCGAACGTATGGAAACGACAGAAGGTTTCTGATTGGGGACTTCTATCCCGATAGTCCCTTTTCCAGGAATCGGAGCTATGATACGAATTCCCAAAGCCGAAAGCGATAAAGCAATATCGTCTTCTAAATTCTTGATTTTCGAGATACGAATACCCGCCTCAGGGACTATTTCATAGAGGGTTACAGTTGGCCCTATGGTCGCTTTAATTTGGGCGATAGCAATTTTGTAGTTCCGAAGTGTATCGACGATCTTGTTTTTATTTTGCTCTAACTCCTCTTGGTCGATCGTGATGGAACTACTGCCATAATCCTTTAAGAGGTCCAGATCGGGCAGTTTAAAATTACTCAGTTCTAATCGTGGATCGAAAGTTCCATAGGCCTCTACCAATTCTTGGGCTTTGTTTTGTTCTGCTGTTAGTTCCTCGTTTTGACTTTTAATTTCGATCGCCAATTCTGGATCTTCGACTGCTGTACTCTTTGGGGTAGGCGCAGGTGGAGTCGTCTCTAGGGGAAGATCGAAATCTATTTTTTTATTTTGAGTAACAGGATTCGCTTCGTCTTTTTCTTGAATATCCAGCGGTTCCTCAGGAGAAACATTCTCCATGGGTGCAGTGCCCGATGGAGGTGTGTTTTCTTCTGCTAGAGGGGAAACGGTTTTTTTAAAGCTAAACTGTTTCAGGCGGGCTAACAACTCTTCGGGACGCAAGTTACTTTTCACAATGACTGCCGTTAAAACAAAAAATAACCACAGGAAAAATATTCCCAGTTTTCCTACGTAAACACTTAGGTATTCATGTATTTCAAAACCGATTATTCCTCCGACCAGTGGGAAATTCTCTGCAAAGAAACCACCAGCAATAATCCACAGAAGCATATAAATAGCTCCCCAAATCCATCGTTTTAGAAGATTGGAAATTCCAGCGTTGAAAAACAAATTTAAACCTGTCCAAAGCAAAAGTCCTGTAAAGATATAAGCAGCAAAACCAAACCACTGATACACCAACCAATAGCCTGTCCAGACGCCAATTTTTTGCAGGGGATTTTGAGGGGAAACGCTTTTGTCGTTCCAAGCATTTAGGGTGCTAAAATCGGCTTTCCACTGCCAGATAAATGCGGAGATACTGATGAAAATGCCAAGACTTAAAATCAATAGAAATATCCCCAACAAAATTTGCCTTTGGCGTTTTTTAGGATCGGCCGATGCTGTTGATGACTTTGGAGAAGTAGATTGCTTTTTCGCCATAGATAACGGTTCAAGCAAAAATAAGAAAAACCCTCAGAAAGAGGGTTTTTCTTCAAGAAACAAGTATTTCTAAATTTAGCTGTCGATAGACCCTTGTACCCTCTTCATAAAGGTATTAAGGGCTTCCCTTGTACTTTGGCCTTCGCGAGTCATTTGTTGAACTTCTAAGGCTCCATACATATTTGAGATGAGTTCGCCGAGAACGTCGATTTCCTCGTCCTTTAAACCACTGTATTCTGTGATGTGTTCAAGTGTTTCTAAGGTTTCAACGACAAAATCTTCATCATTGTCTTCAATGAATTGAACGATATGTTTAATCAGCGGTAGCTTCATCAATAAATGATTTTAATACATCCATTTTGTTGGTTTGTACCTGATTCAACAATTTTCCCCCTTGAAAAGCGGCAAAAGTAGGAAGGTTACTGACGTCTGCTAATTGGCGCGCATTGGGAAACTTTTCAGCATCTACCATAACAAATGGGATGGCCTCATTTTCCGAAGCAAATTTTTTGAATTTGGGTTTCATAATTCTACAATTCCCACACCATCCGGCAGAATACTGAACAAAAACTTGGTCGTTGTTGGCGACCAAGTCTTGCAAGTTATCTTCTTGTAATTCCGAAAACATATCTCAATTATTTTTTGCTGAGATATTCTGCCACACCCTCTCGGTTAGCATTCATGGCATCTTTGCCTTCCTCCCAGTTGGCAGGACACACTTCTCCTTTTTCTTGTACGTGGGTGTAAGCATCTACGATACGCAAGAATTCACTCACGTTTCGCCCAATAGGCATAAAGTTTACGCCCTCATGCACAACCGTTCCTTCTTCATCGATGATGTAGGTTGCACGATAGGTTACGCTGTCTCCGTCCACTAGTACAACACCACTTTCTTCATCGTAGCGTTCGTTTGTCACGTCTAAAATTCCTAAAAGATTAGCCAGATTTCGGTTGCTGTCTGCCAATAGATTGTACGTAACTCCTTCGATTCCACCATTGTCTTTAGCAGTGTTTAACCACGCAAAGTGTACTTCTGGGGTGTCGCAAGAAGCGCCGATAACGATTGTATTTCTTTTTTCAAACTCAGGTAGAGCTTCCTGAAATGCGTGAAGTTCAGTAGGACATACATAGGTAAAGTCTTTCGGATACCAGAAGAGTACTACTTTTTTCTTGTTGTTAACGGCTTCCTCCAATACATTGATTTGAATGGTGTCGCCCATTTCGTTCATTGCATTTACGGAGATGTCTGGGAATTTTTTTCCAACGAGTGTCATGATGAGTCTTATTTAATTAAACAATTTTAAACAAAAGTAAAAGGTATGGATCTAATTTCAATCCAGCTTAAATTTTTAATTCTTATCTCTCTATAGGGAGGTCTTATGTGTTAGCAGAGTCCGATGTTTTTAAACTTCTGATTTTAATTTTTAGCGCGGCATAGAGGAGTGTTGTAAAAGGACTAATCCAGTTAAATATGGCATAGATAAAATATTCCCCTACACCAACTCCTAACACATTGGACTGATAGGCTCCACAGGTATTCCACGGAATTAAGACGGAGGTAACTGTACCGGAATCTTCGAGGGTTCGGCTCAAATTTTCGGGGGCTAGATTTCGGTCTTTGTAGGCTTTTTGAAACATTTTTCCTGGAATAACGATGGAGAGATATTGGTCGGATGCTGTTAGGTTAATCGCCAAACAAGAAGCAACCGTACTGGCAAATAATTGAAAAGTATTTTGAGCACCTGTTAATAACGCCTGACTAATTTTCTGCAAGGCTCCAATGGCATCCATGATTCCGCCAAAGACCATAGCGCAGATAATTAACCAAACGGTTCCCAGCATTCCTTGCATCCCACCAGAGCTGAACAAGTCGTTCAGCATAGCATTGGAAGTTACTACTGCTGTGTCTCGCGTAATAGCATCCATAAGAACCTTGTAGGTTTGCTGGCTATTCAGATCGGTGCTAGCGGCTAATTTTGCCAGGAGGGGTTGCTGCCAAATCAGGGCCGCTCCTAACCCCAGTAAAGTACCAGCCATCAGAGCGACCAAAGGAGGAGATTTCCGAACTATCATTACAATTACAGCCAAAGGGACTAAAAATAATCCTGCATGAATCTTAAATGTGTTTGTTATGGCTCCTAACAGATCAGTAGAATCGGTAATTCCACTAACATCCTGCCCTAAACCTAAGAAGACAAACACAATTAGAGTGATGATAATGCTCGGTGTAGTCGTTAAACTCATATAGCGGATGTGCGTAAATAGATCTGTTCCTGCCATAGCAGGGGCTAGGTTAGTCGTATCGCTTAAGGGGGAGAGTTTGTCACCAAAGTATGCACCGGAAATAACGGCTCCTGCGATCATCCCGGCAGGGAGCCCCAAAGCTTTCCCGATGCCGATCAGAGCAATACCAACCGTGGCAGAGGTGGTCCAGCTACTTCCAGTAGCCAACGAAATAAGGGCACAAATAACGATAGTTGCGGGGAGAAAAATAGTCGGATTTAAGATTTGTAGCCCATAGTAGATCATGGAAGGGATAATCCCACTAACGAGCCAGCTTCCAGCCAGTGCCCCAACAAAAAGAAGGATTAAAATTGCGCTAGTTACGGATTTCAGATTTTCAGCAACGCTACTCACCATTTGGTCGAAGGGAATTTTGCGATAGGCACCGACCAAAGCAGCAATGGCTGCTCCTATTAGCAAAACAAACTGATTGGAGCCCGAAAGGGCATCATCTCCAAAGACAAAAACATTATACGCCAACAGTAAAACCAAACCGATCACCGGGATAAATGCTTGAAGTAGAGATATATCTTTTTTATCGTTCATACCGTTTATCTATAAGCGCCTAAAGTAAGTCTTTTTTAGCCCCGATCAAAGGAGTTGATGTTTGGTCGTTAAGGCGTTTTTCGGCCCTGACGCGCCTTCTGATAATGCAGGTAAACGGTATTGATGAAGCCAAGAATTACGCCAATACCAACCAGGATGTAAAAGATGGTGAAAAGTTTCCCAAAAGTTGTTTGAGGCGAAAAATCTCCATAACCAATAGTAGTTAAAGTAATGATAGAAAAATAGGCAGAATCGATCCAACTCCATCCTTCAATGTAATGGTAGACAATCGTGCCAATAGAGATGAAGAAAGCCGTTACCTTCAACAAGTTTCTGTATTCTCGATCTTTTAAAAAGGAAATCACGGTGTTAAAGAACATCATAAGACTGGGTTTAATTACTCTAAAAGTTACGAAACCTTTCCCAATGATTAACAAGGGTCACAAAACATTTGTACCTTCGTATAGAAACCATTAATTATCTCATGAATACTTTTGACGTCGCTGTTATTGGCTCAGGTCCTGGAGGATATGTAGCCGCAATTCGTTGTGCTCAGTTGGGGATGAAGACCGCTCTGATTGAAAAATATAATACCCTTGGAGGAACTTGCTTAAATGTTGGCTGTATTCCCTCCAAATCGCTTTTAGACTCTTCTCATCATTTTGAAGATGCACAGAAGCACTTTGCTACCCACGGAATCGAAATCGACGGGGAAATTAAAGTCAATTTTCAACAAATGATCGCTCGAAAAGCCGCTGTAGTAGAACAAACTACTAAGGGGATAGACTATCTTATGGACAAGAATAAAATTGAAGTTTTCCATGGTTTAGGTCGATTTAAAGATGCCCAAACCATAGAGGTGGTCGGAGATAAAAAACAAGAAATTAAAGCAAAACACAGCATTATTGCTACAGGATCCAAACCTGCAAACCTCCCTTTTATAAAAGTGGATAAAGAACGTGTCATTACATCTACCGAAGCGCTATCTCTGACGGAGATTCCCAAGCACCTTGTCGTTATTGGAGGCGGTGTAATAGGCCTTGAATTAGGGCAGGTATATCGCCGTTTAGGAGCTGAGGTGTCGGTTGTAGAATATGCGGACAGAATTGCCTCTGTGATGGATGCCTCCCTTTCAAAAGAATTGACGAAAGTGATGAAGAAGCAAGGAGTGAAGTTTTTTACTTCCCACCAAGTCCAAAAAGTAGAGCGAAAAGGAGACGAAGTGACAGTAGAAGCCTTAGATAAAAAAGGAAACACAGTTAGCTTTGCTGGAGACTACTGCCTAGTTTCTGTCGGAAGACGCCCATTCACAGAAGGTCTTCAGGCCGATGCAGCGGGCGTAACTCTTGATGATAGAGGAAGAGTTCAGGTAAACGATCATTTACAGACAACAGCCCCTAATATCTACGCTATAGGCGATGTCGTACGCGGGGCAATGCTTGCCCACAAGGCAGAAGAGGAAGGTGTTATGGTTGCTGAATTCTTAGCGGGGCAAAAACCGCATATCGATTATAATCTTATTCCGAATGTCATTTACACTTGGCCGGAAGTAGCTGCAGTAGGAAAAACAGAAGAAGAGCTGAAAGCTGCCGGAATTGCCTATAAATCAGGTCAGTTCCCCATGCGCGCACTGGGAAGAGCTCGTGCGAGTATGGATACCGATGGGTTCATCAAAATCTTGGCCGACAAACAAACCGATGAAGTTTTAGGCGTACATATGATCGGAGCACGTGCTGCCGACCTGATAGCCGAGGCGGTTACGGCCATGGAGTTCCGTGCGTCTGCAGAAGATATTTCGCGTATGAGTCACTCACATCCGACCTATGCCGAAGCCATCAAAGAAGCGGCCTTAGCGGCGACGGAAAATCGTCCGCTTCATATTTAAGTGCGGTTTAAGGAGCAACACTACAAGGCTAATTAGAACAATAAAAGCAACTGCCCCTCCGATCGCTTCGGTGGGGCTTAGACTTTTTCGATAAAACTTATACAAACCTATTCCGGTTAGGCTTCCATACAAAACAAAATAGTGGAGTACATACATCCACAATGTATTTGTTCCGATTTGCTGCCAAATTTTGTGTCGGAGGAGATGTTCGAACCACATAAAAAGTGCAAATAGAATAAACACATTTCCCAAGCGGATAAACAAATAGTTGTTGTAGGCTACATCTTTCATCAGCTCGCCCGGGAACCACAGGTTTAGATACATCCACCAACTACTCGAATAATAGACCAGTAGTCCACCTAGGGTAAATAAGATTCCTGCCCAAAAGCGATAATGTTTTTTTTCAAGTTCCAAGAAAAGATGCCCCAGAAACGCACCAATTGCGACATATCCTAACCAAGGAAAAAGATAAAAGACCCCCCTATTACCTTTGAAAAAATAACCGGCTATTCCTTTCGGGAGGAAGCTTAAATCGGTTCCGCTATACAAGGGCTCAGTAAAAAAGATTACAAGTCCTAGACTCAGAAACACAAAAGCCCTCAGGTTGGTTTTTGTCGATAAGAGTTGGTGTATTCCTAGAACAAATAGTATTCCTAAACCAATGATTTGTAATACATCTGGTTGCCAAAAAGAGGAGTTGATCTGACCTCGAAAAAGCATCGGCAGATTTAGCCGCAATAAATACCCCCATATGAGTAGCTCTATACTGCGTCGAATTCCCTTACGGATCCTGGGATTTACCCCTCCTTTTAGGTCAGCTTTTAGCAATAGATGGGTGAATACCCAGCCGGTTATGGTAAAAAAAACAGGGGCTGTAAATCCTCTGCAATAGTCCCACCAATAATACACGTCCGATGCTTGGATAGCAGGGTTGCTCTCCATCAGTCCGCTGATAAAATGCCCTTGCAGCATCATCAATATAGCAAATGCACGTAAAGCATCTAAGAAGTAGATCCGTTGGGATATCATGGGCGGCTATTCATTTCCCTGTAGAGGTTTTCAAATTTCTGTTTTATTTCTGTTAAACACAAATTCCCCAAGCTCCCTTCATGGGTATGATGAAGCCCTTCTGGTGCTTCAAATTGTCCCTGATTAACGGCATCGCCCACTTGCTGATAGGCATCCCTAAATGGAATTCCCGACTGAATTTTTGTGTTAATTGCATCTACCGTAAAGAGGTATTGATACATGGGATCTTCTAAAATATCAGTTCGAACACGAATATTTTTTAAGCTGTACTCCAGTAGCGTTAGGCAATCAAGCAGTTGGTCAATACCTGCCAATATAGGGCCTTTAAACAATTGCATTTCACGGTGATAGCCGCTTGGAAGGTTGGTTTTCATTAAGGTTAACTGGTTCGGAAGTGCCTGTAGACTGTTGCATTTTCCTCGGATCAGTTCAAACACATCCGGATTTTTTTTGTGCGGCATTATACTAGAGCCCGTGGTAATATCTTCTGGAAAACTGATAAAGTCCATATTCTGACTCATATACAAACAAATATCAGCAGCAAAACGGGAAAGCGTTTCGGCTATATTTGCCATTGCTTGAGCAAGAATTTTTTCGATTTTCCCACGACTCATTTGGGCAGCCACTACATTGTATTTTAGTGTTTCAAAGGCCATTAACTCTGTTGTTCTTTTCCGGTCGATCGGAAAAGAACTGCCATAGCCTGCGGCACTCCCCAATGGATTTTGGTCATTGACTCTTTGGGCAGCTGCTAAAATCTGTAGATCGTCGATCAGACTTTCTGCATAAGCAGAGAACCACAATCCGAAAGAAGACGGCATAGCAATCTGTAGATGAGTATAGCCAGGAAGAGCTACCTCTTGATGTTCATCCGCAAGACCGATTAATCTTTCAAACAGTTGGGCTGTTGCTTCGCTTATTGTTGAAATAGCATCTTTAAAATAGAGTTGTAAAGCCACCAAAACTTGATCGTTTCTCGAGCGCGCTAAATGTATTTTTTTACCAGTATCGCCAAGACGTTCAATCAGTTCAAACTCTATTTTAGAATGCATGTCTTCAAACTGCTCCTCTATGACAAATGTTCCAGCCTCATATTCTTCGCTGAAAATCGCCAGGGTATCTTGTAATTGTTGTGCTTCTGCTTGACTGATCAGTCCTACTTCTCCTAGCATCTGGGCATGTGCAGCCGAGGCCTTTAGGTCGTAGGGGATTAGTCGCTGATCCCACAAGCGATCGTCGCCCACTGTAAAGGCTTCAATTTTGTCGTCTATGCTGCTGGATTTTTTTTGCCAAAGTTTCATCGGTCTATAGAATTGAATTTAACATGGATATATAGATTGGGATGGCGTCCTCAATTTCTTTGGTGTAAATATATTCATCGGCAGTATGGGAACGAGTCGAATCCCCGGGGCCTAACTTCAACGATGGACAGCTCAGCGCCGCCTGATCTGAGAGGGTAGGGGAACCATAGGTTTTTCGGCCCAATTGTATTCCTGCCTGAACTATGGGGTGCTCTTTGGCAATGGAGGATGAGTTGAGGTCTAAAGAGCGAGCATTTACTTCACATGGGGCTTGTGATAGGATCTTTTCAATAGCTGCGTTACTGTAACAGTCATTGACGCGGACATCTACCACCATATGAACCTTTTCAGGCACTGCATTATGTTGTTTACCCGCATGAACTTCCGTAATGGTCAGTTTTACATCTCCCAGAGTCTCTGAGGATTTGTCAAATGTTAAATTGTGAAACCACTGGATAAGCTGCGGGATTTTGTCTATTGGGTTGTCTTCATTGGGGTGAGCAGCATGACTAGGGGTTCCATGAAGGTAACAATCGAAGACAACTAATCCTTTTTCGGCAATGGCCAATTCCATAAGAGTAGGCTCGCCCACAATGGCAAAATCGAAGGGAGGGAGTTCCTTTAAAATCCCTTTGAGTCCTTTGGACCCAGAATTTTCCTCTTCACCAGTCGCGGCTATCATCAGATTGTATTGCAAGTCTTTTCGATCATAAAAATGACTAAACACGGCGAGTAAACTTACCAAAGCTCCACCGGCATCATTGCTCCCCAATCCATACAGTTTTCCATCTTCAAGAATAGCTTTGAAAGGATCTTTGGTGTAGGCTTTGTTAGGGCGAACCGTGTCGTGATGTGAGTTTAATAATATATAGGGTTTGGTGGGGTCTTCGTGTTTATTTACGGCTATTATATTATTGTGAATTCGGGTGGAAGGGATACCGCGTTGGTCAAGCCAGTTTTCAATTAAGTTGGCGGTTTGTTGTTCTTCTCCAGAAAAAGATTGCGTCTCTATCATGGATTGAAGCAATTCAATAGAATATTGAGATAAAGTTTTCATATGGTAGAAGTAATTTGGGTTTTCTTATGCTGTGGATGTAAAAGGGCAGTAGTATTGGAGATATAAATGGTTTGTACTCCTTTCGATAGACTATCAAAAGCTGCCTCCAATTTAGGGAGCATACCCTTGTGAACGACGCCGTCGTTTTTTAGGTTTTCATAGGTCTTCTCTGATATTTCTGTTAGGATACTATCCGGGTCATTTATATCGAGAAGTACCCCGGGTAGATCCATACAGAGCCATAATTCTACTTCATAAAAGGGCTGCATGGCTTGGGCAATGGCATTGGCAATACTATCGGCATTGGTGTTGAGTATTTGTCCTTGCCCATCGTGGGTAAGCGCGCAAATGACTGGTGTTAAACCTGCCTGAAGGAGCGACTGAAAGTTCTCGGCTTGTACGGACTGAATATCCCCAACATAACCGTAATCAATTTCTCCCACAGGTCTTTTATGTGCCGTGATTAAGTTGGCATCTGCTCCACAAAGACCTACAGCTTTTTCCTCCTTTGCATTGATTTGAGCGACGAGTTTTTTATTCAGCAGACCTGCGTAGGTCATTAAAGCAATATCCAGCATAGGACCGTCTGTGACTCTTCTTCCGTCGATCATTTGAGGGATAACACCCATTTGTTGCGCGAGAGAACTCGCCTGCTTCCCTCCCCCGTGGATTAAAATTTTAGGCTGAGGATAGGCAGCAAAATAGGCGACGAAATCGTGCAATAACTCTTCGTCCTCCAAGACTTTTCCGCCAAGCTTAACAACGAGTAATTTATCCATGGTCACAAAGCATTTTAAGGATGGCCATAGCCGAAAATGTTCGATTGTTGGCCTGTTCTATCACCATAGAATTTGGGTGGTCCAACACTTCATCTGCAACCACTACATTCCTGCGAATGGGGAGGCAGTGCATGAATTTCGCCTCATTTGTTAATTCCATTTTTTCAGCGGTCAGCATCCACTCACTGTCTTTACGCAGGATTTTTCCATAATCTTCATAGGAGCACCAATTTTTAGCATAGATAATATCCGCATCTTTTAGGGCTTCTTCTTGTTCGTGTAGCACAGGTATCCCTCGGGAAATTGCAGGGTTAAGATCATACCCCTTCGGATTGCAAATCGTAAAGTCGGCGTCCATGTGTCGCATCATTCGAATAAATGAGTTCGGAACGGCATGCGGAAGCGCTTTCGGGTGAGGAGCCCAAGTGAGGACAACTTTAGGTCTTTTCTGAAGGTTCAATTCGGTTAGTGTTAGTGCATCCGCTAAAGCTTGTAGAGGGTGAGCCGTGGCACTTTCCATATTCACGATTGGGATGGAAGCAAAAGCAGCGAATTTTTGAAGCACTAGCTCAGCTTCATCTGCTGCTTTATCGGTTAAACTGGCGAAAGCTCGAATGGCGAGTACATCGCAATATTGAGACATCACCTGAGCTGCCTCCCGTACATGCTCCGATCGGATACCCTCCATTTTTGTCCCATCTTCATACTCAATGGCCCATGCTTCATTGCTAAAATTCATTACCATTACATCGAAACCAAGAAGTTTTGCAGCTTTTTGGGTACTCAGGCGTGTTCTTAAACTGGGATTAAAAAATATAAGACCGATGGTTTTCCCCTGGCCGATATGTTTGTAGATCGAAGGGTCAGCCTTTAGCTCTTGCATGTTTGTTAAGGTGAGTTCCCAATTCGGAAGGTCGTCTAAAGTAATGAAGTGTTGCATATTTATAGCCATTGATGAAGAACGTTAAATAAACGATCCAGATGTTTTTGTTGAATAGTTAAGGAGGGGAGTATACGAATAAGGTTTTTATTACTGCTTCCACCAGTAAAAATTTGAGCTTCGTAAACCAGTCGTTTTCGTAAATCAGCTACACCAAAGTCGAATTCCATCCCTAGCATAAGTCCTTCTCCTTTTATTTTTTTGATAGGTGGCAATTCCGCGGCGCGTGCTTTAAAATACTGTCCCATTTTCTGCGCATTGTCCTGAAGGTTCTCTTTTTCAATCGTTTCACAAACGGCAAGTGAAGCTCTACAGGCCAAGTGATTTCCTCCGAAAGTGGTCCCCAGGAGTCCGTATTTAGCCTTTATGTCTGGACGCACCAAAATTCCCCCGACAGGAAAACCATTTCCCATGCCTTTGGCCATAGAAATGATATGTGGACGAACCGTCGTTTTTTGAAATCCAAAGAAGGTTCCTGTTCTCGAGAACCCTGATTGTACCTCATCGGCTATCAGACACGTTTCGTATTTTTCGCAGACTTTTTCCAGCCCTTCCCAAAAGTCTGACGTTGCCATGTCCAAGCCTCCAACTCCTTGAATAGCTTCCAAAATCACGGCACATACATCTCCTTTGGCGAGCTCTTTCTCGACACTTTCCAAATCGTTTAGCGGCAGAAAGCTAACCTGCTGTTGTGCGTTCAGCGGAGCCACGATAGCCGGGTTGTCAGTTGCGGCGACACAGGCGGAAGTCCGGCCGTGGAATCCATTGTGAAAGGCTATAATTCGCTTTTTTCCGGTATGAAAGGACGCCAGTTTTAATGCATTTTCATTGGCTTCAGCTCCAGAACTACACAAGAAGAGCTCATAATCATCTAAACAGCTAAGTTTTCCTATGGCGTCTGCTAATTGCTTTTGTAGAGGATTTTGAACAGCATTAGAATAAAAACCAATTCGATTCAATTGTTGTTTTAAGGCTCTTTTGTATCGTCTATGCTGATGACCGATTGAAATAACGGCATGCCCTCCATAGAGATCTAAGTATTTTTTTCCCTGGGTATCATAGACAAAGACATCCTTGGCCTTGTGCGGAGTTACATCGTAAAGTGGGTAAACATCAAATAAATTCATGCCTTTCGAATATTATTAATTTGATGAAAAGAGGCCATAAGTCCCTGAATCAGGGAAGAACTGAGACCTTGATGTTCCATTTGGTTTAGTCCTTCGATCGTACATCCTTTTGGGGTGGTCACCCGATCGATTTCTTCTTCGGGATGGCTGCCTGAGGCTATCAGGAGTTTGGCCGCACCCAAAGCGGTATGCATAGACATTTCCATCGCTTCTTTGGCATCGAAGCCCATTTGCACGCCTCCTTGTGTAGTGGCGCGAATCAGTCGCATCCAAAAAGCAATTCCACTTGCACAGAGAACAGTCGCCGCTTGCATATGTTCTTCAGGGATGGCTAGGGTATGTCCCAAGTGCTTAAAGATAGCTGCTGCAATTTCATGACTTTTTTCTCCCGAACGATTATGACACAAAGTAGTCATGGAAGCCCCCACTGCGATAGCAGTATTAGGCATTGCCCGAACAATAGGGGTTTCTGACCCTACTATAGATTCCATTCGTGCTATTTGAAAGCCTGTAACTGCCGATATCAAGTGATGTTTGTCTGTCAAATGAGGTGTTATTTCGGTTAATACGGTTTCAAAGTATCCGGGCTGTACCGTGAAAATGATAATGTCAGAGGCTTTCATCGCTGCTACATTATCGGAACTGACAAATACATTTTTGTACTCTGTCCACTCTTCTAGCGTACCGATATTCCGTTTGGTAAGATAGAGTTGAGTGTAGTTGTTATGCATTAATAAGCCTCTAGCGATGCTCAATCCTAAGTTTCCGGTTCCAATGATGGCTATTTTCATCTGTTAAAGTTTTAGGGGGAGAATTTCTGGGGTTAAAATATACTTGCTTTAAGTTGCAGCCCTAGCGTTTCTTCAAGACCTAAGATGATGTTTAGATTTTGTAAAGCTTGCCCTGCTGCTCCTTTTAAAAGGTTGTCTATGGCAGAGGTAATTAATAAAACATCTTCGTGTTTATGAAGGTGTACATGCGCCATATTGGTGTTCACCACTTGTTTGAGATGAATGGGCTGAAGAACCCTCTGCGTAAAGGGGTGTGAGGCGTAATAATCATCAAAAAGATGTGTAAAATAAGTCAACGCCAGATCGGTTTTTATGTATGCAGTGGCAAATATTCCTCGGGTAAAATCTCCTCTATGCGGTAAAAAATGTAGACGAGGTTTCGATTGTTGAAGACTACTAAGTGTTTCTCCAATTTCGTTCAAGTGCTGATGATTAAATGGCTTATACCAAGACAAGTTGTTGTTCCGCCAGCTAAAATGACCGGTTGCGGAAGTTTTAATCCCGGCTCCTGTACTTCCTGTAGTGGCATTAATGTGTACATCAGTATTCATTTTTTGGTCGGCTGCCAATGGCAATAGCGCCAGTTGTAATGCCGTCGCAAAGCAGCCTGGATTGGCAATGCTACGGGAGTTTTCTATCGCTTCTTTTTGAAACTCTGGAAGACCGTACACAAACTGACGGTGATTAAAATTGTGTGTGCTGGCAAGTCTGAAATCTTGACTTAAATCAATCACGATTGTCTCCTCAGAGACGGGCTTTTCCTCCATAAATGTTTTGGAAAGACCGTGCCCAAGACACAAGAATAACACATCGACCTCTGGATCGAAATGATCGGTAAAAGTTAGATCTGTCCAGCCGAAGAGATCGGCATGTACTTCTCCTATTTTTTTTCCTGCTTGAGATCTACTCACGGCGTATTTCAGGGTCAGTGTAGGATGGTTTAAAACCAGTCGGAGAAGTTCCCCCCCGGTGTAGCCAGTCCCACCAATTATTCCGACTGTTTTCATGAGGTCTTTTTTACGTTTTGAACTTGTTGAAAAATGCGATTAGGGACACTTAAAAGTTTGATGAATCCTTTGGCTTCTTCTGCTGTCCATGCAGCGTTTTCTTCCCCATAGGCTCCAAAGGTAGGATGCATAAGATCTTGGTCGGAACGAATACCTTCCAATTCAAATCGGTAGGGGTGTAGCCGTACGTTGACTGTCCCGCTGACCTGCCCTTGACTTTGGCTTAAGTAGGCTTCCATATCTCTCATGACAGGATCCAAGTATTGCCCCTCATGCAAAAGCATGCCATAGAGTTGCCCCACTTGTTCTTTCTGAAATTGTTGCCATTTACTCAGCGTATGCTTTTCTAATAAATGATGTGCCTTTATGATAATTAGTGCCGCTGCAGCTTCAAAGCCGACACGACCTTTGATCCCCACGATGGTATCTCCAACGTGAATATCTCTACCGATGGCATAAGGCCCAGCAAGTGCTTGAATTTTTTGAATGGCACTGACGGCACTTAAACTTTCCCCATTAACGCCCACAACTTCCCCTTCCTTAAATTCCAACCTTAGTAGTTCATTCCCTTCTTTGGTGCATTGTGAAGGATAGGCTTCTTCTGGAAGACTTTGGTAGGATGTCAGCGTTTCGGCTCCTCCTACACTGGTTCCCCATAACCCAGCATTGATGGAATATTTGGCCTTTTCCCAAGTCCAATCGATTCCTTGCGATTTGAGATAATCCATTTCTTCTTGTCGGCTGAGTTGTTGATCTCTGATGGGGGTAAGAATTTCAATCTCAGGAGCCAAAACCTGGAAAATCAGATCGAATCGCACTTGGTCATTTCCAGCACCGGTGCTTCCATGGGCAATAACTTTAGCGTCTATCTTTTTAGCGTATCCAATAAGCTCAAGCGCTTGGACAATACGTTCGGCACTGACCGACAAGGGATAGGTGTTGTTTTTTAGAACGTTGCCATAAATCAGATACTTAATAACGCTATCGTAGTAGCTGTCCAAGGCATCTATAACCTCAACGTGAGCGGCACCTAATTCTAGGCCCTTTTGTTCAATACTGTGCTGAGTTTGCTGGTCGAATCCACCTGTATTGATGGCAATCGCATGAACATCATAGCCCTGTTGGCTCATTTTCTTGATACAGTAGGAGGTGTCGAGTCCTCCGCTGTAGGCTAGGACCAATGGAATTTTTGTTGTCGAATTCATTTCTTTTTTTTCTTGAGATAGAGATATTCTTTAATGGATTTTAAGCGTTCGGCGACTTTGGGTTTAAATTCCGTCTGTGCTTTGGTTTGTTTTTTAGGATCATAGAGCATTCCGGTACACAAACACATACTTCTTTCGGTGCGTGTCAGTATATCGTAATTCTTACAAGTCTGGCAACCCTTCCAAAATTCAGGGTCGTCTGTTAGCTCTGAAAAATGAACAGGCTTATATCCGAGTTCGTAATTGATTTTCATTACAGCCATCCCTGTGGTTATTCCAAAGACTTTCGCCTCAGGATATTTTTGAAGCGATAAATCAAAAACAAGTTTTTTGATGATTTTTGCAACCCCCTTACCTCTGTAGTTTGGAGATACAATCAGTCCAGAGTGAGCGACATACTTTCCATGTCCCCAAATTTCGATATAGCAAAAACCCGCAAACTGATCGCCATCTAAGGCAATTACAGCATTGCCATTCTCGATTTTTTGAGCAATATATTCTGGTGTTCTACGCGCAATACCTGTTCCGCGAACTTGAGCAGATGCATCTATAGTTTCGCTAATTTTTTTTGCGTATACGATATGTTGTTTTTGGGCTACTAAATAGTCCACAAGTAATTGATTATGGTTGAAGTAAAAAATATTTGTTGAAGTCGAAGGGAATCGGCCTCACCGGATTCCATACTAAAGTAACACCCCTTAGGGGCGGCGGAAAACCGGGCGGTATGCAAACGAAAAGAAAGATACTTTTTGCATAGGCCAAAATTGCAAACTTTTTCATGAACCACAAAGTTTGAAGGGCTTTTTGATAATTTTATCACAAAACAGACTTTGATTGTCAAAATTTTATTTTTGTGAAGTGAAAACAGATCTTTTTTTAGCATTTCAGCAATCCCTGCCCATAGCGCCGGATGGAAAACACCTTCTAGCGGTGAGTGGTGGCTTGGATAGCATGGTGCTGGCAGAGCTCTATTCTCGATCGAGGTGTTCCTTTGCCATTGCCCATTGCAACTTCCAATTAAGAGGAACAGAGGCAGAAGCTGATCAGTTGCATGTACAAAAATGGGCAGCAAAAAAGAAGATCCCTTTTTTCTCGACGAGGTTTGCCACCCAGGCCTATCAACAACAATCCAAAGATTCTCTTCAAATGGCTGCGCGAGATTTGCGTTACAATTGGTTTAATGCAATAGCTCGTGTGTGGGGTTTTACGACCATTGTTACCGCTCATCATCTGGACGATCAGTTGGAAACTTTTCTCATACAACTTTCTCGTTCCAATGGATTAGAAGGTCTACGTGGGATTCCCGCACTATCACAAAACTATTGGCGTCCCTTGCTCTCGTTTACCAAAGCTCAATTGAAAGATTATGCTGTAGAACAGCAATTATCCTGGCGGGAGGATTCTTCCAATGATACAGATTATTATACTAGAAATGCACTACGTAATCGTGTAATTCCTTCCCTCAAAGAAGTTTTTCCAGATTTTCTGGAGCGTTTTGATACGAGTCTCAGCCATCTGAACAGTTCATATCTTTTTCTAGAAGAACAAGCGCAACGATTCAAAGATCAATGGTTTCAAAAAGAGGAGGGAGGCTTTCGAATCGCTCGAAAGGGATTGTCAACGATCAAGGCGTCCAACGCATTGTTACACCATCTTTTTTTTTCCTACGGATTTAAGGGATCGAGTATCCAAGAGATCTTAGCTGCTCCTTCAGGAAAATTTTTGGAAAGCTCGAAGGCGAAAATATTTTCCGAAAGGGAGTCTCTATTTCTGCAATGGCGGCAACCCTCGGAATTCTTTTTAGAAATTTCTGATATTCAAGCACTAAAACAACTCGAATCTCCCTTCCAGTGGATAGCTGATCGTACTGAATTACCCAATAATTTACAGCCAAATGAGGCCTACTTGGACAAGGAAACGTTAAAATTCCCCTTGTATGTTCGAAACTGGCAACAAGGTGACTATTTTTACCCTACGTCTTTTCAAGGCCGCAAATTACTCAGTAAGTTGTTCAAAGATTTAAAATTAAATACCTCACAAAAGCAGCATCAATTATTGCTCATTTCTGATAGTCAAATAGTTTGGGTAATCGGAAAGCGATTAGATAGACGCTTCGCAGCAACAAAAATGTCTAAAGCAATTGTCGCCCTAAAAACATCCAATACATGAAATTTCTTCGCCATATAGTTCCACTTTTATTGTTTGCTTCTCCTTTTCTGAGTAACGGCCAACTCGATGAGGTCGTCACTTGGGAATACCGAGCAGAACAACTGAACGACACGGTATATCAACTTCAATTTCAGGCCACTATTGCTCCGAAATGGCATATGTATTCACAGTTTTCTCCTGAAGATGGGGCCGTGCCAACTGAATTTCAGTTTGATGAACAACCTCAAGCTTTTGTCCGTCTAGGGGAGGTCACGGAAAGCGAATCCATTACGGCCTATGATAAGGTTTTTGAAATGGACCTTATTTATTTCGACTCAGAAGCTCAATTTTTTCAGAAGGTATGGGTAAAAGACAAAATGCAACCCATTCAAGGAACCATTATATTTCAAGCCTGTGACGACAAACTCTGTATCTTCAGGGAAGAGGCGTTTACATTTCGATTGACCGAAAATGCCCTTAGCGGACCAGAAAAACAATTGAGTGAAGCCGACAGTGAAAAGGCTAAAGCGTTACAATTACAGCTTAAAAACACTCAATTACTGAGTTCAGCTACAGCTGGGCAAGACGGTAATGGCGCCTATTTTAATATTTTCTTGTTGGGTCTTCTCGGAGGTTTTCTAGCCTTGCTTACCCCTTGTGTATTCCCGATGATCCCACTGACCGTATCTTTTTTCCTAAAACAATCTGACAACCGAAAGAAGGGGGTTTTTCAGGCTATTATGTATGGCGTGTTCATCGTTTTGATCTACGGTTTACTGAGTATGCCTTTTCATTTTTTGGATTCCTTAGATCCTGAAATTCTCAACACCATTTCGACAAATGTGGTGCTTAATTTTTTCTTTTTTGTTGTTTTTCTATTTTTCGCTTTTTCCTTTTTTGGCTATTACGAACTTTCCTTACCGAGTTCTTGGGGAGCCAACACAGATGCTGCATCTCAATGGAAAGGGCTGATTGGCGTCTTCTTTATGGCCCTTACCTTAGCTATTGTTTCATTTTCCTGTACTGGTCCAATATTGGGTTCTCTGCTGGCCAGCTCCATCAGTTCAAGCGGAGGAGCATGGCAACTTACGGCAGGAATGATGGGCTTTGGTGTTGCCCTTGGCCTTCCATTTGCTTTGTTCGCTCTTTTCCCAACCACTTTAGATGCGCTCCCTAAATCAGGTGGCTGGCTAAATACCCTAAAAGTGGTTTTAGGATTTATAGAACTGGGATTAGCGCTTAAGTTTTTGTCTAATGCCGATTTAGTTGCTCATTGGGGACTGTTAAAACGCGAAGTCTTTGTAGGGCTGTGGTTTCTGATCTCTTTTTTAACTACTCTTTACCTTTTTGGTTTTATCCGTTTTCCGCATGATGGTCCTAAGAGCAAGCTTGGTGGCGTTCGCTTAGGGTTTGGTGGATTGATGCTACTGTTTTCCGCCTACCTTTTTTTAGGTTTAATCTCGGAAGAAAATCGACTAAAAGCGCTTAGCGGTTTCCCACCACCAGAATTCTACAGCATTCATGCGGTAGAAAGTGAATGCCCACTGAACCTTAATTGCTACAAAGACTTTGCTACAGGATTGGCCGCGGCCCAAGCTGCTCAAAAGCCTATTTTACTGGACTTCACAGGGTGGGCCTGTGTGAATTGTCGGAAAATGGAAGAAAATGTATGGTCGGCTCCAAAAGTGTATACCCTCCTAAAGGATGAATATATTTTAATTTCGCTCTATGTCGATGACCGTAAGGAGTTGAGTGCAGAGGATGCCTTTCAGTTTCAACTGCCTGATGGGCGTATTAAAGACATCAAGACAATTGGGCAGAAGTGGGCAACCTTCCAGGCTCTAAACTTTCAAACGGCTTCCCAGCCCTACTATGTGCTTATGGCTGCTGATGGGACATTGCTAAACAGTCCTATTCAATATACCGACACTCAAACCTATCTGAAATGGCTTGAAGATGGTTTAGCGATCTTTCGACAGTAAATATTAAAGACTTCCCCCAAGGATATCGTTTTAATTGTGGATGAGGTTAAAGAAAATTTTGGGGAGTCCGTGTGCTTATGTCCACTTCTTAATCGATCGCTTTTAGCGCTACAGTTTCCCACTTGGGGGCTACTTGTTTTTCTTGGCGTAAAATCATGGATAATTCGGCTGCGTGATGTTGTATGTGACGGATATTGAAAAGAATAATCTCTAGCACAGAATAGTTTTGGTAATCATTGACCCAACGAGCATTGGCAAGCTCCTCATTTAGACATAAAATTAGATGGCAGGCTTTTTCTTCATTGTGGAGTAGATAGTTTAACAATTGTCTTTGCGTGTAGGTGCATTTTTGCAGGCTTCTTTCAGAAGTAAATTCTGTAAGGGCAAACGGATGCGGAGGAAGGAATTTTTCTGGATTAACGGTGAGGTAATAGTCCATCCATAACAAGCTACGATAGGCAATACATGAAAATTGTAGGTGGCTCTCCCATATGTGGGGTGGACATATTTTGATTGCTTTTCGAAGCATTCCAATGCTCGCTTCAAATTGTCGCCACAGCGTTTCATTAGGAAAATTGTTCATCTTAGAAAGGTTTGGGTACCTTAAATTTAATAAACATTTTTTGAATGGTATACTGTTGTGTTAATGTCATTAACTCCTAGACTAATTGCTTTTTCATATCTTTAAGAAACCCCAAACACCTCCTTATGTTGGTTCAAGTATTTGGCAGTGCCCTGCTCGGGGTAGATGCCTTTCAGATTACTATCGAAGTAAATATTGATGCGGGTATCGGCTACCATCTCGTAGGCCTCCCCGACAATGCCATAAAAGAGAGTAATTACAGAATTGCTGCAGCGCTTCAAAATTTAGGATATAAGCTACCGGGTAAAAAAATTACCATTAATATGGCTCCTGCTGACCTTCGAAAGGAAGGTTCGGCCTATGACTTGCCCATTGCGCTTGGAATACTCACCGCATCCGGACAGTTAGCAGCCCCGAGTATTGCTGATTTTACGATTATGGGAGAAATAGCGCTAGATGGATCCATTCGTCCTATTAAAGGAGCATTGCCCATTGCCATTCAAGTGCTGAAGGATGGATTTAAGGGATTTATCCTTCCCCAGCAGAATGCAGCAGAAGCGGCAATGGTCAAAGGGATTTCGGTTTATGGAGTTTCGCACTTAAAAGAAGTGATGGAATTTTTTGAAGGAAAAAGAGCGTTGCAACCCCGGCAGATAGACGCCCGAACTATTTTTAACCAGGATACCAAATTTTCAGCTTTGGATTTTGCCGATGTCAAAGGCCAAGAAACCATAAAACGCTGTATGGAAATTGCTGCTGCAGGTGGCCATAACATAATTTTGATCGGTCCGCCGGGATCAGGGAAAACCATGTTAGCGAAACGTTTACCGACCATTTTGCCTCCAATGGACTTATCCGAAGCCCTCGAAACCACTAAAATTCACAGTGTTGTTGGAAAGCTGGGGAGTCATGGACTATTGGCCCTGAGGCCTTTTCGAGCTCCCCATCATACCATTTCAGATGTAGCCTTGGTTGGAGGAGGGCAATATCCCCAACCAGGGGAGATCTCATTGGCCCACAATGGAGTCCTTTTTTTAGATGAATTACCAGAGTTTAAAAGAACCGTTTTAGAAGTTTTGCGACAGCCATTAGAGGACAGAGAAGTAACCATTTCCAGAGCTAAATTTACCGTGACCTATCCTTGTTCTTTTATGTTAGTCGCGAGTATGAATCCCAGTCCTTCTGGTTTTTTCAACGAGGGTAGGGGACAACATTCAGCCCTAGAAATGCAACGCTATCTGGGAAAGATTTCGGGGCCTTTGTTGGATCGAATCGATTTGCATTTGGAAGTAAGTCCTGTCCCATTTGCAGAGTTGGCTGAAAAACCGCTCGGGGAACCTTCTAAGCTTATTCGAAAGCGAGTGGTAGCTGCTCGTAGGATTCAAAAAGAACGGTTTGTTGAAATGGCTGGGGTGCATCATAATGCACAGATGACGCCACCCATGCTGCGACAATACTGCCATTTAGATTCTTCTAGTCAACACTTATTGAAAGAGGCTATGCAACGGCTTTCGCTCAGTGCGCGTGCATATGATCGAATCCTGAAGGTTGCACGGACAATAGCGGACCTGGAGTCGACTACATCGATTAAGAGCAGTCATATCGCTGAGGCAATTCAGTATCGATCACTGGATCGAGAGGGCTGGTTAGGTTAAGTTTTTTTAAAGCTTACTAAATAGCTACCTTGCCCCCAAAGAATGCTTATGTCGATATTGAAAACCATCTGTAGCCGTCGTTCTATTTTTCCCGCCCAATACACTTCCGATCCTATTCCTCAGGAAGAGATCCATGCCCTGCTCGAAGCGGCCAATTGGGCCCCTACCCACAGGAAAACAGAGCCGTGGCGTTTTTATGTTATCCAAGGCGACCAGCGTCAAAAATTAGGAAAATTTCTAGCGGAGAAGTATCGAGAAACGGACGCTAAGTTTTCCGAATTTAAATACAAGAAAATACTTCATAAACCTCAACAGGCAGCCGCTGTAATTGCGATCGTGATGCAACGTTGCCCTAAGCAAAGTGTCCCTGAATGGGAGGAGGTAGCTGCGACTGCAATGGCTGTTCAGAATTTATGGTTATTAGCCACGGAAAAAGGCCTTGGGGGCTATTGGAGCTCTCCCAAACTAGCCGAGTACATGCCTGAATTTTTAGACATGCAATCTGGCGAAAAGTGTCTTGGATTCTTTTACCTTGGAAACTACGACGGGAATGCACCCATGCGTGAACCGACTCCTATTGCAGATAAAATAGTTTGGTTAGGAGAATCGACCGACTAAAGGACCAGAAAACTAGATATATACTATCTGTTGGTGTCGCCTCTCAGCTGAGCATAATTCAAGTTTAAACCTTTGTATAAACTTCAGAAAAAGGAACCCTAAATCGATGTCCATAGACTCCTTTTTCTGTGCGAATGCCACAACTAACGATCATATTTATCTGTGCTGCGCCCGGAAGCCCTAGCGCCTGCTTAACACGTAATGAATCGAATCCTTCCATGGGGCAAGTGTCATAGCCATGAGCAGCCATACTCAACATGAAATTTTGAGCCGCCAAAGCAGTGCTCTTGTGTGCTACAACGCGCATATCGGAGGCGCGTACCTGTCTGTATATCGGACGAAATAACCCGGTGATTTGTGTCCCGATAAATTTGAGTCCGCCGAATATTCCTAAAAAATCGCCATATAAGCTGGGGATTAATTTCTGATAATAATTAAGCGCCATTTTTTTCCGTTTCTCAGGCAGGTTTTTAGACTTTTCAAAGGAAGATTTTAAGAAGGCTACATTGGCTTTTGCTCTTTTTTTCCAAAGGTCTTTTCGGACCACAAAAACAATCAACTCTTGTGCTGTTTTTGCAGCGGGTTGGTTAAAACTTGCCTCTGCTAATTTTGCTTTAACCGCAGGATCGACTACTCTGTAGAATTCCCATAGTTGCATATTAGAGCTCGTCGGAGCTAAATGGGCTTGTGCTAAACACTCTTCCACTATTTTTGAATCCAACATACGCTCCGGATCGTAATGTCGCACAGAACGTCTGTGATGAATAGCTTCCGTTACTGTTTTCTGATTTAATTGATCCATTGAGTAATCTTTTTTAAGAGTTTGAATTCTTGAGGTTTATAAGGAGCATAACGCTGAGGAAAGTCGAGAATAAAGCGTCGTTTAATGACGGGCTTGTAATGGGTAAATAATTCAAAACTCTTTTTTCCGTGATAGGCTCCTATTCCGCTGTTCCCGATTCCTCCAAAGGGAAGGTTGGCATTGGCAAATTGAATAAGAACATCGTTGACAACCCCTCCTCCGAAAGGAAAACTACGGATGAGTTTATCGGTAAATGATTTGTCTTTACTGAAGACATAAAAGGCCAAGGGGTTAGGGTTTCTATTGATAATCGTTGTAATGTCACTTAAATCCTGATAGGTAAGTATGGGTAAGATAGGTCCAAAAATCTCCTCTGTTTGAATGATGTGATTTTCGTCTTTTGGCTCTACTAGAGTAGGTCCAAAGAAGCGGTTTTTAGCGTCTGTCTGATTTCCATATAGGAGTTTGTTTCCTTCGACAAACTCCTCCATCCGAGAAAAATGCCGATCGTGAATAATACGCCCATAGTCTTCGGATTGTTGTGCGTCCTTACCAAAAGCATTTTCGATTTCTTCGATTAAGGCTTCGACCAACTGATCTTTAAACTTTTCGTGCACCAAAAGATAGTCAGGAGCAATACACGTTTGCCCACAATTCAGGAATTTCCCCCAGACAATTCTGCGAGCTGTTTTTTTCAATGGGGAGGTGCCGTCAACGATGCAAGGACTTTTTCCTCCTAATTCCAGTGTAAGGGGAGTCAAATGTTCTGCGGCAGCCTTTGCTACTATTTTTCCGATAGCCGTTCCTCCGGTAAAGAAAATATAATTCCACTGTTGTTCTAAAAGAGCTTTCCCAGTCTCTGCAGCTCCCTGAACTACACAGACATGATCGGGATGAAATATCTTTTGGATAATTTTTTCTAGAATATTTGCGGTGGCAGGAGCTGATTCGGAGGGTTTCAGCACCACACAGTTACCAGCCGCTACTGCTCCCACTAGTGGGGTTAAAGACAATTGAAAAGGATAATTCCAAGGGGCAATGATTAATACAGAGCCATAGGGCTCGGGAATTAAATAGTCACGGGAAGGAAAGTTTAAGAGACTTCCTGATACCTTAATGGGTTGCGACCAGTATTTAAGGTGCTTAAGCATATTTTTGATCTCTTTTTCCACCATCAGTGTTTCGCTCGTGTAGGCTTCAAAAGCAGGTTTTCCCAAATCCGATGCCAACGCTTCGAAAATTTCCGCTTCCATTTCCTTTAATGTGAGCAATAATTTTTTCAACTTTTCTTTGCGATAGCTGATCGAACGGCCTTGTGCTGAATCAAAAAATATTTTTTGTTTTTTAGCGATATCTTCAATAATTCCCTTCATTAATAATTTTTTTTGCAGTTTTTTTGAATAAGTTACGCTTGTGTTTTTAAAGATTTCAGAATTGATTTAAAATATTTTCAATAAAACACTTCCCTGAAGTAAATGATTGAATCCATTGGGTGTTTTATTTTTTTAAACATAAACAATTGTTATTTAGCGTATTATAACCGAAAATACCCTGTTGGGCATATGTTTCAGAAAGAGACAAATATAAACGGATTCTGACGAAGAAATAATTTTGAACTTTACTAAGTATAGCTATGTTAAACAAATACAGTAAAAACGTTACTCAAGACCCTACCCAACCCGCTGCACAAGCCATGTTGCACGCCATTGGGCTAACCGAGGATGATTTTAATAAACCCTTAATTGGAATAGCCTCCACTGGTTACGAGGGGAATCCTTGTAATATGCATTTAAATCAGTTGGCGCAGCAGGTTAAAAAGGGGATGTCTCCAGAAAACTTGGTCGGATTGGTGTTTAATACGATTGGTGTTAGCGATGGTATTTCTATGGGAACTCCAGGGATGCGTTTTTCCCTCCCCTCACGCGATGTCATTGCCGATTCAATGGAAACTGTGGTGCAGGCCATGTCCTATGATGCTATGGTCCCTGTCGTCGGTTGCGATAAGAACATGCCAGGGGCATTAATGGCCATGCTACGTGTAAACCGCCCTTCCATTATGGTTTATGGTGGAACCATCGCCTCGGGATGTCATAACGACAAAGAACTAGATGTGGTTTCCGCATTTGAAGCATGGGGTCAGAAAGTAAGTGGGACCATAGACGAGAAAGAATACAAGCAAGTCATTCAAAAAGCTTGCCCAGGTGCTGGTGCTTGTGGAGGAATGTATACCGCCAATACGATGGCTTCGGCAATTGAAGCTTTAGGAATGACCCTCCCTTACAACGCCTCCAATCCTGCTGTTAGTCTCGATAAAACTCAAGAGTGCTTGCAAATCGGACCTGCCATCCGACATTTACTTGAAAAAGATTTAAAACCAAAAGATATTGTCACTGAAGATTCATTGACCAATGCTCTTCGACTGATTACCGTACTTGGTGGATCGACGAATGCAGTTTTGCATTTTCTGGCCATTGCCCATGCAGCAGGCTTACCCCTGACCATAGACGATTTCCAGGAAATTAGTGATAACACACCATTTTTAGCTGATCTCAAGCCTAGTGGGAAGTATCTGATGAAAGATTTACACGCAGTCGGAGGTGTTCCCGCAGTGATGAAATTTATGCTCGAAAATGGGATGTTAATCGGAGATTGTATGACGGTTACGGGAAAAACAATTGCTGAAAATTTAGCAGAGGTTCCTGCTCTGAAAGAAGGACAAGATGTTATCCGACCCGTGGACAACCCTATTAAGACTACTGGGCACATCCGAATACTTAAAGGAAACCTTGCGCCGGAAGGGGGAGTTGCCAAAATTACAGGGAAAGAAGGCCTTATGTTTAAAGGCCCAGCCCGCGTGTTTGACGGAGAATATGCTGCAAACGACGGAATTCGCCAAGGAAAAGTGCTTCCTGGTGAGGTCGTGGTCATCCGCTATGAAGGACCCAAAGGCGGGCCAGGGATGCCAGAAATGTTAAAGCCAACAGCAGCCATCATGGGTGCAGGTCTTGGAAAAGAGGTGGCCCTGATTACAGACGGACGCTTCTCCGGAGGAACCCACGGCTTTGTGGTAGGACATATTGTGCCAGAAGCCCAAGTCGGAGGTCCGCTGGCCTTGGTTAAAGACGGAGACATCATAACGATAGATGCCGAAAAAAACACCCTTGAAGTGGATGTGAGTGACGCAGAACTTGCTGAACGAAAAAAGCAATGGGAAGCTCCAGCATTCAAATTTCAAAAGGGAGTACTCTACAAATACATTAAAAATGTTCAGACGGCATCCCAAGGATGTATAACGGACGCCTAATTGATATGAATCTTAATACCATTGCTAAAAGTGCTCCAAAGGACAACACCAAGCTAAAAATTAATGGTGCGGAAGCGATTATCCGTTGTTTAATTGAAGAGGGTGTCGATCTAATTTACGGTTATCCCGGTGGGGCCATCATGCCAGTTTACGATGAACTGTACAAATTCCAAGATCAGATTCATCATGTGCTAACACGTCACGAACAAGGCGCTACACACGCAGCTCAGGGCTATGCCAGAACCTCAGGGAGAGTAGGCGTGGCGATTGCTACTTCAGGCCCTGGAGCCACCAACTTGGTCACTGGAATTGCAGATGCACAGATCGATTCTACCCCCATGGTATGTATTACAGGACAAGTCCCTTCTCCATTGTTAGGTTCCGATGCTTTTCAAGAAACAGACATCATTGGAATTTCAACTCCAGTAACCAAATGGAACTATCAGATTACTCGAGCAGAAGAAATTCCTGCCATCCTAGCGAAAGCCTTTTACATCGCACGTAGCGGCCGACCCGGTCCTGTGCTGATCGACATCACTAAAGACGCACAATTTAGCGAACTTGAGTTTTCCTATCAGCAGTGTATTGGTGTTCGAAGCTATATACCAGTACCTGAAACAGATCTGCAGACCGTTTCGGCAGCAGCAGAGATTATTAATGCTGCTCAAAAGCCCTTGATTGTTTGGGGGCAGGGAGTTATCTTAGGAAAGGCCGAAGAAGAATTTAAAGATTTTGTTGAGAAATCCGGTATTCCAGCTGCTTGGACGATCCTTGGGGCGTCTGCTTTACCCACTGGCCATCCTCAAAATTTTGGTATGGTAGGGATGCATGGAAATTATGCGCCAAATCTGCTGACGAATGAATGCGACGTACTGGTCGCTATCGGTATGCGTTTCGACGATCGCGTAACAGGAGATTTAAATTCATATGCCAAGCAAGCCAAAATCATTCATTTAGAAATTGATCCAGCGGAGGTCAATAAAAACGTCAAAGCAGATGTTGCTGTTATGGGAGATTGCAAGAAAACTCTAGCTGCACTAACATCTTCTATCGATGCTAAAACCTATCCGGATTGGGAAGATGAGTTTCGTAGACTTTGGGCAATCGAGAAGGAAAAGGTTATCGTTCCGGACACTCAACCGACTAAGCCTAGTCTTACGATGGGAGAAACCATCGTGGCAATCAATGAACACACCAATGGAGATGCCGTTATTGTTACAGATGTAGGACAGCATCAGATGGTGGCTTGCCGATATGCAGATTTCAATTTGTCTAAGAGTAACATTACTTCTGGTGGTTTGGGGACAATGGGGTTTGCTCTACCAGCTGCTCTAGGAGCTAAAATGGGTGCTCCTGATCGAGAGGTTGTTGCCGTAATTGGCGACGGAGGATATCAGATGACTATTCAGGAATTAGGCACTATTTTCCAAACACAAGCAGCCGTTAAAATTGTTGTCCTCAACAATGAGTTTTTGGGGATGGTCCGTCAGTGGCAGCAGCTTTTTTTCGATAAGCGTTATGCCTCTACTGAAATGGTGAATCCGGATTTTGTACGGATCGCTGAGGGCTTCCATATTCCCGCTAAACGAGTAGACAAAAGAGAAGAACTTTCTGCTGCA
Source organism: Flavobacteriaceae bacterium (assembly GCA_049889695.1). GTDB lineage: Bacteria > Bacteroidota > Bacteroidia > Flavobacteriales > Flavobacteriaceae > WTJH01. The sequence continues at coordinate 189,759 of JBMHCX010000018.1, read as the reverse complement.
GTAGCAGAAATGATTAGTCATAAGGGGCCATATTTCCTTGAAGTACGGGTCGAAAAAGAGGATAACGTATTTCCAATGATCCCCTCTGGAGCCTCCGTATCAGACATACGATTATCTTAAGTACCATGGAGAAAAAATCTTTTACACTTTCTATTTATTCAGAGAATAACATTGGCTTAGTCAATCGTATTTCCGCTATATTTTTAAGACGACACGTCAACATCGAAAGTTTTTCTACTTCAGAATCTGAAATCGAAAACGTTTTTCGTTTTGTGATTGTTATTCGGGTCACAGAAGTCCAGGTGAAGAAAATTGTCCAACAGTTAGAAAAGCAAGTAGATGTTATCCGCGCTTTTTACCATACAGATGAAGAGACCATTTTTCAGGAGTCGGCCTTGTATAAAGTAAAATCTAGCGCCCTATTTGAGGAACGCCAGATTCAAAATATTATCAAAAACAGTCATGCCAATATCGTGACTGTATCTCCAGAGTTTTTTGTGATTGAAAAAACAGGTTTTAGAAGTGAAACTGAACAACTCTATAGGGATCTCGCTCCTTTTGGATTAATGCAGTTTGTTCGTTCGGGCCGCATATCCGTCACAAAATCAAAAATGGAAATTTCAGAACTTTTAAAATCGTTTCAAACCAATTAATTATACATAATACAAGATGTCAAATTATTTTAATAAACTTTCACTGAGTGAACAATTACGCCAACTAGGGCAGTGTCGATTTATGGATGCATCAGAATTTGATGCTGGTGTCCAAGCCCTAGAAGGAAAGAAAATTGTAGTGGTAGGATGTGGAGCTCAAGGACTCAACCAAGGACTTAATATGCGTGATTCAGGCTTGGACGTGTCCTACGCACTCCGCCAGGGAGCTATCGAGCAAAAGCGTCAGTCCTACCTCAATGCAACGGAAAATAAATTCCAGGTAGGCACCTATGCAGAAATGATTCCTACAGCCGATGTAGTGATCAATCTAACTCCGGATAAAAACCATACTTCAGTAGTCGAAGCAGTGGTTCCCTTGATGAAAAAAGGCGCAACGCTTTCCTATTCTCACGGATTTAATATCGTGGAAGAGGGAATGGAAATTCGTGAAGATATTACGGTGATTATGGTCGCTCCTAAATCACCGGGATCAGAGGTTCGTGAAGAATACAAAAGAGGATTTGGTGTCCCTACGCTGATCGCAGTTCATCCAGAAAATGATCCGGAAGGAAAGGGGATGGACCAAGCCAAGGCATACGCCTGTGCAACCGGAGGTGATAAGGCTGGGGTGTTGGAGTCATCTTTTGTCGCCGAGGTTAAGTCAGACCTTATGGGAGAGCAAACCATCCTTTGCGGTGTTTTGCAAACGGGATCAATTTTAAGTTTTGACAAAATGGTCGCCTCAGGGATAGAACCTGGGTATGCGGCTAAACTAGTGCAATATGGCTGGGAGACTATTACAGAGGCCCTTAAGCACGGTGGAATTACCAACATGATGGATCGTCTTTCCAATCCGGCAAAAATTAAAGCTTTTGAATTGTCTGAGCAGCTCAAAGAAATAATGGCTCCCTTGTTTGTGAAGCATATGGATGATATTACGAGCGGTCACTTTTCTAAAACAATGATGGAAGATTGGGCAAATGATGATGCTAACCTTCTCAAGTGGAGAGCCGCTACCGGGGAAACCGCTTTTGAGAAAACAGAAATCACTGATCGGGAAATTCCAGAGCAGGAATATTTCGACCATGGGGTGTTGATGGTAGCCTTCGTCCGAGCAGGGGTTGAACTAGCCTTTGATACCATGGTCGCATCGGGTATTAAAGAGGAATCTGCTTATTACGAGTCTCTGCATGAAACTCCCTTGATAGCTAACACAATTGCTCGAAAAAAATTATTCGAGATGAACCGTATTATTTCTGATACAGCTGAATACGGTTGTTATTTGTTTGATCATGCTGCGCGTCCTCTGCTGGTAGACTTTATGAAAACAATTAACACAGATGTTATCGGAACTGCCTACGGTGCAGGGAAGGATACTGCGGTCGACAACAAAACTCTTATCGATATCAATGAAGTGATCCGTTTTCACCCCATTGAAATGATCGGGTATGAGTTGCGTTCAGCGATGACAGCAATGAAAAAAATCAACTAAACCCCATTGATTTTCCTTTATTGAGGCTCTTTAATCCTAGTGATTTTTAGAGCCTCTTTTGTATACTGGAGGCTGTAGCTACCTTTGTTTTCCCTTAAAAAAAGATCTGTCGCTTTTTTGCATCCTCCCCAATCGTTGTAATCATCTAATACGATAGAGCCTCCTACTACCAAGCGGGGATAAATCTGTTCTAAACAAAATTTTACCGGAGCATACCAGTCAACATCGATATGGGCAAAAGCAACACTCTCTTTTCCGTTTAGTTGATCTTGTACTAAGCCTGCATGGGTGCTAATGTTATGTTGTTCCGGAGGATAGCCAAAAACGCTAAGATTGTTCAATACTTTGTTTTCTAGATTTTCCTGATACCCATAGTAGAGGTCATCGCCAAGGCCTTTTGAATTCCCGCTATCAATGGTCTGATAGCGTTGATGTACTTCAGGCGGATCTTCATCGCTCGGTGGAGGAATTTGTCCAAAGACATCATACAACTGAAGAGCTCTCGATCTGTTTTTTGAGGCTGAAATGACAATCGCCGAGCCGCCTAATGCACAACCTGCCTCGATAAAAATACCATCCAAATGCTTTTTTTCGATCTGTTCAATGGTTTTGACTATCCGAGACAACCGCAACAGACTTAAATAAGTGTAGTGCTCTCTGCGTACACGAAGGATAAGTTGTCGGGTGCTATTCGAAAGTCTCCCCAAAGCCAAGAGGGTAGCTGCTAGAATGCTAATTTTCTTAAAAACAGAATTTGGTTGTGTATTCAAAGGTCTAAATCTTGAGGGTGTATTGATTCGGTTTTGGGATTGATGAACAAAACTATTTTATTTTCAAGGGAATACACGTATATTAGAAAAAAAAATTAGCTATGAAAAATGATATTCCATCAACTTTTCAGGTCACTCCTATGCATAGTCGCAATTACCTTGTTCAAGGCCAATTGCATACGTGGGATGGAGCTGTTGCTGAGGTGTATTCTCCTATACGAACCCCTAATGCTGCCGGGGAACAAGGCCCAACTTTATTAGGAACAGTTCCAGATATGGAAACCGAAACAGCATTAGAGGCACTAGAGGCCGCAAAGAATGCTTATAACCGAGGACAAGGGATATGGCCGACGATGAAGGTTCGTGAACGGATCCATTGTATGGAACGTTTTGTGGGAAAAATGAAAAAAACACGCGATGAAGTCGTGAAATTATTGATGTGGGAGATCTGTAAAAATCAAGCGGATGCAGAAAAAGAATTCGACAGAACTGTTGATTATATCGTCGATACGATTGAGGCGTATAAAAAGCTTGACCGGAAAAGCGCTCACTTTGACAAAGAAGGCGGAGTTCACGCCCACATTCGACGTGGACCAATAGGTGTTGTACTATGTCTAGGCCCTTACAACTATCCCCTGAATGAAACATTCTGTTTGTTGATTCCAGCTATCATGATGGGAAATACGGCTATTTTTAAGCCTGCTAAACACGGAGTTTTACTCATTACCCCATTGTTAGAGGCATTCCACGAGAGCTTTCCTCCTGGGGTTGTGAATATACTTTTTGGTCGTGGGCGGAAAATTGCTTCACCCATCATGAAAACAGGAGATGTAGATGTGTTAGCGCTGATTGGGCACAGCTCATCTGCAGTAGCTTTGCAAGACTTGCATCCCAATAAAAATCGCCTTCGATTGGTTTTAGGATTAGAAGCCAAAAACCCAGGAATTATTCTTCCGGATGCCGATTTAGATCATACCATTAAAGAATGTATTTCAGGAACACTTTCATATAACGGACAGCGTTGTACAGCCCTGAAAGTACTCTATGTTCACGAATCTATCGTGGATGAGTTTAATCGACGTTTTTCAGAGGCCGTCGATGCTTTAACCTTTGGTTTACCCTGGGAATCTGGTGCGTTTTTAACTCCACTGCCCGAGGCTTCTAAGCCTGCCTACATCCAGGAGCTTATTGCTGATGCTGTTGAAAAAGGAGCTAAAGTCTTGAATAAAAAAGGAGGGGAACTCAGTGAAAATTATTCTTTTCCTGCTGTCTTGTATCCAGTGACAGAAAAGATGCGGGTCTATGAGGAAGAACAGTTTGGTCCGGTCATTCCAATTATAGCGTATAAAGATATCGATGAGCCCTTGAAAGCTATGGCTGCTTCAGAGTACGGACAGCAAGTGAGCCTGTTTGGGCGAGATGTACGAAAAATAGGACCTCTAGTCGATACATTAGCAAATTTAGTTTGCCGCGTGAACCTCAACAGTGCTTGTCAGCGAGGACCAGATGTCTATCCTTTCACTGGACGTAAAAATTCCGCAGTGAGTACCCTGAGTGTTTTTGATGCACTGCGATCTTTTTCTATCCGTACTTTCTTAGCGTCTAAGGATAATCCTTACAACAATGAAATTTTAGAAACACTTTTAAACTCAAATGAGTCTAATTTTGTTTCAACAGAATACCTGCTCTAGATTTACAACAAATGAGTCAGCTAGCTCAAACCGAACGCGATTACTCTTTTTGAGTAACTTTAGGAATTGTAAATGACGCTACTAATACTGGACAAGTCTATTCAAAACTTTTCGGAGCTAAACGAGATTGTGTAGCGGGAGAGATCCCGCTACAACAACCTATAAAATATATTATCCTTGAATTAATTGCACCAAGTAGTCTCCAACTTCGGAGGTAGAGGAGGCTTTTTGCCCATCTTGAGTAAGGTCTTCCGTTACCACTCCGTCGGCTAATGACTGATCGACAACTTTTCGGATCAATGCGGCTTCCTCCTTTAGGTCGAAAGTCATTTCAAACATCATAGCTGCTGAGAGCACAGTTGCTAGAGGATTAGCGATGTTTTTTCCTGCTGCCTGAGGGAAAGAACCATGGATAGGTTCAAATAATGAGGTTTTCACTCCCAAAGAAGCAGAGGGCATTAGTCCCATGGATCCGGAAATAACAGAAGCTTCGTCGGTGAGTATATCTCCGAATAAGTTTTCGGTAATTAAGACGTCGTAACTATTGGGCCATTGTACTAGACGCATAGCTACGGCATCTACAAATTCGTAGCTCACCTGAACATCCGGATATTCGCTTTCCAGGGCTTGTACCGTTTCGCGCCACAGGCGAGAACTTTCCAGTACGTTGGCTTTATCCACACAACATAATTTCTTAGTTCTGGTTTGCGCTAGTTCGAATCCTTTGCATGCTAAACGCTCTATTTCCGCTCGGGTATACGTACAAGTATCGAAAGCTGTATTTCCATTGTCTTTTCGACCACGTTCGCCAAAGTAGATTCCTCCTGTGAGTTCGCGTAAGAAAACCAAATTAGTTCCTTCTATACGTTCTTGTTTTAGCGGAGATTTATCAATCAACGCAGGAAAGGTAAAGGTCGGGCGTACATTAGCGAATAGTCCCAACATCTGTCTCATACGCAACAGTCCCTGCTCTGGGCGAACAGTCGCACTGGGATCATTGTCGTATTTTGGATCGCCGATGGCTCCAAATAAAACAGCATCCGCATTTTCACAAATACGATGTGTTTCTTCAGGATAGGGGTCTCCAACGGCATCAATGGCAGCTGCCCCTGTTAGAGCAGTAGCCCAATCGATCTGATGATTAAACTTTTGTGCGATGGCATCTGATACTTTCACGGCCTGATCAATCACTTCTGGGCCAATTCCGTCTCCGGCTAAAAGAGCAATTTTAAGTTGCATGTTTATTGAGATATGATATTTAACATTTTTTCCGTGGCTTTTATGGCCGATACTGTCTGGTCGGAATCTAGTCCACGTGTAGTAAATTCTTTGTCATGGAGTCGCCAACGGATAGTAGTTTCGCACAAGGCATCAGAATGGCTATTGGGAGGGATATGTACGGCGTAATCCGTCAGTTGAGGTAAGGGTTTCCCAATACTGGAATAAATCGTATTCAATGCTTTGATAAATGCATCGTACTGCCCATCGCCGGAAGCAATTGCTTCGTATGACTTTCCTTCAATTTCTACCCTTAGGTTGGTGCTGGGTTGCATCCCTTTGGCATGGGTCAGAACAAAAGATTTTATGTTGACTTTTGCCTCTTGTTTGGTGTTGAGAACATCTGATATGATAAAGGGTAAGTCTTCTGCCGTGACTTGTTCTTTTTTATCGCCTAGCTCAATGATGCGTTGTGTAACTTTTTTCAGATTTTCCTCATTGAGTTGTAGGCCTAGTTCCTGAAGGTTTTTTTGAATATTTGCCTTGCCGGATGTTTTTCCTAAGGCATATTTACGTTTTCGACCAAACCTTTCAGGTAGCAGATCGTTGTAATATAAGTTGTGTTTATTATCTCCGTCGGCATGGATGCCAGCTGTTTGAGTAAATACATTTTCACCCACTACTGGTTTATTCACGGGAATACGAAAACCACTAAAGGTAGCGACTAACTGACTCACGCGATATAGATTTTCTTCTCTAATATTGATTTTTTTGTCCGGGAAAAAGTCATTGATGACGGCAACAATACTGGCTAATGGAACATTTCCAGCTCTTTCTCCCATACCGTTCACGGTTAGGTGAATACCGCTCACATTGGCCCGGATGGCTTCCATCGTATTGGCCACTCCGATGTCATAGTCGTTATGTCCGTGAAAATCGATATGCATGGCAGGGTATTTTTCACGAATACTTGAAATATAATCAAAAGTCTCTGCAGGGGTTAAGATCCCCAAGGTGTCTGGTAGTAAAAGGCGTTTAAATTTTTGTTCATTTAAAAAAGCCAAGTAATCCCAGACATAGGCCGAGGAATGTCGCATCCCATTACTCCAGTCTTCTAAATATATATTCGATTGAATCCCCAAACTATCGGCTTCTCGAAGGCAGTTTTCAAGCCTTTTAAAGTGTATTTCTGGGGTTTGTTTCAGTTGATGCTTTAAATGATTGAGGGATCCTTTAGTAAGTATATTTTGGACACGTGCCCCTGCTTTTTCCATCCAAGTCAGGGAACTTCCCTCATCCAAAAAGGTAAGGATTTCAATTTGGTCGATCTTATCGGTAGCCATCCCCCATTCCGTGATGGCTTGGACAGAGGCGAGCTCTCCATCGGAGACTCTTGCAGAGGCCACTTCTATACGATCGACCTGCAGTTCTTCCAAGAGAAGCTGCGCTAAGGTGAGTTTTTCAGATGTTGAAAAAGAAACCCCAGATGTCTGTTCCCCATCTCTGAGGGTGGTATCCATGATTTCAACCCATTGTTGACTCATCTTATTAAATTATAAAGGGATATTTTGAGCAAATTCTTGGATAGAGTCCTTGATATTGAGCAAGTAGTCGATATCGTCGTATCCGTTCAAAAGGTTTTCCTTTTTGTAAGAATTGATGTCAAAAGTTTCAGATCTTCCGGTCGATTCGAGACGGATCGATTGTTGTGGTAGATCGACCACCAATTGGGTTTGGGCGTCTTTTTCAATCTCTTCAAAGATATCCGCTAAAAACGCTGGACTTACTTGTACGGGTAATACGCCAATATTCAAACAATTATTGCGGAAGATATCAGCGAAAAAACTGGACACTACACATCGAAAACCGTAGTCGTACACGGCCCATGCCGCGTGTTCGCGAGAAGACCCAGAGCCAAAGTTTTTACCTCCGACCAGAATTTTTCCTGAGTAGGCTTCATTGTTCAGTACAAAATCGTTTTTGGGATTGCCATCCTGATCGTAGCGCCAATCTCTGAAGAGATTATCGCCAAATCCTTTACGCTCAGTAGCTTTGAGAAAGCGAGCAGGTATTATTTGGTCGGTATCAACATTTTCAATCGGTAGTGGTACGGCCGAAGAAGTCAGGATGTTAAATTTATCGTATGCCATGAGGATTAACTTTTTAGTAGTGTTCTTGGGTCTGTTACTTTCCCGGTTATAGCAGCTGCTGCTGCCACCAATGGACTTGCCAGTAGTGTCCTGGAACCAGGTCCTTGTCGACCCTCAAAATTTCGATTAGACGTACTAACGGCGTATTTTCCAGCTGGAATTTTATCATCATTCATCGCTAGGCAAGCCGAGCAACCAGGTTCTCGTAAACTAAAACCAGCGTTTTCTAGCACATCTAGAATACCTTCTTCTTTAATGGCTTCAACAACCTTGTGGGATCCGGGCACTAACCAAGCGGTTACATGTTCTGCTTTTTTATGCCCTTCTACAATAGAGGCAAATGCTCTAAAATCTTCGATACGTCCGTTGGTACAACTGCCGAGAAAAACAAAGTCGATTGATTTTCCGATCATGGCATCACCCTGCTGATAACCCATGTAGTCCAAAGATTTTTCATAGGTAGCAGCAGCACCTGGCTGTGCGTCGGAACTAGGAATTTGATGGGTAATACCCGTCCCCATTCCAGGGTTTGTACCATAGGTGATCATGGGCTCGATCGTGGATCCGTCGATCACAATTTCTTTGTCGAATTCAGCACCTTCATCGGTGTAAAGTGTTTCCCAGTAAGCCATAGCTTTGTTCCAGGCTTCTCCTTGAGGAGTAAATTCTCTCCCCTGTATGTAGTCGTAGGTTTTCTGATCGGGAGCAATCATCCCTCCACGGGCACCCATTTCTATACTGAGATTACAGACTGTCATTCTCCCTTCCATACTCATTTGTTCGAATACCTCTCCGGCATACTCTACAAAATATCCCGTAGCCCCTGAAGTGGTGAGCTGAGAAATGATATATAAAGCAACATCCTTAGGGCTAACCCCTGCGCCGAGCTGGCCATTGACCAATATCTGCATCTTTTTGGGCTTGGGTTGCATGATACATTGAGAGGCCAAAACCATTTCCACTTCTGAAGTTCCAATTCCAAAAGCGATGGCACCGAAGGCTCCGTGGGTTGAAGTGTGGGAATCTCCACAAACCATCGTTACTCCAGGGAGGGTAATCCCATATTCTGGCCCCACCACATGAACAATACCATTTTTTTCGTGCCCTAAGCCCCAATAGGAAATACCGTGCTCTTGCGCATTTTCCTCTAAAGCCTTTAATTGCTTGGCAGAGAGCGGGTCTTCAACTGGTAAATGTTGGTTGAGGGTAGGAGTGTTGTGATCTGCAGTAGCAAACGTTTTCTCGGGATGCAGCACTTTGATCCCTCTGTTTTTTAACCCTAAAAAGGCTACTGGACTCGTCACCTCATGAATCATATGACGGTCGATAAACAAGACATCTGGTCCACCTTCAATTTGTCTTACGACATGGGAATCCCAAACTTTGTCAAATAGCGTTTTTTTCATGTATGTTTAAATTTCGCTGTGGTTTAGCTTATAGATTTGCAGCTTCAATGATACCAGGAAGGTCTTTGTCTGACACTTCCTTTTGGCGATCAGCTACTTTTAAAAATTCTTGATAGACCTTGTCGAGTTGTTTTTTATCGAGTTCTACTCCGATCTTTTTGGAACGGTAGGCGAGGGCAGCTCTACCACTGCGAGCGGTTAATACGATCGCAGACTCGGTTACACCTACTTCCGCAGGGTCAATAATTTCGTATGTTTCGCGGTTTTTGATCACCCCGTCTTGGTGTATCCCAGAGCTATGGGCAAATGCGTTCGCTCCCACTATGGCTTTGTTGGGCTGAACCATCATCCCCATGCGGTCCGAAACCAGTTGACTGATTCCGTAGAGTTGTTGCGATTTGATGTGTGTGTCGAGCTGAAGCTGTTTGTGCTGTCTTAAGATCATCACTACTTCTTCTAAGGAGGTATTTCCTGCTCTTTCGCCTATACCGTTAATGGTACACTCAATTTGTCGAGCCCCATTGAGGACACCAGCAATTGAATTGGCTGTTGCCAAACCTAAATCGTTATGACAATGACAAGAGAGTATGGCTTTGTCGATACCCGTAACGTTTTCTTTGAGATATTTGATTTTCGCTCCGTATTGTTCAGGTAAACAGTAGCCTGTTGTGTCAGGAATATTCAGAACTGTAGCTCCTGCTTTAATGACGGCTTCACAGACCCGTGCTAAAAATTCATTGTCGGTTCGCCCAGCGTCTTCTGCATAAAACTCAACATCTTCTACATATGACTTGGCGTGCTTAACTGCGGCCACCGCTCTTTCGATGACTTTCTCCCGTGTGGTATTGAATTTATATTTGATATGAGAATCAGAAGTACCAATTCCCGTGTGGATACGAGCGAGCTTCGCCGGCTGCAAGGCTTCTGCTGCGACGTCAATATCTTTTTGTACCGCACGTGTTAATCCGCAAACACGCGCATTTTTCATTAACTTAGCGATAGATTTTACAGACTCGAAATCGCCAGGACTTGAAATCGGAAAACCCGCCTCTAACACATCGACGCCTAAGTAGTCGAGTTGTTCTGCAATTTCGAGTTTAGATTGGGCATCGAGCTTGCACCCGGGCACTTGTTCTCCGTCGCGCAAAGTAGTATCGAAAATCTGAATGTAATCTGACATGCAAATAATTAAAAGTTAAAAATAATAGCAGTGCTGAAAAATGAACTTTTTGACAGGCGTTTAATTACAATGTTCTTCTGATCAATTTAAAGTTCAAAATATTCATTTACAGTAGCTTAATATATAAATAATACTATAACAAAAAATGGTTAAGGACAACCTTTTTGTGCTGATCAAATCCCTGTCGAAATCTGAAAAGCGACAATTTAAGCTTTATATAGGGCGATTAGGGGCAAATGAAAATGCTAAATTCATCAATCTTTTTGGTGTTTTAGAGAAGATGGACCGCTATGACGAAGATCAGATTCTGCAAAAAAAAATCGTTACCAAACAACAGCTTTCCAACCTTAAAGCACACTTATACAAGCAAATTTTAACCAGCTTGAGAACCAACCCTGTTCACAAAGGGATTCGACTTCAATTACGAGAGCAATTGGATTTTGCTACCATACTCTACAACAAAGGATTATACACCCAAAGTTTAAAGCTTTTGGAAAGGGCAAAAAGTCTTGCTTTACGATACGACGAAAAACTGATTGCCTATGAGATTGTAGAACTCGAAAAGGTAATCGAGTCGCAGTATATCACCCGAAGTTTAAGTAATCGGACCCAACAATTAGTCTCGAATGCCGATGAACTTCACCAACAAAACCAGGTTGCCAGTCAACTGTCCAACTTATCCCTACAATTGTACGAAAAGCTTATCAAAACAGGCTACACCAAGAATGATGAAGAATACCGACGAGTAACGGAGTTTTTCTACAAAAACCTTCCTGCAATGCAATTCGAAGAACTGGGCTTTCGGGAACAGTTGTGGTATTTTAAAGCCCATGTTTGGTATAGTTTTTTAACACAAGATTTTTTGTCGAGCTATAAATATGCGACCAAATGGGTTGAATTGTTCCATAAAAATCCAGACATGATAGCAGTCCATCCTGTATTTTATCTCAAGGGAAATAATTACTTGATGGAATCATTGACCTTGTTAAAGCACCCTGGACGGTTCGAAAAAGTCTTAAAAACGCTAGAGAAAAACGCTGCAAAGAACGATTTCGATAAAAATATAAATCTCTCCTCACTACTGTTTTTGTACCGCTTAAACAACAAGATCAACTATTTGTTTTTATTGGGGGATTTTGAAAAAGCAGAAGAGCTGATTCCTGAGGTTCTCAAAGGGATTGACACATACAGCAACCTGATCGATCCGCATCATATTATGATGCTTTATTACAAAGCTGCATGTTTGTATTTTGGATTAATGAACTATGAGAAATGTATTTTTTTCCTCAAAAAAATCATTCACAACCGTTCTTTAAAAATGAGAGAAGATTTACTTTGCTTCTCGCGGGTATTAAATCTATTTGCCCACTACGAGGCAGGTTTCGATTACCATATCGAGTCCCTTTTACGGGACACTTATAAGTTTCTGATTAAAATGGATGAAATGTACGAGGTGCAGAAAGCAATGATCCGCTTTTTACGATCATTGGGCGATATTTATCCGCACGAACTCAAAGGAGCCTTTCAGCGATTGTATGACGAACTTCAGGTCTACGAAAATGACCCTTATGAACGTCGAGCCTTTTTGTATTTAGACATATTGTCTTGGTTGGAAAGTAAACTACAAAATCGTCCAGTACACGAAATTATTCGAATCAAGGCCCAACAGACGATACGGAAGCAACGTCATCCCATAGAGAACCTTTAGGGTATGGGGCAATAAATTGCATTTCTTTTTTTAGTGTAGGATGTGAAACAACCAGTTTTCTAGCGTGTAGATCGATACCTCCATCAGGGTTGGAGCGTTTCGCTCCGTATTTGAGATCCCCCTTGATTGGGTGTCCAATCTTGCTCAGCTGACTTCTGATCTGATGGTGGCGGCCTGTTTCTAATGCAATTTCTAAACAACTGTAATGATCCCAGCAGTAGTAGGTAGAGTAGCGGAGTTTGGCTTCTTTTGCTTGGGGGACTGGTTTAACATGTGCATAGGACTTATTGTGCTGTGGCTTACGTACTAACCAGTGGTGTAAATGCCCTTGCGAAGGAACCGGTTTTCCGCTGACCAGGCAATGATAAGTTTTTGCGACTCTTCTTTGCTTGAAATCTTCGTTTAATCGGCTTAATGCTTTAGATGTTTTCGCAAAAACCACCACTCCGCTGGTGGGGCGATCTAATCGGTGAACAACCCCCAAATAAACGTTTCCGGGTTTATGATAGGTTTGTTTGATATAGGTTTTTAGTAAATCGACTAGACTTAAATCGCCAGTCTTATCGCCTTGCACAAGGACACCACATGCTTTATTGATGACCAGTAGGTGATTGTCTTCAAAAAGAATTTGATAAGGCGCTTTGTCTTTAATACTGTTCTTTTTCATTCGGGAAATCCCCTGATTTCACATCGGTAGTGTAGTTGCGAACGGCATTCGAAATCACTTGGTCTAAATCGGCATATCGTCTTAAAAATCGCGGGCTAAAATCTTTGTTCATCCCTAGCATATCGTGAAGTACGAGCACCTGCCCGTCGACCTTAGCCCCTGCACCAATTCCGATGATTGGAATTTTAACTTGCTGAGCAACTTTATTCGCTAAGTCGGCAGGAATCTTTTCTAAAACAATGGCAAAACACCCCATTTCTTCGAGTAATTTGGCATCGTCCAAAAGTTTTTGAGCCTCTTCTTCTTCCCGCGCACGGACAGTGTAAGTCCCGAATTTATAGATCGATTGAGGGGTGAGTCCCAAATGTCCCATAACAGGAATACCTGCTTGAATAATTCTCTGAATCGACTCTTTAATTTCATGACCACCCTCCAGTTTCACTGCATGCGCCCCTGCTTCTTTCATGATGCGAATTGCCGATCGGAGCGCTTCTTTGGAATCGGACTGATAGGTACCAAAAGGAAGATCGACCAAAATAAGGGCTCTTTTTGCTGCTCTGACCACTGCAGCAGCATGATATATCATTTCATCTAGGGTGATGGGCACTGTAGTTTCATGGCCTGCCATGACGTTAGAGGCAGAGTCTCCTACCAAAATTACTTCTACTCCGGCCTGATCTACTAAACCGGCAAGGGTGTAGTCATAGGCGGTGAGCATAGATATTTTTTCCCCATGAGCCTTCATTTCCAATAAACTATTGGTCGTTATTCTAGCATAATTTTTTTTCGAAGTGGACATGGTTTAAGTTTTTTGTAAATGTAATTAGTTATTTTTATTGATCTGCTAAAATTAGCTCACATGAAGACCTACATATGCCTTATTTTTTTTCTACCAGGGGTTTCTTTGCAAGCCCAAAGTTCTTTTTTCGAAAATCTGGACCGTCCACCAACTTCCATTTCGACTGCACATCTGCTGGCACACAGTATTCGCACCATAGGTTTTCGCTATTATTGGGCTACTGAGAGCTTGCGTGTTGAAGATCTCAACTATCGCCCATCGACAAATGCCCGATCTTCGCGTCAAACATTAGAACATCTCTACGATCTGGCTTCCATGATTCATAGCAGTATTCACGGGACTTCTTTTGTTCGTTCACAAATGCCACAAAATTGGTCTTTTGAGCAACTACGCGAAAAGACTCTAATGCAGTTAGAGGAGGCATATTCAACGGCAAATCGTCTTCAGCCCACTGAGGTTGAACAACTTCAAATACGCTTTTCAAGCCAAAGCAATGATATTTCATTTCCGATCTGGAACCTGATCCAAGGCCCAATAGCCGATGCCCAATATCATATCGGACAAGTCGTAAGTTTTAGGCGTAGTAGTGGTAACCCTGTCGATGCCGGGGTTAATGTTTTTCGCGGGAGTCACACAAAAATCGATTAACTGACAGCATGTCAGGAATCATATTTTGGCATAAAGATTGACTATTGTCTTGTAAATTAATCAAAGATTATGAGCAAGATTATCGGTATAGACTTAGGAACAACGAATTCGTGTGTTTCAGTAATGGAAGGAAATGAGCCCGTTGTTATTCCCAACGCCGAGGGGAAAAGAACAACTCCTTCAGTGATCGCTTTTGTAGAAGGAGGCGAAATTAAAGTGGGCGATCCAGCGAAAAGACAAGCAGTCACTAACCCTACTAAGACAGTGGCGTCTATCAAGCGATTTATGGGGAATAAATTCTCTGAATCACAAAACGATACGAGCACTGTAGCCTACAAAGTAGTGAAGGGCGATAACGATACTCCGCGTGTAGATATCGACGGACGTCTCTATACGCCTCAAGAATTGTCGGCCATGACATTGCAGAAAATCAAAAAAACGGCCGAAGATTATCTTGGACAAGACGTCACAGAAGCGGTGATTACTGTTCCAGCTTATTTTAATGATGCCCAGCGACAGGCTACAAAAGAAGCAGGTGAAATTGCTGGACTAAAAGTACAACGTATCATCAATGAACCAACCGCTGCAGCCTTAGCCTACGGTTTGGACAAAAGTGATTCAGATAAAAAAATTGCTGTGTATGACTTAGGGGGAGGAACCTTCGATATTTCAATCCTTGAATTGGGAGATGGCGTATTTGAAGTACTATCCACCAACGGTGATACGCATTTAGGAGGGGATGACTTCGACCAAGTCATTATCAATTTCTTGGCTGACGATTTTAAAGCGGCAGAAGGGATGGATCTTCGCGAAGATCCAATGGCTTTGCAACGATTAAAAGAGGCTGCAGAAAAGGCCAAAATAGAATTGTCGTCCTCTACACAGACGGAGATTAACCTTCCCTATGTCACTGCAACGTCTAGCGGACCTAAACACTTAGTAACTACACTGACTCGAGCTAAATTCGAGCAATTGGCAGACAGCCTTGTGAAACGTTCAATGGACCCTGTCAAGCAAGCACTTAGCGATGCTGGGCTATCCACATCTGATGTAGATGAAATTATCTTAGTGGGAGGATCTACTCGTATTCCAGTGATCCAAGAACAAGTAGAACAGTTTTTTGGTAAAAAGCCTTCAAAAGGAGTAAATCCGGACGAAGTTGTGGCGATTGGAGCTGCTATTCAAGGTGGTGTACTCACTGGGGATGTTAAAGATGTATTACTTTTAGACGTTACTCCTTTATCCTTAGGAATTGAAACGATGGGAGGGGTAATGACAAAGTTGATTGAATCCAATACTACAATCCCAACCAAAAAGTCTCAGGTATTTTCTACCGCTGCCGACAACCAACCCTCGGTTGAAATTCATGTGATTCAAGGGGAACGTTCCATGGCAGCCGACAATAAAACAATAGGAAGATTTCACCTCGATGGAATTCCTCCGGCCCCACGCGGAGTGCCTCAGATCGAAGTGACCTTTGATATTGACGCCAATGGTATCATCAAGGTAAGTGCTCAAGATAAGGCAACCGGAAAGTCACAAGACATTCGTATTGAAGCTTCTTCTGGATTAACAGAAGATGAAATTCAACGCATGAAAAAGGAAGCAGAGGCCAATGCTGATGCGGATAAAAAAGCGAAAGAACAAGTCGATAAGCTAAATGGAGCCGATCAAATGATTTTCCAAACAGAAAAGCAACTAAGCGATTTTGGAGATAAATTATCGGCCGATAAAAAAGCTCCGATCGAGGCGGCTCTAGAAGAGCTGAAAAAAGCCCACGCAGCTGCCGATCTTACAGCAATCGATACGGCTATGGAAGCTATTAACGAAGCTTGGAAAAATGCTTCTGAGGAAATGTATAAAGCACAGCAAGAGGCTGGGGGAGACCCTGCGCAAGCCCAAGCAGATGGAGCCCAACCAAATGCTGGTGAAGCTGCTGGAGACGATGTGCAAGACGTAGATTTTGAGGAAGTTAAATAACACGATTAATCTTTAAAACCTTCCTTCGGGAAGGTTTTTTTTTGCTATGACTAAAGATCAAATTTTAGCCCTGTGTAATGCTGTTTGCAAAAACACCCTCATGGAGACTTTGGAAATCGAATTTGTAGATGTGGGTGATGACTTTTTAACCGCCCGTATGCCCGTAAATGAGAAAGTTTATCAGCCAGATGGAGTATTGCATGGAGGAGCCACAGCCGCATTGGCGGAAACGGTCGGAAGTTCTGCCGTTCAGGTTCTCAATAGAAATCCTGACATAGTAGTACGCGGAATAGAAATTACTGCCAACCATGTCAAATCTGTCAAAGAAGGCTTTGTTTATGCGCGAGCGAATTGTATACATCCCGGGAGAACTATCCAACTTTGGGAAATTAAAGTGACAGATGAAGACCAAAATTTAGTTTCTCTTTGTAAACTGACGACCTATTCCAGAACGAAAAAATAATGCAGCAACTGGCTTTTATTGATGCATTCCTCCAAGGGTTTAATACACAACAACCATTTGCTTTTTATCGTTTACCGGGCGAAAAATCATTAGGGGCGATATTCCAAAAAAATGATTTACTACACCCCATAGATACTGGAATTGAGCAAGGGTTTTGCATGGCCCCTTTTGAGTTGGATAAAGCGAATTTCATTATTGCGCAAGACCTCACAAAAGCATACGACTACCATACCTCTACTCCAAAGGAAGGGATTGGTTTTCAGGCAATCTCCTCGTTGGATAAACAAGTATACACTTCATTAATCGGCAAAGCTCAAAAACAAATTACTGAAGGGGAATTCCAAAAAGTGGTCCTCTCTAGACAAATAACTGGAGGGTATCCCCAGCACGAAATTCCTCATGTTTTTCATCGGATGCTATTGGCCTATCCTACGGCTTTTGTCTACGCTTGCTATCACCCTAAGGTAGGCTTTTGGATGGGAGCTTCTCCAGAAATATTCGTAAAGCAGTCCGGTTCAGTTCTAGAAACGATGGCTCTTGCAGGAACACGTCGAACAACAAATAAGACGCAAGCTTGGGGGGATAAAGAAATTCAAGAGCAAGCTTATGTCGAAGATCATATTGAGGAGCAACTGTCTACGGTTGTCCCCCAAAACAGCATCCATAAAGCTCAGCGATCTACAGTCACAGCAGGTCCAGTTCAACATCTTTGTACGCGTTTTAGAGTAGATGTCGATCAGGAGCCGCTAGCAACTTTTATTGATGTTTTGCATCCAACCCCTGCTGTTTGCGGATTTCCTACGGACAGTGCTCGCTCTTTTATCTTGTCGAATGAACCTCAAACGCGAAGTTTCTACACAGGCTATGTCGGGCTTAAATCTGCCCAGCAAACTTCGCTTTATGTAAATCTTCGCTGTGCATCCTATCATCAGGGAAAGTTGCGCTGCTATGTCGGCGGGGGGATTACCCTCCAAAGTAATCCTCAGGCAGAATGGGAAGAAACCGAGCAAAAGGCACTTACTTTTTTGAAAGTCCTTTAATGAGGAGGATTCCTTTTAGCTTTCGTATTTTTGTGCGGCTATGAAAATTTCAAATATTCCAGCGGCACAACTCATCATTGAAAATTGTCGTGTTCACGGAATAAAACATATCATTATTTCCCCTGGCTCGAGGAGTGCACCCCTAACACTGAGCTTTACAGCACATCCTGACTTCAAATGTCATAGTGTCGTGGATGAGCGTTCTGCTGCTTTCTATGCCTTGGGAATGGCACAACAATTAAAGTCGCCTGTTGCCTTGGTCTGCACGTCTGGTTCTGCTGTTCTCAATTATTTACCAGCCATAGCTGAAGCTTATTACAGTAACATTCCTTTGTTGGTTCTTTCGGCCGATCGGCCCTCTTACCGCATCGATATTGGCGATGGGCAAACGATACGTCAGGATAATATCATGGGTTCCTTTACGGCATTTTCGGCAACTCTTCAGCAGGATGTTAAACATGCAACTGCTAATATTTTGATGAGTAATCGGCAGCAGCTAGTGAACGATTCCGAAGCAGACATTGAAGAGCTTCAGGCGAAACAATTAGAAGCGAATCAACAGACCATTTATACTGCTTTCGGAGAATTATACTCCTCTAAACTACCAGTTCATTTGAACATCCCATTTGAAGAACCGCTTTATGGTTTAGAAGAATATCAGCCGAAGGATATAATTCCCTTAGAATCATCTCCAACAGCCGAGGTTAATACAGCATTACCACAACTTCTGATAGATCTACAAACTTCATCTAGGGTATTAATCCTGGTGGGTGTTTTAGATGCCGATGATGCATTGCGTGATCTATTCTCTGATATTTCAAAGAAAGATCAAGTCCTGATCTTTAGTGAGTCTTTATCCAATATCAAGCGAACAGGGGTCATCGAAAACATCGATGTAGTGCTTGCTCCAATCGAACGGCAATCGCATGCAGAAGACATCTTCGGAGAATTACAGCCCGATTTACTGATTACTGTTGGGGGGCTTGTGGTCTCCAAAAAAGTGAAAAATTTTTTACGAAAATATTCGCCTCAGCAGCATTACCACCTTGGCGATAGCCCTGCATACGACACCTATTTTAAGGGTGTAACCCCCATCGGAGGGAGTTTGATGGAGCTGCTTAGTGCTGTCGAAAAAAAATTAACGCTGCTGAGCCAGTACCGTAGTTTTGGACAATCCATCCTAGAGGAACGCCTCCTTGCGCATAACCTTTTTAAAAAAAAAGTGTCCTACTCGGATTTTTATGTTTTTCAGCAACTGTGGAGAAGTATTCCAACTGCCTATCAGATACATATGGCTAATAGTTCTGCCGTAAGATATGCCCAATTGTTCGATAGCCGTTTGTTAAACAATATGTATTGTAACCGAGGAACGAGTGGAATCGATGGGAGTATTTCCACAGCCCTAGGAGCTGCAATCGTCAACCAACATCCAACGCTCTGTATTAGTGGGGATCTCAGCTTTTTTTATGACAGCAACGCCCTCTGGAAAAACGAGGTTCCCTCTTCATTCCGACTAATTATCATTAACAATACAGGAGGAGGTATTTTTAGAATCCTTCCGGACACGATTAAAGATCGAATGTTTGAAATTTTTTTTGAAACCCAGCACAAGCTAAACGCGAAGCACTTTGCGCGCATGCATGGATGGAAATATCGCTCGGCCAGTAGTGCATGGAAACTAAAATCGAGCTTAAAACATTTTTTTCGTTCCTCGAATCGTCCCCAAATTTTAGAAATATTCACCCCTAGCCGAAAGAATCCTGATGTTTTAAGTAGCTATTTTGAATATCTTGCACATCACAAAAATTCATAACTAAAAAGAAGTATGCAAATGAGAAAGTGGACAACCCTAAAGGACTATGAAGACATTAAGTTTGAACTTTTTGAAGGGATTGCAAAAATAACCATTAATCGACCGCAAGTGTACAATGCTTTTCGTCCAGAGACCAACTTCGAAATGCTAGATGCTATGGAAATATGTCGAGAGCGTGAAGATATAGATGTCATTGTTTTCACTGGAGCGGGTGAAAAAGCTTTTTGTAGTGGTGGCGATCAGAACGTTAAAGGTGTAGGGGGCTATGTTGGCGAGGATGGAGTTCCACGTCTAAACGTTTTGGACCTTCACAAACGGATTAGAGAAATTCCAAAACCAGTGGTAGCCATGGTTAACGGATATGCGATAGGAGGGGGGCATGTATTACATGTCGTGTGCGATCTTACTATCGCCTCCGATAATGCCATTTTTGGGCAAACAGGTCCTAAGGTGGGTAGCTTCGATGGTGGCTTTGGTTCTTCTTATTTAGCGCGTCATGTCGGCCAAAAGAAGGCACGTGAAATTTGGTTTTTATGCCAGCAATATTCTGCTGCGGAAGCTTTAGATATGGGCTTGGTGAATAAAGTGGTTCCATTACAGGACTTAGAAGATACGGTTGTTGAATGGTGTAAGATTATGCAACAAAGGAGTCCTCTGGCCCTTCGTATGGTAAAACGTTGTTTGAATGCGGAGCTTGACGGACAGCACGGTCTCATGCAATTAGCAGGAGATGCTACTCTGATGTATTACTTGATGGAGGAAGCACAGGAAGGAAAAAAAGCCTTTTTGGAAAAGCGAACGCCAAACTTTAAACAATACCCTAAATTCCCCTAATTTTTAACACATGGCAAAGCCCAATTGGCTTAAGGCATGGGTGTTAGCGGCACGTCTGCGAACCCTTCCGCTTTCATTATCTGGAATTATTGGAGGGAATGCTTTAGCTTGGCAAGCGGGGATCTTCCAATCCCATATTTTTTGGGGAGCAGTTGTCACGGCATCTATTTTTCAGATTCTCTCCAATTTTGCCAACGATTATGGCGATGGGGTAAAAGGGACGGACAATGAAAACCGCCTAGGTCCTGCACGTGCATTACAATCTGGATTGCTAACTGCTCAGGCGTTAAAAACAGCTATGTGGGTTTTATCATTGCTGGGAGTGCTATCTTCGATATTTCTGATTGGCGCAGCATTTAATCCAGACCAATATGGCTTAGTTCTCTTGTTTTTAGGCTTAGCGGTATTGGCTGTGGTTGCCGCCATTAAATATACAGTAGGCCAAAATGCCTATGGTTACCGAGGCTTGGGAGACCTCTTTGTATTTATCTTTTTTGGAGGGGTAAGTGTCCTTGGCAGCTACTTTCTTCAAGTCCAGCAATTGAGTTGGGATGCAGTTCTCTTTACGGTAGTCTTTGGTACCTTGAGTGTTGGCGTACTTAATCTGAACAATATGCGTGATTTTGAAAACGATCGTCAGTCCGGAAAAAATACCTTGGTCGTACAATGGGGACTTTCAACTGCATTTAAATATCAGATTAGCCTTCTATTGATTGCATGTGCGTGTTTCACCGCAGTTATCATTCGATCGCAACCCTTATCCTATGCTCAATTGGCATATCTTCTCCCATTATTGATTTTGTTACGAATTCCTAAGAGGAAACCCTTTCCTACACCTGAGAAGTTAGATGCACAGCTCAAACCTTTGGCGCTGACGGCTTTTTTTAGTGCCGTATTTTATTGGATTTTTTTGATAATCGGCCATGGAAGTTAAACTAGTCCAACATTTTTTGAAGTTTATCCGACCCGGTGGTACTTCAAGGGGGATATTGCACGAAAAAGAAACCTACTTTGCTTTTGTTATGGAAAACAACTCCTACTTGGGGGTTGCTGAGTTCCCATTATTTCGAGGTCTTAGTGCAGATGATTTTCCAGATTTTGAAGATCAATTACATAGTGCTATAGACCTTTGGAAGAAGAAGCAATACCAGGCAAGCGACTGGGAAAAATATCCGAGTATCCGTTTTGGGATAGAGCAGTTAGAGAAAAGTCTTCAGGCCGATCACCCTTTTGCTTTATACCCCAGTTCTTTTGTACAGGGGGAGAAGAAAATTCCTATAAACGGGCTTGTATGGATGGGGTCTTTAGAATTTATGCAAGAACAAATAGATGCTAAGTTGGCTGAGGGCTTTAGTTGCATAAAATTAAAAATTGGTGCTTTAGACTTCGATGCAGAATACTCCCTGATTCAGCAACTCAGAAAAAGATATGCAGTTCCAGATCTGACTATACGCGTAGATGCAAATGGGGCTTTTGCAAATGAGGAGGCTTTGTCTAAATTAGAACGATTAGCAAAGCTGGGTCTACACTCCATTGAACAACCGATTCAAGCAGGTCAATGGGAGCATATGGCCAAACTTTGTGGTAGTACCCCACTTCCGATTGCTTTGGATGAAGAGTTGATTGGGATTCACCGCCCTCAGCAAAAAAAGGAGTTGCTGTCGGCCATAAACCCTCAGTACATCATTTTAAAACCTGGCTTGTTGGGTGGTTTCAAAGCCTCAGTGGAATGGATTCAACTGGCCAATTCTGCCCAGATTGGCTGGTGGATTACCAGTGCACTAGAAAGTAATATAGGGTTAAATGCTATTGCTCAATGGACTGCTACTCTTCCAATAGAGGGGCATCAGGGCCTTGGGACGGGTGGTTTGTTCACAAATAATCCGAAGGGTTATTTAGAGGTGAAAAATGGGTATCTTGAGCATCGTAAACTCAATCGTTGGGCACTTAATTTGTAAGTATGTTTATTCTTCCTAAAGAATCCAAAAAAATAGGTTTTGGATTTTATCTACTCGGCTCTTTGGTCGTGATTTTAATCAATTTTCTCGGTCAGATTCCACTGGTGGTTGCTTTATTCGAAAGCGGTGGTTCCCCCGATCCCAACAACCCTATGGCGGCTTTAAATGAGATTTCCCCCAACTATAGACTCTTCTTGTTGCTTTTACCCTTTGCTGTTGGAGTGGCAGGACTGTGGTTAGTAGTGCGTAAATTACACGAACGTTCAATGCTTTCCATTATATCTACTCGTCCGACAATGGATTGGAGCCGGGTTCGGTTTGCATTTGTCCTATGGTCTTGTATCGTACTAATATTTTTTGGAATTGAATATGTTCTTCACCCAGAAAATTATCGTTGGAACTTTGATCCGTATCCGTTTGCGGGAATGCTAATTATTGCAGTACTGTTGGTTCCGCTACAAACCACTCTAGAAGAGCTTTTATTTAGAGGGTATCTGCTACAGGGCTTTAGTAAAATTGTTCCCAGGCCTTGGTTTGCTTGGCTGATGACCTCGATAATTTTCGGTCTCTTACATATCTACAACCCCGAGATTGCCAAAATGGGCTATGGTCTTTTGGCCTTCTATATTGGAACAGGAATGTTTTGGGGACTACTTACCTTAATGGATGACGGTAATGAACTAGCCATCGGATTTCATGCGGCCAACAATCTGGTTGCAGCTATTTTAGTCACTGCCGATTGGACAGCTTTTCAGACCAATTCCCTCTTTATCGATGTTTCCGATCCGCAGCTTACGTTCAGTACTTTTGGGGAACTGTTTTTAATTTACCCGCTTTTATTTTGGTTGCTTCAACTAAAGTATCAGTGGTCGACTATTCCAGCAAAACTATTCTCCAATCCAGCTTCAACCGAATGAAGACACCGCATTATTCTAAGATTCACAATCGTTTCCAGATCAATGGCTTTCATTATTCCCGGGAACAACTTTGGGAAGTTGCCTACAGTTTTATCAAGGAGGGAACACCCAGGGAACAAACCTTGGGGAATTTTATCTTGGACTGGATCGATCACCGTCCTGAAATTACGCTGCGTACCTCTGGAACGACAGGGGAGCCTAAAGAAATTCGTGTCCAAAAGCAATCGATGGTTCATTCTGCTTTGCTCACGGCGGAGTATTTAAATTTACCAGTGGGTACAAGAGCGCTGAATTGTTTACCGATCGATTTCATCGCCGGGAAAATGATGTTTGTAAGAGCCCTGATACTCGGATGGTCTTTGGATTTAATGGACCCTGTTAGAAATCCTCTGGAGGACACTTCTAAAGACTATGATTTTTCTGCCTTTATCCCACTTCAGTTGGAGCATTCATTGACCGATATACATCGTGTGAAGGTTCTTTTGGTGGGTGGTGCTCCTATGAGTCTTGCACTTCGAAACAAGGCAGCCTTGGCGACCTCCAAAATTTATGAAACCTATGGGATGACTGAAACACTAACCCATATTGCACTGAGAAGAGTTTCATCAGAAAATTTACCCTTTCAGACTTTACCGCAGGTGAGTATTCGCCAAAATGAAGAGGGGTGCTTAGTCGTGAAAGCCCCACTGTTGCATCCGGAGGAAATCGTAACCGGAGATTTGGTAGAACTGGTCGATCAGAATAGGTTTGAGTGGAAAGGAAGAAAAGATTTTATCATCAATAGTGGAGGAATAAAGATTCAGCCAGAACTTGTCGAAAAACAAATTGAACCCTTTATCGATCTTCCTTTTTTTGTCTGTGGACTCCCGGATGAAAGTTTAGGACAGAAATTAGTACTGGTCGTTGAACAAACTTCCGCTCTGCAGACGGACTTGGAAGCGAAACTCGAACAAATAGATTTTAAGGCCTACCACAAACCCAAATCGGTCATAGCTGTATCAGAGTTTGTACGTACTGTTAGTCATAAAGTTAACCGTAAAGCAACTTTAGCCAAAGTTGGTTTAGACCTGTAGAACTCCCATATTAAATTTTTCAGTCAATGGGGCTTCATTGGCCAAAGCGATTCCTTCGCTAATCCAATGGCGCGTTTTTTCGGGTTGGATAATTTCATCTGTCCACAGGCGACTAGCAGCATAAGTGGCAACGGTTTGCTCCTGATATTGTTGGGTTATTTTATCCAAAAGGGCTTGCTCTTTTTGAGCATCCATTTCTTTCCCTTCCTTTTTCAAGGTTGCTTTTTGAATTTGCAAAAGTACCTGTGAGGCCTGATCTCCTCCCATTACCGCCATCTTTGCTTTGGGCCAAGCCAGTATTAGTCTTGGGTCGAAAGCTTTGCCACACATGGCATAATTGCCAGCTCCAAAAGAATTACCGACAATAACGGTGAATTTGGGTACAACAGAATTCGCGACAGCATTTACCATCTTAGCTCCATCTTTTATGATTCCACCGTGTTCAGCCTTGCTTCCTACCATAAATCCAGTGACGTCTTGTAAAAAGACAAGCGGAATTTTACGCTGATTACAATTGGCGATAAATCGTGTGGCTTTATCGGCAGAATCGCTATAAATAACCCCACCAAATTGCATTTCTCCAGCACTGTTTTTAACCATCTTTCGCTGGTTAGCGACAATTCCGACGGACCACCCGTCGATCCGAGCAAAGGCAGTGATGAGCGTTTGCCCATATTCAGGTTTGTATAATTCTAAACTTCCCGCATCTACTAAGCGGTCGAGAACTTCTGTCATGTCGTAGGGTTGGCTTCCCAAGGGAGGCAATAGTTCATAAAGACTGTCGTAGTCCTTTTCAGGAGCTACTGCCTCTATGCGGTTAAAGCCTGCTTTGGGAGTATCCCCTAACGAGCCTATGATTTTGCAGATGCGATCCAATGCTTCCGGATCGTCTTTCGCTTTAAAGTCTGTTACCCCACTGATGGCTGAATGCGTTGTTGCGCCTCCGAGGCTTTCATTGTCTATACTTTCCCCTATGGCGGCTTTTACTAAATAGCTTCCAGCCAGAAAAATAGATCCCGTACCGTTGACAATAATGGCTTCATCGGACATAGCGGGTAAATAGGCCCCACCAGCGACACAACTTCCCATAATGGCTGCGATTTGAACAATCCCCTGACTACTCATTTTCGCATTATTTCTAAAAATACGACCGAAATGATCTTTGTCTGGAAAACTTTGGTCCTGCAAGGGGAGGTAAACACCTGCACTATCTACCAAATAAATGATGGGGATATTATTTTCTAAGGCTATTTCTTGGGCGCGTAGATTTTTTTTGGCGGTCATTGGGAACCATGCTCCGGCCTTTACGGATGCATCGTTGGCGACAATAACACAGCGTTTTCCAGAAACTTTTCCAACTTTAACGACCACTCCTGCGGCGGGGCATCCCCCGTGATCAGCATACATTTGGTAGGCTGCAAAACTCCCAATTTCAAGGGCTTCTTCAGGTGTGTCCAGGAGGTAATCTATTCGTTCTCGTGCGGTTAGCTTTCCTTTATCGCGTAGTTTTTGGAGTTTTTGCTTCCCCCCACCACATTTTATTTTTGCCTGTAGTTGAGCAATACTTGAGTTGGCAAGCTTATGGAAATCCTTGTTTTTTTCTTTTTCAAGATTCATAGCAGCAATTTAAACGAAATTACAAATTAATCCTTCAGCATAGGGTGTAGAGTTGCAAAGCTTTTTTTGCGATATTTGCCTTCAATTATGAAACTCGATAAAAATAAAATTTTTGGGTATGCTTCCATTGCAATGTTTGTAATCGGTACAGCATTGGTTTTGATAGGGGTCGTAAAATATCGAGAATACGCACTTGGCTTTGGAATTGCTGGAGCCGGCTTTTATGCACTTGCGTGGGCTTTTAATGCCCTTCGCGGTAGAGTATAACTGCTCTAATATAGATCAAGTTCCATTTGAATATCTCCGCGTTTGTAGGGGACATCATCTTGCATAGGGATTTCTACATATCCATATTTCTGATAGAGGTAGATAGAATTTTTTAGGATTCTATTGGAAAAAAGCACCAATTTTTTCCAGTGATGTCGCTCGGCAAAATGAATGGAGAAACGCATCATTTCATTGCCGATCCCTTGGTTTCGCAAACGGGGCTTAACGGCCATTTTTGTAAATTCATAGACTCCTTCGGCTTGTTTAACAAAGGCAAATGTTCCCACTGTTTCCTGGCCCATTAGTGCCATAAATATATAGCCTCCTGGTTCTAGAATTTTTGTTTCACATTGTTCTAGGACCATCTTGTCGTAGGGTTCAACCTCAAAGAATTCCTCCAGCCATTGGTAATTTAACTGAACAAAGGCTTCTTTGTGGTGAGGTTCAAATTTTACAATTTGAAGATCCTTATGCATTACCGATCATGGTTTCAGGTCTTACCCACTCGTCGAATTCTTCGGCTGTCAAATAACCGGTTGCAACTGCAGCTTCCTTTAGGGTGGTCCCTTCGGTATGTGCTTTATTTGCAATTTCCGCTGCCTTGTAGTAGCCAATTTTTGTGTTGAGCGCAGTAACAAGCATCAGTGAATTTTGCATCAGTTCATCGATTCTTTGGAAATTGGGTTCAATTCCTTCTACACATCTTTCAGAAAAACTGATACAGGCATCTCCAATCAGGCGAGCAGACGATAAAATATTTGCGGCCATCATTGGTTTAAAGACGTTTAGCTCATAATGACCTTGCGCTCCCCCTACACTAATGGCCGTGTCGTTCCCCATGACCTGAGCACAGACCATAGTCATCGCCTCACATTGGGTAGGATTAACTTTCCCAGGCATGATAGAACTCCCGGGTTCATTTGCTGGAATAATTAATTCTCCAATCCCCGATCGTGGACCAGAAGCCATCAGGCGTATATCATTGACTATTTTATTGAGGGACACCGCAATTTGTTTTAGAGCTCCATGGGTCTCTACAATAGCATCGTGAGCGGCTAGGGCTTCAAATTTATTTTCAGCAGTTTTTAAGGGAAGTCCAGAAAATTCCGAGATATATTCCGCCACTTTTTCAGAATAGCCCTCAGGGGTATTAATTCCAGTTCCTACGGCAGTCCCTCCTAATGCCAATTCCGATAAATGATCTAAGGTGTTCTGGAGCGCTTTAATACCGTGATCTAGCTGAGAAACATAACCAGAGAATTCTTGCCCCAAGGATAGGGGGGTAGCATCCATCAGATGCGTGCGTCCGATTTTTATGACCTCTTTGAAGGATTCGGCTTTTAGATGAAGTGCTTCTCTTAATTTTGTAACGCCCGGAAGAGTACATTCCACAATCATCTGATAGGCTGCAATGTGCATAGCTGTTGGGAAAGTATCGTTCGAGGATTGAGATTTATTGACATCATCGTTAGCCTGTAAGGTTTTAGTCCCTTCTCCCAAAGTATTGCCTTCGAGTACATGCGCTCGGTTGGCAACAACTTCATTGATATTCATATTACTTTGGGTGCCCGATCCGGTTTGCCAAATCACCAATGGAAATTGGTCGTCTAATTTTCCGGCTAAAATTTCATCACATACTTGAGCGATTAAATCTCGTTTATGCGGCTCAAGAACTCCTAAGGCGGCATTGGTATGCGCAGCCGCTTTTTTAAGAATGGCAAATCCATGGACGATTTCAATCGGCATAGAGGCTGAAGGTCCAATTTTAAAATTATGTCTGGATCGTTCAGTTTGTGCCCCCCAATAGGCATTTGCTGGGACTTCTACAGGGCCGATAGTATCTTTTTCTATTCGAATGTTCATATGTAATGCTTTTCTAAACTTTTGCTATCGCAAAAATGATTAATTTTGTGCTAAGATTTTAGAAAGTATGTTTGAATTTGATCAATATCTCGGTTTTCTTGCCTTTTTAACCATCTTAACGATTGGCTTCTGGCTCATGATTTTCTTATTGACCTTTGTTATTCCTTACTGGTTGTTTGGGAATTTAATCGAGCGCTTTAAAGAAAGTCGTCAGAAAAAAAGTGGTGAGGTAGCCGACCAGGAGGCTTAGAATTCTTCAGCCCCGTCGCCGCCGTAATCTCCACCATTTCCGTTTCCACCTTGGCGTTTGCGTTTGTTGTCCTGCTGGTTAACCCTAAAGGTAAATGACATCACAAATTGCTGCTGACCCCTTTGGTAGAGCCCTTCGCTAGCAAAGGACGGTGTTCTAGTCTCTGATCTTGATTTACTTAGGTTAAACAGATTTCTGACTCTAAGAGAAATCGTTGCTTTATTGTCGAATAAATTTTTGTTTATCGCCCCCGAAAGACTGGCAACGCCCGATCGCTTCGTCTGTGCGTTTTCTCTAGGACCACGATAAAATACACGCATCTGCCAGTTAAAATCTTTTGGAAGTCGGATATAACTATTGAACCGAACAAACCAACTGATGTTGGTCGCATCAAAAACAGTACCGTTATAGCTACCCAAGGTTTCACTTCTAAAAAAATTAGCATTGATACTATACCTCGATTTTCGATTAGGATTATAACTGATAGACCCTTCAGCTCCTATTCTGTTGTTTTCAGACAAGTTTACGGGGTTTGACCGTAAAACAGGGACTTCAACAGCAGGGTCGCCCACTTCTACGGTTTCGCCTGTATCTTCCTGAATATAGTTGACTACCCCAGTAGTGTTCTGATAGTATACAGACCCATTGAGGGTAATCTTATCCAACTGATGCAAGTAGCCCAAATCAAAGCTACTGGAATAACTGGGGTCTAGATCCGGATTTCCTTGCCATAAATTGGTGGCGCTATTCCGAGAAGGGAAGGGGTTCAACGATCGGGACCACGGCCGCTGAATACGCCGGCTGATACCCAATGTCATACTCTTGGTCTCTTCAAATTCGTAGGAAATATTTAAGGTAGGGAACCAATCGACATATTCCTTGGTGACATAATCATTGGTCGTTTTTTGATTGACTTCTATATGCGATGCTTCCATTCTCAGTCCCACTAAAAAAGAAAACCTTTCGATCTTCTTACCATACTGTGAATATGCCGCATGGACATTTTCTACATATTCTAGGACATTGCTCAAATTTGAATCTAATGTGTAGCTATCATCTTGAAGGTAGGAAACTTTATAGTCTGTTTCTTGGGTTTCAAAAGTTCCTCGATATCCCAATTCGAACTGAGTATTCTCATCAATCGGCCAAACATAATCGAGTTGAACTAAGTCCTGCTTCTGATCTTCATAGGTTTCAATTCGTTCCAAGGAAGGGTCTGTTCTGGCTGGAAGGATTGGAAAGTTGGTGATGTTTCCAATTTCATCTTCTTGACTTTTTTCCAATTGAATGGTCGCTGTTAGTTTATGGCCATCATCATTAAAGTTATGATCCCAATTCAGGCTTAGTTGTCTAGACGCGTCCAATTCATCTTCAGATTGCTGTCGAAGTGTTCGATTGGTATTATTTCCTTGCGCATCGAAATTTGAGATATAATTATCCGTACCGTTTAAGCGGTCGGAATCTCGAATGAAACCGCTGATACTGATGGAATTTTTTTCACTGTAATAATATTCCAATCCAATATTCGTAAAGGCATTATTTCTGTCGCGTGTATAGGTGCGGTCTTCTTCCAGAAAAGTACTGGGCTGGTCGCCGTTAAAATATTCCACCCGAGACTCTCCTGGTGTTTCAGAAGTATTTTTGTTCCAGGAAGAGGTGTTAAATAGGTTCCAATTACCTTTCCTCCAGTTGGCACTTAATGAACCTCCATAATTTTCCGGAACACCGCCATTTAAGACGATATTTCCATTGATTCCCAGTAATTTTTCTCTCTTGAGAATAATATTTAAAATTCCTGCGGTGCCTTGGGCGTCATATCGAGCAGAAGGCGCCGTAACGACCTCTACTTTTTCGATCGATTCTGCTGGGATTTGTTGTAATCCCTGAGGTCCTGAAAGCCCAACCAATCCTGAGGGTTTTCCGTTGATTAGAATGCGAACATTTGAGTTGCCGCGTAAGGCGACATTTCCATCGATATCTACAGAAACGGCCGGGACATTATCGAGCACATCGGCTACGCTACCGCCGCGGACAGTGATGTCTTTCCCTACATTGTAGATGCGTTTATCGAGTCGAACTTCTACTTCTGTTTTTTCACCCACGAGTTCTACTCCATCCAGTGCATTTGCTTGTTCACGAAGTAAAATATCCTCTAGCTGAATATTTGACTGCAGGTTAAGGTTAGAGATTTGATAAGTTTCGAACCCCAGATATTCCACCTGAAGCTGGTATGTCCCTTTGGGGATTTCAATTTCGAATTTCCCTGCCTGATTTGTAATTCCCCCCAATACTTTCTCCTCCTGAGTGAAGACTATCGAAGCATATTCTAGGGGCGTCTTTGTTGAAGAATCCTTTACGATTCCACTGATCAAAATTGATTGTTGCGCTAGCGCAGTATCAAAGCAAAGAAGAGATAGCAGGCTAAGAAAAAAAACGTGTTTTTTCATGTACTTTGGTCCAATTGTTTGAGAAGAGTCTGAAGATTTTCGATGGGTCGGCCAATTACAGCTCTTTTATCTGTAAAGATCAAAGGTCTTTCGATGAGTTTGGGGTGGTCCGTGAGTAACTGAATCAATTTTTCATCGGACCATTCCCGTTGCTTGTAATTATCCTTCCAGAGTGCTTCATTCTTCCGAACAAGATCAACAGGGGGGATGCCAAGGAGTTCTATTAATGTTCGAAGTTCTTCGGGGGTTGGCGGTTCTTTGAGGTATAGAATAACTTCGTGTGGGGTGCCTGAGTTTTCCAATAAAGAAAGTGCCTCGCGTGACTTCCGACACCGTGGGTTGTGATATATCTTTAACATAGCGCAAAAAAAAGCCCTCGATAGAGGGCTTGTTCTTATTTTATTTTTTCGACAATTGCCTTAAAAACATCGGGATGATTCATAGCTAAGTCTGCAAGAACTTTTCTGTTCAGCGCAATATTGTTAGCCTTTATTTGTCCCATAAATTTACTGTAAGACATTCCGTGTTGTCTTGCTCCTGCATTGATACGAGCAATCCAAAGGGCACGAAAGTTGCGTTTTTTGGTTTTACGGTCGCGATAGGCATATTGCATGGCCTTGTCGACAGCATTTTTGGCGACTGTCCAAACGTTCTTACGTCGTCCGAAATATCCTTTTGCTTGTTTGAGCACTTTTTTACGTCGGGCTCTAGACGCTACAGAGTTAACTGATCTTGGCATAATTACATTTTTTAGAAGTCGGCGGCAAAAGCACTTAGAGGCACAACTTCTGGGTGAAACTTATTTTAAAAACCAAAGGAAGAATTACTTCAATCGCAATTGTTCCTTTATACTATTTTCGTCTCGCTCATGCACCAATCCACTGTGGGTAAGAGCAAGCTTTCTCTTTTTAGACTTTTTGGTTAAAATATGACTTTTAAATGCGTGTTTACGCTTAATTTTTCCGCTTCCGGTCAATTTAAAACGCTTTTTAGCACTTGATTTGGTCTTCATTTTTGGCATGACTGCTGTGTTTTAATTTATTTTTTTGGTGCGATAAACATCGTCATTCGTTTTCCTTCTAGTTTAGGTAGTTGTTCTACTTTACCTAACTCTTCTAAATCTTGGGCCAAACGCAAAAGCAATATTTGTCCCTGCTCTTTAAACACGATAGATCGGCCTTTGAAGAACACAAAAGCTTTTAGCTTAGCGCCCTCCTTTAAAAACTTTTCCGCGTGTTTCTTTTTAAATTCATAGTCGTGTTCGTCTGTCTGCGGTCCAAAACGAATTTCCTTAATAACGACCTTAGTGGCCTTAGATTTCATCGCTTTTTCACGCTTCTTTTGCTCGTACAAGAATTTCTTATAATCAAGAATCTTACAAACGGGTGGTACTGCTTTTGGAGAAATCTCCACCAAGTCGAGTTCCTGCTCTTCTGCCAAGGCTCGAGCTTTGCCCAACTTGTAAACACCTACCTCAACATTGTCGCCGACTAGGCGTACCTCCTGAGCATAGATCTTTTCATTAATCCGGTGAGGATTTTCTTTGATAACTCGCCCCGGGCGATTCGTTCTTCTTCTACGTATTGCTATGACTTACAAATTTAAATTACGCTTCAAATGTTGAAATTGTCGAGGCAATTTCATCCTGAATCATCGAAACAAAAGTTTCGACTTTCATACTTCCCATGTCGCCTTGTTGATGCTTTCGTATCGACACAACGTCATCGGTTGCTTCTTTTTCTCCTAAGATAATCATGTATGGGAACTTAGCCATCTCCGCTTCACGGATTTTTTTGCCAATTGTCTCATTCCGATCATCTAGCAGGGCGCGAATTTCGTTATTTTCTAACTCATTTAAAACTTTTTCAGCATATTTTTTATGCTTCTCACTGACACAGAGCACGATGACTTGTTCTGGTGTTAGCCAAAGCGGGAAGTTCCCCCCAGTGTGCTCTAATAGGATGGCCACGAAACGTTCCATCGAACCAAAGGGAGCCCGATGAATCATCACAGGACGATGCATTTCATTGTCTGCCCCTTTATAGGTAAGATCAAAACGTTCAGGTAGATTATAGTCTACTTGTATCGTTCCCAGTTGCCATTGGCGGTTAAGGGCATCGCGTACCATAAAGTCTAATTTAGGTCCATAGAATGCCGCTTCCCCTGTTTCAATAACATAGTTCAGTCCTTTCTCCTTAGCTGCATTTACAATAGCTCTTTCTGCCTTGTCCCAGTTTTCATTAGACCCGATATATTTCCCTGGATTTTCAGGATCCCTGAGGGAAACTTGTGCAACAAAGTCTTCAAAACCAAGAGATTGAAATACATATAATACTAAATCGATAACCTTCTTAAATTCTTCATCTAATTGGTCGGGCGTACAAAAAATGTGCGCATCGTCTTGTGTAAAACCACGTACTCGGGTGAGGCCATGTAATTCACCACTTTGCTCGTATCGATAGACCGTCCCAAATTCTGCGTAGCGTTTTGGGAGGTCTTTGTAGCTCCACGGGCGGTTTTTGTAAATTTCACAATGATGGGGGCAGTTCATCGGTTTTAGTAAAAAAGATTCTCCTTCCGCGGGTGTTTCAATTGGCTGAAAGCTATCGGCCCCGTATTTTTCATAATGACCAGAGGTCATGTACAATTCCTTATTTCCGATGTGTGGAGAAATGACTTGCTCGTATCCCGCTTTTTTTTGGGCTTTTTTGAGGAAGTTTTCCAAACGCTCTCTTAAAGCCGTCCCTTTGGGGAGCCATAAGGGAAGTCCTTGTCCTACTTTTTGTGAGAAAGTGAAAAGCTCTAAGCTTTTTCCCAATTTACGATGATCTCTTTTTTTCGCTTCCTCTAACAGTTCTAAATAAGCCTTTAATTCTTTTTGCTTGGGGAATGAAATTCCATATACGCGGGTCAGTTGAGGCTTTGTCTCATCGCCACGCCAGTAGGCACCCGCAACATTCAATAGTTTCACGGCTTTGATGAAACCGGTATGTGGGATGTGCCCACCACGGCAGAGATCAGTAAAATCGGCATGATCGCAAAAACTGATCGTGCCATCTTCCAAATTTTCGATCAATTCTACCTTAAAAGGGTTTTTGCGTTCTTTATAATAGGCCAATGCATCTGCTTTAGATGCAGTCCTCATTTGAAAATTAAACTTCTGCCGTGCGAATTCTAAAAACTTTTTTTCGATGGCCGGAAGGTCTTTCTCTGAAACAGACGTTTCGCCAAAGTCGACATCGTAGTAAAAACCGTTTTCAATAGCTGGCCCTATCGTTAGCTTAGCATCCGGATAAATATCTAAGATTGCTTGGGCCAATACGTGTGCAGAGGAATGCCAAAAGGCTGTTTTTCCCTCCGTATCATTCCAAGTGAAAAATTGAAGCATTCCATTTTCGCTCAGGGGCGTGCTTGCTTCAATGGTTTGATCGTTAAATTTTGCCGAAAGTACATTTCGGGCGAGTCCTTCGCTAATGTCTTGTGCTACTTCTAGAGCGGTAGTTCCTGCAGTGTAGCTTCGAGTATTCCCGTCGGGGAATTGGATTTCGATCATCCTGTTAGATATTTTAGCGCAAAGATAGTTCTTCTTAAATCTGGCGCAAATCCTTAGGATGGAGTTTGTCTTTTTTTCGGCCCTAAAAGTCCATTCAACAGTAACCGGATTCCCCAAAAGCCAAGACCAATGGCTAAGAGCGCTAGAAGAGCCCCTACTCCAAATACCGGCCAAAACCAGGGATGGTCTTCATTCTGAAAGGCTTGCATAAGCACAACGGGTCCCGTAAAGGCTGCCAATATGGCAAATGCGATTCGCTGAAGTCCCTTTTGGAGAAGTTGTTTGTTCATAGGATAAAGATAACTAAGCTGCAGAAATGAATGATTTTCCAGTTGAATAGGTTAACATGGTAATCTAACATTAATTCGCTGAGGATTATTTTTTTGCAAGCGCAATTGCCTCGCGTACGCTCCCTGTCTTTTCTAATAGCTCTTGCGCTTGTATGGCTGAAACTCCCGACTGTTCCATTATGATGTGAATCCCTCGTTGGAGGAGTTTTTCATTTTTGATCTGCATATCAACCATCTTATTGCCGCGTATTTTCCCTAAGCGCACCATAGTAGCTGTCGAGATCATGTTGAGAACGAGTTTTTGGGCAGTTCCTGCTTTTAGTCGTGAACTACCCGTGATGAATTCTGGTCCCACGATTACCTCGATAGGAAAGTCGCTTACACCACTCAAAGGACTGTTAGGATTACACGAAATCCCTACCGTTGGGATCTTATTCTTTTGACATTGCTGAAGTGCTCCCACCACATAAGGAGTTGTTCCAGAAGCAGCTATACCGACCACAATGTCTGCAGGAGAAATGTGCAGCTCCGATAGTTCTCTCCAGCCCTGGAGGCTGTCGTCTTCTGCATTTTCAACTGAATATCTTAAGGCTTTATCTCCTCCGGCAATTAGCCCCATGACCTGGTCGGGTAAGGATCCAAAAGTAGGGGGGCATTCGCTGGCATCTAAAACACCCAAACGACCACTAGTACCTGCACCAATATAAAACAAGCGTCCTCCTTTTTGTAGTTGTTCAACGACCTTTTCTATCGTGCTCTCAATCTGAGGCAAGGCCTTTTCGAGGGCCTGCACAGATTTAATATTTTCAGCATGCATTTGCGATAAAAGCGTAGCTGTAGGAGTTTTCTCTAAGTCCTTATATAGGGAATCCTCCTCAGTGATCTTCTTGAATGTCATAGCATAAAGATCTTTAAAATTTAAATGGAGGGCAAAAAAAAACGCTACCGAAGTAGCGTTTTAAATTAAGCGTTTAGCTTGTTGTCTAGATTTTCTTTGATGGCGTCTAAGAAGCCTTGTGTGGTTAAGTAATGACTTTCATTCATTTCTTTACCGTGAATCAACAGTGCTAAATCTTTTGTCATTTTTCCACTTTCAACGGTTTCAATACAAACCGCTTCTAAGGCGTGGCAAAAATCCACAAGTGCTTGGTTATCGTCTAGCTTCCCTCGATGTTCAAGACCTCGCGTCCAAGCAAAAATAGAAGCAATAGGATTGGTAGAAGTTGCATTCCCTTTTTGGTGTTCACGATAGTGGCGTGTAACGGTTCCATGGGCAGCTTCTGCTTCCAAGGTCTTTCCGTCTGGGGTAACAAGGGTAGATGTCATAAGCCCTAAAGAACCAAATCCTTGGGCTACCGTATCGGACTGTACATCTCCGTCATAGTTCTTACAAGCCCATACAAAACCACCATTCCACTTCATGGCTGCGGCGACCATATCATCGATGAGTCTGTGCTCGTAAGTGATGCCTGCAGCTTCAAAGCGCTCTTGGAATTCATTTTCGAATACTTCTTGAAAAATATCTTTAAAGCGGCCATCATAGGCTTTCATGATGGTGTTTTTGGTAGAAAGGTATAAGGGCCACCCTTTATCTAATGCGCGGTTCATACATGAACGAGCAAAACCATAAATAGAGGAGTCGATATTGTACATACTCATGGCAACACCATCTTCTTGGAAGTTATAGACCTCCCAAGTTTGTGGCTCATCTCCATTTTCAGGGGTAAAGGTCATCGTTAGTTTTCCTTTCCCTTGCGTAACGATATCTGTAGCCTTGTACTGATCTCCAAAGGCATGACGACCAATACAGATAGGTTTCGTCCATCCTTGTACATATCGGGGGACATTTTTCATGATGATGGGTTCGCGGAATACGGTTCCACCAACAATATTTCGAATAGTACCATTCGGAGAACGATACATTTTTTTGAGTTTAAATTCCTCAACGCGTCCTTCATCGGGAGTAATGGTAGCACATTTAATCCCAACATTGTATTTTTTGATGGCTTCTGCCGCATCGATCGTTACTTGGTCGTTGGTTTCATCTCGATATTCAAGCCCCAAGTCGTAATACAATAATTCAACGTCTACATAAGGAAGGATGAGTTGTTCCTTGATAAATTTCCAAATGATTCTAGTCATTTCGTCCCCATCAATCTCCACTACAGGATGGGCTACTTTAATTTTGGACATAATTCAAATTCAGTTTAAATAATCAATAAATTCGGTTTCGATCAGGAGTCATCAGCAGATTAATCCCAAAAAAAATCCTTTCAAAAGAAAGGATTAATAGAGATGGAAATTAAGCTTCTTTTATACGAGCTTTCTTCCCACGAAGCTGTTTGAAATAGTAAATACGTGACTGACGTACTTTCCCTTTTTTATTCACTTCAATTTTTTGGAGGGCTGGTAAGTTGATAGGGAAGATTCTTTCTACGCCTACTGTTCCAGACATTTTTCGGATGGTGAAGGTTTTGGTACGCCCACTTCCCTTGATCTGGATAACAACACCTCTAAAAAACTGTGTTCTTACTTTTTCACCTTCACGAATTTCATAATATACCGTGATGGTGTCCCCAGTAGAGAAGTCTGGGAAATCTTTTTGTTGAACAAATTCGTCTTGTACAAAGTTGATTAAAGCTTCCATGCTTTTTTAATTTAAAT
Source organism: Flavobacteriaceae bacterium (assembly GCA_049889695.1). Classification (GTDB taxonomy): domain Bacteria; phylum Bacteroidota; class Bacteroidia; order Flavobacteriales; family Flavobacteriaceae; genus WTJH01. Next base: position 152,348 of record JBMHCX010000018.1, on the reverse strand, counting down.
GATCACCGGCGAACATGCACGGTTTTCGTCAGAGGTTCACAAGTCGGGTGCAAAATTACAATTAATTTGTGAAATTTAAAATAGTTCTAGGAACTTATCGATCGGTATCGTTCAATAGGTCAGGTCTGCGCTCTTGAGTTCTTGTGATGGCTTGTTGTTCTCGCCATTCTTCAATTTTAGGCGTGTTCCCTGAAGTCAGAATTTCCGGGACTTCCCAACCCTTATAATTAGCTGGGCGAGTATAAATAGGCGGGGCCAGCATATCGTCCTGGAAACTATCTGTTAGGGCAGAGGACTCATCTCCCAGAACACCGGGTAATAGGCGTACAATGCTATCGCACAGAACTGCAGCCGCCAATTCTCCTCCAGATAGTACAAAATCACCAATCGATATTTCTTTGGTAACTAAGTGGTCCCGAACGCGTTGATCTACTCCTTTGTAGTGTCCACACAATAGAATCAGGTTCTTGGAAAGCGATAGTTGATTGGCAATCGATTGGTTAAGGGTTTCCCCATCGGGCGTTAAATAGATGATTTCATCGTACTCATGTTTAGCTTTTAATTCTTGAATACACTTATCTATAGGCTCAACCATCATGACCATACCTGCGCCTCCTCCGAAGGGGTAGTCATCGACCTGTTTGTACCGATTATTACTGTAGTCTCTGGGGTTGTGGAAGTGAACTTCTGCTTTTCCATTGTCAAGAGCTCTCTTCATAATAGACACCTGAAAAGGACTTTCTAAAAGTTCCGGGAAAAGCGTAATGATATCTATGCGCATGTATGCAAAGATATCAATTGAAGAGAATACGTTCTCGAATACCGTCAGGGCTCACAAAAAGAATGGATTGAATATCTTCAGGATCGATTCGCTCGATGTCATCGACGCTAGAAATCAGTTGATTATTGATTTGTGCAATCCTGTAGCCAGCATCTATTCCATACCGTCTTAAACGGTAGTTAGCGTTTTTATCGATGAAAACTCCTGGTGCTTCTTCTTGTAAGGATTCCTTTTCGGAGGGGCTCAGATTACGAAGTTCCATTCCAAGAAGTAATGCCCGAACGACCTTTTTTAGACGTACCTTTCTTTCATTTTTGATGCCATCGCGGATAAAAATTACGTTGACAACATCGTTGGGTCGTTTAGTGCTTAAATAACCACTCAGATCTGAAAACTTCCGAATAGATACTTCATCGACAGAAGTGATAATGTCTCCTACGGCTAGGCCGGCGCTTTCTGCACCCATCTCAGGGACCAGTTTTGCAATATAAAATCCTTCTGTTTCCTCGATTTCTAGTTCTCGAGCAAGATCTGCATTCAATGCACTGCCCTGAACACCGAGCAGGCCTTTCTGTACATTCCCGTATTCCAGTATATCCTCAAATATTTTCCGGGCAATGTTGCTGGGAACTGCAAATGAATAGCCGACAAATCCGCCAGATATAGAAGTGATTGCCGTATTGATGCCTATCAGTTCTCCACGCGTATTGACCAATGCACCACCGCTATTTCCTTGGTTGACAGCGGCATCTGTTTGGATATAAGATTCATTTTTCCCATCATATTCGCTTAAATCTCTGGATTTTGCACTGATGATACCTGCGGTTACGGTCGAATTTAGGTTGAAGGGATTCCCCACGGCCAACACCCATTCCCCGACCTTGGTATTGTCGGAATTTCCGAAACTAATGGCTGGAAGTGGTGATTCTGCTTCGATTTTTAAAATTGCAATATCTGCGGTGGGGTCAGAACCGATGAGTTGAGCCGTGTATTTTTTATTGTCGTTTGTGGTGATTTCGATAGCTGTCGCTTCTTCAATGACATGATGATTGGTAATAATATACCCGTCAGGTGAAACGATTACTCCCGATCCAGTTCCAATCCGCTTGGGTTCTTCTCCGTAAAAAAAACGCATGTAGCTATTGCCTCCATAAGCACTGGTATTTTTGACATGAACGACCGTATTAACTGTTTTTTCTGCAGCTGCTGTAAAATCTGTAAGGCTTCCTTTGGCAACGGGACTATTGTTATAGCTGTAGGTTGTTGGAATAAGGGTTTGTTGGGGAGTGGTAGATTGCTCGGGGACATTCCCCTTCCAATTCAACACAACGAAAGTTGTTAGAAGGGAACTAACAACAGTCAAGCCTAAATATGTAAGGATATTTTTCATAACCGATTGTTTTTTAACAAAATTAGCTTTTAGATCATTTAAATCAATCGCGTTAACTGGAATTTAACAATCCAGACACCCTATATTTTTTCTACTTTTGACAAATGAGTGTAACCTTTTACAAGTACGAGGGCGCTGGGAACGATTTTATCCTTTTTGACAATCGTCAAGAGGATTTTCACCTGAGCAAGGAGACGCTTGCCCAACTCTGTGATCGCAGGTTTGGGGTGGGGGCAGACGGACTGATGACCATTAACCCTTCCACTTCAGCAGATTTCCATCTGGATTATTACAATGCAGACGGAAGTATAGGGAGTCTATGCGGAAATGGCAGTCGTTGCGCTGTAGCCTTTGCCCATCGTTTAGAGTTAATGGCCGACAAAACTCAGTTTACAGCAGCCGATGGTCTCCATCAAGCCCGTTTAGATGTAGCCACAAATCTAGTAGAGCTTTCCATGCATCCGGTGCATGAAATTACCGATCATGGAGATTATATATTTATGGATACAGGTTCTCCACACCATGTTCAGTTAGTTTCAGCATTAGAGCAAGTCGATGTACCTTCCTTAGGAAAACAATTGCGTCATGATGTACATGGTTTTTCAGGAGCGAACATCAATTTTGTGGAGCAAAAGTCTCCCAATGCTTTTGCTATCCGGACTTATGAAAGAGGAGTAGAGGCTGAAACTTTAGCCTGTGGAACAGGAGCGGTAGCAGCGGCTATTGCTATGCATTACAGTCAACAATCTGCATCGACAACCATTGAAATGCACGCCTTGGGGGGCGTCCTTAAAGTACAATTCAACCCCGCTGCATCTGCCTATACCGATATATTATTGACCGGTCCAGCAACGTTTGTGTTTAAAGGCGAACTCCCCTTATGACCAGAGGATCCGTTCATTTAAGGGCGTTAGAGCCCGAGGATATTGATTTTTTATTTGCTGTTGAAAATCAGGCAAAATGGCTCTCACTGACAGCACATAAAGTTCCCCTCTCCCGATTTGTTTTAGAGCAGTATTTGGCTGAAGCACAACTTCCGTTAGAGCAAACTAAGCAGTTTAGATTTGGAGTAGATCACTCTAAAAATGGTCTTGTTGGACTAATCGATTTATACGATTTCGATCCACACCATCGCAGAGCAGCGGTCGCCATTGTAACAGCCGAACAATTTCAAGGACATGGATATGCGTTACAAAGTCTTCAGGCATTAGAAACCTATGTTCGGGACGTTTTAAATATACATCAGCTCTATGCAGAAGTGCTGGAAGACAATGTAGCTGCAAAGCAATTATTCGAAAAATATCACTACCAACCCACGGCAACATTTAAAGATTGGTGGTTTGCTCAAGGGAAATTTCACAACATTCAACTTTATCAAAAATTCATTCATGATTAGGCGAAGATTATTACTCATCATTAGTTTACTGGGAGTGGCCTTTTGCGGGGCTTTTGTTTTTTTCTTTTATCAAGTGTTTTTATGGGATAACACAAAGTTTGCAGAAGAAAAGGTTGCCGTTTATATTCCGACCAATAGTACTGCTGCGGAGCTTATGGGATTGATCTCGCCTTATTTAAAGTCTCCTGAATATTTTCAATTAGCTGCCGAAAAAAAAGGCTATTTCAACTATATACGTCCCGGTAAATTTTGGATTCCAAAGGGTGTTGGGAACAATGATTTGGTGAATATCCTTAGAGCTGGGGGAGTAGAAATCAATGTGACCTTTAACAATGCGGAGCGACTTGAAAATTTAGCCGGTAAAATAGCCAAGCAAATAGAAGCCGACAGCATTTCCTTGGTAGAGGCATTTAGAGATTCCGATTTTTTAGAACGTTCTGGCTTTAATGAAGATACGGCTCTGGCAATGTATCTGCCCAACTCCTACAGTTTCTTTTGGAACACCTCCGCCCTTGCTTTTCGCGAGCGCATGCAAAAGGAGTACAAACGTTTTTGGAACTCAAAGCGCCTCAAGCAAGCCGAGCAATTAGGGCTTAGTCCGGTAGAAGTGAGTTCTTTGGCAGCCATTGTTCAGCGAGAGACCCTCAAAGCGGATGAAAGACCCCGTGTCGCAGGAGTATATCTGAATCGACTTAAAAAGCGCATGCGTTTACAGGCAGACCCGACTGTGATATACGCTATGAAAAAGGCCTTTAATAATTATGACACAGTAATCCGAAGGGTACTCTATAAAGATTTGAAGATTAAATCTCCCTACAACACTTATAAAAACCGAGGACTACCTCCGGGCCCCATTTGGATGCCAGATTTAGGAGCAATTGAAGCCGTCCTAAATGCAGAAGATCATTCTTTCATCTACTTTGTCGTCGATTTAAGCCGTCCAGGTTACCACGCCTTTGCCCGAAATCTTCGAGAACACAATCGTAATAAACGCAATTACGTTCGTTGGTTAAACAAAAAAGGTATACGACGATAGTTCGCTGCAATCGACAATGAAAATCGCAGGACGTTTATGAAAATCCACGGCTGTATTTTTCCAGTCCTGTACTCTTTTCGTTTCGATAAACTCTGTGGTGAGGGTCAGGTCACAGGCAATACACAACATAGTTTCAGGCCGGAGTAGTTGTAATAATTCTTTGTAAAGCGAATTGTTACGATAGGGAGTTTCAATAAATAGTTGTGCCTGCTGTAGCTGCTTAGAATCCTGTTCTAGTTTTTTGATGGCTTTCTTACGATCCGCTTTTTCAATGGGAAGATATCCTTGAAAAGTAAAACTCTGACCATTTAAGCCCGAAGCCATTAAAGCCAACAGTATGGAGGAGGGGCCCACAAGGGGTTTAACTTCAATACCCTTAGCATGCGCCATCTGGACAATCAATGCACCCGGGTCAGCTACTGCCGGACATCCAGCATCTGATATTAAACCAATAGTATACCCTTCCATGGCAGGATTTAAATAATTTTTCACTTCTTCAAAAGTTGAAAATTTATTTAAAGGATATAGAACAAGATCTTTTTGATTTTTATTCGGACTGGTTTTTTTGATGAATGCTCGTGCTGTTTTTTCGTGTTCCACAACAAAATGTTGGCAAGAATCAATTATTCTGCGGACACTCAATGGCAAAACTTCTAAAGAAGGTGTGTCTCCTAATCCACATGGAATTAGGTAGAGAACGCCTAATTTTTTCTTGTCCTTCATTTCAAATCCTGTATTTCTGCCAAGCGTTTTTGACAGGCCTGATGAATCATTGCATAACAATCATCAAACCCTTTCGGTCCTCCATAGTAGGGATCGGGTACCTCTTGGTCTCCCAAGAGTAAAGCTACTTTGGCTCGATCCGAATCGTTTTTGGCCAGCGCCAATACATTGGACAAATTAGACCGATCCATGACAAATACAAAATCGAATTCTTCAAAATCGTTCTCTGAAAATTGACGAGCTCTCTGCGGACGAATATCGATATGGTGCTTCTCTGCTACAGCAATACTTCTTGGATCTGGAGGATTTCCAACATGATAGGCAGCTGTTCCTGCGGAATCTACAATAAATTGATCTGTAGGGGTAAGGGATTCAAATATACCATGTGCCAAAGGAGATCGGCAGATATTTCCGAGACATACCATGAGCACACTTGTGTGTTGCTTAGACATCTCAGAGGGTGAGTTTCTGATGCAGGTCGTCGACGTATTTGCGGAATTGTTTATCCGTGAAACTCAAATTATCTACTGTCTTACAAGCGTGTAGTACTGTTGCGTGGTCGCGTTTTCCAATTTGGTTACCAATGCTTGCTAAGGAGGCTTTGGTTAGTTTCTTAGCAAAGAACATTGCTAGTTGACGAGCTTGTACGATGTGTCTTTTTCGAGTTTTGGATTGAAGGGTATCCACATCCATCTGGAAATAATCGGAAACAACCTTTTGGATGTAGTCGATCGATACTTCTCGTTTGATGTTTTTTACAAACTTATTGACGACTTCCTTGGCAAGGTCTAAGGTGACCTCTACACGATTGAAAGAAGATTGGGCAATTAAGGAAATAATTGCTCCTTCTAATTCACGAACGTTGGTTTGAATATTTTTCGCAACGTACTGAATGATTTCATCATCGAGTGTTACTCCGTCGCGATAAAGTTTACTCTTTAATATAGAGATACGTGTTTCAACATCAGGGACTTGTAGCTCAGCGGATAGCCCCCATTTAAACCTAGAGAGTAAACGCTGTTCAATATCCTGCATATCTACTGGGGCCTTATCAGAAGTAAGGATTACTTGTTTTCCATTCTGATGTAGATGGTTAAAAATATGGAAAAACACATCCTGGGTACCGGATTTTCCGGATAAGAACTGTACATCATCAATGATCAGTACATCCAAAATCTGATAAAAATGAATAAAGTCGTTACGGGTATTTTTGCGAACGGACTCTATATATTGTTGTGTAAACTTCTCTGCAGAGATATATAAGACGGTTTTGTCCGGATATTTTTCCTTAATCTCCACTCCAGCAGAATGCGCTAGGTGAGTTTTTCCAAGTCCAACACCTCCGAAAATTAGAAGGGGATTGAAGGAAGTACCACCAGGCTTATTTGCTACTGCAAGAGCCGCGGACCGGGCCAAGCGATTTGAATCGCCTTCCAAGAAACTCTCAAAATTGTAATTCGGATTCAGTTGGGATTCGACTTGTAGATTGCGTATCCCCGGAATTACAAATGGGTTTTTCAACTCACTGGTAAATGAACTCAAAGGAGCATCCACGTCTTGTGGGCTTACATTGGGTCTTGAGTTACTAGGGATATTTTCGGTAAACGGTTTAGCATTACCGTAAGTGTTCTCCATACGGATCACGTAAACCAATCGAGCATCTTCACCGAGTTCTTTGGTCAAGGCAGTTTTTAGGAGCGTCACATAATGTTCTTCCAACCATTCGTAAAAGAATTTACTAGGGACTTGTATGCTGAGTGCTTTTTCCTCCAATTTCACCGGTTGAATTGGCTCGAACCAAGTCTTGTATGCCTGTAATTGGATATTATCCTTGATGAATTCAAGACAACGATTCCAAACCAGTTCAGCGGTGTGATGCATAGTTAAAGTGAAGGGTATTTAAATTGGTTTATTTCTGTGGACAAATATGGGTGGAAAAAATCTAAAAAAAAACACTTTTTCATGTTGAATTTTAATTTTTTTTTTTGGATATTCTGGATGTTAATTTTGTAAGAAAAAATAAATTATCCTACAAATCGAATGTCACACCTGTACACCACACGCCCCCAACGAATCCGCTATGCCGAAACCGACCAAATGGGTTTCTCGCATCACAGTAACTACCTGAAATACTTTGAATTAGCTAGACTGGAATGGCTTTTAGAATTGGGTGTGTCCTATAAGGAATTGGAGCAAAAAGGCTACTTGTTAGCGGTTGTTCAAGCGGAAGTTAATTTTGTTTCTCCCGCTTTTTTTGAAGATGAATTTACAGTCACAGTACAGTTGAAATCTCCGCCAACTGCCAGTATGCTATTTAGTTATGAAATGCACAATCAGCACGGTAAATTAAACGCAAAAGGAACCACCAAATTGGCCTTTCTAGACGCTCAGTCTAAACGCCCCGTTCGGTGTCCCGAAGAGCTGTCCTCTATGTTGGCTTCATTGTTCGAATAGACATTCACCTCATCGCCGGCAAATGTATGCCTTTGTAGGGCTGAAAAATTAATTTTCGGCGCAAGTATTCCTTGTTGAAAAGTTTTTTTAGACCGAAATACAGTCGCCTGATCCCATCGCCTTTTTTCAATAAAATATTGAATTGTTTTTGCTCCACCTTCTACAAGTAGGCTCTGAATTTTCTTTTCATATAAAATACGGCTCAATTGCTCTAATCCCTCCCACGCGAATAGCTGAATCTGAGGATTCGTACTTTTCGGTGGATTGGCCTCGGTAAATATCCATGGACAATCGAGTCGCTCCAAAAGTTTTGGAGATTCAAAACATCTCCCTTTCGGATCAATTACACAGACCTGCGGATGATTCCCTTTCCAAAGGCGAACATTGAGTTGAGGTTGATCGTCTAGCAGTGTTTGAACTCCAATCAAGATGGCTTGGTGTTCGCTTCTGAGTTGATGCACCCATTGTTTGCTCAACGGATGACTAATCCAATAAGGTCGATGGTCTGCCGGAGCAATAAAACCATCTTTTGTTTCCGCCCATTTGAGGTGAATGAAGGGACTTTTATGTCTGTGATATTTAATAAACCCAGCATTCAGTTTTTCGCATTTATCTTGTAACACCCCCACGATGACTTCCCGACCGGAATTTTTAAGCTGGGCGATGCCACTCCCAGCTACCTGAGGATTTGGATCCAAACATCCCACGACAATTTTAGGGATATTGTGTTCAAGGATCAAATCGGAACAAGGGGGAGTTTTTCCGTGATGACTACAAGGTTCCAGACTCACATATAATGTCGCCTGATCCATATATTCTGGCGCCCAACAATTCTTAATGGCGCCTACTTCGGCATGACTCTCTCCATAGGCTTTATGCCATCCCTCTCCTATAATGGTATTGTTAAATACCAAAACAGCACCGACCATCGGATTGGTGAGGGTTTTTCCTTTCCCCTTGGAGGCAAGGGTTAAGCAGCGTTCCATATAAAATTCTGCCTCTGCTGTGAACATTAGGATTTAAACGTATTTTGCAGCAAAATTACATAAATGAATCAGATGGAAATTCGACCGATAGCCCCTTCCGATAATGCAGAGCTGGCAAAGGTGATACGAAGGGTGCTTCTAGAATTTGATGTTCCTAGGACAGGAACTGCTTATGCCGATCCTGAATTGGATCGTATGTATGAGACCTACAAGACCTCCCAATCGCAGTATTGGGTGGTTGTCAATGGCGATAAGGTCGTTGGAGGGGCAGGGGTTGCCCCCCTGCAAGAAGGGCCAGCAGAAATTTGCGAGTTGCAAAAAATGTATTTTGATCCTTCTGCCAGAGGAGTTGGTCTTGGTGCGAATATGATGAGAACATGTCTGGATTTTGCACAAAAACAAGGGTTTAAAAAAGTTTATCTAGAGACGCTACCACAAATGGTTGCGGCCCAAAAACTCTATGCAAAATTTGATTTTAACGCTTTACCTAACGCCCTTGGCAATACGGGACATTGCAATTGTTCCGTCTGGATGCTAAAAGAAATAGACGCATGAAACTAGCAGATGCGCGGACCTACTTTTGCGATGCTTTATCCGCTAAGTTTTCGCTCGATGAAAGTCGGTTTTATTTGAAATGCATACTGCAAGACTGGTTTTCAATGGATGCGACGGAAATGGCTTTAAGCCCTGACAAAACACTCACAACAAAACAAACGGAACAGTTAAAGGAGGCTGCAGAGAAATTGCTAAAAGATATCCCACTTCAGCAGTTAATAGGAGAACAGCTTTTTTTAGATTTAAACATAAAAATCAATTCAGATGTTTTAATTCCGCGACCAGAAACAGAAGAATTAGTTCAATGGATTTTAGAAAATTATCCGAAAGCACCACCACTTAATACACTGGACTGTGGTACAGGCAGCGGCTGTATAGCCATTGCTCTAGCACACAGTTGGGGGAAATCTTCTCAAATTTCAGCGATAGATGTCTCTTCAAATGCACTTCGCCTAGCGGAAGAAAACGCTCAATTGAATAATGCAGACGTTTCGTTTCGAATGGTCGATATGTGCTTGCCATGGCCATTCACCAAGACATTTGAGTTAATAGTTTCTAACCCTCCTTATGTTTTGCTCTCTGAAAAATCGGAAATGCATCCACGTGTATTGAACTATGAACCCCACTTGGCCTTATTTACACCGGCCGAGGATCGGGTACACTTTTACAGAGCTATAGAGCGGAATGCACAAACACACCTAGCGAAAGGGGGCTGGTTGTATTTTGAAATTAATCCACGCTGTGAAGCAGCACTTGCCGAAGTTTTTTCTACAACGACTTGGCAGTATTTTGAAATCAGAAATGATACCTTTGGAAAAGCACGCTTTTTGCGGGTACAAAAAAGATAGTGACACTTATGGATCCCAAAACGAAAATTGACGCTTTACGGAAAGAACTCCACGAACACAATTATCGATACTACATCTTAGATCAGCCCATCATCTCTGATCGAGATTTTGATTTAAAATTAAAAGAACTACAAGCTTTAGAAGCCCAATTTCCGGAGTATTTCGACCCCAATTCTCCTAGTGAGCGAGTCGGTGGGGGACTGACTAAAAATTTTGAAACCAAACCCCATCGTTTTCCAATGTATTCTTTAGATAACACCTATTCTCCTGAAGAATTGCAACAATGGGAACAGCGAATTCTGAAACGTTTGGGAGATGTTCAGGTGAGCTACACCTGCGAATTAAAATTCGATGGCGCATCGATTAGCTTGAGCTACAGGAATGGTCGTTTAGAACAAGGATTAACGCGTGGGGACGGAACTCAGGGAGATGACGTGACTCAAAACCTCAAAACCATTCCGACGATTCCTTTACAGTTACAAGCTAACCCACCTGATTTTTTTGAAATCCGGGGCGAGATAATACTCCCCTGGGAGGGGTTTCATGCCATGAATGAACAAAGACTTGCTAACGGAGAGCCTCCTTACATGAATCCGCGAAATACGGCATCTGGTTCCTTAAAGCTTCAAGACAGTAGATTGGTAGCTGAACGTCCGTTGGAGTGTTTTCTTTACTCCCTAGCCGGGACCGATCTTGCTGTCGATTCTCAGTGGGAAGCTTTGGAAAGTGCTCGTCGCTGGGGTTTTAAAGTGCCTGAATCTGCACGTCTTGTACATTCATTAGAAGAAGTGCATTCATTTATACGTCATTGGGATAATGCTCGAAAATCGCTTCCTTATGAAATTGATGGTATTGTGATTAAGGTGAATGATCTGCAGCAGCAGGAACAACTAGGATATACGGCCAAGGCTCCTCGTTGGGCAATTGCCTACAAATTTCAAGCAGAGCAAGTAGTGAGTCGCTTACAGAGCGTGAGCTATCAGGTGGGGAGAACAGGGGCAATTACACCTGTTGCGAATTTAGAACCAGTTTTAATCTCCGGAACAACTGTTAAGCGAGCTTCCTTACACAATCAAGATCAGATCGAAAAGCTCGACCTTCGCCTCAACGATGCTGTCATTGTGGAAAAAGGCGGGGAAATTATCCCTAAGATTGTCAGTGTTTACGACCAGCAAAGGGGAGCTGAAGAAGATCAGGTTAAATTTATAGACAATTGTCCTGAATGCGACACTCCATTGATTAGAATTGCCGGAGAAGCACAACACTATTGTCCGAATGCAAGTGAATGTCCTCCTCAGCGCGTAGGGAAAATTCAGCATTTTATTTCCAGAAAAGCGATGGATATAGAGGGCCTAGGAGCTGAAACAATACAGCTATTGTTCTCGAATCATCTTATTAGAGATTGTGCCGATTTGTATGATCTTCAACCTGAGCAGATACTTCCTTTGGATCGAATGGCTCAAAAATCCGTGGATAACCTCATTGCTGGAATCCAACAGTCTAAGGAGCAGCCCTTTCATAAATTATTATTTGGTTTGGGAATTCGTTACGTCGGAGAAACCGTTGCCAAAAAACTAGCACGTCATTTCGGATCCATGGAAGCGATCATTCAAGCCGATCTAGAAACATTACTTCAAGTCGATGAAATAGGGGAGCGAATAGCACAAAGTTTAATTGATTTTTGGGCAATGCCCCAAAATATCTATCTGGTGGATCGCTTGCGGCAACACGGCTTATCCCTTGCGCAAGAAGAATTAGACATCCCACAGAACGCTGCGTTTACCGGGAAAAAATTTGTGGTTTCTGGTGTCTTTGAGCGGCTCTCCAGAGAGGAAGTAAAAGCCAAAATTGAAGCCGCTGGTGGGATTCTTCAAAGCGGTGTGTCGAAAACTACATCTGCTGTTGTAGCAGGGGAAGGCATGGGACCTTCCAAGAGAAAAAAAGCAGAAACCTTAGGGGTTCCAATTTGGGATGAGGCCACCTTTTTAGAGCAGCTAAACCTTTCTTAATGTTTGAAATCCAACAATTAAGACATATATTTTATTGAATTCCTCGCTTTGGGGCTTATAGTCCTTAAGGACTTATTATTTTTGCATCATGAAAGAGCGCATCAGAAATTTTCTGTTGAATTACAGTAACCGTAGGTCTCTGAAAAAGAATGTCCATCGAAAGATGTTCTTACAGAAACCGGTGCAGGACGTAGTAGTTCTCCAACGCTCTTCTAACCCCATGCCTGAGAAAACAGTCCAGTTGATTGCTGATTTGTTTGAAATGTCTATCGATCGGATTAGATTTCTGTCAGTGTCAGAGCAAGAAGAAGACAAGGGAAGTCCGAATCACTTGTATTTACAACCCGATCGAGTGAATTACAGAGGAGTGCTACCGCTGGACGTGAGTAGGTTTTGTGGTTTTGAGGTCGACGTACTCATTAATTATTTTGATGATACCGATCCGCTTATTTATTATTTAAGTTTAAAATTCAATGCAGCGTTCCGGTTAGGTTTTGCTCCTACCGATCCGCGCTTGAATCATATAATTTTCAATTTTGGCTTAACTAATTCGGCTACCCTGGCAGTAGAGCTCCCGAAATATCTTAAGCCTATATTAGCATCTGCATGAGTAAATTAAATGGTTTAGGAGTCGCTTTGATTACTCCGTTTGATAAGGATGGGGCTGTAGATTATGACGCACTTGAACGTTTGGTTACGGCTCATGTATCAGCTCAAACAGACTACTTAGTAGTCCTTGGAACGACAGCTGAAACCCCGACTTTAAGCTTTGAAGAAAAACAGCTTGTGGTGAAAACAGTAGTTGAGAAAAGCCGAGGAAATATTCCTTTGGTTTTAGGCCTAGGCGGAAATCATACACAATCGATTGTTGATGAATTGAATCGATGGGACTTAAGTCCTTTTGAAGCCATCCTTTCGGTAACTCCCTACTATAACAGGCCTACACAACAGGGGCTTATAACTCATTACCAGTACATCGCTGACCGAGCTGCTAAACCCATTATTTTATATAATGTTCCATCGCGGACAGGGGTGAATATGCTCCCGGATACCGTGGCAGATCTTGCCAAGCATCCCAATATTGTAGCGGTTAAAGAAGCCATAGATGACAAAAATCAGATCTTGAATTTGTTGCAACAAGTACCGGAGGATTTTTTGGTTATTTCTGGAGACGACCATCTAGCACCCTTCTTGGTGCATCATGGTGGGGTCGGTTGTATTTCTGTTATCGGCAACGCTTTCCCTAATGTTTTCAAGGCCTTATTGGATGAAAGTGTATCGAATCCTAATTTCGAAAATTCGCAAGTATTCATCGCTTTACAGCCGATCATCGATCTTATCTTTAAGGAAGGTAATCCTGCGGGAGTAAAAGCACTTTTGGAACTCTTACATTACAACACTAATGTTGTGCGCTTACCTTTGGTTGCTGCAAGTCATACCCTAAGTGAAGAGCTCAAAAGCGCCCTAACAGCGCTTGAGTTTGAAGCCCTTTAGTTTTAACATATTTTAAGTCAGTATCAATCCCTTTTTTATTTGTATTTTTGCGGAATGAATCTGAGACAACTCATTCTCATTTGCAGTAGTGTTCTGCTAGTATCTTGTAGTCCATATCAAAAGCTACTCAATAGCGATGATATCAGCCTGAAGTACAAAGAGGCAGAAAACTATTACAACGCAGGAGAACACCGAAAGGCCAATCGGCTGTTTGAACAAGTAGTGCCTTCCTACCGAGGTAAGCCACAAGCAGAACGTGTCATTTTCTTTTTTGCAGACACCTATTATCTGAACGAAGATTACTTTTTAGCCGCCTACCAGTTCGAGAATTTTGTGAAGACCTATCCTCGCAGTCAACGCGTCGAAGAAGCACGATTTAAAGCGGCAAAAGCCTATTATGAAGTATCACCCGTTTACAGTCTCGATCAAAAAGACACAAACACGGCAATTGAAAAATTACAGCTATTCATGGATAGCTATCCCGACTCAGAGCGAACGGTAGAGGCTAACCAAATGATTGCTGAGTTACAAACCAAACTGGAAAAAAAGGCATTTGAAATTGCAAAGCAATACCATACCATTCGCGATTACAGAGCATCCATTCAATCTTTCGATAATTTTGTCGGTAGTTTCCCAGGCACGAAGTTTCGGGAAGAAGCCATGTACTATCACTTTTTATCGCATTACGAAATAGCTGTGAACAGTATCCGATCCAAGCAATTAGAACGTTTGGAAGAGCTTCTTGAATTACATCAAAAGATCATTCGATACTACCCCGATACTATTTTCTTGGAAGACTTAGACAACAAAATCAATAGAGTTCAAAACCTTCTGGAAGGTTTTGATACCCTTACAACACCTTAAATTTTTAGATTATGACTAAATATCGATCTACAGAAGCCTCGGTTAGCACCAAAACCTATAACCGTAATGCTATTGAAGCCGATACCGAAAACATCTACGAAGCAATTTCAATTATGGCCAAGCGTAGCGCACAAATTAACTTGGACATCAAAAAGGAGCTACACGAAAAATTAGATGAATTTGCGACGCATAACGAGAGTCTAGAAGAAATTTTTGAAAACAAAGAACAGATCGAAGTATCTCGTTTCTACGAGCGTTTACCAAAGCCGCATGCCTTAGCCATTGAAGAATGGCTGAACGATCGGGTTTATTACCGAAATACAGACGAAACGGCCTAATCGATGTCTGGCCTAAAAGGCAAAAAAATTTTAGTAGGGATAAGTGCAGGAATTGCTGCTTATAAGATCCCTTTTTTAATTCGATTGCTAAAGCAAAGGGGAGCAGAAGTTAGAGTCGTCATGACGCCAGACGCCAAAGCGTTTGTTACGCCACTTACCCTAGCTACCCTCAGCCAAGAAGAAGTTTACAGTTCTTTTACAGCTCCATCTGCTACGGGTAACCCACAGTGGAACGACCATGTTGCTCTAGGCAAGTGGGCCGACCTTTTTCTAATTGCCCCAGCTACTTCTAATACACTATCGGCTATGGTGCATGCCAAGTGTAATAATCTATTAATTGCGACTTACCTTTCGGCCACTTGTCCTGTGTTTGTCGCTCCGGCAATGGATTTGGATATGTTTGCTCACGAGGCTAACCAGAAGAATCTTCAGAAGCTTGCCGCTGCGGGAGTTGTTGTCCTCCCTGTAGGAGAGGGGTTTTTAGCGAGTGGTTTAGAAGGCAAGGGGCGTATGTTGGAACCCGAGCTGCAACTAGACTATTTAGAGAGACATCAGATCACTTCGGCAGCTAGACCATTGGAGGGGAAGAAGATTTTAATTACTGCTGGGCCGACCTACGAGGCCATAGACCCTGTCCGATTCATCGGTAATTTCTCATCGGGAAAAATGGGGTTTGCGTTAGCTGAAGCTGCAGCCGTTCTAGGCGCCCAAGTCTATCTAATTAGTGGACCAACACAACTGCAAGCACAGCATCCACAGATTAACCTAACCGCGGTCCAATCTTCAGATGAAATGTATTCGGCTGTGCACAAACACTACAGTGATATCGATATAGCCATAGCCGCTGCCGCCGTCGCAGATTTTAAACCTGCCCAAAAGCAGCCTCAAAAAATTAAAAAGAACCAAGGTGGCTTGGATCAGATAGAGCTGCAGCCCACTAAAGATATTCTAGCGTCTATGGGAGATACAAAGAAGCAGCAATTGCTAATTGGATTTGCTCTCGAAACTGCAGACGAAACAAACCAAGCCAAGCAAAAGCTACATACGAAAAACCTAAATGCCATCGTTTTAAATTCATTAAACGACCCCGGCGCTGGATTCGGGGATACCAACAAGGTGACGCTATTTTTTGATGATGAAACAAGCATTCCATTTCAATTACAATCCAAAAAAGACTTGGCTTATGCCCTTTGGGATGCCCTCTGTAAACGTTTTGTTTAGACAGTTTAGTCTTGTTCTATTCTTCTTCTGTAGCCATGTAAGGTCGCAGGAATTGCAAGTAGAAGTGGTGCTAAATGCAGAATTGGTCAATCAAACCAATCAACAAATTTTTCAGACCCTAGAGCGGTCCATTAAAGACTTTTTTAGTTCTCAAGCATGGACCTCTCGGGCGGTCAAAAATGAAGAACGCATTCAGTGTAGTTTTGTGATTAATATAAACAAATACGCTGCCGATCGCTTCGAAGGAACCCTTCAAGTACAATCTCAGCGACCAGCCTATGGGACAAATTACAGTAGTCCGGTGTTTAATTTTTTAGACAAAGATATTCAGTTCATCTACCAAGAATATCAGCCGCTCTTTTTTAATCCTGCAACATTTGATTCGAACCTCGTATCTCTTTTCGGTTTCTATACCTACATCGTTTTGGGATTAGATGCTGCTAGTTTTTCCCCCCAAGGAGGAGATGCTTATTTTGAACAAGCCCAACGGATTTTGAATTTGGCGCAAAACAGTGGGTTCCGAGGATGGCGACAGAACGAAGGCAATAGAAACCGCTTCTGGCTGATCGATGAACTTCAGTCGAATACTTTTAGACCCTTTCAACAAGCACTTTACCTCTATCATCGCGAAGGCATCGATCGATTAGCGGATGACTCTCTTAAAGCGAAAGCATCTATTGCCGCTGCTATTGAGGAATTAAAAAAGATCTACGATCGCCGACCAAATGCTTTTTTGTTACAAGTCTTCTTCGATGCTAAAGGAGATGAAATTGTGGAAATTTTTAAGGACGGCCCGGCATTCGAAACCCAAGAACTCAAAAAGCTATTACAGCAAATCGCTCCTTTCTTTAACCCTAAATGGCGAAAAATACGCTAATTCAAAAGTTGACTATCGGCCGGAAGTCTGCTATCTTTGACCGTTGACCTAAATTAGAAGAGTTTGCTACGTAATTTGCTTATTTCAAATTATGCCTTAATCGATCATCTCGATCTGGAGTTTTCTGCTGGAATGACCACCATCACTGGTGAAACCGGTGCAGGAAAGTCTATCCTATTGGGAGCCCTAGCCCTCGTTCTAGGGAAACGTGCGGACTTGAAGTCACTAAAGAACAGTAGCCAGAAGTGTGTTGTGGAAGCTACTTTTCAAATCGATCAATTAGAAATAAAATCATTTTTCGACGAAAATGATTTGGATTATGCGACGGAGACCATTTTACGAAGGGAAATAAATCCGAATGGAAAGTCTCGCGCATTTGTAAACGATACTCCCGTCAATCTACAACTCTTGGAACAACTGAGTTCCTATTTAATTGATGTTCACACCCAATATGAAACCCAAAATGTAGTTGAAGAATCCTATATCTTTCAGATACTCGACGTTTTGGCTAAAAATGAATCCTTGCTGATCAGCTATCAGCAAGATTTGCAGCTGTTTAGATCCTTACAAAAAGAGCGAGACGACTTGCTTCAACAACAACAGCAATCCTCACAGGACTACGAGTACAAAAAGTTTATCTATGAGGAATTGGTAGCAGCTCAACTCCAAGCGGGTATGCAAGAGCCTTTAGAAGAAAAAGTGTCTACGCTTTCTCAGGTCGATGATATTCGGGAACATATTTCAGAGGCATTGCAATTGATAGGTGCTGAAGAGTTGGGTATAACAGATCAGCTCTATCGTCTTCGGATGTTATTAGACCAAGCTCAACAAAAATCTAGTGCATGGGAAAGCTCTTCTCTGCAGGCACAGGCTCTGCTGACTGAAATAGAGGATTTACACCAGTCGCTTGATCAAAAGTTCGACAGTCTTGAGGGTGATCCACAGGCCCTACAAGTGGCGGAAGAGCAGCTACAAACCCTTTACCAACTCCAGCAAAAACATCAAAAAAATACTGTAGAAGAATTGATTGAACTGCAGTCGGAACTAGAAAAGGGGCTTGAAATAGCCGATAACTTCGATGGGCATTTGTCGAAATTACGCCAACAGATCGATCAGTTAGAAAGCAGCTTAAAAACCCTGGCGCTCAGCCTTCGAGCATCGCGTCAAGAAGTGATCGGTGACTTCCAGAAATCTATTCATCAGCTGCTGGCTTGGATGGGGATGGAAAATGCTCAATTCCAAGTTGCTTTGGAGGAGACGTCCACTTTAGGCCACTACGGAATGGACAGGGCAGATTTCTTGTTTGCCGCCAATTTAGGGAGCCGTTTTCTTCCATTAAAACAAGTAGCTTCTGGCGGGGAACGCTCTCGGATAATGTTGGCGATTAAATCTATTTTGGCACAACATCAGCAATTACCGACCTTGATTTTTGATGAAATCGATACGGGGGTATCGGGAAATATTTCCGACCGTATGGGGCATATCATGGCGCGTATGGGCAACCATATGCAACTATTCGCCATTACTCACTTGCCACAGGTAGCCGCCAAAGGAGAACAACAGTTCAAGGTGTTTAAAGAACCCTATGACGACCAGACACGAACTCGCGTTAAAGAATTGACACAAGAACAGCGAATAGAGGAAATCGCACAAATGCTCTCCGGGCATGCAATTACTTCAGCAGCCATAGACCAAGCAAAAGAACTTTTATCATAAATAGCATTATTAAACATAACCGTATATGAATCATCAAATTTTAGCAGGAAAGAAGGGAATTATTTTTGGCGCTTTAGACGATCAGTCAATCGCTTGGAAAACAGCAGAGGCAGTTCATGCCGCAGGAGGCTCCTTTGTCCTTACAAACGCTCCAGTAGCCTTGCGTATGGGAACGATTAATCAATTAGCTGAAGCTACCCAAGCTCCACTTATTCCTGCAGATGCCACAAATCTTGACGATTTGCAGCAACTCGTAGACCAGACATTAGAGCACTTTGGTGGGAAAATAGATTTTGTACTGCATTCCATAGGGATGTCTGTAAATGTCCGTAAAGGCAAACATTATACCGATTTAAACCACGACTGGTTAACAAAGGGGTGGGACGTTTCTGCCGTGTCTTTCCATAAATTATTACAGGTTTTGTATAAGTCAGATGCGCTCAATCCTTGGGGGAGTATCATTGCATTGTCCTATGTTGCCGCTCAACGTACTTTTCCGAATTATAATGACATGGCCGACAATAAGGCTTATTTAGAGTCTATAGCACGCAGTTTTGGTTACTTCTTCGGGAAGGACAAAAAAGTCCGCGTTAACACCATTTCCCAATCGCCAACCCTAACCACGGCAGGGAAAGGGGTGAAAGGATTAGATGGCTTTTTAGAGTATTCCGAACTGACATCTCCCTTAGGAAACGCCACTGCGCAAGATTGTGCAGACTACACTGTTGCAATGTTTTCTGACTACACCCGCAAAGTTACCATGCAAAACCTATATCACGACGGAGGTTTCTCCAACGTAGGTGTAAGTCAAGAGGTAATCGATGCGTTAATGGAGTCTAAGCAATAATAAGTCCATGACAGCTTCCAAGAGCATTTACAACTGGCTAGGGAAAAATGCATTGGTGCTCTTGTTTGTAATATTATCGGTGGTGATTTGGGTGTTCACCAAATTGTCGAATACCTACCAATCGTCTGTTCAAATTCCGATTGAAATTCGTTCATTGCCTGATTCTTTGTCGCTGCAATCTGTGGCTTATGTTAAGCTGGAGCTAGGGGGAAGTGGTTTGGACCTGTTGCGAGTTCACTTGTTCCAGGATTCTATAGTACTTCCCTTTTCCTCATTTATCTATGAGGATAAGCAACTCAGTTTAAGTCCCCTTTTTCAGGAAGGTACTATACGTTTACAATTTCCAGAAAACATTCGTTTACTGCAGTGGAATCTACAGCCAAATCCGTTGAAGGTAAACCCTTTAAAAACAAAAAAAATCCCGCTTCGAGGGGATGTACAACTATCCTTTGATCCAGGCTACCGACTGTTTGACCCTCTTCAGATTACACCCGACAGTATTTGGGTCAGTGGAGATGCAGCCTTATTGGAGGGTATTGATTATTGGAAAATCCCTACCATTCAAAAAGAAATTCCTTCTGGAGCCTTTTCGTTTAAAACGACTATTAATCCGCCTGAGGGCATAACTTTTAGTACTTCGACCATCAATATTTCTGGGGATGCACTTAGGTATGTAGAACAAAGTATGAACGTTGATATCTATCCATTGGGACTACCCCGTACGAATCGAATTCGTTTGTATCCCAATCAGACCCGTTTGGTCTATCAGATCCCTATAGAGGACGCTGCTGCTTTTCAAGAAAATCAAGTTCGTGTGGTTGCCGATTACGGCAAACGATCCGTCGAGACTTTGCAATTACCCCTCAGCATACAGACACCTCCAGAAAGATTTGTCCCTATTCGAATGGAACCTGAGGTCGTTCAATATCTGATACGAAAAGAATAGGAATAATTTCCGTATTTTAATAGGACTGAATTGAATGTATGAAAATTATCGGCATCACAGGAGGTATTGGTAGTGGTAAAACGAGGGTAGCCTCTTTTTTTGCTAACAAAGGCTATCCGGTTTATTTAGCCGATCAGGCAGCAAAAAAACTGATGGTTGAACACCCCAGTCTTCGAGCCAAAATAGTTGAGTTGATGGGGACTGAAGCCTTTACTAAGGAAGGTCATTTGAATCGGAAGTATATTGCCGCTCGCGTTTTTCAGGATAAAAGTCTGTTGGAACAGCTCAATGCGATTGTTCACCCTGCGGTTCAAGAAGATTTCAATGCTTTTGTCAAAAATCAGCATGGAAAGATGATCTTCAAAGAGGCTGCAATACTTATCGAATCTGGAGGACACCAAAGATGTGATAAAGTAATTTTGGTCACAGCCCCTGAGCAGGATCGCATTAAACGTGTGTGTGAACGAGATCGTTTGCAAGCAAAACAGGTGGAAGAACGTATGCGAAATCAGTGGACAGATGCCGAAAAAGAACCCTATGCCGATTGGGTAATTCACAATGTCGACTGGGACGAAGCAGCCGTACAACTCCAAAAAGTATTAGAGGAGTTACGCGGGTATTAACATAGTCTTTAGACCTCAGCGTGTATTTTTTTAACATTTTTGTAATGTAATTGATAAGCCATTGAAAAAGCACTATTTCCTTCTTTTGGTCGGTTTTATGATCTTATCCATCGTTGGAATCATTATTGTTCAGGCCTTTTGGATGCGTTCTGCATGGGAAGCTAAGGAAGAAGAGTTCGCCTTAGCCGTCGAGCAATCTCTTGAGGCGGTTGCTTCTGAAATTCAAGAAAGAGAAATATCCGACTATATTTTCTTGTTGCAACAAATGGTTGACTCTGTAGGGAAGCCAAAGCAATCTAATTTTACAGATATATTTCTGTTTATGGATGAGGATCAATCCGACAACCTCTCCACCTTTTACAGTTATGGAATACTGGAGCAAGACTACAATATATCTTTAAACCCACCCACAGCAGAAGAGGACTTAAACAGTTATGACAGCACTAGCTTTAAAGATTTTAAGCAGGTGAAAACTACTACTGTCGTTAATAAGATTAATGCGGATGTTTTTAACCGAGAAAACATACGTTCCTCGTCCCTCCAAAAAATAAGACAAGTCGAGAGAATTAAAGATTGGGATTGGATGCTCTACCGAGATGCTTTCCGGGCTTATGCCAATACGCTTCCTATCCACAAGCGTGTGAATACAGACGAAATACGAGAGCTTTTAGAACGAGAATTGCACAAAAAGGACATTCTAATTCCCTATGTTTTTGGGATATACAGTGGCTCCCTTAGTACAAAAATTCGCTCGAGCCAATATTCAGAACAACCGATGGGTCCCATGTATAAAGTACCGATTTTTGTGGATGAAAAAGGGAGTAGTCCTTATCAACTCCAAATTGCCTTTCCCGATAAAGCACGCTATGTAATGAGTTCGCTTTTTGGGGTAGCTGGTATTTCAGTATTTCTGACCTTATTCATCATTATTGTTTCCTCTAGCGCCCTCTATCAGATCATCCGTCAAAAGAAAGTCTCCGAGATGAAAACGGACTTTATCAATAATATGTCGCATGAATTTAAAACCCCTATTGCAACTATCAATTTGGCGTTAGATGCCATTTCCAATACCAAAGCGCGGAAAGACGAATCGCTTGTGGAACGCTATTTATCGCTTATTCGAGAAGAAAATAGCCGTATGCTCGCACAAGTCGAAACTGTTTTACAAATTTCACAGCTCGATCGATCGGCCAATCCTATTGAAAAAGAAAGAGTCGACTTTCATGAAGTTGTGGAAGAAGCAGTCCACCATATTTCTTTACTGGTCAAAAACCGCAAAGGAACGATCGATCTTCAGTTGCAGGATTCTGAGATATGGATTTTGGGCAATAAAAATCATCTGATCAATGTGGTGGTGAATATATTAGACAATGCGATAAAATACTCCGAAGACGCTCCTCAGATTTTACTGCGCACAAGAACACAGAACGACCGGGTGGATCTCGCCATCCAGGATCAAGGAATGGGGATGGATGCCGCCACACAGAAACTTATTTTTGATCGTTTTTACCGGGAACAGTCCGGAAACATACACAATATTAAGGGGCATGGTCTAGGGCTGTCTTATGTCAAAAAAATAGCAGACCTTCACCAAGCCAAAATTAGCTTAGACAGTAAAAAAGGGAAGGGTACAACCTTTACGCTTTCCTTTCCGTTAACTACCCCAAAAACTATTTAAATTCTAAACCTATGGACATTAAAAAAATCTTACTGGTTGAAGATGATCCCAACTTTGGAAGCATCCTCAAAGACTATTTGCAATTAAATGACTACAAAATTACCTTGGCTCGAAATGGTATTGAAGGCTTCGATAAGTTCCAGCATGAAACTTTTGACCTCTGTATACTAGACGTCATGATGCCTTACAAAGACGGTTTCACCCTAGCAAAAGAAATACGCGAACAGAACGAAGAAATACCTTTGATTTTCTTAACGGCCAAGTCCTTGAAAACAGACATGTTGCGTGGATTTAAAATAGGAGCGGACGATTATCTTACCAAACCCTTTGACTCGGAAATCTTACTGGCTAAAATCAAAGCCATCCTTAACCGTAAGAAAGTATCGCAAATTCCTGAAACTGAAATTTTCGAATTTCAAATCGGGGCTTTTGCCTATAATTCTAAACTGCGTTCTCTACAATCAGCAGGGGAGGAGGCCATTAAACTGTCGCCAAAAGAAAATCAGTTGTTGCGGTTGCTCGTATTGCACGCCAATGACTTGTTGCCACGTGAAGTAGCACTGAATAAAATTTGGAGAGATGAAAATTATTTTA
The DNA here is from genome assembly GCA_049889695.1 of Flavobacteriaceae bacterium. Classification (GTDB taxonomy): domain Bacteria; phylum Bacteroidota; class Bacteroidia; order Flavobacteriales; family Flavobacteriaceae; genus WTJH01. Next base: position 128,972 of record JBMHCX010000018.1, on the reverse strand, counting down.
CTTCCAGAAGTATGGATGTTTACATCGCCAAGCTGCGGAAATACCTGAAGCCCGATGCAGATGTTGAAATTTTAAACATACATGGAGAAGGATTTCGTCTGGTAATGCCAGCGATCGATCTTTAAGAAATTTTGCCATGTGGATGATGGTTTAACATCACTTGTTGTAAGTGTTGAGTACTCAGGTGCGTATAAACCTCGGTCGTTGTAATACTTTCATGCCCCAATAGCATTTGAACACTGGGTAAATCGGCTCCATTCTCGAGCAGATGAGTCGCAAAAGAGTGTCGGAAGGTGTGTGGGCTAACGTTTTTCCCAATTTCCGCGCGTTCTGCCAAGGTTTTTACCACGGTGAAAATCATTGCTCTGGTCAGTTGTTTGCCATTGCGGTTTAAAAAAACCGTGTCGCTAAATGCCGGATTAATCTTCTGCTGCGAACGGCTGTTTTCAAAATAAATGTGGAGGGTTTCTCGACACACTCGACCCAAAGGAACGAGACGTTGCTTATTCCCTTTTCCTTGAATCCGCACTAGTTTTTCAGTAAAAAATAACTGAGATAATTTGAGATCTACTAATTCGCTTACGCGAAGGCCACAGCCATAGAGCATTTCAATGATGGCGTGGTTGCGGTAGCCTTGCGGGTGCTCTAAGTCGATCTGCGCAATCATTCGATCGATTTCTTCTACGGAAAGAACAGTTGGCAAATAGCGTCCTTGCTTCGGGGATTCAATCAACAGCGTGGGATGTGTTTTTCGATAGTTTTCGAAAATTAGAAAATCGAAGAAGCTTTTAAGTCCCGACAGTCGTCTGGATTGTGAGCTAGGTTTCAGTTCTTTAGCCGATTCATAGATAAACGCTTGGAGGGTTTCTGCACTGCAGTTGATGGGCGACTCCTCGATTTTATAATTGGCTAAAAAGCGTTCCAATGCCAAGAGATCCATGCGGTAGCTCTGCAGGGTGTGCGTTGCCATTCCCCGCTCAATTTTTAGGTACTGCAAAAAGTCCTGTATGGCTGTTTCCCAACGCATGATTTGTCTGCCTTAAAAATAATGAATTACTTTTACAGCCATAATACGCAATCTATGGCGACCAAAAAAATCGCAATCATCAACGGCCCAAATCTAAATTTATTAGGGACGCGAGAACCCAACATTTACGGGGCTCAAACTTTTGCGGACTACTACACTCAATTACAGTCCGAATTCCCAGAGGTAGAATTTAGCTATTTTCAATCCAATATCGAAGGGGAGTTAATAGATGAATTGCATCGCGTGGGTTTCAACACCGAAGGGATCTTGCTCAATGCTGCCGCTTACACCCATACTTCTGTGGGTTTGGGTGATGCAATTAAAGCCATAGACGCCCCTGTTATTGAAATTCATATCTCAAACACTTTTGCACGAGAAGATTTTCGCCACCAATCCTACATTACGCCGAATGCTAAAGGGCTGATAGTGGGCTTCGGACTGAATTCCTATCGTTTAGGGGTGCAAAGTTTACTCGCTTAAGCTTAGATCCAAGCTGTTGTAAGGCATAGGATTATCACTTTAACATCATTTAATGCCGGTGAAATCTCAGCTTCTTCTTTTGGTGTTATGGTTTCAGTGAAGTGAGTAGCTTATTAAAGCTGAATAGCACTGTACTACAAATAAAAGTACCGATCCAAGCTGCTGTGGCAAAAAGGAATGGCATCCCAATTAGAGCACCGAAGGCCCATAGGGTTCCAATACTTAAACCGGGGGTACCCATTTGTAGGCCAGACAACCACCCTAAACTGACCCCTAAGTCGATGATTAAACCGCCAAAGGCATATAATACTCCAGCACAAATACCGAATAAGAGTCCTAGCACTCCCACAAAGTTACTCCAGATTAGGGGAGTAAATGATTTGCGTTTCATGGTGAATTAGGTTAGTTACTTTAATCTATAAAAAAAGCAGCCGATTCGGCTGCTTAATACGATAAATAAACGTTAATGTTTACAGGTGTATAACTTCGTCATAAGCGTCAGCAACGGCTTCCATTACAGCTTCGCTCATGGTAGGGTGGGGGTGTACGGCTTTTAGCACTTCATGCCCTGTTGTTTCTAGCTTGCGCCCTAAAACAGCCTCAGCAATCATGTCCGTTACACCAGCACCTATCATATGGCATCCGAGCCACTCCCCGTATTTTGCATCGAAAATAACCTTTACAAAACCATCCGAAGCACCGCTAGCTTGTGCCTTTCCAGAGGCTGAGAAAGGGAATTTCCCGACTTTAATATCGTAGCCTTGCTCTTTTGCTTGTACTTCTGTTAGTCCTACGGAGGCCACCTCAGGGTAGCAATAGGTACATCCAGGGATATTGTTGTAATCGATAGGTTCTACTTCTTGTCCGGCAATTTTTTCAACACATAAAATACCCTCTGCTGAGGCGACGTGTGCTAAAGCTTGCCCTGAAGTAACATCGCCGATCGCATAGTAGCCGGGTTGGTTAGTTTCATAAAAATCATTGACTAAAATCTTATCCCGATCAACAGCGATACCTACATCTTCTAGGCCAATATTTTCAATATTGGTTTTAATTCCAACGGCAGAAAGTACGATGTCAGCAGAAATTTCTTCTGTTCCTTTTTTGGATTTAATACTGGCTTTTACTCCTTTTCCACTGGTGTCTACTCCTGTGACTTCCGCTGAAGTCATGATATTGATACCTGATTTTTTAAAGGTGCGTTCCAGTTGTTTGGAGACTTCTTCGTCTTCCACAGGTACTATACGGTCCTGGAATTCAACAACAGTCACCTCTGTTCCCATGGCATTGTAGAAGTAGGCAAACTCTATCCCGATGGCTCCAGATCCTACGATGATCATTTTCTTGGGTTGCTTCTTCAGGGTCATGGCTTGTCGGTACCCGATCACTTTTTTGCCATCTTGGGGAAGGCTTGGCAGTTCTCTGGATCGAGCTCCAGTAGCGATAATGATATGTTGCGCACTGTAGTTGGTGGTATTGTCCGATGCATCGGTTACCGCAACTTGTTTGCCCGGTAATACTTTACCGTGACCTTCAAGAACAGTGATTTTATTCTTTTTCATTAGAAACTGAACTCCTTTGCTCATTCCTCCGGCTACATTACGACTACGGTTAACCACGGCATCGAAGTCCTTATCGTAATCTTTAACGGTTAGGCCATAATCTCCGGCGTGTTTTAAATATTCAAAAACTTGAGCAGATTTTAGAAGCGCTTTTGTCGGGATACACCCCCAATTGAGACATACGCCTCCCAGGCTTTCTTTTTCCACCACAGCGGTTTTAAATCCCAATTGAGAAGCTCTAATGGCTGTAACATATCCTCCAGGTCCGCTTCCGACGACAATAATATCAAATGCACTCATAAGTGTTCACGTTTAAATTCGCACAAAGGTAAACAATAAGCAGCTTTTAGTTTAGTCTTCTTTTTGGAAATCAATTGCCGCTGAATTAACACAATAACGCATACCCGTAGTAGTTGGGCCATCGTTGAATACATGTCCCTGATGTCCACCGCATTGTGAACACAATATTTCTGTTCGCATCATTCCATGCGATCGGTCTTGCTTATATTCGATGGCTCCTGCGATGGAGGCATCGTAGCTCGGCCATCCACAACCGCTGTCGAATTTATGTTGACTTTCATAGAGGGCTTGCCCACACCCTTTACAGTGATAGGTGCCTTTTTCAAAATGTTGATTATACGTGCCGCTGTGCGGATATTCTGTTCCTGCTTCTCTTAGGATTCGGTAGCTTTCATCGTCGAGCTGTTGTCGCCATTCCTCTTCAGATTTTTGGACGGGGTAGTGCGAGTCTTTTTTCATTCTTTTTCAGGAATAAAATTAAGGGCAGCCGAATTGATACAGTGTCTCTTCCCGGTGGTTTGCCGTGGGCCATCGTCGAACATATGTCCCAAATGACCTCCGCATTGTGCACATTTCAATTCTGTTCGGCCATAGCCTAATTTATAGTCGACATCGTATTCTAAATTTTTATCGATTCCTCTATCAAACGAAGGCCATCCTGTTCCCGAGTCATATTTATGATCAGAATAGTAGAGTGGCACCTGACATCCTCCACACACATAAGTTCCCTTCGCCTCATTCTTGTAATAGGCTCCACTAAACGCTCTTTCTGTCCCTGCCTTTCTCAACACATTATAGGCCATTGGACTGAGTTCAGCTTGCCATTCCATATCCGTTTTTTGAACGGGATAGTCTTTCTTCTTCGTTGGGGATTCCTTTTGGGCTTGGGATTGGCAGCTGATAAGAGCCATACCCAAGATGATCGGTAACATAAAACGCATAACATTATTTTTACATGTAAAAATAATCACATTTACATTCTTCCCTAACGATTGCGACAAAGATCCCTTAGAAAATTATTTATATATTCCCCTTTCAATTAAAACATATGCTGACATTAAAAGCACCGCTTGAAAAGGGAAGTAAGAAATTAATTAATGCATGGGCCTTTTATGATTGGGCCAACTCTGTTTACTCTTTGGTGATTTCATCTGCCATTTTCCCGATCTATTTTGCCGCCTTATTTTCTGAAGTCAATACCATTCGTTTTTTAGACTACGACATCAAGAACACAGCAATGATAAGTTTTATCACAGCTTTTGCATTTGTGATCGTTGCATTTATATCTCCCTTATTATCTGGTATTGCCGATTATATCGGGAATAAAAAACTGTTCATGAAGTTTTTTGTCTATCTTGGATCTATTTCTTGTGTAGGACTCTATTGGTTTGAGCTAGACACTATTTACTGGGGGCTATTTTTTTATTTTTTGGCGCTGATAGGTCTTTGGGCTAGCTTGGTGTTCTACAATTCTTATTTGCCTGATATCGCCTATCCAGAGCAACAAGACCGTGCCAGTGCAAGAGGTTTTTCTATGGGCTATATTGGGAGTGTGCTTTTGCTTCTATTAAACTTGGCAATGGTTATGAAACCGGATGTTTTTGGTATTAGTGGGACGCCCGAAGAAGCCGCCATGAAAGCCATGAAATACTCGTTTATTTCCGTCGGCATTTGGTGGGCACTCTTCAGCCAATATTCTTTTTTCTATTTACCGAAAGGCAATAGCCAGGGAAAAGTAACCAAAGATGTCTTTTGGAATGGTTTTAAGGAGTTGAAAGCCGTTTGGCATCAGCTGGGCGATCAAAAGCGATTAAAGCAATTTCTTCCTGCCTTTTTTATGTATTCTACCGCCTTGCAAACGGTTATACTTGTGGCAACCTATTTTGGGGAAGAGGAAATCGCTTGGGCGACCTCTGGGGAAAAAACCATTGGTCTGATTGTAAGTATTCTCCTGATCCAAATTGTGGGAATTTTGGGCGCAATCCTAACAGCTCGTGCCTCGGAACGCTTTGGCGATATTCCAACATTGGTGGTCGTTAACCTGATTTGGGGGAGTTTATGTGTATACGCTTTTTTCATCAAGTCCCCTCTTGAATTCTACATTGCTGCGGGTTGCGTAGGCATGGTCATGGGCGGTATTCAATCGCTTTCACGATCGACCTATTCCAAAATGCTACCAGAAACAGAAGACACGACTTCATTTTTTAGTTTCTATGATGTAACCGAAAAAATCGGCATCATTCTCGGGATGCTCCTTTTTGGAGTGATCGATCAGATTACCGGAAGTATGCGTAATTCAATACTATTTTTCTTGGTGTTTTTTGTTGCGGGAGCAATAATGTTGACGCGTATTCCTAAATCCGAAAATCAATAGGATCGAATACTCCCAGAGCCGTTCGTTTTGGAGGTGAGCACTAAATTATCATAGAACTTGTAGCGGACACTACCAGAACCGCTCAGCTTAACATTTAAATCCTTTTGACTATTTATTTTTGCGACTCCTGACCCTGAGAGCTTAACGGCACTACTTTGGGCTTGTAGTGTTTCCAATGCGACATTGCCCGAGCCACTCATCGCTAAATTTAACCGGTTTGTTTTTCCGGATAATGACAGCATACCAGAACCGGAGTTTTGCAATTGTAAATAGTCACACGCAACACTTACCGTAATATTTCCTGAACCACTGGATTTAATACTCAGTTCATTATTGTTTAAGTCAAGGTCTTGTGTGCTTATGTTTCCTGAACCACTCAAAGAAAGGCCACTAATTTCACGAACAGGAATTCGAATGATTCTTTTAGAATAGCCATAGTAATTTCGACTCCCTTTTTTCATCCAAGAACCTTTTTTCATTTTTACTAGGAGCTTACCGTTTTCGACTTTCGTTATGATATCGTCTAGCTGTTTAGCGGGGGCTTGAATATAGATGGAATCTTCTGTCCCCGAGTAGAGGTATACATTAAATGCCCCTTCTACTGAAATTCGATCGAAGGCGGATATAGCTCTAGCCACCTCAGCAGAGGAAGCAGAAGTTTGTCGACTCTCCGTATCGGTTTTCCAGCCCCTTTTAGCGTTGTATACTGTTCTTTGCGCTTGCGCATTTACAGCAAAAGGAATTGCTGCTAATAAGAAAATAAATAGGTGTTTTGTTTGTGTTTTCATCGGTCTTATTTTGAAGTGTTGTTGGCAGATAAAAGCTTTACATTTCCGTGTTCAGCCTGAATTGATAGTATTTGTTCTGTGGGATTTCCATAGCTACCACTGTAATATTTTTCATTAGCGTCTATGATTTTTTGTTGATACTGTAACGCCAGATCGGTCGTGAAACCAGAGGATTCTAAATCGATCGTAAATGAAAAGTTACTGTCCGGAGCTATTCCAATTTGGACTCTTGTAAAATCGGTTTCCAATCGGCAGTTTGTCATGGTCTGGGCAAGTTGTTTAATACGGATGGATCCAAAATCGGCCTTCAGTTCGGCTGCCTTGTGAATACTGCCCAGTCGGATGGTAGCAAAATCGCTGCTGCCCTCTACAGTATGAATATCTTCGACCGTCATACGCCCATAGTCCAGCCCATAGTCCAACTCATCTACATGTTGAATACTGACCTTAGAAAAGTCCGATCGCCATTGTAGTTTTTTAGCTTCTTTAAGCTCCAGATTTGAATATTCCGCCCGGATTTTTCCATTCTCAAAATAATCGATGGTAGAATTTTTACAAAATTCAAGAGAGATATCATGACCTTCTCCGTGGAATTCTCCCAGGTCTATTTGACCAAATCCACAACGGATTTTGGAAGCCACGTGGGTTTTATCCACTTCAATATTCCCGAATTTATTGCTGAGGTCTAGATAGACCGACGGGGGAACATTAATCCGATAGTCGATTCTAAATTTTAGGAGATCATTATATTTGAACTTAAAGGGGATCCATGAGTTGTTCATTTTTTCGATTTCGGTGACGACACTAACACGATCGGGTTGGCTTTCGAAAATTAGATTAATGTTGTCTAATCTTTTCTCCATCGCCTCCTTACTTTTTCCTTCAACCGTGATAGTAATCTCCATACCTACCTCTTTTTTATCCCAGGCGCTAACATGAACATTACCGAATTGGTTATTGATGTGTAATTGGCCGTTCGAACGGATAGGGAAGTTTTTTTGGACTTTGCGGCTAATTTTTTCGCTCGCCCAAGCGTTTTGAAGGCTAAAGACGACAAAACTTACCACCAATAGTAAGCTTACTTTAGAAAATGCTGTTTTCATAACTGTCTTGATTTTTTGGTCGTAAATCATTTTTAAGGTCTTCTAGTATTTCGAGTTGAGTGCGAAGATTCTCCATCAGGGCTGGGAGTAGAGTTTCGTAGTTTTCATAGGTGTATAACTCTTCTCTTAAGCGTTCTTCCCGATCCTTTAGTTTTTCAAGTTGTTGTAGTAACCGATCTATCGCTAAAGGCTGTTGTTTTCCATACTGATCCAATAATTCTGTTTTTTCCAATTGAATTTGTTGGATGTAATAGTTGGAATTTTCGATATCCTTGCTTTGTAGATGGGGGAGAGGTGCATTCCAAAAGGGGATACTTATCATGCCCACAATCCAAAGAGCTGCAACAGATACAATCCATCGGACGCGATTCATTTTTCTACGCTCTTGCAAAAGGAGTTTTTTGCGGAAGCGTTCGGTATGTCCTTGGGGAGGTTCCATGGCTTCAAATAGCTTTTGAAGTTCTTCGTCATTCATATGATTCATGTCATTTTGTTTTTTAATTCTGCTTTAGCACGTGCCAGTCGTGTCCGACAAGCTCCAGGACTGATATTTAATGCTACTGCTATTTCTTCATGAGGCAATTGCTGGTAATAGAACAAACGGAGCAGTTGTTGTGCTTCTGGTCGGAGCTGACTCAATGCCTTTTGAAGAGTCGCAAGGCGCTCTTCCACTATTTCTGTATCCTCTATGGGCGCCATTGCAACCTCATTTTCCCGCTCATCTAAGGGGGCCAATTTCATCTTTTTATCGGCCCGAATCTGATCGATACTCTTGCGATATACGATTTGTTTCAGCCATGCGCCAAAACCCTCCTCGTTTTTTAGTTGATGAAGTTTATCGAACGCCACCAGAAAACTTTCTTGCATAATATCTTCTGCCATTGGAGCATCTTGCAGGACTTGATATGCAGTTCTATACGCCATATTAGCATACATTTTATATAATTCCATTTGGGCCCGATCGTCCTTTTTCAATGATCTCTGCACCAATAGTTTAGTTGATATGTTCGGTTTATTAGAACTCAAATAAGTGTCCTTTTACATTAAAGAGGGATAAATGCTTTGAATGTTACCAAATTTTTGGCACAACTCTTGGGTCTATTAATTATACGGATCAAAAATTAACAAAATTATAGTGTCAGGGATATATTAACTGACACCTTGACGCATATATGTTTATGGGAAACTTTCAATTTAAAAATTTAGACAATTTGTCATTGCAAGAATTGGAAAATGAAGCAGAATTAATTCCTTTATTAACCTCAGAAGACGAGGAAGCCCTTCAAAATGAATCCTTACCCAATGAAGTGCCCATCCTTCCCCTTAAAAATACAGTCTTATTTCCCGGAGTAGTGATTCCGATTACTGCCGGGCGAGATAAGTCCATTCAACTGATAAAAGATGCCAATAACGGAGAGAAAGTCATTGGGGTAGTTGCTCAGAAAGATGTTAAGGAAGAAAATCCAGGTCCTAAAGACCTTTATACCTTGGGGACAGTCGCACAGATTCTGCGCGTGCTTAAAATGCCCGACGGCAATACGACGGTCATCATTCAAGGCAAAAAGCGTTTTGAGGTAGATCAGTATGTTCAAGAGCAACCTTATCTAAAAGCGACGATCCGGTCGATAGAGGAACAACGTCCTGCTGAACAAGATTCAGAGTTTAGTGCTACTGTCGATTCCATTAAAGAATTAGCATTAAAAATTATCGATGAAAACCCCAATATTCCAACGGAGGCAGCATTTGCCATCAAAAATATTCAGAGCCCTATTTTTCTGATCAACTTTGTATCCTCTAATATGAATTTGACCTCAGCTGAAAAGCAAGAAATTTTAGGGACTATTTCACTGCAAGAAAGAGCGCTGAATTGCCTCAAATATATGGATGTGGAATATCAGAAGCTCGCGCTGAAAAACGATATTCAGAGCCGGGTCAGAAATGAACTGGATTCTCAACAAAGAGAATACTACCTCCATCAGCAAATGAAAACCATTCAAGAAGAGCTGGGGGGGATTTCCTATGAGGCAGAAGTCGAGGAAATGCGTCAAAAAGCGAAAACCAAAAAATGGGCGAATGAGGTTGGTCAGCACTTTGAAAAAGAATTGCTGAAACTGCAGCGAATGAATCCTCAGGTGGCGGAATACAGCGTACAGCGCAATTACCTAGATTTGTTCTTGGAGCTTCCATGGGATGAGTTTTCGGAGGATCGTTTCGATCTGAAGGAAGCGCAAAAAGTCTTGGATCGAGATCATTACGGTTTAGAGGAGGTTAAGAAAAGAATTATTGAATACTTGGCGGTGCTCAAGTTGCGTAATGACATGAAATCTCCTATTCTTTGCTTATATGGACCTCCGGGGGTAGGGAAGACCTCCTTGGGAAGATCTATCGCAGAAGCGCTAGGCCGTAAATACGTACGGATATCTTTAGGGGGAATGCGAGATGAAGCTGAAATCCGTGGACATCGAAAAACCTACATAGGCGCTCTGCCCGGACGAATCATCCAGAGTCTTAAAAAAGCAGGAACTTCCAATCCGGTTTTTGTCTTGGATGAAATCGACAAAATGGCTTCTGGAGTGCAGGGCGATCCTGCTGCCGCTTTACTCGAAGTGCTCGATCCAGAGCAGAATAGCAGTTTCTACGATAACTTTTTGGAATTGGGCTACGACCTTTCAAAAGTGATGTTTATCGCTACAGCGAATAGTTTAGCTCCCCTGCATCCTGCCCTTCGAGATCGTATGGAAATCATTTCAGTAAACGGCTATACAGTCGAAGAGAAAATTGCGATTGCTCAAAAATACTTGCTGCCCAAGCAGCTGGAGGAACATGGGTTAACCAAAAAGGATCTGTCTATAAGTAAGACGGTCAACGAAGCTATTGTGGAAGGCTACACGCGTGAGTCTGGGGTTCGCGGCTTAGAAAAGCAAATTGCGAAAATGGTTCGTTTTGCGGCCAAAAATATCGCCATGGAAGAAAATCCCATTCCTTCTCCCACCAAAGAAGACCTAGCTGAAATCCTTGGGGCACAAAAAGTCTTTAAGGATCAGTACGAAAACAACCAGGTTGCTGGAGTTGTAACAGGCTTGGCTTGGACGTCGGTCGGGGGAGATATTCTTTTTATTGAATCGGCCATATCTCCTGGGAAGGGAAGCATGACCATCACTGGAAATTTGGGTAAAATCATGAAAGAATCGGCAACGATTGCGCTGGAGTATATCAAGGCAAATGCAGCTCGATTTGGTTTGGAAAAATTCCCTTTCGACAAATTCAATGTACATATTCATGTTCCTGAAGGTGCAACTCCCAAAGACGGCCCAAGTGCCGGTATTACAATGCTTACTTCATTAATTTCATTGTTCACCCAAAAGCGGGTGAAACAAAAATTAGCCATGACTGGGGAAATCACCCTCCGAGGAAAAGTTCTCCCAGTTGGTGGGATTAAGGAAAAAATACTGGCCGCCAAAAGAGCGAAAATCAAAGAAATTATCCTGTCCAAAGAGAACAAAAAAGACATAATCGAAATCAATGAGAAATATCTGAAGGGGCTTACTTTCCATTATGTTACAGAGATGCATGAAGTCATTGATCATGCCATCACAGATCAATCGGCGCGTTTTGCAAAAAAGCTAGAGGCCTGATGGAAAAGCAAACACAACCCATAGTAATTGCCATCGACGGTTTTGCTGCGACTGGTAAAAGTACGCAGGCAAAAAAAATAGCGGCTCATTATTCTTTGACCTATATCGATACTGGTGCTATGTATCGAGCAATCACTTGGTACGCCATTTCAAAGCGATGGATCGCCGACAATAGCCTTGCGGAAGAAAAGCTAATTGAAGGTTTAGCGGATATTCGTTTAACATTTAAAACGACAGATCAGGGCATCGCAGATATCTATCTGAATGGTCAGGTCCTCTCCGACCAAATTAGAAGTATGGAAGTTAGCCATTGGGTGAGCGAGGTAGCCAAAATTCCGTCCGTACGGTCTTTTCTAGTTAAACAGCAGCAAGCCCTTGGAGCAATAGAGTCGGTGGTTATGGATGGACGAGACATTGGTACAGTAGTATTTCCAGAAGCAACCCTAAAATTCTTTTTTACGGCTCGCCCCGAAATTAGAGCTCAACGTCGATTGGAGGAACTACTCCCAAAGCAGCCGCAGCTAACATTTGAGGAAGTGTTAGCGAATGTCAATCATCGCGATCATTCGGACAGTACTCGCGAGCACGCCCCACTAAAACAAGGAGACGACGCTCATTTAATCGATGTTTCTGACCATAGCGTAAGTGAAATTTTTGATCAGCTTTGTAAAATCATAGACAATCACTTGAATTAAACCGAGATTCCTTTGTATTTCAAGGGATTAGTCTTAAATTTGCCGCCCGTTGAGGTAAGAGAACATCAACGGACAAAGATCAAATTTTAATCACTTCTAGGAATTATGCACCTCCTTGTTCTCCGTAAACCTAGAATACAAATGTAGATCAGCTATGGCTGAAGAAACACAAAACCCTGCGGAAGAGCAAAAAGCTGCTCAGGCCGCTGCCCCAGAAACTAACTCAGCAGATTTTTTAGAAAACTTTAATTGGGAACTCTACGAAGAGGGAATCGACCCAATCGAAGACAAGCAATTGGCTGAATTCGAAACTTTAGTAAAAGAAAACTTTGTTGATACTGCAGATGACGATGTGGTTGAAGGATTGGTTGTTCACATGACCGACCGAGATGCGATTATCGACATCAACGCCAAGTCAGAAGGTGTTATTTCACTGAATGAATTTCGTTACAACCCAGACTTGAAAGTTGGAGACAAAGTTGAAGTTATAGTCGACACACGTGAAGATCGTACTGGACAACTTGTACTTTCTCACCGTAAAGCTCGTGTAATCAAAGCGTGGGATCGCGTTAACAATGCACACGATAATGGTGAAATCGTTAATGGATTCGTGAAATGTCGTACCAAAGGAGGGATGATTGTAGATGTATTCGGTATCGAAGCCTTCTTACCCGGATCACAAATCGATGTTAAGCCCATCCGCGACTACGATCAGTACGTTAACAAAACAATGGAATTCAAAGTGGTGAAAATCAACCATGAATTCAAAAACATTGTTGTTTCTCACAAAGCTCTTATCGAAGCCGATATTGAAGAGCAGAAGAAAGAAATCATCGGCCAACTAGAAAAAGGTCAAGTATTGGAAGGTGTGGTTAAAAACATCACTTCCTACGGTGTCTTTGTTGACCTTGGAGGTGTAGACGGATTAATCCACATCACTGATCTCTCTTGGAGCCGAATCAACCATCCAAGTGAAATTCTTGAGCTCGACCAAAAACTCAACGTTGTAATATTAGATTTCGACGATAATAAATCTAGAATTCAGCTTGGATTAAAGCAGCTTAGCGGACATCCATGGGATAACTTAAGCGATGAGATTCAAGAAGGGTCTAAGCTTAAAGGGAAAGTTGCTGTTATCGCAGATTACGGTGCTTTTGTTGAAATTCAGGATGGAGTAGAAGGACTAGTTCACGTTTCAGAGATGTCTTGGTCTACGCACTTGCGTTCAGCACAGGATTTCGTAAAAGTCGGGGACGAGGTAGAAACAGTTGTACTTTCTATCGACCGTGAGGCACGTAAAATGTCTCTTGGAATCAAGCAACTATCGCAAGATCCATGGACAGATATCACAACGAAGTTCCCTGTAGGGTCTAAGCACACAGGTATTGTTCGCAACTTTACCAATTTCGGTGTATTCATCGAACTAGATGAAGGAATCGACGGACTTGTATATATCTCAGACCTTTCCTGGACGAAGAAAATCAAGCATCCTTCTGAATTCATCAATTTAGGAGATCAGCTAGAGGTCGTCGTACTCGAACTTGATGTTGAAGGCCGTAAGCTAAGCTTAGGTCACAAGCAAACGCAAGAAAACCCATGGGATAAATACGAAGCTGAATTCGCTGAAGGAACTGTTCACACTGCTCAACTTACAGAAATAGTTGATAAGGGTGCAACCATTGCCTTTAACGACGTTATCGTGGCTTTCGTTCCATCTCGTCATATGGAAAAAGAGGACGGTTCTAAAGTAGCCAAAGGAGAAGAGGTAGAATTCAAAATCATTGAATTCAACAAAGAATTCAAGCGAGTTGTTGCCTCTCATACAGCGATCTTCCGTCAGAACGAAGCACGGAACATGAAGCAAGCTGCCAAAAGAGTAGCGGCGAGTAATGCTGAGAAAACAACCCTTGGTGATTTAGATGCTTTGGCAAATCTAAAACAACAGATGGACAAAGAATAAGACGAGAATAAACTGTTGAAAAGACCCTCCTAAACAGGAGGGTTTTTTTATGGAAATCACTTACTTTTAAGCATGCAGTCGCAAGAACATAAACTTTTATTGGACCAAGCAAAAATTGATCTGATCCTACATCGTTTGGCCTGCCAACTGATTGAGAATCACGGTGATTTTCATCAGACTGTTCTCATCGGACTTCAGCCGCGAGGAGTGTTTTTTGCTGAGCGTATCATCGACTTATTGCAGGCAGAATACGAGGTTCAGAACATTGAATACGGTATTTTGGACACCACCTTTTTTAGAGACGACTTCCGTCAGCAAGACAAAACGCTTTTAGCCAATACCAGTCGAATGGAGGTCCCTATTGAGGGAAAAAATGTAGTGCTTATAGATGATGTTCTCTACACAGGGCGAAGTATACGCGCTGCCTTGACCGCTATAGATACCTACGGACGGCCAAATGCCGTTGAGCTAATGGTGCTCATCGATCGTCGATTCAGTAGACATCTGCCCATACAACCTGATTACAAAGGAGCACAAATCGATGCTCTTCAAGGCGATAAAGTACGTGTCGAATGGGCGGCTGAAAGTGGAAATGACCAAATCTATTTATTTTCTAAAGATCAATGAAAGAGTTAAGCGTTTCTCATTTATTGGGGATTAAATATCTACAGGAAGAAGATCTACATCTGATTTTCGAAACTGCCGATCAATTTAAAGAAGTAATTAATCGACCGATAAAAAAAGTTCCATCTCTCAGAGATATAACGATCGCTAATTTATTTTTTGAAAATAGTACGCGGACAAAACTATCATTCGAACTAGCAGAAAAGCGATTGTCTGCCGATGTGATCAATTTTTCGGCAGGGCAGTCATCTGTAAAAAAGGGAGAATCTCTGATCGACACCGTGAACAATATATTGGCGATGAAGGTAGATATGATAGTCATGAGACACCCGAATCCTGGGGCGGCTCACTTCTTGTCTAAGCACATCAATGCCAGTATTGTTAACGCTGGCGACGGTACTCACGAACACCCCACTCAGGCCTTGTTAGATGCCTATTCTTTACGCGAAAATTTTGGGGATGTCGCAGGGAAAAGAATTGTTATTGTCGGTGATATATTGCATTCCCGTGTGGCCCTTTCCAATATTTTTGCCTTGCAAAAGCTAGGGGCAGAGGTGCGTCTTTGCGCGCCCTACTCTCTTCTTCCCAAACATGTCGATGAATTGGGAGTAGGCATCGAAACGGACCTTCGAAGAGCCCTCCGATGGTGCGATGCTGCCAATATGTTACGCGTGCAAAACGAGCGAATGCAGTTATCTTATTTCCCTTCGACCCGTGAGTACGCGATGCAATATGGTTTGAATACCCAAACATTAGAGTCTATCGGAAAGGAAGTCGTTATTCTTCACCCTGGTCCTATCAATAGAGGGGTAGAACTTAGTTCTGAGGTTGCCGATTCTCCTCAGGCCATTATTCTAGATCAGGTAGAAAACGGTGTTGCCATACGGATGGCCATAATTTATTTACTAGCCGCTAAACTACAGTCCTAATGGAAGATGGATCTACCCTATTAGAATTGTCTTGGACTGCTCTGCACGAAGCATCTGCAAAGGAATTTTCTGTTCGTTGTCAGCAATATGCTCAGTCTCCTCAGGATGTTATACTAAATGCTTCCGGAGAGGAAGCCATTACGGAAACATCTCAATTGAACAAGTGGAGGGATTTGGTTGCAGAACATCAGAAAACCTTGGTACTTATTTTTCCGGCCGATCGTTCCACATCCCTAGACGAGCATCAATGGAATGTCGTTCCTACAGCATTAGAAGCATCCGATTTTATTGCTTTTGAGCAAATGCAACGTGACTTAGGATTTTAGCTATGCAGTTAACGATCTTAGGGTGTCATTCTGCGACGCCACGCCAAAATGCCCATACGACTTCTCAGCTTTTAGAAGTCCAAGGACACTTGTTTTTAATCGATTGTGGTGAAGGCACGCAAATGCAATTGCGAAAGTCTGGAGTGAAATTTGCGCGTATCAAGCATATTTTTATTTCACACCTACATGGGGATCATTTTTATGGCTTAGTCGGCTTAATCAGCACCTTTCGATTATTGGGAAGGAATTCCCCCTTGCACATCTATGGCCCCAAGGGAATCAAAGAAATTATAGTACTTCAACTGAAACTTGCACAATCCTGGACCAACTATGATCTCTTCTTTCACGAGCTCGAATCTAAATCTTCAGAGCAGATTTTTGAAGATGATAAATTAACAGTTAGTACCATCCCTCTAGATCATAGGGTATATACCAATGGATTTTTATTCCAAGAAAAAAAGGGACCTAAGCAACTCAACAAGTCGGCAGCAGATGCTTATAACATACCCATCTGCGATTATGAAAAAATTAAAGCAGGGAATGACTATCAACTAGCGGATGGAAAAGTCGTTGCCAATGCGGAATTGACACTTCCCCCAAGGCCCCCCAAATCTTATGCGTTTTGTAGCGATACCGCTTACAACGAAGCTATTGTACCGCTAATTAAAGAAGTAGATGCACTTTATCATGAAGCTACTTTTTTAGAAAAGCACGCCGAACTTGCAGAACAGACAAAGCACAGTACAGTCCTACAAGCAGCTCACATTGCCCGTTTAGCTCAAGTTAAGCAACTTATAGTTGGTCATTATTCCTCCCGTTACAAAGATCATCAGCTCTTTTTGGAGGAAGCTCAAACTACTTTTAAAAACACCCTTTTAGCGGAAGATTTTAAATCTTTTTCAATTTAATTTTTATCCAAAAAAGACTTTGTAAATTGCATAAATGGAAGACTCAATGAACATTGGACATATGCGTGTTTCCTATACCAAGGGTGCATTGGAGCCCTCGGATGTAGGAAACGATCCTTTTCTTTTTTTTGAAAAATGGTTTGAACAAGCCAAGCAAGATCCCCATATCAGGGAAGCCAATGCAATGAGCCTTTGCACTTTAGGTGTAAACGGATTTCCGCAAGCAAGAATTGTATTACTCAAAGATTACAGTTCAGCGGGTTTCATTTTTTATACCAACTTTGAAAGTAAGAAGGGTAAATCCATAGCTCACCATCAGCAAGTTAGCCTGTCTTTCTTTTGGCCGTCTTTGGAACAGCAAGTGCATATCGATGGGAGAGCTGAAAAAATAGACAAAACTACTGCCACTAACTACTTTCAGTCTCGACCAAAAGGGAGCCAGTTAGGCGCTTGGGCATCACATCAGAGTCAAGAGGTTGAAAGTCGAGAATTTTTAGCCGATCGTTTGGCTTTGTTGGAAAAAAAGTATGCTGACCAGGATGTATTACCGAAGCCCGATTTCTGGGGGGGCTACAGGGTTGTCCCCGAAAGGTTTGAGTTTTGGCAAGGTCGTCCGAATCGACTTCACGATAGGGTTGAACTTATTTTGAATAATAATAAATGGACCGCTAGGCGGTTGTCTCCCTAATGGATCCCTCACATGAAGAGAATTGTTTTATTGCGTCATGCCAAATCATCTTGGGAATGGGATCTAGCGGATATCGATCGGCCCTTGACCCCAAAAGGTATCGAGCGAATCACTCAAATGAGTCGATTAGCAACCAATCCTTTTCAAGAAATGGAAGCTGTTTTTTCTAGTCCCGCAAATAGAGCAATACATACCGCCATATTAATGATGAGAAATGCTGGAATATCTCTAGAAAAACTACAAATATTTCCCGATTTGTATACTTTTTCCGTCACTGAGCTCATGGCCTGTATACATCGTATACCAGCCTCCTTTAAACAAATCGTTTTGGTTGGCCATAATCCTGCTTTTACAGAAGCCGTTAATTCGCTAAGCACATCCGATCTCGATCATCTGCCAACTGCCGCATGGGCGGAAATTACTTTTCCTGATGTAGATTGGGATAAAGTCAAGAACGGTACACTGCGACTTGGACATCCAAAAAATATCCTTTAGTCATGAAATCCAAGAACAAATACATCAATCGCGAAATAAGTTGGTTAGACTTCAATGCCCGTGTCTTGCAAGAAGCTGAAAATCCACAGGTGCCTCTATTGGAAAGACTACGGTTTATAGGGATTTTTTCCAATAACCTAGATGAGTTCTTCCAGGTGCGCTATGCCACTGTTAAGCGAATTGCACAATCGGAAAAATCCGGAAAGAAGGTACTGGGGGGGCAATCCGCTGAAGATTTATTGCGGGAAATTACAGATCGAGTCATGGAAGATCAAAAACACAGTACTCGTGTCTTAGATCGTATTGAAAATGAATTAGAGCAAGCAGGCATTAGTTTTCTGACAGAAAAGGATATCACTACTGAACAAGGGGTCTTTTTAAAGCAGTATTTTATAGAAAAGATATTTCCGTCTTTGGTCACTGTGATTTTAACAGAAGACCCGCAACAAGATTTAAATGGAAATACGGCTTTTTTAGCGGTTCGTATGCAGCGAAATAATGCTCAACAAAACAATGTATTCGCTGTTATTGAGCTTCCCTCAGAAATTAATCGATTTGTAATTCTCCCAAAAACGACTGAAAAACAGTTTGTTATACTGATCGATGATGTTATTCGATACCACCTCAACCAGATCTTTAATATTTTCGAATACGATCAGATAGAGGCACATATGGTTAAAATAACCCGGGATGCAGAACTTGATTTCGAAGAAGATGTCTCTAAGAGTTATATCGATAAGATTATGGAGAGTGTTCAAGATCGTATTATTGGAGACCCTGTTCGCTTAGTGTACGACAAAGAAATTTCAACTGAAATGCTTTCCGTGATTGAACAAAAATTGGGAATTACCAATCGGGATAACTTACTCCCAGGAGGTCGCTACCATCACCGGCGCGATTATATGAATTTCCCAGAGATAGGTCGGCCAGATTTGTGGTACGATAAAATGCCGCCTCAACCATTAAATGACTTGTCTTTAGAAGATAACATCCTTGAAGCGATTGCCGAAAAAGATCGACTCATCTATACGCCATATCACACTTTCTCTTATGTGATTCGTTTTTTACGCCAGGCAGCCTTGGATCCAAAAGTGACCCAGATTAAAATCACGATCTACCGCTTGTCGAAAATTTCAAATGTTGTGAGTTCCCTGATCAATGCAGCGCGAAATGGAAAACGTGTCTTGGTACAAATCGAACTTCAAGCGCGCTTTGATGAAGAAAATAACATCAGTTTTGCTAACCAGCTTGAAGCGGCAGGGGTGCAATTAATTTTTGGGGTTCCAGGGTTAAAAGTTCACTCTAAAATATGCTATATCGAACGGATGGAAACCCCCACTAAGAAGCGTCGTTATGGGTTTATTTCCACCGGGAATTTTAATGAATCTACCGCTAAAATTTACACCGATTACACCCTGTTTACCGCCAACCAGAAAATTCTCAAGGAAGTCAACAAGGTGTTCAATTTTCTTCAGGTGAACTACAAATTGAAAAGCTACAAGCACCTCATTGTTTCACCACACTACACCTCTTCGGTCCTCAGTCGTTTGATTCAAACTGAAATCGACAATAAAAAGGCCGGGAAACCTGCCGGAATACGATTAAAGCTCAATAGTATCAGTAGCTATAAAATGATCGATAAATTGTATAAGGCTAGTCAGGCAGGTGTCCCCATCCAAATGATCGTTAGAGGGGTTTGTTGTATTGTCCCTCAAGTGCCTGGCTTAAGCGAAAATATTGAAATTGTCAGTGTTATTGATCGTTTCCTTGAGCACCCCAGAGTATACATTTTTGAGAATGCAGGAGATCCTAAAATCTATATTTCATCGGCAGACTTTATGACGAGAAATATTGAGAATAGGATAGAAGTTGCATGTCCGATCTACGACCCAGACTTACAAAAACAGATTTTGGATACATTTAACATCTCTTGGAACGATAATGTAAAGGGGAGATATATCAACCAGTTGCCACAGAACACTTTTCGGCCAACGAATGGAAAAGAAATACGTTCACAGTGGGACATATATGAATATTTTAAAGAAGAATAAGGGATGCATACGGAAAAGTTAGCGGCAATCGATATTGGTTCTAATGCCGTCAGAATTTTGTTTGCTCATGTACACGAATCAAAAACTTTAGGGACACACTTTCATAAAAATGCCTTAGTTCGTGTTCCTATTCGTCTTGGTGCGGATGTTTTTGAGCATGGTTATGTTAAGAAAAAAAACATCAAGCGACTCACCAAGGCCATGAAGGCTTTTAAGTTATTGATGAATGTTCATCAAGTAACCGACTATCGCGCTTGTGCAACTTCCGCTCTTCGTGAAGCGACCAATCAGCAAGCAATTGTTGAAGAAGTATTGGCTAAAAGTGGTATTCGAATTGACGTGATTTCTGGAAAAAAGGAAGCCTCATTGATCTCGAGAACTAAGGTGTTTGATTTTTTAGACGCCGAAAAAACATATCTCTATGTAGATGTGGGTGGAGGGAGTACGGAGTTAAGCTTTTTCGAAAATGCAGAGCGAACGCTTTCCCAGTCGTTTAAAATTGGAACGGTTCGGCATCTAAAAAAGCAGCAGATGGATTGGGAAACCTTGGATGCATGGATTCAAGACAACAAACCTAGCGGAGCAAAGATCGTGCTTTTAGGGTCTGGGGGAAATATCAATAAGCTCTTTAAATTAGCCCATGTCAAAGACGGGAAGCCAATCAGTATGCTGAAACTCCAACAGATCTATCAGAGCCTCAACCAGATGTCCTACGATGAGCGGATTGTTAAATATGGATTAAATCCTGACCGGGCCGATGTTATTCTGCCAGCGGCTGAAATTTATTTGCGAACCATGCAAGCCGCAGACGCCAGACAAATATTTGTCCCTCGGTTTGGGCTAGCCGATGGAATTGTCAAGGATATGTATGCACAAAGAATTAGCCGTGTATCGTCTCCTGAGTTCCCAAATGTGAGATAAGTTCAGCTTCGTAGGCCAATAGCTCTTCCCACTTTTTATCGACCTGTGTACGGTCATTGCCATACTCGCGTGCAAATTTGAGGAAGAGTGTGTAATGATGGGCTTCACTGATCATTAATTTTCTGTAGAATTTTCGCAGCTTAGGGTCTTCCAGTTCCTCTGACAGCAATCGGAAACGTTCACAACTTCGGGCTTCTATTAATGCGGCAATAAGCAAACGATGTACCAGATGGTCTTCCCTAGAACCTCCCTTGGGGAAAAATTTCCGTAGCTCGATGACATATTCATCCTTGCGCTCCCGTCCGAGGGTTAATCCCCTTTCGACCAATAATTCGTGCACCATCTTGAAGTGGCTCATTTCCTCCTGAACAAGATCAGTCATTGCTTCAACGAGCGGAGTTTTTTCTGGGAAAGAAACGATCATAGAAATCGCTGTACTGGCCGCTTTTTGTTCACAATACGCATGGTCAGTGAGGATCTCAGCTATATTTTTTTCGACAATATTCACCCAACGCGGGTCGGTCGGTAATTTCAGTCCTAGCATATTTTATAATTTTAAATCTAAAGCCTTTTGTATTTCTACAACAGAAGGGTTCAATTCTTCCAATCGTTTTAATTTTTCTTCTAAGGTAAAAATATGTTCTTTTTTGATCTCCTGACTTACTTCAATATGGATCTCTAAATGGTCGTTTCGAAGTTTATTCCTTAAATAGGGTAAGAACTCCTCAAAAGCTCTAGATAGTTCTGTTTTATTGAGATTGTTCGGCACTTCTATGTGCATTTTATGCGGAGGGAGGAAGGCTAATGTTCCCATTTCCATTAGCGCCAAAATATTATTTTCTCCAGCCGATCTTTTGATGCTTTTTAAGGTCTCCCACAATTCGTTTAAGTCGTTGGGGTCGATCGGCTCCTCACGAATTTCATTGGATTGGTTTTCTTTTTGTGCGTCGAGTGCTGCCTTTTTTTTGAATTGAATGCTTGACAGCGATAGGCCAGAAACCTGTTTTTTGTTGGGTGCTTTAACGGGAGGCTTTTTTAGGGTTTCAGAAGCAATTGTTGTTGTCGCTGGGGCAGGAGTGGGTGGTGAAGGGGGGGGGCTGTTTTCGGCTAATGGAGCTTCATTTTTTTCTTTGGGTACGCTAATCGACTCCTGCTCTGATTTGGGTGGGTGGTTAGGGCGAGCTCCTTTAATGAAGGAGGTTGGAAGGATCTTATTTTTTTTTGCTCCCTCAGAGTTGAGCGAGGCGAGTTGCATTAAGCACAGCTCTACAGTGAGCCTTTTGTGTTTGCTTTTGGGATAGTTAAGTTCCGCTTCTGTGATGATTTCTAACCCGCTCATTAATTCCTGCTGACGAAATGCTTCTGTCCGCTTTCCCGCTAAGGCCTGAAGATCGCTTCCCACTTCTAACAAGGGGTGTGTAGTCGGATTTTTGGCCATAAATAAAAGTCGAAAGTGAGCTGCCAATCCATCTAAAAACTGAGCGCCATCGAAACCTCGTTTTAGGAGTTCGTCATAGGCCATCAATATTTCAGGGATATTGTTTTGAGCCAATAGTTCCGAAAGTTCAAAATATTTAGCAGGATCCAACATGTTTAAGTTGGCAGCTACCGCTTCGGCTGTTAAATGATTACTGCAAAAATTGGCCATACGGTCGAAGATGGAAAGTGCGTCGCGCATAGCCCCATCGGCTTTTTGCGCAATGATGTGCAGCGCTTCCTCTTCATATTGAATATTTTGCTGTTCGGCAACGTGTGCTAAATGTAGTTTTATCTCAGGAACTTGAATCCGTTTGAAATCAAAAATCTGACATCTGGATAGAATCGTCGGGATGAGTTTTTGTTTTTCGGTCGTCGCCAAAATAAAAATAACGTGCGGAGGAGGTTCTTCAAGCGTTTTAAGAAAGGCGTTAAAGGCTCCCAAGCTGAGCATATGAACTTCATCGATGATGTAGATCTTATGGCTACCTACCTGCGGTGGAATACGGACTTGCTCGTTCAGCGATCGTATATCCTCAATGGAATTGTTGGAGGCAGCGTCCAGTTCGAAGATGTTGAATGCAAAATCTTCTGAATTGTCTGAGTTGTCCGTGCTATTAATGGTTTTCGCCAAGATACGTGCACAGGATGTCTTTCCCACACCCCGTGGGCCACAAAACAAGAGCGCTTGTGGAAGCTGATTGCTTTCAATCGCCTTGAGGAGTGTTTGTGTAATTGCTTGTTGCCCGAGAACTTCGGAGAATTGCTGCGGGCGATATTTTAAAGCTGAAACGACAAACTTTTCCATCACTTTCAAAGATACACATTGTGCTCATGTCCGTACGCTCTTCTAGGGATGACCCCTTAAAAATTATTAACAATAGTGTATTTTTGTAGCAGCAGGCCATCTTATCGCTCTTTAATGGAAAAGAGAGGAAAGTCCGGACACCACAGAGCACCATAGCGGGTAACGCCCGTCCTTGGTATGAATTGCCAAGCGGACCAGTGCAACAGAAAGCAAGTACAGTTCGGCTGTAGTGAAATCGGTAAACTCTATGGGGTGCAACGCCAAGTAGTTTTGCGTTTGAAGGCGGCTCGTCTGATGCAAAAGGGTAGGCGGCTAGAATGTTTTAGCAATAAAACATCCAGATAAATGATAAGACTCGACAGAATCCGGCTTATCGGCCTGCTTTTTTTTCAAAAAAACTCATCTGATTACTCCCGTATACCCGACTGTCTGTCCACATTGGGTGTTGTTCCCAGTCCCATTGTGGGTCGTGTTCCATGACAAATTGCCCTCCAGTTACCAAAGTATCCGAATCTAAAACTAGACGGACTAAATCGTCATATAATTGCTGGCTAAGATCGTAGGGCGGATCCGCAAACACCAAGTCGAACTGTCGTTGGTTTATCGCTAAAAATTTAAATACATCACTTTGGATGACAGCAATCGGAAATTCAAAAGAGGCAGCAGTTTTCTGAATAAACTGAGTACACATCCGATGCTGATCAACTGCCACTACTTCTGCTACTCCGCGTGAACAGAATTCATAGCTGATGTTTCCAGTGCCAGCAAATAGATCCAAGATTTTTAGCCCTTCGAACTCCCATTGGTGCATCAAGATATTAAAAAGCGCTTCTTTACTTCGGTCGGTCGTGGGGCGTGACGGAAGGTTCTTAGGCGCTACAATTCTTCTCCCTTTGTGAGAACCTGAGATGATACGCATCATAGTGGCTTTGTCGCTAAAAAAGGAGCCGGATGAGTTTCTAATCCACTAATATTGTGGTTAACTTCTACCCAATCTACCTGCTTGTGGTAGTCTAAAGCTCCCTCATAATAGGAGGTATAGGCAGTAAAGCGTCCTAAAAATACAATTTCAAACTGATCGGGTTTCAATTCAAACTGTTCTACTACATAAAACAAATAGTACAGGAAGCGTTCAGCACTGTCTTGCGGGAATCGATTGATGAGCCACAACAAGCCCCCGTGGCAAAGAATAAGTTCTACCCATCCATCGCGAAGATGAACATATAACCGCTTTTGGGATTGAACTCGATTCAGTGGTTCTATATATTCCATCAACAAGGAGTTGAGGTGCTTGGCTTGAAGCGATGGAAATATTTTTTTGATCGGATTAACCACAGCACTCTCCACATAAAAAGTACTTATCTGTGCAGATTTTTGAGCATCGTCGAAAGTGGGAATACCTCCGAGGGGCTTTTCAACAGCTGTTGTCAGATATGTTTCTAAAAGCTGTGGATCAAAGTGAGGAGCAGGGACCGACACAGCCGAACAATTGCATAAGATCAGTTGAATGTCTTCGGGCTCATAGGTGCCGAATTGCCGCCATGCTTCTTCCCAGCTGTCCGTAGCGTTCAGTGTAAAGGCTTCCGCGGAAAAAAAACGACTTTCATCCGAACTGCAAAAAGAAAATCCATCTTCGAAAAGATGGATGTTCAAAAAGTTGGTATGTGTTGAAGGACTATTGCGCATCGAAGATGGTCGGCCAATTTCCATTGGTACTTACCTCTGTTAATGACCCGAGAATAATGGCATTCCCATTTACTCCGTCAACCGAAATAAGTTCGTTCTCTTGCTTCAATAGATCTTTGTCTTGGTCGAATAGAATTACATTTTTATCTACTCGTACTTCGAAAACGGGCACTTTGTATCCGTTTTTATCGATCACTTGTGATTTAATCTCAAAGGTTGCGTCCACCCCTTCCACAGGGACATTCATCATTTCTTTATATGAAGTACTTTCTCCAAAAAGAGAGTCTTTTACAGGTGCAAACCCTAAAGTATCGATGACAATTACTTCACGTAACATATCGATACGGTAGGATTTGTCATATTCCAGATAGGATGAATCTCTTTTTTCGATTAGGGTGAAAATTCCTTCATCTACAAATTTCACAAGGCTGTCGAAATTATTGGCGAAAACACCTTTGACATCTTTGTGGGCAATTTGGGCCTTGCGTATATCTTTTAAACGATTGATTACTTGGGCATATCGTTCATTTTTTACTTTGTTAAAACGAATTGGCCCACTAACAGAATCGTATATTTGATACGAAAAGAATAAAGATAAAATCCAGAGAACGGCCTGTACTGCTACTTTCATTTGGGTAATAATTTTTTACACGTGTAGCAAATCTACAATTTTTTTTAAATGCTCATCCCTCTAGAATCAATTTCTCTTCTTTAAGTTTGAACTTATGGACAAAGTATCCCAGTTTAGAAAGGCATTTCCATTTGAGCCAACCATATCTCAAGAACGTTGGTTTTTAGCGATAGAGGAGTTTTTATCAGACGCTGCTGTTCCTGTATTTATCCTCAAAGGCTATGCAGGTACTGGAAAAACAACATTGATGGGTTTTTTGGTGCGCTATCTTCGGCAGTTTAAAATGCGTTCGGTACTGATGGCGCCAACGGGCCGAGCAGCCAAGGTACTTTCGTCGCACACCCAAAAAAAAGCGTTTACGATTCACAAGCAAATTTACTTTCCCAAAAAGAGTAAAGTAGGAGCAATGCAATTCAGACTAAAGCAAAACAAATACAAGAACACGCTTTTTATTGTGGATGAGGCTTCTATGATAGGGGATGATCGCAAGCAGGTGAAGCTTTTTGAAAATGGCTCTCTCTTACACGACTTGTGGAGTTATGTAGCTGAAGGGGAAAACTGCAAACTGTTATTGGTTGGAGATCCTGCACAGCTACCTCCGGTATTTTTGGATATCAGTCCAGCTTTAGATGCAAATGAAATGAGACTTTTATCAGGACATAGCCCAGCAGGAATAGAGTTAACAGAAGTCGTCCGTCAGAAAAAAGCTTCTGGGATCTTGGAAAATGCCACTCGTATTCGTGAACAAATCAAGCAAGAGTTCTACGATTATTTTAAATTCCAACATCAAGGTTTCCCCGATCTTGTACGTATTCAAGATGGCAATGAACTTTTCGAATTGTTAGACACAGCTTTACACAGCAGTTTGGAAGAAGCCGTTGTCGTTGTACGCTCCAATAAAAGAGCCAACTTATACAATGCCAATATTCGTCAGCGAATATTGTTTTTGGAGTCACAACTATCGGTAGGGGACCAGTTAATGGTTGTTCGGAATAATTATTTTTGGCTGGCACCAGAATCAGCTCCAGGCTTTATAGCCAATGGAGATCTGATTCAGATTCAGGCCATTCATGAGGACAAAGAACTGTATGATTTTCATTTTGCACGGGTAACGGTTCAATTGGTTGATTATCCGGATGAAGCCCCCTTCGAAACGGTTTTGTTATTGGATACCTTAAGCTCGGAATCCCCTGCACTCACCTCAGAAGAAAACCAAACCCTTTATTATAATGTCTTAGAAGACTACAGTCATCTGTCGAGTAAATACAAGCAATTGCTGGAAGTTAAAGCAAATCCTTATTACAATGCTCTTCAGGTCAAGTATAGCTATACGATTACTTGTCATAAGGCTCAAGGAGGGCAGTGGAATCAAGTATTTATAGAACAACCATACCTGCCCGACGGGCCGGATTTGGCTTATTTCAGATGGCTGTATACTGCACTGACCAGAGCCCAAAAAGCGGTCTATCTGATTGGCTTCGGAAAAGAATATTTCGAAGAAGACTAATTTAGAAGCTATGGTGCAAACTCAACTGGAGTTGATTTTTTTGCCATCTATCGGTACTTTGGCGCATCCACCCCAGCTGGGCCTTAAGCCCTTGTTTAATCTGATAGCCTAATGCACTGTAGAATCGGTTCCGATCGAAAACTTCTACCCTAGCTCCATTGCCAATATCTCGCTGTCCATTGATAAAGAGTTCATTGTATAAAGCTATATATACAGTTTTGTCAGTGATTTCAGTTTTGTTCAGCGGGATGTTTAGAAACAAATTATAGCGATATCTTGTTCGGGTATCTTGGTTTTCTACAAAACGCTGTTCGTATCTAAACCGATGATTGGTATACAATCGCTTTCCTAATCGGATAGGATAAAGGGCTTCCTGATAGATCCTGCTTTCATGGGTGGTATCATCGGCATCTCCGAAAGCTCCCGTTGTGATATTTCCGTACCCTAGAGTGAGCAGCACTGGACTGTTCTTAGGACGATAGGTCATACCTGCTCGAATTAACAGTTGCTCTAAGTCACCCATAAGATTCCAATTCCGGTATTGAATATCCCCTTGTAAACCCCACTGACTTTCGCCAAAGCGCGTATTAAAAAAGTACATATACCAAGCACCTGATTGCTGCTGATCTATCTGAGCCTGTCCGTTATAGGACCCCCATAAAAAGATAAAAAAGAAGACAATTATAATTTTCCGTGACATTCGCTCTTCGTTATTAGGTTACTCGACTAAAATATTAAAAAATATACTTTCCGCTGTTGTAGCTTCGCAAGACTAACCAAAGCTACTCCCACAATACTTGCTCGGTAGCAGACAAGACGTATTCCAGAAAAAACTCTTCAAACTTTATTTAGACGGTGACACCTCTACAGAGATTATTACCAATCCTGAAAACCTGAAGAAGCTTCAAGAAATATAGCTTTAATCTTCGGTAGAATGCTGAACGTCTAAGCTGTGATAGACTTGTTGAACGTCGTCGTCTTCTTCTATTTTTTCGATCAATTTTAGCACCTCTTCCTCCTGTTCTGCCGACAGTTGTTTACTCACTTGTGGGATACGTTCAAAACCAGAGGATAAAATTTCAATGGAACGACTTTCGAGTTCTTTTTGAATAGCTCCAAAGTTTTCAAAAGGGGCATAGAGCAATACGCCATCTTCATCCTCAAAAACTTCTTCAACTCCGAAGTCAATAAAATCGAGTTCCATTTCTTCTACATCGATTCCCTCTGCAGGGATTCTAAAGTTGCAGGTTCGGTCAAACATAAATTCTACCGATCCTGAAGTTCCCAGGTTCCCATTGGCTTTGTTGAAATAGCTTCGAACATTGGCCACTGTCCGATTGTTGTTGTCAGTAGCTGTTTCCACCAACACAGCTATACCATGGGGGGCATAACCTTCAAACAATACTTCTTTGTAGTTTTCAGTATTCTTATCGGAAGCTTTTTTGATGGCACGCTCAACATTGTCTTTCGGCATATTGGCCGCCTTAGCATTCTGAATAACAGCTCTCAGTCGAGAATTATTATCGGGGTCAGGACCGCCTTCCTTGACCGCCATAACAATATCTTTTCCGATACGGGTAAATGTTTTGGCCATAGCTGACCAACGTTTCATTTTCCTTGCTTTTCTAAATTCAAATGCTCTTCCCATGAATTGTTTTTTGGCAAATATAAGGGGGATTAGATTAATGCAAAGTACTAAACTATATTTCGTCTGAGTAAGTCAATTTCGTCTAGAATATCGTCTATATGGGGATATAAATGGTCGGGTAGTTTGTTTTTTTTAGGGAGTACTGCCAGATAACGAAGTGCATTAGAGCTGAAAACCTGTTTTATTCGCGGGCTTTGTATATGACGACGTTTCAATATTTTTTCGATTAGTTCCTGATGTGTCACCAATTGAGGCGAACCCAAATGAAAAATGCCGCTGCACTGTTGGTTGATTAGGTAATGTATCTGTCTTCTTAAGTAGCTGATGCTATTCGCATTTAGAACAGTGTTTGGAAATACTTCAATATAATCTTTGGTTTGCATTTTGCGATCCAGTTTCTGGATGCGAGGACTACTTTGTCCGAATGTCATCGGAATTCTGGCGATCACACGCTTGGCCGTTGGGAGTTGTAAGGTTTGGTTTTCAATTTTTATCTGATAGCGACCGTATAAACTTTCCGATAGGGTTTTGTCGTATTCATAGGAAGGAAAATGCCGAAAGGTATCGAAGACATGAACCGTGGACAAACACATCAGTCGACAGTCGTTTGTATCCACATAATTACACAACTCCCGATTCATCTGTATGAGTGCGTCAAAAGGTCCTTTTAAGGCACAGATGATTAATTTGGGTTGCACCCGGTTTAATAGCTCTGGGAGTTGAGCTGTCTGCTCTACGTCCCAAAAATGAAATTTTTGATTGGTGGAAAAAGATGTTTTGGAATAGTAGGTACAAGAAGTAGAATAAAATCGGTTGAGTTCTTTGTAAAGCGCTTGTCCTATAAATCCACTTCCTCCAATAATCAGGATGGATTTCATCCGTTTGGCTTTTTCCAAAAAGGGAGTTTGACAACCTTTGCGCTGAGTTGTTTTTTTCTGATTTGAATCTTAATGGTCGAACCAACTGCGCTGTAATCACTTTCAACGAATCCCAAGCCTATTCCTTGGTTAAGGCTAGGCGATTGAGTTCCAGAACTCACTTGCCCAATCGGTTGTCCCTCTACGTTCAGTATGCTGTAGCCTTGCCTCGGAATACCGCGCTCTTCCATGGCAAACCCAACCAGTCTGTGTGCTGTGCCTTCAAATTTTTCTCGACCCAATTGATCTTGATCTATACCCAGATGATTTTCTCGCGTAACCCATCCAAGGCCAGCGGCAATGGGAGAGATTTCGTCGCTTAATTCGTGTCCGTAAAGGCAATACCCCATTTCAAGACGAAGGGTGTCTCGAGCGCCTAGGCCGATGGGTTGTAGGGAATAGGGCTCCCCAATTTTCATCAAGGTTTCCCATAGCTTTTCAGCCATGTCTTTGGGCGCATAAATTTCTACACCTCCAGCACCTGTGTAGCCAGTTGTGGCGATAAGCAACTCCTTGCAGTCCCCAAGATCAGCGATAAGGTGTCTATACGGGCGGAGATCAGCAATGGAAACAGAACAGTGAGGCGCTAACATTTCCAATGCTTTGGGGCCCTGAACAGCCAAGAGCACGGTATTATCGGAAATATCGCTCAATTTCGCCTGAAAGTTTTTGTTCTGAAGAGATATCCAATCCCAGTCTTTTGCAAGATTAGATGCATTGACGACCAGCATATAGCTTTGTTCATCTAGCTGATAAACAATTAAATCGTCTATAACCCCTCCAGTCCCATTTGGCCAGTAATTATACTGGGCTTTTCCAGGGCTGAGTTGTGAAATATCATTACTACAAATATGTTGCAAAAGCGAAAATGCTTGAGGTCCTTCCACCAAAAATTCTCCCATATGCGATACATCGAAGACGCCAACATTCGACCGAACATTCCGATGTTCTTCTTGAATGCCCTCGTACTGAATGGGCATCTCATATCCTCCGAAGGGAGCCATTTTTGCCCCTAAGGCGACATGAAAGTGGTGTAAGGGTGTTTGTTTCATCATATTTTTTTGTGTAAAAGTATTATATTTAAATAGATTCTTGATCACCTTTAACATGACGAACATACGTTTATTTTTATGCTTGTTCTTAGGAACTTCATTCCTGGGTTTAAGCCAACAACCCAATTTTTTAAAAGGGGAATTTTTTGAACAAAATAGAACAGAACTGCGCGCACAAATGCCCAATAACAGTGTGGCTGTATTTTTTTCCAACCCCATTCGCAA
Organism: Flavobacteriaceae bacterium; assembly: GCA_049889695.1. Lineage (GTDB taxonomy): Bacteria > Bacteroidota > Bacteroidia > Flavobacteriales > Flavobacteriaceae > WTJH01. The sequence goes on along the minus strand of JBMHCX010000018.1, from coordinate 98,156 downwards.
ACGATCCAATGATGTAGATTTTGTCTATCATCAGGATCCCAATTTTTATTATCTGACCGGTTGGGAAGAACCACATGCCGTATTGATTGTGTTTAAGGACACACAAAAAGACCCGCAAGGAGATTATCAGGAAATCTTATTTGTTCGGGAACGCAACGCCCGCGATGAAATGTGGAATGGCGAACGCAAAGGAAAAGCTGGGGCAGAAACAATGGGTTTCGATCGGGTCGCTCTACGATCAGATTTTAGCACCTTAGCCAACGATTTCGATCGCTTCGACGAAGTACTCATCTTTGAATTCGAAAATGATGTTCGCAATTACAAAAACGATCCGAACGATTTGTTCGATTTACAGTCCCATTTTAAAAAGGCGATCAATTATCCTAACCCTTTCGATCGTATCACCTACAGCGCTTATCAGCAAATTCGGAAAGCAGCCCCCGATCAATTAGATGCACTACGGGAAAAAATTAAGCGTCAATCTCGCTTTTACCCTCAGTTAGAGGAAGATCCCTTTATTCAACAATTTCTGAATCCGGACGCATTAAACCCCTCGGATCTTAAATCACAAGCATCATTTTTGTTACGGGACTACAATTTTGATGTGGAACAGTTGGGGAAATATATGGCCAATTTAAGGGAGGTTAAAAAGCCTGAAGAAGTAGTACTCTTAAAGAGAGCCATAGAAATTTCTGCTCAAGGACAGATTGAGGTGATGAAGGCTATTCGCCCAGGTATGACCGAAAGAGAAATCCAGGGAATACATCAGTTGGTGTATAAAAAATATGGCGCTGCCCACGAGGGCTACCCATCCATCGTTGGTGCAGGACATAATGGTTGTATACTACACTACATCAAAAATGATAAGAAAGCTGTTGATAATCAGTTGATATTAATGGATTTGGGGGCAGAGTATCAGGGCTATACTGCCGATGTGACCCGTACCATTCCTATCAACGGAAAGTTCACCAAAGAACAGCGATTACTCTATGAAATAGTAGTGGAGTCTCAACAAGCTGGAATAGACGCTGCCCGTGCAGGCGCTAGTTTTCGGGATATTACCAATGCCTCATACGCCGTTGTAAAAGCAGGTCTATTGCGTTTAGGACTCATTGAAAAGGAAAGTGAATTTAGACGCTATCTACCGCATGGTGTTGCCCACCATATTGGCTTAGACGTCCACGATCCAGGAAATTACGGCTTGTTAGCACCAAATATGGTGATTACGGTAGAACCGGGTATTTATGTCCCTGCAAATAGTCCTTGTGACCCAAAATGGTGGGATATTGGTATTCGTATCGAAGATGATATACGGATTACAGAGGGCGCGGCAGAAGTCTTGTCGGCCGGTGCTCCTAGAGATCCAGATGCCATCGAAGCGATGATAGCTCAGCCAAGTCCTTTGGATGATTTCGATTTACCAGATCTAGGCACGATCCAATAAGAAGGTTTTCAACTCCTCATAGTTTTGGATGGAGTGAGCTCGCTTTTCTTGATCGAGTAAAGCTGACAATTCCTGCGGTATTTTCACCTTTTTGTCCAGCGTGTTTTCGACGACTTCAAGGAACTTCGCAGGATGAGCTGTTTCCAAGAAAACGCCTTTAAATCCGCTGTTTTCTTTTTGCCAATCTTTTAATCCTAGCCAGCCAATGGCACCGTGGGGGTCAGCTACATAGCTGTGATCCTTATGGAGCTGTTGCATGGCTTTTTGCGTTTCACGATCTGTATAACGGAAACCGCTTAAATGTGATTGAATAAATGTTAAGTCTTTATTGTAGATCTCCTGTATACGTATGAAGTTACTAGGAGAACTAACATCCATCGCATTACTGATGGTAGGGATAGTTGCATGTGGGGTGTAGACTCCGTTTTCCAAAAATCGAGGAACTGTATCGTTGACATTCGTACTGGCCACAAAATGATCGATTGGCAATCCCATTCGGGTCGCAATCATTCCAGCACAAATATTCCCGAAGTTTCCACTGGGTACTGAAAAAACAAGGCGTTTGTCTGTTGTTTTAACCAGTTGCTGAACTGCACTGATATAATAGAACATTTGTGGTAACCAGCGTGCAACGTTAATTGAATTGGCAGATGTTAAAGCACATTCTTGACCGAGTTGCACATCTAAGAATGCTGTTTTAACCATGTCTTGGCAATCGTCAAAAACACCGTCTACTTCTAAGGCAGTAATGTTTTCCCCAAGGGTGGTTAGTTGTTTTTCTTGAATTTCACTGACCTTCCCTTTTGGGTATAAGATTACCACTTCAACCCCTGGTACTTTATAAAAACCATTGGCAACTGCTCCGCCGGTATCTCCCGAAGTCGCCACTAAAACGGTGAGTTTTTTAGCTTCAGGATTTTGTTGTTGAAAGTAACCTAAACAGCGGGCCATAAATCGAGCCCCCACATCTTTAAAGGCTAGAGTAGGGCCGTGAAAAAGTTCTAGTGCGTAGCAGTCTTCCCCCAAAGCCACTAGAGGCAAGGGGAAGTTCAATGTTTCTTGAACTATTTGTTGTAAGTGCTCTTCCGGAATACTGCTTCCTACAAAAGGGCGTATGGCTTCAAAGCACAATTCGTGAAATGGGGTATTTTCCCAATTCGAGCCAAAGAGGTCTGAACGATCTGGAATTTGCTCGGGGAAATAAAGCCCTCTGTCTGGGGCTAAACCCGCACGAACCGCCTTGGAGAAAGTTGTTTTTGGAGCATTATGGTTGAGACTGTAATATTTCATTTTTGTTCCAAAATTCGAATGCCAGTAGTATTGATAGTAGAAATATGGGTTTCAAAAGAGATGTCTAATGCTGCTAAAGTATCCGAAAATCTTGTCGCGACCTCTTTTGCGATGTCTATCCCTTTCGAAAGCGCATAGACCGAAGGGCCTGAGCCTGAAATTCCACATCCGAGTGCCCCAGCATCGGTCGCTTCATTTTTCAATTGATCGAAGGCAGGAATGAGAATTGCCCGCGAAGGTTCAACAATTTTATCGACTAAACACCGGCTAATACGGTCATAGTCATTTTCGTAAAGTCCCGAAACTAACCCGGCAAGGTTTCCCCATTGACTAATAGCATCTTTTAAAGATATTTGTTGTTTTAGGACTGAGCGTGAGTGTTCAGTTTTAAGCTCAATTTTAGGGTGGATAACTGTAGCGACTAGCTCTTGGGGAACAGGAAGTTTAATGACGTCGGGGCCATCTGAACATCGTACCAAAGTGAAGCCTCCCAAAATTACTGGTGCGACATTATCCGCATGGGCAGAGCCACTAGCCAGTTTTTCGCCCTGCATGGCGAAACGTATCAGGTCTTGCGCCTCGAATGGCTTCCCTAACAGTTGATTGACACCATATACCGCTCCTGCAGAACTAGCAGCACTGCTGCCTATACCACTTCCGGGTTTGATGTGCTTATAGATTTCAATTTCAAAACCACAACTAGGCTCATATTCGTCGATTAAGGCTGAGGCGGCAACTCCTGCCACGTTTAAATGCGTCTCTAGGGGTAAATCTTGACCTTCAATTTTAGTGATTCGGATTCCCGGGGTTTCTGTCTTTCGGATCACCATTTCGTCTCCAACAGGGTCCAGGCAAAAGCCTAAGACATCGAAACCACAAGATACATTCGCGACTGATGCCGGAACAAAAAGTCTGATTTCCTTCATTATTGACGTCCTATTCTGATGATATCTGCAAAAACTCCCGCAGCAGTTACTTCAGCACCTGCACCTGCACCCTTTACAATTAAGGGCTGATGCAAATATCTGTTGGTGTAAAAAAGGATGATATTGTCGCTTCCTTCAAGACTGTAAAAATCGTGCCCTTCCGGAATATTCTGAATGCCAACGCGTGCTTTTCCGTCGACTAGTTCTGCCAAATATTTAATGCGTGAGTTTTCAGAACTTGCTTTTTTTAACAATTGGCTAAAATGTTCTTCATGATCTTCTAAGGACCGGAAAAATGCTTCTGTATCTGGGGTATCGAAACATTCTTGAGGGATAAAGGGAGCATTTTCAATATCTTCCAACTCTATTTCGAGACCGCTTTCGCGGGCCAAAATCAGAATTTTTCGAGCCACATCTACTCCGCTTAAATCAATCTTAGGATCGGGTTCGGTGTAGCCCGCTTTCTGAGCTTCCCGAACTACATCTGCAAAACTAATCCCTTCTTTGTAGTTGTTGAAGATAAAGTTTAAACTACCTGAAAGCACCGCTTGGATCTTTATTATTTGATCTCCCGAGGCGATCAGATTATTGAGGGTGTCGATAATCGGAAGTCCAGCTCCTACATTGGTTTCGAAGAGGTAGGGGGTTTTGTATTTACGGGAGAGGTGTTTTAGCGCAGAATAATTCTCATAGGCATCGGCCGCCGCAATTTTATTACAGGTAACAATACCGATATTGTTTTCTAGATATTGGGCATATTCTCCGGCTATAGACGGATTGGCCGTATTGTCGACCACAATACTATTGCGAAAATTGAGTTGTTTAACAAAGGCAAAAAAATCCTCCCGTTTGGCTGGGGTTCCTTTTTCCTCTAATTGTTGTAGTCCGTCGGTGAGAGAGATCCCATCTTCCTGAAGAAGCATCTTTCTCGAATTGGAAAGTGCTCTAATCTTAATTTTTAGTCGGAGATGCTCGTATAAATAATCGTACTGCTTGGCGATTTGCTGTAAAAGTTCTCCTCCTACATTTCCCACACCCGTAATAAACAAATTCAGATCTTTTATTTGTGCCTCAAAAAAGCTTTCGTGAAGTGTATTGAGCGCTTTTGAAACATTGTGCGCATCAATCATAATGGAGATATTCCGTTCAGAAGCTCCTTGCGCGATGGCTCGGATATTGATGTTATTAGCCCCCAAACTACTGAATAATTTTCCGCTGATGCCCTGGTGGTCTTTCATTTCTTCACCGACCACGGCGATATTCACCATGTCATTTTCAATCCGGGCAGGTGAAACTTTATTGACACTGATTTCGAATTGGAAAGCTTCATCGATCACTTCCTTTGCATTCAGAACGTCCTGGGTGTTGATTCCCAGACAAATCGAATGTTCTGATGATGCTTGTGTAATCATGATTACATTGATCTGTTCGGACGAAAGGGCTTCGAATAATCGTTTCGAGAAGCCGGGGATACCTACCATTCCACTTCCTTCCAGAGAAACTAGGGAAACATTATCGATATGGCTAATTCCCTTAACAATAGATCGATCTTTTCGCTCCAAGGCGTCGTCGATGAGCGTTCCTTTCTTGTCGGCTTCAAAAGTATTTTTGATGACCAGCGGGATATTTTTCTCCACCAATGGCTGTAGGGTAGGAGGATAGATGACTTTGGCCCCAAAATGGGAAAGTTCCATGGCTTCGTGATAGCTCAAATGGGGGATGGGTTGCGCTTGCTGTACTAGTTTAGGGTGTGCGGTATACATTCCGCTGACATCTGTCCAGATTTCCAACAGCTCTGCCTCGATACTTTGGGCGATTAAAGCTGCGGTGTAGTCAGAACCTCCTCTTCCTAAAGTGGTTGCTTCTCCTGAACGGTCTCTAGAAATAAAACCAGGCACTAATACCCAATGCTTAGCTCCTCTAATGTGGGTTTTAATATTTTGGTGCGTAAGGTCGAAATCAACATAATTCTTCCCGCCTTTACGGTAGGTAACAAAGATTTCACGGGAATCTACCTTTTTAATATCTATTTCTTTCAGGGCGATGATTTCTTCCAATAACTCTACTGCAATAATTTCACCAAAACTTAAAATCGAAGCTATTGTTTTTTCGCTGGCCTCTTGGATAAGATACACTGCTCCGAGGAGTTCTTCTAGGATGTTTAGCTGACTCTTTAAGAAGCTAATGGATCTACTCTGTGTATTGATCGGGATATGTGCCTGTATGATTTGCATATGCAGCATTTCCACTTGCTGAAGCTCTTGTGTAAAAGTTTTGTCTTGAACTGTTGCTTTTCCGATGGCTGTTTGTAGGAGATTGGTAACACCACCAACAGCAGAGCTCACTAAGATGTGCGGTTGATCTTCTTTGGCTATAATATCTATAACGTGGGAAATACTCTCAGGAGTTCCGACAGATGTACCTCCAAATTTCAATACTTTCATTGGCTTCTGGCAGGAAGGCTAGGGCCTGTCCTTATATAGTTTTATTCAATCTGGCAAAGGTATTATAAAATCTGAGCCATATGGGAATTGCCCGCCATTTTTGCGCCATTTTGCACTTTTGAAAATTACGAGCTACCTCAGCAAAAAAAAATCCACCCGAAGGTGGATTTTGGTGAAGTTTTTAAATTAGCTATACCTCAGCGGAAACAATAGAACACAAAAGTTCATCTTTTTTGTTCTCATGATCAATCGTTACCTGATCGCCGGCTTTAATGCTGTCGGAGACCACTTGTTCAGCCAATAGATCTTCCACATATTTCTGTATGGCTCGATTGAGTGGACGGGCACCGTACTTCGGATCATAGCCTTTTTCGGCAATGAAATTACGTGCTGCCTCGCTAATCTCTATGTTGTATCCAAGTTTTTCAACCCGCTTAACAAGTCGGTCTACTTCGATGTCAACGATTTTTCGGATGTCCTCGGCAGCCAATCCATTAAAGATAACTATATCATCTACACGGTTTAGGAATTCCGGCGTGAACGTTTTTTTCAATTCCTGATCGATAATTCCTTTTTCGATTTCTTGGGATTGTGTTTTTTGAGCGGATGTTTCAAAACCGACACCTGTTCCAAAATCTTTAAGCTTTCGAGCACCGATGTTTGAAGTCATAATGATGATGGTGTTTTGAAAGTTTACTTTTCTCCCGAGACTATCCGTTAGGAAACCGTCGTCTAAGACTTGAAGCAACATATTGAATACATCGGGATGTGCTTTCTCAACCTCATCCAGCAGTATAACAGAGTAAGGACGTCTGCGAACCTTTTCGCTTAACTGTCCCCCCTCCTCATATCCGACATAGCCTGGAGGAGCACCGATTAGTCTTGAAATGGCAAATTTTTCCATGTATTCACTCATGTCAATCCGAATCAGATTTTCCTCTGAGTCGAAGATTTCGGAGGCTAAAATTTTGGCCAGCTGGGTTTTCCCGACACCTGTTTGTCCTAAGAAAATGAAAGAACCGATGGGTTTTTCAGGGTCTTTTAAGCCAGCTCTATTGCGTTGAATGGCCTTGACGACTTTTTCAACAGCTTCTTTTTGTCCGATAACTTTGTCGCCAATAACTCCGGTTAATTTAGCGAGTTTGTTGCGTTCCGATTTAACAATTTTATTCACCGGAATGTTAGTCATCATGGAAACCACGTCGGCAATGTGTTCTTCACTGACCTTTACTCGATTGAGTTTTGCAGTTTCGTGCCAACGTTCCTGCGCATCTAAAAGTGAGCGTTCCACTCTCTTTTCGTCGTCTCTGAGTTTGGCCGCTTCCTCGTATTTCTGCTTTTTGACGACAGAATTTTTTAACGCCCGTACTTCGTCCAGTCTTTTTTCAAGATCGATAACTTCTTGGGGGACACTCATATTGTTGATGTGCACACGTGACCCTGCCTCATCGAGAGCATCGATAGCTTTGTCCGGCAGAAAACGATCTGTCATGTATCGATCGGTCAGATCCACACATGCTTTTAGGGCGTCATCGCTGTAGGCCACATTGTGGTGGCTTTCATAGCGTTCTTTGATATTTTGAAGGATCTCGAGCGTTTCATCAGGGGAAGTTTCTTCGATTAGAACTTTCTGGAAACGTCTTTCCAAGGCACCATCTTTTTCTATGTTTTGTCGGTACTCGTCTAGCGTAGTAGCACCAATACATTGAATTTCTCCTCGGGCTAGGGCTGGCTTAAACATATTGGAAGCATCTAAGCTACCCGTGGCTCCCCCAGCACCGACGATGGTGTGAATTTCATCGATAAATAAAATGATGTTTCGGTTTTTATCGAGTTCGTTCATCACGGCTTTCATTCGCTCTTCAAACTGTCCTCTATATTTTGTACCTGCGACTAAACTGGCCAAATCGAGACTGATGACACGTTTGCCATATAGAACTCGAGATACTTTTTTCTTCACGATGCGTAAGGCCAGACCTTCAGCAATAGCTGATTTTCCTACGCCAGGTTCCCCAATAAGCATGGGATTATTTTTTTTCCGACGACTGAGGATCTGAGAAACTCTTTCGATTTCTTTTTCTCGACCGACTACAGGGTCTAACTTATCCTGTTCGGCCAAAGCTGTTATATCTCGCCCGAAATTATCAAGAACGGGGGTTTTCGTTTTCTTAGGGGAACGCGTTTCTGCAGCACTCGATGCAAAAGGGTTTTCCTTTTCTTCATCATCGTCTCCATCTTTCTCTTCTGGGAAGGAAGCTGCAGAGGGCATATCGTCATAATCCGATTCACTGGCCAACATTAACTTGAACTGTTCTTTGACGGTATCGTAGTTAATATCTAATTGCGAGAGTAATTTAGTTGTGGGGTCATTTTCATTTCTGAGGATACACAGTAACAAATGAGCAGTATTGATCAGTTCACTTTGAAAGAGTTTAGCCTCGAGAAAAGTAGTTTTCAACGCTCTTTCGGCTTGTCTGGTCAGGTGAAGGTTACGTTTATCGTTCAGAGCTAAAGCGTTTTCAGCTATGGCTGGGTTAAGAATTTCTACACGTCGGCGAAGATCCGCTAAATCAATATCAATTGATTTAAGAATATGTACTGCCTTACCGCCTCCATCTCTTAAAATCCCCAATACAAGGTGCTCAGTTCCGATGAAGTTATGCCCTAAACGCAGTGCTTCTTCTTTGCTGTTTGATATCACCTCTTTTACTCTGGGAGAAAAATTATCATCCATACATATCAAAATAAGTTCATCACATTCAGATCAAAAAGTATTCCACTTCTGATCTTATATAGCTAATTGACAAAAAAAATGCCAAAAACAAAACTGTTTTAACAAAAAAAGAGGGAAAACTTTTAGCCACCAAATGTTGATAAATTGTCCAAAAAAATAAACGGCATACTGTTTCCTAACCTTATGAATAGCTATTTTAGCCCTTAGCAATCAACAGAATTAAAGCTATGGTAGAAGGCGAAAAACTCATCCCGATAAACATTGAGGATGAAATGAAATCAGCTTACATTGATTATTCAATGTCTGTCATTGTGTCACGTGCGTTACCAGACGTTCGCGATGGATTAAAACCTGTTCACAGGCGAGTACTATTCGGCATGCACGAATTGGGCATACGATCGAATTCAGCCTACAAAAAATCGGCACGTATCGTTGGGGAAGTTTTAGGAAAATATCATCCTCATGGCGATAGCTCCGTGTATGATACGATGGTGCGTATGGCTCAGGAATGGAGCTTGCGCTACCTCTTAGTCGATGGGCAAGGAAACTATGGTTCCATCGATGGAGACAGCCCTGCGGCCATGCGATATACGGAGGCACGGATGCAGAAAATTTCTGAAGATTTAATGGCTGATATCGACAAAGACACGGTCGACCATCAGCTCAATTTCGATGATACGCTTAAAGAACCCACCGTACTGCCGACCCGAGTACCTAATTTACTGATCAATGGAGCTTCCGGTATTGCAGTAGGGATGGCAACCAATATGCCTCCCCACAATTTAAGCGAAGTTGTCGACGGAACCATTGCTTACATCGACCAGCCAGAGATCGACATCGATGGACTTATGCAAACCATCAAAGCGCCTGATTTTCCCACGGGAGGAACCATTTATGGCTACGACGGTGTTCGCGATGCCTTTCATACGGGAAGAGGTCGTATAGTACTTCGCGGGAAAGCCACTATAGAAGAAGTGAATGGCCGCGAGTGTATCATTGTTTCTGAGATTCCTTATCAGGTAAATAAGGCAGAAATGATCCGAAAGACTGCTGAACTCGTCAATGACAAAAAGATTGAAGGGATCAGTAATATTCGCGACGAATCGGACCGTAAAGGAATGCGGGTGGTGTATGTGCTGAAAAGAGATGCTATCCCGAACATTGTTCTCAATAAACTTTACAAGTACACGGCTCTTCAGTCTTCTTTCAGTGTTAATAATATCGCATTAGTACAGGGAAGACCACAACTGCTAAATTTAAAAGACCTTATTCATCATTTCGTAGAGCACCGACATGAGGTGGTTGTTCGAAGAACCGAATTTGAACTTAAAAAAGCCGAAGAAAGAGCACATATTCTTGAAGGTTTAATTATCGCCTCAGATAACATCGATGAAGTAATCGCGCTGATTCGATCTTCGGCCAATGCAGATGAAGCTCGCGCCAAGCTGATGAAAACCTTTGAACTTTCCGAAAGGCAAGCCAAAGCAATAGTTGAAATGCGTTTGAGACAACTCACTGGTCTCGAGCAAGATAAACTCCGTGCAGAATATGAGGAACTTCAAAAAACAATTGCTGACTTAAAAGATATCTTGGCGAAAAAAGAGCGCCGAATGGACATTATCAAGGAAGAGTTGTTGGAAGTCAAGGAAAAATATGGCGATGAGCGCCGATCCACTATCGAATATGCTGGAGGGAACTTTAGTATTGAAGATATGATTCCCGACGAAAAGGTTGTTATTACCATTTCACATGCCGGATATATCAAGCGAACACCATTACACGAATATAAAACCCAAAACAGAGGTGGAGTAGGGCAAAAGGCTTCCACGACTCGAAATGAAGACTTTTTGGAATATCTCTTCATGGGAACCAACCACCAGTACATGCTCTTCTTTACTCAGAAAGGAAAGTGTTTTTGGTTAAGGGTTTATGAAATTCCCGAAGGGTCAAAGACTTCTAAAGGGAGAGCGATTCAAAACCTTATCAATATTGAACAGGACGACAAAGTCCAGGCCTTTATCAATACTCAGGACCTCAAGGACGAAGACTACACCAATGGTCATTACGTAATTATGGTCACCAAAAAAGGCCAGGTAAAAAAGACTTCTTTAGAACAATATTCGCGTCCTAGAGCCAATGGAATCAATGCGATTACCATCAAAGACGGAGATGAACTTTTAGAAGCTAAGTTAACCACTGGTCAAAGTCAGATCTTGTTGGCCGTTAAATCTGGGAAAGCCATCCGTTTTGAAGAAAACAAAACGCGACCCATGGGAAGAGGTGCCTCTGGAGTTAGAGGGATCACCCTTGCCAATGACAAAGACGAAGTGATTGGAATGGTGGCAGTTAACGATATGGACGCCAATATTCTTGTCGTATCGGAAAATGGTTTCGGGAAACGTTCCGATCTTGGGGATTACCGTGTCACCAATCGGGGAGGTAAAGGAGTTAAAACCATTACCATTACCGATAAAACAGGTCAATTGGTCGCCCTTAAGTCTGTTACCGACCAAGACGATCTCATGATTATTAATAAGTCTGGTGTTGCGATTCGAATGGCCGTTAGCGACCTACGGGTAATGGGACGCGCCACTCAAGGGGTGCGACTCATCAACTTGAAGGGAGACGACCAAATTGCGGCAGTTGCCAAGGTCATGAAAAACGATGAGGATGTTGAAGACGTTAATGATCTTGATGTAAACGACGACCAAGTAGTACAATAATAATCCTTAGTTTTGCCAAAAATTTTTAGTTAAATCCCAATGAAAAAAATCATCATCCTTTTGTTGCTTTTTGCGGTAGGCGTACAAGCACAGAATAAAGAGTTGAAACAAGCTGAAAAGCTTTATGTAGCCAATGACATAGATGGCGCTGCTCTCCTTTTGGAAAACAGTACTGCTTTATTTGCAGAAGCGAAGCCGAAAGTTAAGGCTAAGAAAACCTTTTTAGAAGCCAAGATTGCTCAGGCCAAAGGTGAGTTTGAAAAAGCATTTCAACTCTATGAAGCGGTGAAAAACGAAACTGCCGTTGCAGCCGACTGGAGCAACCAACGCCAAACGCTTCTGAATGACATCATCAATAGCGCTATTGAAGATAACCAGAAAGAAGCCTATGACGTGTCGTCTACGAAACTTTATCTAGCTTATACGTTTGATAAGGACAATAACCAGCAATACCTCTATTATGCTGCATCTAGCGCAGTGAACGGGAAATTATACGATCGTGCTTTGGATTACTACATCCAACTACGCGACCTAAAATACGATGGAATTACCACCAAGTATTTTGCTACTTCCGTAGAAACAGGGGAAGAGACTGAGGTTTCAGCATCTGAATATAAACTTTATGCCAAGACCAAGGACTTCACTAACCTTCGTGAAGAGCAAACGGAATCCCGTTTTCCTGAAATCGTTAAGAATATTGCTCTAATTTATGCACAGCTGGGAGACAACGACAAGGCCATTGCCGCAGTTGAAGATGCTCGAAAAGCGAATCCAGAAGATCTCAACCTAATTCTCACAGAAGCGAATATCTATATTGAATTAGGGGAAAAAGAAAAATTTAAGTCTCTCATGACTGAGGCGATTGCCCAAGATCCGAACAATGCCAACTTGTATTTTAATCTAGGAGTGGTGAATGCCGATCTTGGTGATAAAGAGGCAGCTCGTCAGTACTATGAGAAGTCTATTGAAATAGACCCTTCATTTGAATCTGGATATTTAAACTTGGTAGCTCTTATTCTTGAAGGGGAGTCCGCTTTGGTAGAAGAAATGAATAGCTTAGGAAATTCTCGTGCCGACAACGCTCGTTACGATGTATTGAAAAAAGAACGAGAAGAGCTCTATCGCGAATGTATTCCTATCCTCAATAAAATCATTGATTTGAATCAGAATGAAAATGCTGTACGTACGCTGATGAACATCTATGGTACGCTTGGAGATACGGATGGATTCAAAAAAATGAAAAGTCTACTAGACGAGTAATCGGAAATTTACGCCAAAAAAAACCGCCCATCGGCGGTTTTTTTTATGTGTAAGATTTAAGAAATCGCAGTCGATGAGTATGCTGCATCAATTCTGAATTAAAAATACCTGTTTGGTCTATTCGGTCGATGCGAACTTGTCCGAATGCATGAATGATATGGTTGTGCTCTAGTAGGATTCCTACGTGAATAATTTTCCCTTCATGATTGTCAAAAAAGGCCAAGTCTCCTGCCTGAGCTTCCTCTATAAAGCTAAGTGTATTCCCTTTTTCTGCTTGTTGATAAGCATCTCTGGGGATTTCAATTCCATTGAGTCGGTAAACCATTTGTGAAAATCCCGAGCAATCGATTCCAAAAGGAGTTTTACCACCCCACAAGTAGGGCGTGTTCAGATACATGTAGGCAATACTTACGATGGTTTTGGAGAACTCTTCAGAAGCTTTTCCCTGCTGTTCAATTTGCTGATGTTCTAGATAGGGAGCCATGGCAAGGTTTGCCCCTAAGGACAAAGGAAACAATACTCCCTGTTTATCGGTGACATAGTCGATAAATTGAAGGCTGTATTTTTTGGGGAGTGCCTGTAAGGATTTATATTCATCGGCTTCTATCGGTCGGAATTGCCCGACAGCTATCCAACCTTCATAACGATCCATAGCCGTTCTAATTTTCACCCATTTTTTTCGTTTTTCAACGATTTTAAACAATTCTCCATAGAGCAATTGACTCACCATTTCACTTTGGTGACTTTGCTCTCCCCTGAGAGGGACAATGTTGAGGTGACAAATTCCGAAATTCAAAATACGAATATCCCTAGTTGAATCCTGACAAAAATAGAGAAATTGATTTCATTTTGTTACTTTCCCCAAAATATTTGAATCGCGCAACCGACCGGTTTATGGCAATTGAATCTGGACTTTTTTATCAATATCTCAGTAGAGACCGACTCACCAAAATATTTTTGTTGCTGTTGAGTGGGACGATAATATTTTACTTTTTCCCCAAACAAATCCAATTCAATTGGTCCTATCAGAAGGGAAAGGAGTGGGACCACAAAACCCTTTATGCCCCTTTTGAATTTCCTTTGTTGAAGTCTCAAGGAGAATTACTCCAAGAGCAGGAACGAATCCTTCAAGAGCGCACATTGTTCTTTAAACCGGTAGCTGAGGCAAACGCCCAAATGTTAAATCGTTTTGAAGAACTCTTAAAAAGTTATCCTACTATTGCCGAAAAGCGAAATAAAGAGATCAGTCTAGGACTGCTCAATGCCTACATCCAACGCGGTATTTTACCCATCGCCTTTAATGAACCTGAACCTTGGGTACTCATCGATCAGGATCAAGAAATTCCCTTAAATACTAGCCAATTATTACGGCCCGAAAACTTAGAGCTAGAGCTTAATCGTTCCTTGGATACGCTGGGAATTCCCCAAAAAGTACAGAATCAGTTGTATAATTTATTCTTCGACCTAATTCAACCGAACCTTACGGTTGATCAGGCTTTTACGCAATTAGATTCAGATCAGCGGATCTCTCAAATTGCCTTGACAAAAGGATTTGTGGCACAGGGTGAACTCGTTATTGCTCAGGGTGATATAGTCGGAGACGAGAATTTTGAACGTTTAGAATCCTTGAAGGCGGAATACAAGATCAGAGGATTAAATACCCAACAAGTCCTAGCGCTCTCGGGTGGACTTTTGATTGTCATCATACTTATTTTGGGGATTTTGTTTTTGTTTGTGGCAAAATATAGACCTCGTTTGTTTACCGACAATCGACAGCTAGCTTTCGTATTATTCAATCTACTATTCATTTTTATTGCGGCATCATTGATCATTGGGATCGATGAAAAGCTTATTTATGCAATACCATTCTGTGTATTGCCCCTGACGCTGAAAGCGTTTTTTGACCCTCGGGTGGGACTGTTTACCCACGTGTTAACCGTTTTGTTGGTGAGTTTTATGGCGCCCAACAGTTTTGAGTTTGTCGTCATGCAAATTTTGGCAGGGATGGTGACGCTTCAAGGTGCAGAACAGCTCTACAAGCGCGCCAATATATTTGTGTCGGTCTTTCAGATCGTGGTGGTTTATTTGTTAGGCTATGTGGCCATGCATTTGATTCAGGGAGAAACATTTGATTTAACAACATTGACCATCGGTGGTTTTGTATTGGTCAACGGATTAGTGACCCTATTTGTTCAGCCCTTGATCTATATCTATGAGCGTTTGTTCAATATCACTTCGGACGTCACTCTTTTTGAGTGGTCAGATACGCGAACGACTTTAATGCGGCTGTTGGCCGACAAAGCGCCGGGGACTTTTAACCATGTCATTCAAGTAGCTCATTTAGCTGAAGCTGCAGCAGATGAAATAGGGGCCAACACACTTTTGGTCCGTGTTGGGGCTTTATATCATGACATTGGGAAACTAGAAAACCCCACTTACTTTTCCGAAAACCAAAAAGGCAAGCTTAATCCGCATGAAGATTTAGAGCCGAAGCAAAGTGCCCAAATCATTATTTCACACGTCTTAAAAGGGGTTGAAATTGCTAAAAAATATAATTTGCCAGAGCGTGTTATTGACTTTATTCGGACACATCACGGCACATCTTTGGTCTATTATTTCTATAAGAAAACGCAGGAGCTGGCGGGCGAAGGAGCAGAAGTAGAGGCCGACTTGTATCGCTATCCTGGCCCAAAGCCTTTTTCGAAAGAAACGGCTATTTTAATGATGGCCGACTCTGTAGAAGCCGCGTCTAAAAGTCTGTTACAACCCCAGCTAGAAGAGCTAAAGGAATTCATCGGAAAAATTATTGAGCGCCAAAAAGAAGAAGGGCAATTCGATTTTTGTGATATAACCCTCGCCGAAATTGAAAAAGTAAAAAAGGTACTCACCCAAAAAATGATCAATCATTTTCAACTCAGAGTAGAATATCCCGAATAAAGTGTTGTAGGTTTTCGGGTGAAGATGTATTTTTGCATTCGATAAACGCAAGGAGAGGTGCCAGAGTGGTAATGGAGCAGATTGCTAATCTGTCAACGTGTAAGCGTTGCCAGGGTTCGAATCCCTGTCTCTCCGCTAATTTTTAAGTGTTCAAGCTGTTTAAATGTCATCCGAGGCATGAACAAGATTGGACGCTTAAATAGGCCTCTTTTAAGTGGAGTTCTACTCCTCGCAGTAATTCATTGAGGGCCCGTAGCTCAGCTGGATAGAGCATCTGCCTTCTAAGCAGACGGTCACAGGTTCGAATCCTGTCGGGCTCACATATTTCAACCAAACATTTCCCTTTATTTTCGATGCACGATTGAAGCGCTTGCCTGGTCGGTAGGGAGTATAGTGATATCGGCAAGGTTAACATGCGCCGGGGCTTCTACCATAAACACAAGCGTCTCTGCTATGTCTTGGGCTTGTAGGGCATTCACATCGGCATATACTTTCTGAGCAGCTACTGTATCGCCTTTTAATCGAACATTAGAAAAATCCGTTTCTACTAATCCTGGATGAATAGCTCCTACCCGAATTCCGTGGGGGTTAGTATCCATCCGTAGTCCCGTCGTAAAGCTATCGACGGCAGCTTTACTGGCGCAATAGACATTCCCTTTGAGATAGGCTTCCTTACCGGCGATGGAACCAATATTGATGATCTGACCCGATTGCCGCTCAATCATTTTGGGGAGTACAGCTTTGGTAACATATAACAGTCCTTTTACATTCCCGTCGATCATAGCATCCCAATCGTCTAGGCTGGCATCCTGAGATAAATCTAAACCATGTGCATTTCCAGCATTATTAATCAGTACATCTATCGAAGAATAGTCAGGGGGGAGACTATTTATAGCCTCAAAGACAGCTGCTCTATCCCGCACATCAAAGGTCAAAATACAAGGGGGCTGCTGCAGTTGATCATGTAATTGTTTAAGTCGATTTTGGTTTCGACCACATAAAATAAGTCGATGGCCGATACGATCCATGGCAATTGCAGTTGCCCACCCGATACCGCTACTCGCTCCAGTGATGAGTACTGTTTTCATAGCTATTTGTTTTTCAGCCAAAGAAACAAAAAAAGGGGCGACAGCCCCTTTAATTTTCGTTTTAATAGCACCTTAAAATGCTTGTTTTAGGTCTGCTTTTAAATCCTCAATGGCTTCTAGTCCTACCGATAGGCGAATCAGGTCTTGTGTAACACCTGTTTCTTTTTGTGAGTCCTCATCCAATTGCTGATGAGTTGTACTAGCGGGATGAATCACTAGGGATTTAGTATCTCCGATATTGGCCAACAAAGAGAAAATATTGGTATTATCCGCTACTTTTTTCGCGGCTTCATATCCTCCTTTTAACCCAAAAGTTAAAATTCCACCCTGCCCTTTAGGAAGATATTTCTGACTGAGGCTATGGTATTTACTCGAGGCCAACCCCGGGTAGTTCACCCATGCGACTTCTTCTTGCTCGTCTAACCATTGGGCAAGTGCCAATGCATTTTCAGAATGTTGTTGCATACGAATAGTGAGGGTCTCTAATCCCTGAAGGATTTGGAAGCTGTTAAATGGACTTAAAGCAGCTCCAAAATCGCGTAGTCCTTCGATCCGAACTTTTGCAATAAATGCAGCAGGTCCAAGCGCTTCGTGATATACCAATCCGTGATAGCCTGGACTCGGTTCAGTGAATTCAGGGAAAAGTCCATTTCCATAATCGAATGTCCCTGCATCGATAATGACACCTCCCATGGCAGTTCCATTTCCGTTGATAAATTTCGTCAGTGAATGGATAACGATGTTTGCTCCATGCGCAATGGGGTTAAGGAGGGCAGGGGTAGCAACAGTGTTGTCCACAATAAATGGCACTTTTGCTTTTTGAGCGTAGGCACTAATACCGGCTAAATCTAGTACGTCTAATTTTGGGTTACCGAGCGATTCAGCAAAAAAGGCACGTGTATTTTCTTGTACGGCTGCTTCAAAGTTGGCCGGATCATCTGGATCTACAAAAGTTGTCGTAATTCCAAGTCTTGGAAGGGTAACACTCAGCAGGTTATAGGTCCCTCCATACAAACTATTAGAAGCAACGATATGATCTCCAGCTTTAAGCAATACCATTAAGGCGGTAGCGATGGCGGAAGTACCCGAGGCGGTAGATACCGCTGCTATACCACCTTCCAATGCGGCGAGTCTTTGCTCTAATACATCATTGGTCGGATTGTTTAAGCGCGTATAGATATACCCGGGTTCTGCCAAGGAAAAAAGATTTGCCGCATGCTCTGCACTGTCAAATACATAAGCGGTCGACTGATAGATCGGTACGGCTCTTGTCCCTTGCGTTGCATTTGTTTCGTGTCCTGCATGTAGGCTGTTGGTAGTAAATTGTAAGTCGTTCATACTGCATTATTTAAGCTGGGCAAATATAGTAGACTTTTTTTAATTTACAATACCTATAGGGTTAGTAGGATATAAATTTTACAAACAAAAAAATCAAAGGGAGAAAAAATCAATTTTTCTTAAGGATATCAAGGATTTTTTGAAGTAATGACAGCTGTTCTTGTAGAAGTCTTACTATTTCCCGATCGGTAACCTTTTGTTCGATCGTTCTTGTTTTGTTGTAATATTTCATGAGACATAAGATTTGGTATATTTAAATTACAAAATTGTATCTAAAAAAAGCGATGAGAATAGGAATTCCAAAAGAAATTAAGCCGCAAGAGGCTAGGGTAGGGATGACACCTGCTGGTGTAGCAACATTAATTCAGCATGGGCATGAAGTTTTTGTAGAACATCAGGCAGGAGCCCTCAGTGGATTTTTCGATGACGATTATCGAAATGTAGGGGCAACAATTTTGGCAGATGCCGCATCAGTGTATGATACTGCGGGGATGATTGTCAAAGTAAAAGAGCCACTAGCCCCTGAATTTCCCCTGATTCGTCCAGATCAAATCCTTTTTACATACTTTCATTTCGCTTCAGACGAAAAACTAACAAAGGCTATGTTAGACAGCGGAGCGGTTTGTATTGCCTATGAAACCGTTACGCGTAATAATCGACTACCACTACTCACACCCATGTCTGAAGTGGCCGGTAGAATGGCGACGCAACAAGGGGCAAAGTACTTGGAAAAACCACAGGGTGGTAAAGGTGTTTTATTGGGAGGAGTGGCAGGAGTTCCTCCGGCAAAGGTATTGATACTCGGTGGGGGAGTGGCCGGTACAGAAGCTGCGAAAATGGCAGCTGGTATGGGAGCTTCAGTATTCATCTTTGACAATAAGCTGGATCGTCTTCGCGAATTAGACAATTTCATGCCGGCGAATGTTCAAACCGTATATTCGACATCGACCACTATTGCTGCTCATGTCAGTACAGCCGATTTAGTTATCGGATCGGTTCTTTTACCAGGGGCTAAAGCGCCTAAGCTGATTCGAAAAGATATGCTGAAAAGTATGCAAAAAGGAAGTGTATTAGTCGATATTGCCATTGACCAAGGCGGATGTTTTGAGAGCTCAAAGCCGACCACACATGAAAATCCGATCTATGAGGTAGATGGTATCGTACATTATGCTGTTACCAATATGCCCGGAGCAGTTCCACAGACCTCTACATGGGCGCTAACAAATGCTACTTTAGCAGATACCCTTCAGTTGGCAAACAAGGGGTGGAGGCAGGCTTGTAAGGACGATGAGGGATTAGCGAAAGGCATAAATATAGTTGCAGGATCCATCGTTTATTCCGAAATTGGCCGGTGCTTCAATCTGGACGACCTACCACTAACAAATTTTCTTTAAGCCCATGGGTCTTCGTCCAAAAACGATTAATCGGTTTTTATTTTATAAACTTCCTGCCGCTTGGTGGACAGGCGTTCGTGTCAGTTTTTTCAATGCCCAAAAAGCGGAAGTAAAAGTGCGTTTTAAATGGATCAACCAAAATCCTTTTCGATCGATGTTTTGGGCCGTTCAAGGAATGGCAGCTGAATTGGCAACAGGTGTTTTTTTTATTGAGCTACACAGCCGAAAAGACATCGATATATCTACTCTTTTAGTCGGAACAAAGGCACAATTCACCAAAAAAGCGGTCGGGCAAATCACATTTAGTTGTGAACAAGGAGACCAAATTTCAGCCCTTGTTGAAAAGGCCCTAACCTCTGGTCAAGGGGAACAAATTTGGGTAGATGCCATAGGAGTGGATGAAGCTGGAGACCGAGTAGCCCAATTTTCCTTCCATTGGTCCATCAAACAAAAATCAAAAAAACAATAGCTATGTTCGATATCAAAAAAGACCTCAGCCTTCCAGCAGTGGCGGCACCAATGTTTCTTATTTCAGGACCTCAGTTGGTCATCGAGTGTTGTAAACAAGGGATCGTAGGGACTTTTCCCGCTTTAAATCAAAAAACAACCGAGGGCTTCGAAGCCTGGGTAATCGAAATAAAAGAAGCCTTACAAGCGTATGAGGCTTCCACCGGCAAAAAAGCAGCCCCTTTTGGGGTCAATTTAATTGTCCATATGACAAATACCCGTTTGCAGGCCGACCTCGAAGTATGCATCAAGCATCAGGTTCCGCTCATTATTACCTCTTTGGGCGCTGTATCTCAATTGGTCGATGCTGTCCATGCCTATGGCGGAAAGGTATATCACGATATCATTAAAAAGCGCCATGCCGAGAAAGCCGCTGAGGCAGGAGTAGATGGTCTTATACTTGTTGCTGCAGGTGCAGGAGGACACGCGGGAACACTTCATCCCATGGCATTGATTCAGGAAGTTCGAAAATTCTTTAAGAAAACGATCCTTTTGTCGGGATGCATCAGTACAGGACAAGACGTAGCCGCTGCCCTTCAAATGGGAGCTGATTTAGCCTATATGGGAACACGTTTCATTAATGTAGAAGAAAGCCAAGCCGATGAAGACTATCAAAAAATGATCATCGATAGTGGAGCTGAAGATATTGTTTATACAGCTGCCGTATCCGGTGTACATGGTAGTTTTCTCCGTCCTAGTCTAGAAGCGATGGGAATCACAGAGGAGATGTGGAAGCGTGCAGCAAAGATAGATTTCGGCTCAGAATTAGACGCTGCTAAAGCAGAGGCCAAAGCTTGGAAAACGATTTGGTCTGCAGGGCAGGGGGTCACCAGCATTAATGATGTGATGTCTGTACAACAACTTGTCGACCAGTTAAAGAGTGAATTTGTAAGCGCCATTCACCAGCAAGCACAACTGCTAGACACCTACGTCCAAGACTAGGCTAGAGGTCCTTGGTCAGGGCCTGCACTACTTTATTTTCCGACAGAAAGGTCTTAAGAATCACCTTGATAGCGGTGTAGACAGGAATTGCCACCATTAGTCCAGCTGCTCCAAAGAGCGTTCCTGCCGCTAGGATAATAATAAATATTTCCAACGGATGAGACTTAACACTATTGGAAAAGATATAGGGTTGACTAAAGACATTGTCCACCAATTGCCCAAAACTAAAGCCTAGTAAAACATAGAAGGTTTTCGGAACCAATTCTTCCACAAAGGCCACCTCCATATTGGAGGTCAGTGTGAGTATAGCCATCAGGATTGCGCCTATCACTGGCCCTAAATAAGGAATTAGATTTAACAAAGCACACAATAAAGCAATGACGAATGCATTGGGCACCTTAAAGATGATTAGGACAATGGTGTAGATGAATAGTAGTATACTTATTTGTAGGATTAAGCCTATAAAATAGCGGGATAGTAGCGTTTTCATTTCCGATAGAGAGCCCTTGAGTTGTTGATGCCATTTTTCGGGCACAAAAATAAAAACAGTTCCTTCTAATAACTGACTGTCCTTGAGCAGAAAGAAGGCCACAAAGAAGACCGAAAAAACAGCGATGGCAAAGTTTCCTAAAAATTGGAGCATGCCATTGACCAATTGCGGAATAAAGTTTAAATCGACACCCTTCAGGGCACTTGAAATCCACTGATCTTTGGCCTGTTGAAGTTCATTGCTCTGATATCCAAGGGCTTTTTCGAGTTGTTCGCTCAGTTGCATCACTTTCGCTTCTAAAGCTTCGATGTCTAAAAGCGATAAATTATTGCTTTGCTGAATCATTAATGGACTTACTAGGGAAACCACCCCATAAAGAATCAGGATGTACAAGGTTAGGGTAGTAACACTGGCCCAAAAAGAGTTGAATTTTAAGCGATGCATTAGAAAGACAACTACTGGTCTTCCGATCAATGAAAGAATGGCTCCAACAACTAAATAAACAATAAGGGTTTGCAATTGAATCAATACCCATAAAAGAAGTGCTCCGCCAAGAAGAATCAATAGAGTACGCAGCAATGCGTTGGAAAGTTGTGTAGCATTCATGCCTTAAATATAGGGCATTCTACTCTACTAATTTTAAGCTTTCTGCTGTTGGAGTCGGTTAAATGCGCTGACCACCAGTAGTCCAGCCGTCTCTGTCCTGAGGCGCATATCGCCCAGATCTAGCATTTCAATCGTATACTGTTGGGCAAAAGAAATCTCTGCAGGACTAAAATCGCCCTCTGGGCCAATCAGTACACTGAGCTGATCGTCATGGAGAGGAATATCCCATAGGCTTTTTTTTTCACCCACAGAGCAATGCGCTAGATAGCTGGGTTGAGTCAGCGAACCGACATAGTCCTTAAAACTTCTCATCGGGTGCAGTTCAGGTAAAAAATACCGATGAGATTGTTTCAGCGCTCGTATCAGAATTTTTTCCAACCGCTCTACTTTAATCACCTTTCGTTCCGATCGTTCACACAGAAGGGGAGTAATGTGTTGGATGCCTATTTCTGTGGCTTTTTCTAGAAACCATTCTAAACGATCCATATTTTTGGTAGGAGCTATGGCCATGTGCAGTTCTTGCTTTGGCGGGGAGAATTGCTGGTGTTTTATGGATCTTACTTGAATTCCTGAAGAAGCCATTTGTTCAATTTCCGCATGATGCAAGAGTCCTTTTCCGTTGGTGAACAACACCTGATCGCCAATTTTCTTTCGCAATACCTTTTCAAGATGTCTGCTCTCTTCTCTGGAAATCTTCCAGTTGTTATCCTTTGCCGATAAAGATTCGTGATAAAACAGTTCCATGGATCAAAAAGGTAATCGGGCTTGTGCGGACTGATGCAAGGAAGCAAATTGCTGTTGTTGATATTTTAAATAACCCACTATACCAATCATGGCAGCATTGTCCGTAGTCAGTTTTAAGGGGGGGAGGTAGACCTCCCAATGGTGGCTCGTTACTCTTTCTTCCAATGCTCGGCGGACTGCAGAATTTGCCGCTACGCCACCCCCAACCAATAGTGGTTGTCCTGGGAAATCAGCCATGACCCTTTCCAGTTGCTGTATGAGGGGTTTCACCAAGGCGTATTGCAAGCTTGCGCAGAGGTCATTCCGATTGTTCTCTACAAAATTCGCATCCTTTTGCTGATGTTTATGAATCAGGTTGAGAAAGGCTGTTTTGAGTCCAGAATAGCTGAGGTGGTAGCCTGGCATTTTGGGTGTAGGCAATTGAAAAGCCTTCGGGTCTCCTTCTTTTGCCAGTCGGTCGATGATGGGTCCTGCAGGATATCCTAGTCCCATTACTTTACCACACTTATCGAAAGCTTCGCCTATGGCATCGTCTTGTGTTTCTCCTAATATTTCGATTTCAAAAGCAGAATTCATACGAACAATTTGCGTGTGTCCGCCGGATATGGTAACTCCTAAACATGGAAAATTTGGCATTTGCGCATGAGTACCCTCTATAAAGTGCGCCATCAGGTGCCCGTGCAGATGATTGACCTCGATCAGTGGAATATCTAAGGCCAATGAAAGTGACTTCGCAAAACTCGCTCCGACCAACAAGGAACCTAAAAGTCCAGGTCCGCGGGTGTAAGCAATTGCACTAAGCTGTTTTTTGTCGATATTTGCCTGTGAAAGGGCTTGATCTACTACCGGAACGATATTGGCCTGATGGGCTCTAGAAGCCAATTCGGGGACAACCCCCCCGTAGGCTTTGTGAATGGCTTGAGAGGCGATACAATTTGACAACAATTGAGCGTCTTTTAATACAGCCGCTGCAGTATCGTCGCAAGAAGATTCAATTCCTAAGATATATGTTGGTTGTTCCTCCATGGACACAAAAATAATGCTTTAACATCAAAAGAATTCACAAAATAACAGCCTACTCTGCCGGAATTTTATTTTCCGTGTTACTGCTGTTTTTTGTGATGATTTCTCAGGAAGGAGTACAAACACGTTTAGCCCGAAACTTTACCAAGTCTTTTAATCAAACCTGGGAAACTGACGTGAAGATCCTAAAGGCTTCCGTGAAGTGGAACGGGAATGTAGAACTCCAACAACTCATCATCAGAGATCACCAACAGGACACCCTGTTTTTTGTCGATCGTGTCGAAACTTCCCTCAGAAGTTTTCAAAAAGCCTTGGAGGGCAATCTTCGATTTTCCGATGTATTGCTCAGAGGAGGCAAATTACAGCTGATTCATTACCCTCAGGATTCGCTTCACAGTTTAGATATTTTTTTACGCAAGTTTAAAAAAGATAAAAGGCAAAAAAGAGCAGTCGATCTTGTGGTAAGCAAACTTTCGGCAAAAGATTTTTCCATCCGCCTCATCGATTTAAAGGGAGATAGGTCCACCCAAAGTGTAGATCAGCTTCAATTTGATTTGAAAGACATCCAACTCAGTGAAGGGGTGTTTACAACCGATATCCAAAGCCTGAATTTGCGCTATCGAGAAAAGCGATTACAGTTGAACGCCTATTTAAAATATGCGCAGAACTCAGCTGCTTTAACTCAATTGTCTCTTCAGTACAAGGAGTTAGCTTTAGCGGGTAACATCGAACTCAATCAGCTACTGCGTAAAGATCCAGAGCTTCAATTTAACTTTAAGGGGGAAATCGAGCATTTAGAACAATGGCTGCCAGACCTACCACCGACACTTCTTGGACAACAACATCAAGTGGAATTGAGCGGTCAAGGAACCTTGAAACTACTACAGCTAAACCGTATACAATGGTTGTCTGATAGTCACTTTCTAGAGGGGACGGCAGATTTGCATCAATGGTCGACTCCCGCTGCAAAAGCTCATCTGGAACTCGACAGCCTTGCCTTCGAAAAAGCCTATCTGAACAAGTGGTATGCGGCCTACGACTTATCGCAATTCCCTAAATGGCTCAATCGATCTACTTGGGCAAAAGCTAAGATCGATTACAGTCAGCAAAAACTTGATCTTGTCGTCGACGTATACGCATCCGGTAATACATTACATACACAAGGGGCACTGATCTTAGACGATAAGAAGCGTATACAGCGCCTCGTCACCAATAGCCAGGCGAATTTCAACTTAAAGGGACTAAATGAAAAGCTTCCCAAGGTTGTTCGTTCACAAATACATGTGGAAGGGAAAAACATTTCAGACCAAGCACAATTTATATTCGATGCGACATTCGACGCCCTTGGACTATTGAACATCAAGCAATTGAAGGGGCAATTAAAAGGGACATACGATAACGATCGCTTATCTATACAATGGAAGAATTTCAATGAAAACAGTTCAAATGAATTGATTGCAAATCTCCATCTAAAAGATGCACAACACGATCAGTCCATTGACCTGTTGTTCTTAGGTTTAGATCCAAAGGCTTATGGACTAGAGTTGGGGAGTAGAGCAACTGGTCTGAATGGTTATTTGCAAGCGCGGTGGAAAGGATTTCAATGGGATGAGTTGGAAGGAAATATCCTAATGGATCAATTTTCCATTAAAAGTGGTGATACAGTGGCTGTCTTTAAGCCCGTGGTTCTTCAGCTCCAAAAACAAGGCGACTTAACACAGCTCCAAGTGGAGAGTGAAGATGTTTTGCGTGCCAAAGTCGAGGGAGAATTTCAATTGAGTCAGTCGAAGAAGTTACTGTACAGAACAGCACATCAGGCCTTTCCATTTATTTTTCCATCGGTTGGCTCACCGAAGGGGGAGATGACCTTTAACGTTCAATTAGATCAAAAGATTTTAAAAGCGTTATATCCGGATGTAGATGCCTTAAAAGACTTTAGTTTTAATGGTATCATCAGCGACGATAATCAGCAATCTAGGGTACGAATTTTGGCCCCTTATTTTTCCATGGGGGATTTCAGGGCTTATAATTTTGACTTTAGAATTGAAAGCAAAAACGTCCTTTATAATGCATATATACATGCAGATAGCGTAAACACTAAAAAATTCAAGCTTAATAGCTTCGATATTATTAGTAAACAAATAAAAGATACGGTATACTACAAAGGGAATTTCGCCAGTGCTGGAGCTTTTGAAAGCCGCTGGGATATCAACGCTTATCAAGCCAAGGATTCGCTGAACAGAAATATTTTTGGATTAAAGAAATCCGGGCTCACCTACTTAGAGCAGACTTGGACACTGAATCCGAAGAATAGGCCCAATCAGTTGCTATTTATTTCTCCAGAGGGGTCAGAATATCAGCTCAATCCCATCGATATTCAATATGGAAAAGAGAAAATGAAGCTCTCTGGCCGTTACAATAACCCTACTGATTTTGATGTTTCCGTTCGTTTGGATAGTGTTGCACTTGGTTCTTTAATTGATTTCCCAGAGCTGTTGGATTGCACAGGAACGCTTTCCGCGGAAGCGACTATGATTCGAACGGATGAACAACAAGAGGTCACCGCAGCAGTGAATGTTTCGGATGTCCTCGTGAATCAGGAGGCATTGGGGGCGTTTGATTTCGAATTTACGGGCAATCTACTTACGGAAATCTATCAATTTCAGCTGCAAAATAAACGACAGAATCAACTGAGTATGGGATTCAAGGGCAACGGAATTGGATGGAAAAAACCAGCCATCGATGCTACGGTTATTTTTAATCATTTCCCCGCAGATTTTATTTCACCTTTGGGTAAAAATAAGATCACGGACATCCAAGCGGATATTTCCGGAGAAGTAAGTATTTGGGGTCCGGTAAACGATTTAAATCAATTGGGGAAGTTGCGTTTTAACCGAACAAGTCTTTCCCTTCCCTATACCAACGTGGAGTACGCATTTGCGGAAAATGCGACCGTGGACGTCATTGACCAACAATTTCTAATTCGAGGGGTGGAAATGACCAATCCCAAGTCCAATACCAGCGGACTGTTAAAGGGGACCATTACTCACGAGAGTTATTACAAATGGTTTTTAGATCTCTCACTTGGGACTGACAACTTACTCATTATCGATCGCGAAAATGCGCCTGAAGCACTCTTTTATGGACCGGGATATTTTAAAGGGGACGCACGCTTAAATGGATACACAAAAACCCTTAGCCTCCAATTAAAAGGGGAAACAGAAAAAGGAACTTCTATCGTTATTCCTTATGAGGATGATTACACCGTTGCAGACGTCTCATTTATTGATTTTGTCGATAAAAATAGACTCGAAGAAGTTGTGGTAACTGAAGATGTATTGTTGGAAAAACTCCGAGGAGTAGAAATGCAATTCGATTTGGACATCAATCAGAATGCCGAAATAGAAATCGTCATGGACCCTGCCTCTGGAAGTAGCCTTAAAGGGCGAGGTGCTGGAAACCTGCTCATGGAGGTCAATACCAATGGAAAGTTTAATATGTGGGGCGATTACATCGCGACCGAAGGATTATACAATTTTCAAAACCTTGGTTTAATCGATAAAAAATTCACTCTTCAACCCGGAGGAACGATTGTTTGGGAAGGCGATCCCTTAGAAGCACAAATGAATCTGGAAGCTATTTACGAAGTTCCGGGAGGAGCCAACCCTGCTGTATTGTTAGACAATCCTAACTTCAGTCAAAAAATCCCTACCCAAGTCGGCATACAATTGCAAGGCAATTTGCTTAAACCCGACGATCCTAACTTTACAATTGAATTCCCGAATACGAATCAGACCGTTTCCAGCGAGATTAATTATCGTTTAGCAGACGATCAGCGAAGGCAATTACAAGCCATTTCTTTATTGTCTCAAGGAATTTTCATCAACGATGTAAGTGTGAGTGTTCAGGGACTGACCAATAATCTCTACGAGAAGGCTTCTGATATTTTTTCTAATATCGTCGGCCAGGAGAATGAAAAATTAAAAGTAGGGCTGAATTATTTACAAGGCGACGAAACACTAACCCAGCAGCTCTATGCAGAAGATCGACTAGGACTCACCCTCAGTACGCAAATCAGCGATAAGATTTTAGTCAATGGTAGAATTGGAGTGCCTGTGGGTGGGGTAGAGCAGACTTTGTTGGTCGGCGATGTTCAAATCGATTTCATTTTATCCGACGATGGTTCCCTCAGAGCAAAAGTATTCAATAAAGAAAATGAATTTAGATACATTTCCGATCGATTGGGATATACGCAAGGAATCGGTCTAAATTACCAGGTAGATTTTGAAACTTTTCAAGATTTAATACGAAAAATTGTACAGAAGCAGGACAAGCCATAGAAAGGCAAAAAAATGTTTGCCCCCTATGCCAGAAAGAATAAATTTGTAGCGTTTTTGATTTTATGGACAAGAGGATTAATAAGATTGCAGTCTTAACTTCCGGAGGAGACGCTCCGGGAATGAATGCAGCCCTAAGAGCTGTAGTCCGGACGGCCAATTATAACAACCTTGAATGCTTAGCGGTATACCAAGGATATCAGGGTTTGATAGACGATAACATTCGTCCGATCGACGCACGAGGGGTCAACAACATCATCAATAAAGGTGGGACTATCCTTAAATCTGCTCGTTGCCTAGAATTCAGAACACCTGAGGGGCGCCAAAAGGCGCATCAAAATCTACAAAAACATGAGGTAGATGCCTTAGTGGTTATCGGTGGTGACGGCTCTTTCACAGGGGCTCTTATATTTTCTAATGAGTTTGACTTTCCAGTCATTGGAATCCCTGGGACTATCGATAATGATATACACGGAACGCGTTATACCTTAGGCTACGACACTGCCCTGAATACGGTCGTTGAGGCCATTGATAAAATACGTGACACGGCCAGTTCGCATAACCGATTGTTTATTGTCGAGGTCATGGGGCGAGATGCCGGTCATATCGCCTTAAATGCAGGAATCGGGGCGGGGGCTGAAGAAGTGCTGATCCCCGAAGAAGACATGGGACTACCCCGTTTGTTGGAATCCCTTAATCGCAGTAAAAAATCTGGTAAATCTTCTAGTATTGTCGTCGTGGCAGAAGGGGATAAGACCGGGAAAAATGTGTTTGAAATCGCTGCATACATTGAACAAAACTTACCTCATTACGAGGTGCGTGTATCCGTTTTAGGGCACATGCAACGCGGAGGAGCACCCAGTTGTTTCGATAGGGTTTTGGGCTCTCGGATGGGTGTTTTTGCAGTAGAGTCGCTCCTGGAGGGAAATAGCCAGATGATGGTTGGTATCGTTGATGAACGAATGCTCCTTCATCCGTTGGAAGATGCTATTAAAGGGAAAACCCCCATCAATAAGAATCTCATTCGAGTATCAGACATACTCTCTATTTGATATACGATTACACTTAAATACTTAAAATAAGAATTATGGCTTTAAAAATTGGAATTAATGGATTTGGAAGAATTGGAAGACTTGTTTTCCGT
Source organism: Flavobacteriaceae bacterium (assembly GCA_049889695.1). Classification (GTDB taxonomy): domain Bacteria; phylum Bacteroidota; class Bacteroidia; order Flavobacteriales; family Flavobacteriaceae; genus WTJH01. The sequence continues at coordinate 68,785 of JBMHCX010000018.1, read as the reverse complement.
TCGGCCATGAAGCAAGACGACGTAACTGTTGTCGGGATTAACGACCTTTTGGACGTAAATCATCTGGCATACTTGCTTAAATATGACTCTGTTCACGGGCAATACGACGGGACAGTAGAAGTTGTCGATAACAACCTTGTTGTAGACGGACATACCGTAAAGATTTCAGCAGAACGCAATCCTGCTGATATTGGTTGGGGAACTTTAGGAACCGATGTGGTTGCTGAATGTACTGGAATTTTTACAACCCTAGAAAAAGCACAAGCGCACATCGATGGAGGAGCTAAGAAAGTAGTTATTAGTGCCCCTTCTGCCGATGCTCCAATGTTTGTGATGGGCGTTAATCATACAGAAGCTACACCCGACCAAACCATCGTTTCCAATGCGTCTTGTACGACCAACTGTTTGGCGCCTGTCGCTAAAGTGTTGAACGACACCTACGGTATCGTCGAAGGGCTCATGACAACTGTACACGCCACTACGGCAACACAGTTTACAGTAGATGGACCTTCTAGAAAAGATTTCCGTGGCGGACGTTCTGCCTTGTTAAATATTATTCCAGCTTCTACAGGAGCGGCTAAAGCAGTAACGAAAGTAATTCCTAGCCTAGTAGGAAAACTAACCGGTATGGCCTTCCGAGTGCCAACGGCCAATGTTTCTGTAGTCGACCTTACTGTACGTCTGGAAAAATCGACTTCCTATGAAGATATCAAAGCAACCATGAAAGCGGCTTCTCAGAATGAATTGGCCGGTATTCTCGGCTATGAAGACCTACCATTGGTCTCTCAAGACTTTGTTGGAGATAAGCGTACTTCCATCTTTGATGCAGGGGCAGGAATGGAACTCAATGGGAACTTCTTTAAGATCATTTCTTGGTACGATAATGAGTGCGGTTATTCAAACAAGCTCATTGATCTTGCAAAGCACGTACACGGATTAGGATAATTAAGCATTATTTAAGGGGATATGATTTTAGTTGTTGATAGTGGATCTACCAAAACCGATTGGTTTGCTATAGATCCGAAAGGACAGGTGCTGTTTTCTACACAAACACTGGGTTTAAACCCCCAGGTGTTGTCATCAGCCATTCTCAATGAGCGAATTATTAACAATTACGAGCTGTATCAGCAACGCGATCTTGTCACCCATTTATATTTTTATGGTGCAGGCTGCGGTGTAGAATCGCCAAAAAAACGGATCGAAAAAGTTTTTCGTGAAATTTTTACCAAGGCAGAACTAGATATCCAAGAGGATACCTATGCCGCAGCTTATGCAACCGTTACCCCTGAAGAAAAATCTATCGTTTGTATTTTAGGAACAGGGTCGAACTGCTCTTATTACAATGGTTTCTCTCTTGAACAAAGGGTTACTTCTCTGGGTTATGTCTTAATGGACGAAGCCAGTGGAAATTTCTATGGAAAGCAACTCATTCGAAGTTATTACTTTAATTCCATGCCGGAACACTTACGAGCTTCATTTGAAAAGTCTTACGATCTTCATCCGGATACGATCAAAGAGAACATCTACCGTAAAGAAAATCCAAATACCTATTTGGCAAAATTTACTCGCTTCCTGATAGAACACAAAGAAGAGACTGTTTTTCAAGAAATCATTCACAAGGGTCTCGATCGCTTTATCCAGCATCAGATTCTTCAATTCGATGACGCCAAGGAAATCCCAGTTCATTTTGTGGGATCCATCTCATTTTTCCTCAAAGATGAGGTAAATGAAGCTTTAAAGCGCCATCAGTTGCGACTGGGAAGAGTCGTTAAGCGCCCGATCGATGGCTTAGTATCTTACCACAAAGGACTCTTAGACGAATCGGTTTTATAACCGAACAGCAATCGCGGATATTTCTACGTTCACATATTTAGGGAGCGCTTTAACAGCTACTGTTTCGCGAGCTGGAGCATTGGCTTCCTCGAAGTACTGTCCATAAACTTCGTTGACTTCAGAGAACAATTCCATATCGCTGAGGAATATACTGGTCTTTACAACAGCCGTTCGGTCTAAACCAGCGGCAGTTAAGATGGCACTCAAATTATCAAGGACTTGTCGTGTTTCGATTGCAATAGTGCTGTTTTGCAGCTCCATCGTCTGAGGATCTAGTCCGATCTGACCAGAAATATACAAGGTATTTTGTGCCCATACCGCTTGATTGTAGGGACCAATAGGTGCAGGAGCATTAGGTGTGTTTATAATTTGCTTCATTTGTATATGCTTTCAGTGAATTATAAATTGCGATCTGGAGCGCTGCGTTTTTCGTATTTTAAGTCGCTTAGCAGACTGGATTTAATCCCAATAAAAAAGTTCCAAGAAGCTCTTTGGCTAAAGGGTACCCAGTCGAAATTTAATCGCCAACTATTGAGGTCTCGGTCGAAACGCAGTTGAGTGTAGGTAAATCCTTTACCTTTAAAATCGTAACCAGAGGAAACCCCTATTTTCCATTTGGGGCTAAGTTCAATATTTCCAGAAAACATTAATGAATTATTTCCGATTTCCTGTTGTTGTCGATTGTTTCTATACGTAACGGAATAGGCAAGCCTTAGATCCCAAGGTATTTTGGCACTGAAAAAGTTAACTTTTTCTTTCTTATTATCGGGGTCATCATCCTTTTGAGAATCGTCGGGGAAAGGATTGTTCATGCGGTTATCCGCGAAGTTGTTGGCGACCCCAAACAAATCGTCGGATCGCCCACCTCCCGATTGAGATTCCTGTTGACTGCGATCGTTGGTTTTGGATTCGAACTTTTTACTCGAAAAACTGTAGTTCATGTTTATGTTGGCACTTGTCATTCGAGCCAAACCACCGGATTGTTTGAAATGTGAAGTGTTGATCCGTCGTTTTTCTTCATCGAGCGCGTAAGGATCAAAGGTGGCGTTCAGGTTAACGCTCAGTTCCTTGTTAAATAAGTTAAACCCAGTATTCATACGGATGGGTGACCATTGAAATTCCTCTGCGAGAATATTGTAGCTCGTGCTGAGGTTTAAATTGTTCAGTAGCTTAATTTTTTTGGGTTCGGTTGCAGCAGTGTCTTTGCTTTTCACTTTGGCCTCGAACACATTTGAGAGCGTAACACCTACGCTTTGTCCTCGATTTCTAGAAGGGAGTCCAAACAGGCTGGTTTCATAGCGCGTATATTCCGCTGTGTTCCCATCTGCATCGATGATGTAGGTATCCCAATAACGTTCAAAACTCGGCGCATTACTGTAGCTAATCGAAGGGCGGATGGTATGCCGGATGGATTGAATTTTTCGATTGGGTTTAAAATTAACTACTCCATAGATGGTGGTTCCTAAACTCGCACTAAAGCCATACTGACGAAAAGCACCAAAGCCACTGATGGTGTCTTTTACAGCTGTGCCAATTTCAGGATCAAAATCGCGATATCGCACGGTTTTTGGGGTCCATACTTCTGAATAGTTTCCCCCAACAGACATACTGAGATACTTAAAGAGCTTAAAATTAGTTCCTACTGGAATGGTATGTTTCATCCCAGCTCTCGCATTCTTAAAGGCATTGGCAGAAAAAAGCTGATCTTCCGTCGTAACGGTTCTGTTTTCTGCTCGGGTACTGTACTGAAAGTTGATGTTTCGCAAAGCTCCCTTTTTAACCCCTTCTTTAGGAGCAAAGGGGAATATACGTTCCATATTCGCCTGAAAAGTAGGTAGGGTTAGATTGACTTCTTGCGATCTTGAATTCTGAGAGATCGATGCGGTGATGGAGGTATTGATTCTGGGATAAGCCGGAAAGGTTTTTGAATATGAAATCGATGAACTCAGGTTGTTATTGAGAAAGTTAGGAGAGTTCAATTGATTGATAGACTGCTGAAAATAATCGCTTGTCCCAAAATTGACCGAAGCTGAAAAGTTGGAATTTGGGCTGGATTTTGGATCTTTTCGGTGATTCCAACGCAAGTTGAAAACCGTTGATTTTGTATAGCCCGGAAGTCCCTTAGCGCCCGTGATTAAATTTTCATATCGAAAACTAAATTGTCCGCCAAACTTGTAGCGCACCTTGTATTGGGTGTCCCCTCGAAACCCATAACTCCCGTTACTGTAATAATCGCCCGTTAGCGATAAGTCGAAATATTCGGATAAGGCCAGGTAATAGCCACCATTCTGTAGATAATAGCCACGGTCGTTACTTTCCCCAATGGTCGGGAAAATAAATCCCGATTCCAAACGCTGATTGGAGGGGAAGTAGGCGAAAGGAAGCATTAATGGCGTTGGCACATCTGCGATATACATATTGGTAAATCCTGTCACGATCTTTCCTCCCGGAACTAATTTACCTTTGCGTATACGGAAGTAATAATCTGCATTTTTCAGATCTCCAGCCGTCGTTACTTTCGCTTCTTTAAGGTAATAGACGGAGTCGTTTTGCTTTTTGGTGAAACCGGAGAAAACGTCCATCCCATTTTGCGCTGAAGTAGAATTCCAAATCAGTGCTTTTTTCGTTTCAAAATTGAATCGGATAGAGTCGGGGTTAACAACATTGTTGGCCTGTTTAAAATAGGGGTATTGCGTCAGTACGCCAGCGGTATCGGGTATCCGTCCGGCATATACTTCTTGTTTGGCGTAGTTTAAAACAATAATCCCAGCTTTTAGCTCGATGTCTTGGTAATACATCTCTGCTTGGTCATAGAGCAGCAGGGTGTTGTTTTTTTTATCGATCCGCATCAATTCTTTAGCAGTGTACTTTACTTTGTCCAAAAGCATGGGTTCCTTACTCAAGGGCACAAGGCTATCGATCGCTTCGATATCCAGTGGAGTTTGCGTTGGACTCGATGTGGCGCTGCTAGTTTCTTGGCCATACACGACTCCTGTGCTCAGCAATAAGCAAAACAAGGGAGCAAGAAGTTTTTTTGATGGCAAAGGGATAAAACCTAAATTTGTATCAGATGTATTTACAGGCTCCCAAAATTAAACAATATTTTGAAGTAAAGTCGCTAATTTATATGGCATTCAAACCTTTTTTTACGTGGTGTATTTGGCTTTTTTTGGCTTTGTTTTCGACCACATTTGCTTGGTCTCAGACGAGTGAAAACCCTTTTACTGTCGTGTTAGATGCCGGACATGGAGGAAAAGATTCAGGGAACCGAGGAAATGGCTACTACGAAAAAAATATTGCGCTAAACATCGTTTTAAAAGTGGGGAAGATCCTCGAAAAAAAGGAGCAAATAAAGGTCATTTATACCCGAAAAACAGATGTTTTTGTAGAACTGTTTGAACGTGCACGTATTGCGAACAGAGCCGATGCCGATTTGTTTATCTCTGTTCATTGCGACGCCTTCTCATCGCCCAAAGCTTATGGTGCCGGAACTTTTGTCTTAGGACTTCACGCCAACCAGCGAAATTTTGAAGTGGCGAAAAAGGAAAACTCCGTAATTTTTTACGAGGAAAACTACGAGGAAAACTACGACGGTTTCGATCCTAATAATCCAGAATCGGTGATCGGATTAACACTGATGCAAGAAACCTACCTCGATCAGAGTATTGTGGCTGCGGCGAGTATTCAACAGAGTTTTGTTCGCAACATGAAGCGAAAAGATCGAACGGTGAAGCAGGCCGGATTTATAGTGCTTAAATATACCTACATGCCTAGTGTGCTGATCGAAACTGGCTTTCTGACTAATTCTAAGGAAGGCGCTTATTTAAATTCCACTAGAGGTCAAAACCAGATGGCCGCTGCAATCGCCCAAGCGATTCAGGATTACAAGGAGTCCCTGGCGGCATCTTTAGTGGCACAACAAAGTATGGGTGCAGTTGTAGAAAGCGCTGCAGACCAAACCCCTCAGTCGCCTTCAGGGATCAGCTACAGAGTACAACTGGCTGCTTCTAAACAAGATCTAGCTCCTAAACCATATAACTTTAAAGGGCTGTCTCCCATTTACAAAACCTATGAAAAGGGGATGTACCGCTACTTCTACGGTGCTGTTAATACATACCAAGAAGTCCAAAAATTACAACGTAAGGCACAGCGTAAAGGCTATTCTTCTGCTTTCATAGTTGCTTTCAAGAACGAAAAAAAAATCTCCTTACAAGAAGCGCTTAATAGCGAGAAATAAGAGGAGATCGAAAATTATTGTTAGCTTTGTTTAGTATAATTACAACGCCTTGAAATACACTCGCGAAGTCAAAACTGCCCTACTCGTTTTGGCGGGAATTTTGTTTTTTATTATTGGTTTTAATTACCTTAAGGGAAGTTCTGTATTTGAGCGCCAGCTCACTCTCTACACGATCTACCCCGAAGTGGAAGGTCTTGTCCCGGGCGCAAAAGTTACCTTAAACGGACTCACGATTGGTCGTGTTACGGCACTGGACTTTCAGCCAGGAACAACCGATATTTATGTACAGCTGCAAATTCGTGAGGGCTTAAACCTATCGTCCAACAGTAAAGCAATCCTGTATGAAACAGGTATTATTGGGGGGATGGCCATAAAAATAGAACCCGTTTTTGACGATCAAGCCCTACAGTCCAACGATACACTGTCTGGAACACTCCAACCGGGTTTTACCGAATTAGTGAATCGACAGATTGCCCCACTACAAGAAAAAATAGAACATATGTTGTCCAGCGCCGATTCCGTATTTTCAGGTGTCAGCAATGTCTTGAACAACGATACACAAAACAATCTTAAAAATACGCTCACCGATCTCTCTGCGACGCTCCAAAACCTAAACGAAGCTTCTTCGGTTTTGGTAGGTGTGTTAAATGAAAACAGAAGCGATTTTCAGGGGAGTATGAAAAATTTAAATCACACCTCTGAGAATATTGCTGCCTTGACAGATTCTCTTGCTCAGGCCGACCTCAAAGGTACGATCGATAGTTTCCAACAAGCTGCTAGTTCGATGCAACAAATACTAGCGGGGGTAGAGCAAGGATCAGGAACTTTAGGACAACTGGTCAATAACGATAGTCTGTATCGAGAAATGGAACAGGCCACCAAGGCGATGGAAGCCCTACTCACCGATTTAAAAGCCCACCCCAAACGCTATGTACATTTTTCTATTTTTGGTCGTAAAGAAAAACAGCAAAGCAACGATTAAGCACCCATTATGACATACTTACCCAATGTTATTTTTTTAATAATGCTCAGTTTTGGGATCGGATATTTTGTCCGAAATATTGCAAAAATCAGGGCTAACATCCGTTTGGGAAAAGCAGTCGATCGATCCGATCAGCCCCAGCGAAGATGGGGGCAAATGATACGGGTAGCACTGGGACAGTCGAAAATGGTCGTTCGTCCTGTGGCCGGTATTATGCACATTATCGTCTATGTTGGTTTTATTTTAATCAATATTGAATTGCTCGAAATCATCCTCGATGGCATCCTTGGGACCCATAGGGTTTTTGCCCCTTATCTGGGGAGTTTTTACAATCTCGTCATTGCCACTTTCGAGATTTTGGCAGCTTTGGTATTGCTCGCTGTTGTGGTATTTTGGATGCGTAGAAATGTCCTCCGTCTACAGCGTTTTATGAAACCCGAAATGCAAGGGTGGCCAAAGAAAGACGCCGATTTAATACTCTATTTTGAAGTGGTGCTGATGTTCTTATTTCTGAGTATGAATGCCACAGACCTATTGCTTCAGCAAGCCGATCATCCGCATTACTTGCAAGCGGGTTCTTTCCCCGTTTCGACCTATCTAACCCCATTATATGACAGTTTCTCTACCGCCACCTTGGTGGTCTTGGAGCGCAGTTTTTGGTGGTTACACATCGGCGGTATTCTTATTTTCCTCAATTATCTGTATTACTCAAAGCACTTACACATACTGCTAGCTTTCCCGAATACCTATTATGCTAATCTGGAGGCAGCAGGAAAGTTTAAAAACAATGCGGCCGTATCTGCGGAAGTGAAACTGATGATGGACCCCGATGCAGACCCCTATGCAGCTCCTGCCGATGAGGCTGCAGAACCCGATACCTTTGGTGCTGCCGACGTACGGGATCTTTCTTGGGTGCAGTTGCTCAACGCCTACACTTGTACGGAGTGTGGCCGTTGTACGAGCGAATGTCCGGCCAACCAGACCGGAAAAATGCTTTCCCCTCGAAAGATTATGATGGACACCCGCGATCGAATAGAGGAAGTAGGGCGGAACTACTCGCTTAACAAGGGTACTTTTGTAGACGATGGAAAGCAGTTGTTAGACGATTACATCTCCCGAGAAGAACTCTGGGCTTGTACCTCGTGTAATGCTTGTGTTCAGGCCTGTCCAATTGGGATAGATCCGCTCTCCATCATCATGGACATGCGGCAATATTTAGTCATGGAACAGTCTGCTGCTCCTGCGGAGCTCAATAATATGATGAGTAATATCGAGAATAACGGGGCTCCTTGGCCTTTTAGCAATCAAGATCGCCTCTTATGGGCAAATAAAGAAGTTTAAAAACAATCCTCACTACAATGAATAAAGAAGAAGCTGAAAGCTATTTACACCAGAAAGTCGAAAACGGAGAGCACATTAGCCCAGTATTACCGGATGGGATAAAAAACTATCTGATCGATATCGACGGAACAATCTGCGACGATATCCCAAACGAAGAACCCGAGCGTATGGCGACGGCAAAAATTTATCCTGATGCACTTGAAACGCTCAACCGTTGGTACGATCAAGGTCATCTGATTTGTTTTTTTACATCTCGTGTAGAAGCACACAGAGAAGTAACGGAAAAGTGGCTAAAGCAACACGGGTTTAAATATCACTCATTATTGATGGGGAAACCCCGTGGAGGAAATTATCACTGGATCGACAACCATTTGGTTCGAGCCACCAGATACAACGGAAAGTTTACGGATCTAATTGAAAAAGAAGTGACCATTGAAGTTTTCGATGATGGTCATGAAGGGCAATAAATATCAATGGAAGTAAAAACATTTGCACAGAGTGTAGCCGCCGGAGAAACACCCGAATATTTATTCTGGGTGGGGTGTGCTGGTAGTTTTGACGATCGGGCTAAGAAAATCACCAAGGCGTTTGTTAAAATTTTAAACAAGGCAGAGGTGTCCTTTGCGGTATTAGGAGCAGAGGAAAGTTGTACGGGCGATCCTGCCAAGCGCGCTGGCAATGAATTCTTATTCCAAATGCAGGCCATGACCAACATTGAAGTCATGAACGCCTATGAAATCACCAAAGTTGTCACGACCTGTCCGCATTGTTTTAACACCCTCAAAAACGAATATCCTGAATTGGGTGGAAACTACGAGGTTATTCATCATACACAGCTTCTCCAACAGCTCTTGGAACAACAAAAAATAAGCATTCAAGGCGGTGTCTTTAAAGGAAAGCGTATCACCTACCACGATCCGTGTTATTTAGGCCGTGCCAATCAGGTATATGAAGCCCCACGTGAGCTCATCCGAAAGCTCGATGCTGAATTGGTGGAAATGCGCAACTGTAAATCGCGCGGGCTTTGTTGCGGAGCGGGAGGAGCTCAGATGTTTAAAGAAGCTGAAAAAGGCGATAAAGAAATCAATATAGAACGCACGGAACAGGCTTTAGAAACGCAACCCGAATATATTGCTGCAGGGTGTCCTTTTTGTAACACTATGATGTCAGACGGTGTGAAAAACAAAGAGCTGGAAGGGAAAATTCCGGTTTTAGACATAGCAGAACTGATAGCGCAGGCAGAAGATTTATGATTGTTCCTTTTGATAAACTTCCAGAGCAAGCAAGGGTTTGGATCTATCCTTCCGATCGAAAACTCTCGACTTCAGAAGTAGCCGATATTACCGCAGAGCTCACCACCTTTTTGGAAGATTGGACGGCTCACGGCCAAGCACTGCGGACAGGCTTTTCCATACCTTACGACCGTTTCATTGTCATCGGTCTCGATCAGAACACTCAAGCCAGCGGTTGCTCCATCGACGCCCAGGTACGCATGATTCAGCTTTTGGAGCAAAAATTCAAGATCAGTCTACTCGATCGTATGAATGTTACCTTTAAGCAAGGAGAATATTTTTCGCATAAACCTTTATTAGAGTTTAAAGCTCTAGTTAAATCTCGGTCGATTGGCCCCCAAACCATTGTATTCAATAATTTAGTGCAAACCATTGCTGAATTTCAGTCAGCATGGGAAGTTCCAGCACAAGAAAGTTGGCATGCAAGATTTTTTTAGACATACATATATTTTTCTTCTACTCGCGTGTTGGAGTGTTGCTGCCCAACAACCCGATCCGTTGCGCGCTACAGATGCTATAGCACAGCAACAATGGGTCGATAGTGTTTACAGTCGGCTCTCTCTTCCCGAAAAAATTGGCCAATTATTCATGCCCATGGTTTTTTCGGAGCGGGATCAATCTCATTTTGAAGGCATAGAAAAACTAGTCGAGAAAGGTTTGGTCGGTGGTGTTTTATATTCTCTGGGAACCCCCGAAAAGCAAATCCGTTGGACCAATGCTTTTCAGGCCAAAGCCAAAGTGCCGTTATTGGTGGCAATGGATGCCGAGTGGGGGGTAGGCATGCGCCTACAAACGGTGCAAGATTTCCCATGGAACATGACCCTTGGAGCCCACCAGTCAACGGATATCACCAAGCAAATTGGCTATCGAATGGGATTGCAGTCCAAACGCTTAGGAGTTCACTTAAACTTTGCTCCTGTTGCGGATATTAATTCCAATCCTAAAAATCCCATCATTGGAAATCGTTCCTTTGGGGAGAATCCCAATAAGGTGGCAGATTTTTCGGTAGCGCTCCACCAAGGATATGCTCAAAGTGGTGGACTGACCAGCGCCAAGCATTTTCCTGGCCATGGCGATACCTATCAGGATTCGCATAAAACGCTTCCTACCGTCCCCATCGTCCGCGAACAACTCGAAAACAATGAATTAGTTCCCTTTAAACGATTAATTGAGGCAGGGGTGTCGTCCATTATGGTGGCTCACTTAAACCTGCCCAAAATAGAAGAAGATGGCTTGCCCAGTACGCTATCCTATGGAATCGTTACACAACTCCTGCAAGAACAATTAGGGTTTAATGGACTGGTGGTCACAGACGCTTTGGATATGAAAGGGGTCTCTAAGTACAAGGGCGGTTCCAATATAGATCTACTGGCTTTTCTAGCCGGGAACGATCTGTTATTATTGTCGGAAGACATTCCTGCAGGAGTCGAAAGTATTGCCAACGCCTACAGAAGTGGTCGAATATCTGAAAATCGACTGGCTAGAAGTGTCAAAAAGATCCTAAAAGCAAAATATCTAGCCGGTCTGCATCAGTACGCTCCTAGTGATGAGGAAAATGCGACTACTGATTTAAACAACGACACCGATGCTTCGTGGATCAGTCGTGCCTATGGAGCAGCCTTAACGCTTTTGGAAAACGACGGCATACTCCCTTTGTCTAAAGAACAAGCTGTAGGGCACCTCCCTTTGGGCGATGATACGGCAAAAGCCTTTAGCGAGCAGCTTCAAAACTTTCTATCGGTAGATCCTTTGTCGACCGACAGCCTTCAGAAATGGTCGGAAAGCAATCCAAATCGTCCGATCGTGGTGAGTTTCCATCGACCCAATGAAGATCCATGGGAACCATACACCTTTTCCAAGGAGGAGCTCAAAAGGCTTCGAAAACTTCAAAAAAAGCACCCGATCATACTGCTTTCTTTTGTGAAGCCCTATGCATTAGCGGATTTAAATTTTAAGCCAGCGGCTCTGCTTTGGGCCTATCAAAATGCTCCCGAAGCACAAGTCCTTGCAGCCCAAGCGCTGCTTGGTTTACTTAAGGTCGACGGACGCTTGCCCGTAAGTGCAGGAAAATATAAGGCTGGCGCAGGACTTGATTTAAGCAAACAGCTATTCTGGGAACAACTCCCTGCCGAGACCAAAGGTTTTTCCGCCCAAAAGCTTCAAAAAATAGACAGTATCGTCCAGGAAGCATTAGCGCAGAAAGTGACCCCAGGGATGCAAGTATTGGTGGCAAAATCCGGCGATCTAGTCTGGCACAAAGCCTATGGGCATCACACCTATAAAAAAAAACGGGCCGTTGATGTCAAAGATGTTTACGATCTGGCTTCGCTGACAAAGATTTTGGCAACTCTGCCACTCTTAATACAAGCAGTAGATCGGAAGGAAGTGGATCTGGACGATACTTTAGGAAACTTATTACCCGACTTTAAAAATTCCAACAAGGCCGATATTAGTCTGCGTGAAATGTTGTCTCATTATGCCCGCCTGACCCCTTGGATTCCATTTTATAAAAAAACACTAGACAAAAACGGGACACCACTTCGCAAGTGGTATCGCAAAAAACCCTCTAAGCGATTTTCGATTCCCATCGCTTCAGAAATGTACTTAAAGCATAAGTTTCATGATTATATTCGGGACTCTATTCGCGAAAGCCCATTGCTGAAAACTTTGTCTTATACTTATTCCGATTTGCCTTTTTATTTGTTGCAATTCTATTTTGAAGATACCTCTTCAAAGTCATTAGCTCGTTTGGTCGAAGAACAATGGACCCGTCCGTTAGGCTTGAAACGCACCGGATTTCTGCCTTTGAACTGGATGGCCAAAGACTCTATTGTCCCTTCTGAAAAAGACACCTACTTCCGGCAGATGGTATTGCAAGGGCGAGTGCACGATATGGGAGCCGCTCTACTCAATGGTGTCGGCGGGCACGCCGGCTTGTTTAGCAATGCCTTGGAAGTGGCTAAAATCATGCAACTGTACTTAAACAAAGGAAAATACACCCAAGGAAGAATGTTTTCGGCAAAAACATTCGATGAATTCAACAGTCGTTCTTTTGCTCCTGCGGGCGTTCGTAGAGGGATAGGCTTCGACAAGCCACAGTTTTCAGATGAAGGTCCAGCAGCAACAGCGGCCTCTGCTCAGAGTTTTGGCCATCTAGGCTTTACGGGGACCTACGCCTGGGCCGATCCTAAACATCAGTTAATTGTTGTAGTTTTAAGCAATCGAACGTATCCCACTATGGATAACAACAATTTTTCTAAATACAATATTCGAACACGTATTCATCAGGCGGTCTACGACGCTTTAATTCCAGACGCATTGTGAATATTGCCATCGTATGTTATCCTACCTTTGGGGGAAGTGGTGTTGTAGCAACGGAGCTCGGAATAGCCCTCGCCAAACGGGGTCATCAGATTCATTTTGTGACCTACCGACAACCGGTTCGGCTGGAGGCTTTGAGTCAAAATCTATTCTACCACGAAGTGCACGTACCGGAATACGATCTGTTTAAATATCAGCCCTATGAATTAGCGCTTTCTTCCCGATTAGTAGACGTTGTCCAACAATATTCGATCGATCTATTGCATGTTCACTATGCAATTCCACATGCCTACGCTGCATATATGGCGAAAAAAATGTTAGCCGATCAGGGGATACATATTCCTATAGTAACGACATTGCACGGTACAGATATAACCCTTGTAGGAAAGCACCCCTTTTACAAAACGGCTGTAACTTTCAGTATAGAACATTCCGACGTCGTTACGGCTGTTTCTGAAAGTCTGAAAAGAGACACCAACAGTTTCTTCCATCCGAAAAAGGAAGTAGAAGTCATTCCAAATTTTATAGACATCCGTCAGTATGAAGGAAAAGAGGAGCCCTGTCCGCGTTCCCTGATTGTTTCTGGAAAAGAGCGGATCCTTACACATGTCAGTAACTTTAGACCGGTCAAGCGAGTTTTGGACGTGCTTAAAATCTTTTTAGAGGTTCATCGACACCATGACGTAAAACTGCTGATGATAGGGGAGGGCCCTGAAAAATCCAAGGCCATGCGATTTGTGGAGGAACATCAGCTAACTGCCGATGTTTTATTTTTGGGAAAAAGCAACCAAATTCATCAGATTTTGTGTTTTACAGACCTTTTCTTACTTCCCTCGGAGCAGGAGAGTTTTGGTCTGGCAGCCTTGGAAGCGATGGTCCACGAAGTGCCTGTCATTTCTACAGATGTCGGTGGCTTACCCGAAGTAAACAAGTCTGGGGTTTCGGGCTATCTGTTTGAGGTCGGAGATACTGCTGCCATGGCGGCAAAAGCAGTCGAAATTCTACAAAACGATGAACTGCACCAGCAACTTAAAAAAGGAGCTATTGAACAGGCCAAGGCATATGACCTTCCCAAAGTTTTAGACCTGTACGAAAGCCTCTATACACGTATTCTTTTGGATGCCCGTCATTCCATCGGATGATAGACACGCACTGCTTGCGCATATACTTTTTCCTTGTCTAAAGTCATGGGTTTTGTCTCAAACTTGGCATAGATCTCCATCTGATCGTCGTAATGTGGTGAATCTGGATGATCGGAACTCCCATAAGAGATGGACGATTCTATATGTACTCCGTCATCGTCGAAACGCACTAATTCAATGTAGGATTCCCCACTGACGACTTTTACTTTTCCATCTGTATGATCTTGAGCGCTCATGGCTGTTATGACATCCGGTAAGCCAAAAATGGGAAGCTCTTTCTTTCCTCGGACCAATTTTTGGAAGTCTCCAAGACGAACATCTGTCGTCTGGAAGTGCTTGAGCATGTAGGCTTTCGTATCGCGAAGGGCTTTCACCAGCATTGCTTCAGTAAAGACTTTAGGGGAAGGTAACTGCGCATAGTATTCCTTTAAACGATAGTAAAAGACGCCAAAAGCACCTGCCCCAAATGAGGAGGCATCGGTTTTGCGATCCCATGTTTGTATCCGACGAATCAGTGGACTGATATCGGGATATTTATCCGCATCCATTTGTTCTAATACGCTGATATCCATCCAACTAAAATGAAAACTTTGCGGGTAGCTATTGTCGTATTTAATCCGTTTAAAATCCTTATAACCAACGGTGGGCGTGTTGTCGATCAGCTCTTTTAGGCGTTTCGATCGGTTGTTGTCATAGTCTTCAAACCTCATGTCTTCCGCAAAATTTTGTGGATCAGGATTTTCGGCTGTTGCTGTGGATAAAAATGGGCTGTGATTTGCATTGTAGAAATAGCCCGCTTTTGGTTGTAGAACTTGCGGGAGTTCTCCTATATCATAGGTAGTCGTCCAAAGGGTTTTACGCGTATTTCCAGGGGTGACGTTTGAAAAGTCAAAATCCGGATTTCTTTTGGGAATGAGACCGTTAGAGATATAGAAAATGGTATCGTTCTTGTCGGCATAGCCAATGTTGTAGCCTGGGAGGGCTTTCATTTTTAAGGCCTTGTAGAATTCTGAGAAATTTCGGGCCTTATTCATGCGCCACCATTGTTCTAATGCGCGTATTTCAAATAGGGCAGGCGTACGCACTGCAAAGTAACCGTTTTTGTTTTTCAGGGTAGGTCCATAGATACTCTCAAAGTATTTCTTTTTTACCCGGATGGGAATCCCGAGTACTTTGACTCTGAGTTTTGCATATTTCTTTTCCAGCCGCAGGTATGCATCGTCTACTCTGTAGTGTAATTTTTTGGAGGGATGCATTTGCAAAGCAAAAACATCGGTTTTATCGGGTTGGTTAACGGTGTGTGCCCAAGCCAAATGCTCATTACTCCCGATGAGTATGTTTGGGCTTCCAGCGAAAGCCGCTCCTAAGATATTGGTCCCCTCTTCCGAGCACAGATGGGCTTCGTACCACGAAACAGGACCGTCCAGGGGTTGATGGGTATTGATGGCTAAAAATGTTCCTTCCCCTCCCGTTTTGGAACGGTTAAAGCCAAAGGTGTTAGAACCCCGCATTTCGTCCGGAGAAAAGCGGTATTGGGTGCGGTTATCATTGATGGCGCTTACCCATTTATCGCCTTTGGAAGAAATAAATAGTTGCAACTGTGCATAGCGCATCATTTTATGAGGAGTCACCGGAAATAGTTCGGGAACCAAGACTTCCTCTGGATGGGCTTTTGCATAAGCATTGAGTCCTGCGGCATAGCCTCGGACGACCTTTTTGTAGTCTTCGCTTATTTTGGATGTATATTCTTGTTTGACTAATGCGTCTGATCCAATAAAATCGCTTAGAAAATCGGCCCCTAAGCCCTTGTTGCCCAAATGCTTGCTCAACAAGCCGTTTCCTGCCAAATAAGCGATCTGTATGGTGTAAAAATCATCCTCGGCATGTGCCCATGCAAATCCATAGGCAACTTCGGCATCGGTAGGAGCAAAAATATGAGGAACACCATAATCGTCTCGGACAATTTCAATGTTTTGTGGGTCGAATTGAGCCACGAGGGCACTCAGGCTCATAAGCCAGCACAGGTATATCTTTTTCATATCAAAATTTAATTACAGCTCCCTGAAGTAAAGGTTCTTACTCCAGCAGCTCTAGCATAACAATCGTTGGAATAGGTCTGTTCATCGCATCCACAAACGGGTTGATAAATTTCATAACAGATGGCCTGTTCATCAATAGCATTTTCGTCTATACAAGCGGAATTATCGTCTTGCGGCTGACAAGCACTTAAAAACACGATGAAGAACAGTCGTTTCATTCCATGCTGAAATTACAAAAAAAAGGAGAGTCGTCTAGAAACTGTAGTTGAAACTACGCAATTCGTTTCGAAGATTCGGATGCATCTTTCTTTGCTGTTTCCCTTGGAAAATAGCAAGGAGATAATCCTTGGGCTTTTTGGAGGCTGGTTTTTTACTGACCAATAAATCTTGGTACACAAGTGTCGATCGGATATCCTTGTGGTCCAGTTGTAGCTGGAGGGTTTTGATATCCATCCCTTCCATCAGGGAATTTACCGCGAAGGTATGTCGACCGGACAAGAAATTTAATTTTTTCTGTAGCCCTGCTTTAGTCCCCCAATCTTTTAAATGAGCGTTGGTGCTACTGTTCATTTTTGCCGTGGGAAAACACAGGCCATTCCCATTTTTGTAGGCGTTTAAACGTTCGATTAGGGTCGAAGGAAGAAAATATTGTCGTTTGACCGGGCCTCGTAGCGCGGAAATTTGAAAACTTCCACCACTTTTTGAGGATTTAATGTCCGACCACTTCATGAGTTTAATATCATCGAAACGCAAGCCTGTTTGGCAAGAGATTAAAAACATCAATTCCACTTCTTGATCTCCGCTCGGGGTGTGATAAAGCGTTTCTAGTTCTTCTGGTGTTAAGAAGGTTCTTGTGGAATTAACAATTTTGGGAAGTTCTACTTCTGCAGCAGGATTTTCGGATAGATAGCCCTGATTGACAGCCTGATCCAGTATGGTTTTAAAGGTATTGAAGTAGGCACGTATAGTATTGTCGGACAAGGGTGTACCATTTTTCTTAACGGCAGAGTTCTTCAGATAGAACATAAACCTTTGGCAGTACGAAGTCGATATTTCCTCGAAGAGGACGTTATTGCGTTCGAACTGATAGAAATATTTTTGTGCTCCTTTAACGCAGGAGGTCTTGGTTGTAAAGACAACTAGGGCCTTGTGGATTTCTATATTGAAAAATGGGAGGAAAGGCTGCTTGAGATGATCAGAATTAAAAGGCTTCTTTGTGGCCAAATTCAATTCATTTTCCTTTTCTCGTCTGAGTTTTTCAGCTTTGGCTAAATTATCGAGATTGGCTTTGTGCTCTGCTAAACTTTTGGGATTTTCGATCAGGTGGAAGGGAAGGGTGGTGCGTTCTCGCTTGGCACGGCGCTTCCCTGAAGTATCTACTTCATATCCTAGAAATGTATCTAAACGCAGCGATACAGTTCCGTTTTTATTGATTCGTTTTCTCAGTTTGACAGTCACAAACATATTAACGCATGAATGAATAGTTTATTGTAATGTTTAAACAAATTAATAGTTATGCTTTAAATATGCATTTAATCTCCTGGCTTTTCCATAAACATTCAATATTGTAAGGCCTTTCAATGATCCTTTATAGGACGCGCTATCTCGCTCTATCATCTCCGTTCAACAATAGAACTATCGCAACAAAAACTCATAGACGAGTATGGTGAGCACCACCCCTTTTACAAAACCCATATAGGCTGAAAAAACAGGATATTTCCGGATAGTATCGAAGTGAAATTTCAACATAAGCGCTAATTAAATGTGTTATGGTCTCTAATATAGCACTTTATGTCGGATAATCCTGTTGGTTTATTCTGAAGGAACTGGAAATACAAGCTCGAAGTAATAGGCGCTTTGAGCCTTTTTTTGATCGGTTTCCAAAGCAATCATTTTCAACAGTCCTTCGATCCATTTCGATTCTCGCGCATTGACCAAAAACAAGGAACTTTCTCCTGCGCTAAACTTTTTCTGCTCTCCTCGGAAGAGCAATTCGTAATCGCTGGCCATTTCTTGTGCGATCCATACCTGCTCCTGTAAGCGCGTGGATTGTTGGGCCAATGCTTCTATTTTATTGTTCAATACGACCAGGGTTCTTTCGATTTCCAGGTCCATATCCTGTGCTTTAAGATCGGCTAGGCGGTAAGCGGCTCGTTCTTTTCGCAAGAAAAGTGGAAGTGAAACTTTTAGTTGGGTGGTACTATTGTCCGGGTCCAGGGCCCAATTCCACTGTTGCGCAGGATTATTTTCAGACAACCATCGATATCCCAAGCGTATTTCCGGCAGTAAGTTGTTCCGTTGGAGTCGCTTTTCGAAGACCAACTGCTCTTGTTTATAGCTGAGAGCTCTAATCTTGGGGTGCAGTTCTAGGGGGATTTGTTGTGGCTGAAAGTTACTGCGAAAGTTCTCTTCAGAAAGTTGGGGAACAACCGTGGACTGAATCTCCACTGGAATATCATCGATCCACAGAAAATTTGAAGCTTTCAGGGCTTTTTGCCGAAGTTTTAAACTGGCTTTTTGTCGGCCTAAACGTCGCTGATTATAGGCTATCCGCGCTTCGGTAGTGTCGATGGCTGCAAGATCTCCGGAGCGGAAACGGTCCTTTACCGCTTGAAAGCGGAAGGCTGCATTTTCGACAAAGCGGTCGAATATGACATATTCCTGATGGGCTTGATACCAGTCTAAAAAGGCATGACTGGCCGCTTTTAAAATCGCATTAACCTCAAGGGCATTTTCTTCTGCCGCTTGTTGGGTATAGCTCTTGGCTTGCCGAAGAGCTGTTTGTCGTTCGTTGGCGAACAAGCCTTTTCCCAAATTGATTTCTGCTCCAAGGCTGTAGAGCTGGTCGGTGGAAAGACTATTTTCAGGATTCACAAAATTCCCACTGGCCTCTTGAAGCCCTCCTTGAATTTCGATCCCATAGTAGGTAGGAATGGTGAAAGTAGCGTTTAAATTTTCATAATAGGGTGTGGCTTTAAAGCGTTTGTTCTTGTAGTCGACCCCAATTTTAGGATCAAAAGCTCCTCGGCTTTTTAACAGTTTTGCAGTACTGGCGGTAAGCTTTAAGTCGGCTTGTTTAACTAAGGGATGAAAGGCCTTGACATAGTTTAAAAAAGCTTCTAAATCCATAGTCTCTTGCGCCGTCACTCTCGATGAACACAGCAAAAGGAGTAGGGCGAAAACGCCTGTGTAAAACCTGCGATAGATCATGCTTAGTTGGTTTTAGAAGAATCTGATGTTTCGCGATTGAGGTTTTTGGGTCGGTAATACTCTGGTGGAAAGCCATTGAGTTGTCGCCATATTTCATACCACACGGGCACATCATTGAGCAGGGCAATGGTTCGCGCACCGGAGCCCATGCGGACTTGTTCTGGCCAAGGGTGATCCTGCGGGTCTGGAGCCAATAATACACGATAGAGCTGATTGTCACTGATATAGTTTTCGATAGCGACCACCCGGGCACCATAAGTCCCATAGGAAACGTTTGGCCATCCACTAAAGACAATAGCGGGCCAGCCGTCGAATTCAACACGTACTTTTTCTCCCAATTGAACCAGGGGCATATCTATCGGACGGACATAGGTTTCCACTGCCATCTGATAGTTGTCGGGCATAATAGACAGCAGTTGCTCTCCGGCTTTAAAGGTTTCTCCGATTCCCCCTTTTAGCGCTTTGTTGATGAATCCGCTTTGTGGGGCAGTCACATATTGAAGGGCTGTTCGAGAGTTGTAGTTTGCTACGGCATTTTGAAGTTTAGCCACGGCTGCTTCGGCTTCGTATTGCATCGATTTTGCGGTGGCAAGCTCAGAGCGTGTCTTAGAAATTTTATCGCCAAAGGAGGCCTGAATACGATCGATTTCGTAGGTTGCGATCTGCACTTCGTTTTGTGCATTCCGATAGTTGTTGGTGGCGCCTAACAGTTTGGCCTCTGTTTCTCTAAATTTTAATTTCTTTTCTTCCAGGTCCTTTGTTGCTTTTAGTCCCTGCTCAAAAAGCGATTGAGTTCTTTCTAAACGAACCTTTGCAATATCTCTGTTGGTGATAGCGGCTTCCAATTTAATACTGTCGCTCTGTACATAAAACAATTGCTGTTGCTGTTTGTTTACCACTTGGTTGCCTTTAAGCTTCCGCTCGCGTTTCAGCGCATCGAGTTGTGCACTCAGGGCGGCTACTTTGTCTTCATAGGCCAACACGGCTTTCTTTTTGGCTGTTAATTGTTGCTGGGTCCGTTCAACCAATAAGGGATCGAAGTAATCACTTTTTATTTCGGAAATTTTTAGCAGCGTGTCTCCTTTCTGAACTAAATCGCCCTCCCGAACATACCAAGCGTCTATCTTTCCGGGGATTGGCGACTGCACGGTTTGTGGTCTTTTGTCGGGCTGGAGAGTAGTGACATAACCCTTCCCGCTAATGTTTTGGGTCCAGGGTAAAAATAACATGACCACTAGCACGGCTGAAAAGACCAGTAGAAATCGATTAAACTCTTGGAAATACGAAACTTCAAATACTTTCTGCCCAGACCGATAGGCGTCAAATTTAAAATTCTCGATGGGGTTTTTAGAGATATTTAACATAGCTATTTTTTAGGGGGGAGCATGGTGCCATTTTTCAGTTGGATGTACTGATGGCATTTCTTTTTCCAGTAGTTGTTATTACTGACGACAACAATCGACCACCGATGGATCGGATCACATAAATAATCGATGATTTGTTCTGTTTCTTTTTTGGTCGACTGATCCAGGGGATCTTCCAAGATCAGCATTTTTGGCCGTTGCAAGACCGCTCTGGCCAGGATGAGTTTTTTAGAAACGGAATAAGAGAGCTTTTTTCCTTCTGGATAGATAATGGTGTCCAGTCCGGTCTGAAGTCCTTTTACAAAATCCTGAAGACCAACAGCTTCCAGAACTTTTCGAATTTCATTGTCTTGTATGTTTGAATCGCCAAACGTCAGATTTTCTTTGAGAGTTCCTTCAAAGGGAGCCTCATCGGAGAGCGACAGCCCTAAATGGGAACGATAGTGCGACAACTGAATGCCTTTGAGGTTGTGTTCTCCGGCATAGATCGTTCCAGTAGTCGGAAGATTCACCCCGGCTAAGAGTCGCAGTAAGCTGGATTTTCCGGAACCTGAAGCCCCTTGAATCAGGACAATCTCCCGCGGATTGATTTGTAGATTGATATTGTCCAATATGGGTAGATCCCGATCCATAACGCTATAGGAGACCTCCTTAAATTCCACTGATAGATTATCAGAAAAATCGATATTTCGCCCTTCTTGCGATTCCATCGGCAAGTCCACTACCTGCCCCAGCTTTTCGATGGATGTAAGCATATCGTAAAGGGTCTCTAGGCTAACAATAAGTTTTTCGACGGAAGCAATCACCAATAGAATGATGATTTCTGCTGCCACAAACTGACCGATGTTCATCTGCTGATTGAGCACCAACACCCCGCCAATGATTAACAATCCTGCGGTGACGGTCACTTTAAATCCGATCATTTTAATAAACTGCAACTTGATGATTCTAAAGTGGGCCTCCCGAGCTTGGAGATAATCGGAAACTAATTCATCGTTTTTTTCTAAGGTCAAGTTGGTTTTTCCCGCTAGTTTAAAACTGACCACCGAACGGGCGATTTCCTGAATCCAATGCGCGACTTTGTATTTGAATTTCGATTCTTCTATCGATGTTTCCAGCCCCTTGCGAACCGTATATTGAAAAACGAAGAACATCAACGTCAGCAAAACCAACCCGAATAGTATAAAGAAGGGGTGGTAAAAAGAAAGCAGGATCAGCGCAAAAATGATCTGAATAAGAGCGGAGGGTACATCGATCAGGATTTTCGATATGCCCTTTTGTATACTGAGGGTATCGAAAAAGCGATTGGCTAATTCCGGAGGATAGTGGTTTCGCAGCTCTTTCATTTGTATTTTAGGGAAGCGATAGCTGAGTTCGAAACTGGCACGGGTAAAGATCCGCTGTTGAAGCGTTTCTATTATCCGCATTTGCATGATCTGAAGCGTCCCTGTGAAACTGACTCCTAAGGTCACCAAAACCACCAAAATGATCCAAGAGTTTGAAATTTGAGCTCCTTGTATGAGGTTGATGATGGCTTGCACCCCTAAAGGGAGGGTAAGCGACA
Organism: Flavobacteriaceae bacterium; assembly: GCA_049889695.1. Lineage (GTDB taxonomy): Bacteria > Bacteroidota > Bacteroidia > Flavobacteriales > Flavobacteriaceae > WTJH01. The sequence goes on along the minus strand of JBMHCX010000018.1, from coordinate 46,460 downwards.
AGGCACCGGCAAAGATGGCGTAGTAAAAGATTTGAAGGAGATCTCTTCTTTCCAGTTTTAGCAATCGAAAAAAGCGATTCCAGGTGATTTCAGTTGTGTTGTTCATGCAATTGTTTTTTGTAGCAGTTCTGATAAAAATGCTGTGGGGGCTTCCTCTCCACAATCGGTGATGCTCTTAAAATGATCTCTTAAATAATGTTGGTGGAGGGCCGTTTCCACTAAAGTACTCGCCAAGCTCTTCGGATAGGCATAGTCTGGAGCTACTGCCTCTATGTGGGTGTATACCCGCTGAATAAGGCGCTTATAGCTTTCGAACCCTCCTTCCTGATTTTCCGTATCCACCTGCTTGGTCATAAAAGATTTTGAGTTTTCGTGTATGATGATTCGACTCAACAAGGGCTCGTTGACATAGGTAAAGGTGGAATCCTCGGTCACTTTTCGGCTGATGACCTCTATCGTTTTTTCTAATTTTTCCCGAGGATCTTTTAGGCTAAAAGTCGTTAACACCAACTGATATTCCAACCAGCCCCAGTACCACGAACAGAGATACATTAATAGTTTGTGCTTGTTTTCGAAATAACGATAGATGGAGCTTTCGTTCGACCCGATGACTTCTCCTAATTTCTTAAACGTAAAGGCTTCAAATCCTATCCCGTCGATCAGTACTATACTGTGTTCGATGATGCGTTTCCCCAAGTCCGAAGATTCGGGGTCCTTCAAATAAACTGAAGAAGGAATATTGATACGCAAATTAGAGAGTAATTCCTGCATACTAAAATTTAAATGTGCAAATGTAATAGTAATACTATTAATTCACAATCATTTTTTAAAAAGTGCAGAGAGAATAAGAGGCCCTTATCAGCAGTCCCTTAGCGGGGTTTAGGCAATACTTCTAGAGCTTTCTTTTTTGTAGACTTGGATGCGAACTGCATTTTCATCCAGAGGAAAAGAAGGATGTTTTTGTAGCCATAGCCTTTGTTGTGGAGCTGTTGGCGGACTTGGCTATAGGCGTGTCGCATATGCGCCTCAACGGCTTTTACGGAAATCTGTAAATAAGCGGCAATTTCGCTATGGGTTAATCCTTCTTTCTTATGGAGGATAAATACTTTCTGACATTGAGGGGGGAGGGCCCGAATTTCTTGCTCGATAATCGCTAAATAGTGTTGAATGTTGGATTCTGTGAATTCCTGTTGGATCCGATCGAGTTGTTGCGCGAATTGCAGATGCAGCTGTTGCCTTTGTTTTTGTTTCCGATAAGCGTTGATAAATCCATTGTGAAGTGCTTTAAATAAGTAGGGCTTTAAGCTATGGCTCACCTCTAAAGAAGCTTTTCTTTTCCACACGCCAATAAATACTTCTTGCACCAGATCCTCGGCCAGGGCTTTGTTGGGCGTCAGGGTTCGGGCATAGGCCAAGAGCCTGTTGTGATAGCGATCGATAAAATATTCAAGGGCCCCCACATCTCCTGTTTGGAGTTGGCGAATACGGGAGCGCTCAGAGGTGTTTTTAGTCGACATGGCAAAGCTTTGGGGGAGTGCTTCTCTCTAATATACAAAAAAATATCATAAAAAAACATAGGGGGAAGGAGCTGAGGCGTGTTATGCTTATAAAGATACTGACGATTATGAACGATTCTCAGGAGAAACTCGAAGCGCTTTTGTTGCGTTATTTCAATCAGGACCTCCGTCCCTCTGAACTAGAAGAGCTCAAGGACTTGGTCGACCAGCCCACCCACGCAGCACCCTTGCGTTCTTTTTTGGAATTGGAATACGGCATTCATTTGGGGTTTTCGGAAACCCAAAAACTGCGGACAAAAGAACAGGTCTTTAAGCAGATCTCCCGGGCGAATAAACAGCGCAAGATTTGGCAGCTGAGTTATCAGTTGGCAGCGGCAGTTGTTTTGTTTTTTGGGATTCGCTTGGCCGTACAGTCGCCCACTATTCAATTGAGTCCTCCAGAACAAAAAGTAACCCTCACCCTAGAAAACCAGCAACAATACGTGATCGATGAAGGCTTTACGGCTTTGTCGGATGACTCAGGGACGATCATCAACCAAAAAGAAGATCAACGCTTGGTCTATCTTCAGCAAACAAAAACTGGAGTTGTCGATTATCGTTTGAATACTTTGGAGGTTCCTTATGGACAACAATTTGGTCTCGTTTTGGAAGACGGAACACAAGTACAGTTGAATGCGGGTTCATCGATCACTTTTCCCGAAGCTTTCTCGCCAAACGCTCCTCGACGGATTCAACTCAAAGGAGAAGCCTTTTTTAAGGTAGCTTCCGATGCAGATCGTCCATTTATCGTGGAAAGTCACGAATTGGAAGTGGAAGTCTTGGGCACTGCCTTTAATGTGATGAGCTATCCGGACGAAGATAGGGTAGAAGTCGTGCTGACAGAAGGGCTGGTACAGCTAAAGGATATTCATCGACTCGACCATGCACTCCTATTAACCCCGGACCACCGCGCGATTTTTCGTTTAGCCGATCAGCAGTTTACTGTAGATGCTGTTCCCACTGCCCTCTATACCTCTTGGATCGATGGCAAGGTGGTTTTTCGAGATTTGTCTTTCGACCAAATCATCCAGCGTTTGGAACGGCTCTACAATGTTAAAATATACCTGCGGGACAGTCAGCTGGCCGCTGAAATCTTTTATGCCGGTTTCGATCTGCAAGCCGATCGTTTGGAAGATGTGCTGCAGTATTTCCAAAAGATACACCCCTTTGAATATCGCGTCCTAGACGCCCAAACCCTTGAAATTTATAAACCCCAATAATTAAATTAAAGCTAAATCTTATGTACCTACCTACTTTATTTTCGACGCTCTTTGTTACGGCCAGTTTAGGATTCCATTGGCTGGTTTCGACTCCACAGCAACCCCTTCCCATATCGCCTGCTCCTACAGCTGTAGCTGCCCAAAGCTATGTGTTTAAAAACCATAAAAGCAAAACCATAGACGAAGATGAATTTTGGAAGCTGCTCAGCGTTGGCAAATGGGATGTGGCCCCCCAGTTCGATGATAGTGGCAATGTTGCAGCACTCCAACTTCGTAAATATGTACCGATGATGGGAGGAGAGGAAATGACTATGTCTTCTTCGGGTCCGATCCAAGGTTCTGGTGCTAATGTTGGAAGTTTTTCTGGTGGAATGCCTGTTGCAGGAGGGGGAAATAGCTTTTCTTCAGGTGGATCTTTCGATGGAGATTCCCCATTGAAAGCTGTCCCTATAGCTACACCTGCATCTTCCAAATCTAAACGAATTAAGATTAAAAAAAGTAAAGGCAGTGTCGGAAAAGAAATTCCAATCCACGGAAGTCAAGTGTTTATTCTTGATCCCAAAAGTGCCAGTGCCATGAAGAGTAATAGATCAACTGGCGAAGAGTTCAATGCAAGTGAAGTTCAAAGTAATGTTCTGACGCGTGTAGAATTTTTACAGCTGATGTATGATGGAAATCATATTGCTCAACCCACTTTTGATACGGATGGGAACTATCTGTATTTACAAATGATGAGCAATTATTAGATCCCCAACGATTCTTAAAAAAAATTATATGCTGCATTTCTTCTCAACAATAAGGCTACTGGGATACAGAATTCTACCTCAATACAGAAAGCTAGTTCTGGGTCTATTGTGCTTTTTAGGGATGTCTTATTCCTATGCCCTCCAAAAGCATTTAGTGAGCTTAGCCTTGGACAGTGTTCCCTTACGTTCGGCCATTGACGCCATTGAATCCCAAACCCCCTATACCTTTATCTTTAATGTAAAAGAGGTAGCACTGGATCGCTTTGTAACGCTCAATGTACACCAGGTGTCGGTGGAAAATGTTTTACAAGAGGTTTTTCAAGGGACGAATACGGCCTATAGTGTCGAGGCGTCAAATATTTATTTAAACCCTGGTTTTGGCGACCAACAACAAGAACTGAGTGGGACTGTTTTGGATGAAACGGGCACGCCCCTACCGGGGGTAACCGTGGCCATACGCGGATCTGCCCAGGGGGTGACCACCGATTTCGATGGGAATTACAGCCTGCCCATCCCCTCCGGGGAGGTTACTCTCGTCTTTTCCTATGTGGGCATGACCACCCATGTGGTTAAAGTCAAAGACCAATCGGTGCTGGATGTCATCATGAGTCCTAAGGCTGATCCTTTAGAAGAAGTTTTGCTAACAGGCTACCGGGATGTTACCGAAAAGCGGAAGACAGGATCCATCGTCAAGATCACCGAAGAAACCCTCAGAGAATATACCGCTAGCTCTGCCGTGGAACTCATCGAAGCCGTAGTTCCTGGCCTATTGGTCCGCAATACGCCCGAGGGGCCCGAAATTAGCATCCGTGGGAAAAGCAGCTTTGAAAACAGCAGCACCCCCCTAGTAGTACTGAATGGCTTCCCGATGGATGACAATTTCGATTGGAACCTGCTTAATCCGGAAGACATCAAGAGTATCAACGTCCTAAAAGATGCCGAGGCCTCCGCCCTCTATGGTTTGCGTTCCGCCAATGGGGTAATTGTCATCGAAACCCACGACGGCAGTGCGGCCTCGCTGGAGGGCCTAGACGCTTCCTATAGATATGATGCTTTTTATGGCCTAAGAGAACCCGATTTAAAAGACCATCAGTTGATGAATGCCGATCAAATGATCGATTTCTATTTGGATGGCTACGAAAATGGTGCTGTTCATTTGAGTATACTCCTTAACGGTTATTATGATGTTTTGGGTGATATAATTCGACGTAGAGACGATACCGGAGAAATTACCGATGGCCAAGCCCAGGTCGAAATCAACCGCTTGCGGAGAAACGATGCGACCGAACAGTTTAGCCGTTTCTTTTTACAAAACGAATTTAATCAACGGCATAATTTTACCTTATCTGGCCGATCGGAACATTCCTATTTTCATATCACGGCCAGCGCACAAAACGATCGCTCCTTTCATAAAAACAATGATAGACAAGCCTATTTAATCAATACAAGGCTAGGAATGCAAAACCTTTTGGTGCCCAACCTGGACATGACCATGGAAATTCGTACCAACTTTGTGAATCATAAGCTTAATCATATGGGCTACGAAAGTTTTTATAATCAAATGCCCTATGACAACATTGTCGATGAAGAAGGGAATCTTTTAAGCCAATATAACCGAGCGGCCATAGTCCCAATGCACGATTATGATCTTTTTGAGGACTTGGGATATCTGGATTTTAGTTTTAATCGTTTACGGGAATTTCGCAATAAAAACAATACCCGTAAAACCAATCAGACCTTGGTCAATAGTGCCCTAACCTACCGCATAACGCCCGAAATACGGCTTAAAACCCAATACCAATATGACCGACGCTTTATTCAACAAGATGAGCACTTTAATCTGGAAACCTTCCGTATGCGGGAATTGATCAATCGTTTTACAGAATACATTCCCAGTGAAGGAAGGTTAATTCATCACTTACCCAAACGCCCGGCCCTGTTTAAAAATGATTTGGAGACCAATTCCTGGCTTTGGCGAAATTCAGTCTTTTTTGACTTTTGGTGGCAAAAAAAGGCCCTTATTCAAGGTACTTTTGGAGGTGAAATCCAGGAACAAGAAAGCCATAGGATCCAAGATTTTCTCTATGGCCTAAACCCCCTTACCCTACAGCAAGAACATTACGATTTAAGAAGAATTTTAAATGGGGTCCCAGGATATAGAACTGTCTACGGATCGAATGACCTTTCGGCCGCAAATCTCCTTCAACATCGGGAATTTATAGATGTCACACGTGCCATCAGTTATTTTGCCAATCTACGGTTGCATTGGGAGGAGACCTATAGTCTCACGGGTACTTGGCGGCAAGATCGGGCTAATTATTTTGCTGTAGAAAGTAAGGATCGCCGGTCTAGCTTTTGGTCGGTCAGTTCTGGCTGGACGATGAGCAATGCCTCCTTTATCAAGTCTGCTCAATGGATAAACTTTCTTCGGTTACGGATGTCTTATGGCTTTAATGGAAATGTAAGCCCCTCAAAAGAAGGAAGACTTTTTATTGCCCGATACGACATCAATACGACTCCTGCTACTGAGGATGAGTATTTTTTAAGACCTCAGTCGCTTCCCAATCCACATTTGCGATGGGAACGGGTCAGTACTTCCAATCTGGCAATGGATTTTCGTATACTGAATCACCGTCTAAACGGAAGCTTGGAATTATATCGTAGACGCGCTGCAGATCTCTATACTCAAGAGGACGCAGACCCAACCTTATCTACAGTAGATACCCCATCTATTGGGATCAATCGGGGAGAGATCTCCAATTCCGGGGTAGAACTAAACTTAAGTTTTCGACCTGTCGAAAAAGATATTTTTCTCTGGACGACCGATTTTAATTTTACCCATGAGTTTAGCCGGGTCATAGAAACCAATAATCCTAATTTGTTTGAAGCTGCAAATGAAATCGATGGAATTTATATTAAGGGCAACCCCGTGGATGGACTATATGCCTTTCGGTTCGAAGGTTTAAGTGAAAACGGTCTTCCTCGCTACCGCAATAATGACGGAACCATAACGGAAGATCGTAGTGCGGGAGTTTTAGCATATGAGTCAATTGTTCAGGAACAATATTTGATAGGAAGCCATAGCCCTCGTTTTTATGGGGGAATCACCAACCGTTTGCGTTATAAGGGCTTTAGTTTTGGTTTTCGTTTTACCTATAAACTGGGGCATTATTTACGCGGCCCCATCGGGGGAACTAGGTCGGAGTTTGGATGGGGGACACTTAGTCTATCTCCAGGCTGGAACACTCGAATTCATGACCGGTGGCGACAACCTGGCGATGAAGCCCATACCGATATTCCCAAGATGACTTTTAATTATAATCGGATCTATCGCCGATTTGGTTTAAGCGATGCCAACGTCGACCGGGCCGATTTTGTCCGCCTCTTATTTGTTAATCTGGGCTACGATTTTTCGCAGGACAAACTGCAAAGAACCCCTTTTAAACAGCTGCAACTCAAATTGCAAGTGGACAACCCCTGGATCTGGGTGGCCAACCGTTGGGGGATAGATCCTGAATATCATGGCGATAATTTTTATCCTGGAATTGAACATGCCAATCCACCCCCCAAAGCCACCCTATCCATCAATGCCCGTTTTTAAAGCTTTACCAATGAAAAGTTCAAAAATCTTAATCCTCCTTTGTTGTAGCCTCTGCTGGACCTGTTCAGATGACTTTTTAGAAGTCATCCCAAGAGGAGTAACCGTTCCGATCAGCTTAAGTGATTTCCAAGGTCTGATGAATCAGGGCCGTCCTTTAAATCATGCAGGCATGTATAATGTCACTTTTGGAAATGATGATTTTTATATAACCAGCGATCGTTTCGAAGCACGAGAATCGGCAGCTATTATTGGTGTCTATCGCAGTTATTTTTGGGAAGACCAATTGTATAACATTATAGATGATTACACCGATGACCCCGATTGGTCATATATGTATAATAATATCTATATCACCAACTATGTTTTGTCGAAGATAGACGATGCACGATTAGATGGTGATTCAGAATCCGATCGGGCCAATATTAAAGGGCAGGCCTTGATGCGAAGAGCCTATGCCTATTTTATGTTGGCCAACCTCTATGGCAAGCACTATACCCCCCAAGGGGCAGCTACCGATTTGGCCGTTCCCTTGTTTACAGATGTTCCCGACCCTATACGCTTACGGGGAAAGCTTAGTCGGGCCACCGTAGCCGAGGTCTATGCCCAGGTGGAAGCCGATCTTACTCAGGCCATTGAACTACTACCAGACTATCCTTTCCTTTTTCCTTTAAAAAATTACCGTCCCTCCAAAATGTCGGCCTATGCCCTAAAGGCTAGAGTTCATCTCTATAAAGGAGAATGGCCTGCCGCTTTGGCCGCCGCTGAGGCCTCCTATGACCTGATTCAGGCCAATGCCAATGTAGAATTGCGGCATATCGAAGACCATTATGGCGATTGGTCCAGGTGGTCGCGGTCCACATATTTTAATCCAGAGGCTATATGGGGAATTGTTAATAGCGGTTTTCCCAGAGATTTTGAAGGTTCAGATTTAGCTCAATCTGTAAATAACGATGGAACTACCATCATTAATACACCAGGCTTTCGTTTATCCGATGAATTGGTGGCTTTAATCGATTTGGAAAATGATATTCGGGTAGGGGTGACTATTCGAAGTCCAGACCCCGACGATCCGGGAACAATCGTAGTTATCCCAAAGGGGATCTATGCATCTTCGTTAGGAGAAGGTTATGAACTTTCGCTAGCGGCTTCTACCCCACAAGATATTTTTCCCACTATGTTGTTGAGTACATTAATCGGAGTTGGAGACGCCAGCGAATTAGACCATCACGGACAAAGTCTAGGAGGTCTTTTCACTCCCATTCCGTTTACCGTAGGGAATGTATTATTGATGTTGGCGGAAGCACATACCCGAGTTGGGAATCTGTCGGAGGCTGAACATTTTTTGGAGACCCTACGGATCGAACGAATTCTAAACTATACCCATACCCCCAGCCCGGATGCCCAAAGCTTGTTGGAAGAAATTATTAACGAACGCCGGATTGAGCTGATGGGGACAGGCCTGCGTTGGTTCGACATTAAGCGCCTGAATGTAGAAGGCTGGGATATCAGTATCCGACATCCGCTGACACGGCTGGACGGAACGGAAGAAGTTCATGAACTATTTCCCGGGAGCAATCGCTTTGTCTTGCAAATTCCCCAACGAATCATCATTGAATTTCAACCCGGCTTGGAACAAAACGAATAATAATGAAAACCTAAAAAAACCATTGATCATGCGCCCCCAACCTTACCTAAAAACACTGTGTTTTTGCAGTCTAGGAATCATCGTCTTCTCTATCTTTTGCTGTAGTGGAGACGATGCGCCCGACACGACTCCCCCCGGGGATGTAGAAAACCTTGCTTTTGAAATTGGAGATCGACAGATCAGCCTTTCCTGGGATGCCCCGACCGACGACGATTTGGAAGCCTTTACGATCGCCTATACCCCCAATGGGCCGGCCACCCCCATTCGCCTCAACAGCCAAACCACCTCCTATACAGTTAGCGATTTGGAAAACAGAACCCAATATAGCTTTACGGTAAAAGCAGAAGACAGAGCTGGGAACCAATCTTTTGGAATCACGCTAAACGCAACCCCCCAATCGGCCGACCTACGGGAAGGGGCCCTTTTTGTCGAAGATTTTGAAACAGCTTGTATCCCTACGGTAGAAATTGGAGCTGATGGCCTTACTGTAGATGTGTATGATGTAACATCCTCGGGATGGCAAATTTTTTCGGCTTCTACCGATCAAAGAATTGCCAATGGAAACCCTCTCAATCTTTGGGACTGTCTGGAGATTCTAAATAATAGGGAAGTTGGTGGAATAAATGCCTCATCACCTGATAATCTTGCTATTACTATATCACATAGAGTAGAGATTCCAAATTATAGACCCCATGAAGCGATGGATGATTGGTTGATCAGTCCACAGATTAGCCTGGAGGGTACGGACCCTTATACCTTATATTTTGATTATACCTATTATTATGCCGATCAAGAAGGTTATGGCTTTCACCTCTATGTTTCTACCGATTATGATGGTGGGGGCGATCCTACCACAGCTACCTGGACCCTAATTGAAGTTCCTTTGGTGAAAAACGATTTTGAGGAATATCCAATAGATTTTTTCCAAAATCAGGCCAATGTTTCCCTTGCGGATTTTACGGGCCAATCCGTCTATCTAGGCATCTATATGAATTCTAGTGGACAGACATCAACCTCAGGTTCGGAATTAAGTATAGACAATATAATTGTGACCACCGTTCAACTAGAATAATTAACCTCAATATATACCCCATGAAACAATTTAATTTTACTTTTTTCTACTCCGGTAGTTTTGTACTCTTGGTGTTTTTGTTGTTGGCTGCCTGTAGCAGCGACGACGACGACACCACAGCACCTGCAGAGGTGAGCAACCTTCGCGCCATTGCCAACGATGGTTTTGTCGACTTGGAATGGACGCCCCCCACCGATACAGATCTGGAATATATTTACTTGAACTATAGTCCGGGCGGAAGCCTCCAAACCTTGGAAAAAACAGCCACTTCGGCAACGGTGTCCGACCTGACCAATGGCACCGAATATACCTTTACCCTACAAACAGAAGATAGGGATGCTAACCGATCTACCGGAACTCAAATCCAAGCCCGTCCCTTAGCTGCACAGCTGTTTGCGGATGACTTTAATACCCGGTGCGATGTGCCATTTATGGAGGATCCGGATTATGATCCCTGGATTATTTTTTCAATTGCTGCAGAAGGCGATGATGCTGAATGGTCGTGTGCTACTTATGGAAGCTCAAATCTTGGTGACCCAACGGCGGAAATGAACTACGCTATCACCATGGAAAATGCCGGCTATAGTTTTGGTCCTCTTTCTTTTCAGCCTGTTCCGGGCGATGATTGGTTGATTACACCTGCGGTAGAGCTTCCGGAGGAGTCGTCTTATAAGCTTCATTTTTCATATTACTTTTTATTTTCCGATGTGGAGGGCTATGGGATTAAACTAATGGCTTCTACCGACTATAGTGGAAGCGGAGACCCTTCGGGGGCTACCTGGACAGAAATCAACACTAACCTTGACTACACTCCTCTGGAGACGCAAGGCAGTGTAAGAACTACTGAAGTTTCCTTGTCTGATTGGGCGGACAGTTCGGTCTATTTTGCTTTCCATTATACCTCCAGTGGCAATACCACCCAAACCGCTTATCTGTTTGGGTTGGACGATGTGGCGATACGTTTAGATAATTAACCCCTACCGATGAGGACAGCAAAAACATTACTGTCCTCATCGCTTAAAAATTAAAATCGATGAAATATTTTCAACCCCTTTGCATTTTGCTGTTTTTTTTGGCCTCCATAAGTATGGTTTTGGGGCAAAACAAAGAAAAAATCTTAAAAGGCCTCACCCTAACAGATATACGGGATGTAGCAAACCCTTTTAGTATCGAACAGAACAGCTATGATGCAAATTTTGATAGGATCCCCTATGAATGGGCGGTGGGTATGATCAATGCACAATTTGTTTTAGGGAAAAAATATCCGATAGATTATTATACCGACACGAAGGATAACCTAAAAGTAACTGTCTTTCCAGAGATTACAAATCTCGATGAGCAGAAAAAATCTATTGTTCAGGCTTATCAAAATTTTTATGACAAACGATTGGCCGATTCTAAATGGATCGACCAAGCCTTACCGCCCTTTGCTCTGCGGGATCTGTCCGATGAGATCAACTATCTGGCCAAATATACCGGTAAAGTAGTAGTGATTAATTTTTGGTATATTAAATGTGGACCTTGTTTTGTAGAGATCCCAGCTCTAAATGAATTGGTAGCCGATTATAAAAAGAACAAGGATGTGGTTTTTTTGGCTTTTTCCGCCCAAGACACGGCAGCTGAAATACAGGATTTTTTAAAAGAAAATCCCTTTAACTACCAGCATATCCCTGAGGCAGCGGCCTATGCCGGGGAATTAGATATCTATGCATATCCTACCCATTTAATCATTGACCCAAACGGAAAAATTCGATTTATGATATCCGGAATTGTGCCTACATTCATTTTAAAAGCAAAAATTAACGAAGCCCTACAATCCATCCAATCATGAAACAGACCCTAAAACAGCAGCAGCAATATGTCCTCTATTTATTCCTTATTTGTTGGGGACTGGGCGGTGGACTAATCGCCCAGGAACTTTCGCCCTTTGCCCAACGGATAAGGGCCCAACTCCTGGAAAGTATAAAGGTCGAAAACATGTCTGAACGGGAACGCTTGTGGATCGGTCGGGAAGTTACCGACCAGACCTTTACCGATCTTGAAGGCGAAAAGCTTCGCTTTCAGGACTATCAAGGAAAAATCATCGTGCTAAATTTTTGGAACAACAAATGTCCGCCTTGCATCTCCGAATTCCCCATCCTAAATAAAATTGTGGAGCATTATGCAGAGGATAAGCGGATTCTTTTTTGGGCCTTTGCCGCCAACACCAAAGCAGAAGTCGAGACGGTCATGCAAAAGGCCCCTTTTGCCTATCGGCTAATACCCGATCCAGAAGCCACCGCTATGCAGTATTTTAAAGGGGAAGGGAACCCCATTCAGATGATTATTGATCCGGAAGGCAAGGTAGCCTTCCGATATTTGGGGGTATTGCCCGAATTTGCCCTCCAAGCCAAGATAGAAGAACAACTGGCACTATTGCCCCAAGCCAAGCTACTTGATTAATGAATTTCAGCCCCAATCGTATGAAAAATTGCCCCTTTACTTTCGTTAAACCCCACCGTTTTTTTCGTCTAATATTTGTTCTTTCGGTATTGATGTACTCTGATTCGCTAAAAGCTCAAGGCGTATCCAGTAGCGGAATGGCGGTTGTTGGCCAGGATATGGACAAATTTTTAGAGGGCTATAGCAAAGTAAGCTCTCAAGCAGCAAAAGAATTAAAAATCGATAGTACAATCATTGTTATCGATGCCATGGGACAACGCTTGCAAGGTGCTTTCTTGGAGCAGTTGTTGCAGGCACATCCTGCTCGCCACTTTTATATGGATCCTTCCGGCAACGTTAAAATATGTGTGATTCAAGCACCTTTTCCCATCCACTCTTCCATGGCCAAAGGTCGGGTGATGTTGGGCAAACAGGGCATTGACCGTTGGAGCGATGCGGCCACCGTGCTCAGCGATGCCTGGGTAGGAAAGGAATTACCAACCTTTCAATTAGCCGATATGAATAGTCGGAAAATATCTTCTAAAAAATTGGAGGGAAAGGTGGTGGTGATGCATTTTTGGAGTGCCAGATCCCGTATTTGCCGTTCAGAATTGCCCCAACTAAATTCTTTGGCCGAACGATACCGCCACCGAAAGGATGTGACATTTATTTCCTTGGCCATCGATAATAAGATGTATCTGCATGACCTCCTTCGGCAGCAGCCCCTCCATTTTCCGTTGATTCCCGAGGCAGGCCTTCTGGCCATGGAAAATTTTGGGGTAGGCCCGGTGCCCACCTACATGATTGCCGACCGCCATGGAACCATCCGCCATGTGAGTCGGGGATATGCCCCCGGTAATATTCAACGCCTAGCTCACCAACTGAACGGTGTGATCCATAAAAAAAATACTTTTCACCCCAAACTCATGAATTAGTTTCAATAAACCTTTTAATCCCAAATTTTAACCCTATGAATTTTAATTATTTTACTCCTAAAGGCATACTGCTGTTGACAATGAGCTATGTTTCATTGTTGAGTGCTCAAACCATCGCTTTCGAAGAATACGATTTGCCTAACGGACTTCATGTCATTTTACACGAAGACCATACAGCCCCGGTTGTGGTAACTGCTGTCATGTATCATGTCGGCTCCAAAGACGAAGACACTTCCAAGACCGGTTTTGCCCATTTTTTTGAGCATCTGATGTTCGAAGGAACCAAAAATATTGAACGGGGGGAATGGTTTAATATCGTTTCTGCCAATGGCGGACAAAACAATGCCAATACCACCCAAGACCGGACCTATTATTTTGAGGTGCTCCCCTCCAATAAGTTGGGCTTGGCCCTTTGGTTAGAGTCCGAACGGATGTTACATCCGGTGATTAATCAAATCGGGGTAGACACCCAAAATGAAGTGGTGAAAGAAGAAAAACTGCAAAAGGAAAATCAACCTTTTGGGAAACTCCCAAACGTAATTAGCAAACATTTATACAACAAACATCCCTATCGGTGGACCCCGATCGGAAAAATTGAACATTTGGACGCAGCCACTCTGGACGATTTTAAGGCCTTTCGCGATAAATTCTATGTCCCCAACAATGCCGTATTGGTGGTCGCCGGAGATTTTGACCCTGTAAAGACCAAAAAAATGATCGCCGATTATTTTGGTCCCATCCCCAAAGGCGCCCCGGTTAAAAGAGTCGATATAGAGGAAGACCCCATCACAGAGACCATAGTAGTGGAAGCCAAAGAAAACCCGCAGGGAAGCCCCCCAGGCTATGTGTTTAGCTATAGAACCCCCGGAAAAAAAACCCTCCACCGAGATATCTATGTCTTGGATCTAATTGCCGCTCATCTGGGAGGATCCCAAACCTCTAAGCTCCATAAAAAAATGGTCGATCAAGACCAATCGGCCTTTATGGTGAATGCCTCGCACCAAGTGCAGGAAGACTACAGTTTGTTTTATATAATGTGTATTCCCCAAGGATCAAAACCTTATGAAGAACTAAAAGAGCAGGTAGATCAGGAAATAGCAGACTTGCAGCAAAACCTGATCAGCGAAAGGGAACTGCAAAAACTATTGAATCGAGTCTCTGTCGGTTATATTCAACTCAAAGGGATGTCGGTATCAAGCATCGCTTCCTTTTTGGCAGAAGCCTATACCATTGGGAGAGACACCAATCTGGTAAATACGGAATTGGACATCTATCAGTCCATTACGCGCGAAGATATACAGCGGGTGGCTCAGACCTATCTGAATTCCAACCAACGATTAGAACTCCAATATTTACCCAAATAATCCATAAATCTAAAACTTATGAAAATTCAATCCAATATACTACTACACCTACTGTTTATCCTTTGTGCTATGGGAAGTCTACAAGCACAAGTCGATCGGAGTCAACCCCCACCGGACGGGCCACCACCAGCAATGAATTTTAAAGATGTACATAAATTTCAGCTGCGAAATGGTCTTACCGTATTGTTAGTCGAAACTCGTAAAGTACCTATGACTTATGTAACTCTCACTTATGACAATCCAATTCCCATAGAACCATTTGGAGGAACAATAGCTATTATGTCTAATATGATGGGTAAAGGAACCCAACTGACCGATAAAGAGACTTTCCAAGAAGAAATCGACTTTATGGGGGCCAGTCTTAGTTTTAGAGGGCCAGTAGCGATCGGCAATAGCCTGAGTAAGCATTCTGAAAGATTACTAGAAATGATGGCCGAGGCAAGCCTGCAACCCAAGTTTACGGCCGAAGAATTTGAAAAAGCCAAAGGACAACTAGAGCAATATCTTGAAATGACTGATGTACAAGCTTCAGCTATTAGACAAAGGGTACAAAATATCCTGGCCTATGGAAAAGACCACCCCCTTGGAACATCTCCGACAAAAGAAAGTTTAGAAGAAATTAATTTAAAAAACATACAAGATTTTTATGCAGCTGAAGTATCACCTGATAAAGCTTATTTAGTCGTTATTGGCGATGAAGAGCTTAAACCCTTAAAGAAAAAAATAAAAAAACTTTTTGGCGACTGGAAACCTAAAGATAAGGAAGTAACAATACTGCCGCGCGTGAAGACTTTGAAAAAATCACAAATCGATTTTGTTCACATGCCTGAGGTGACGCAATCGGAAATATCAGTTTTTAATACGGTATTACTACAGATGAAGGATCCGGATTATATCGCTGCGCAAATGGCCAATATGATTTTAGGAGGAGGCCCCAGTAGTCGTTTGTTTAAGAGCATACGCGAAGAAAAAAAATTCACCTATGGGGTAAACTCAAGTATTGGAGATAACAAGTACGCTCCCGGACTTTTTCAAATAAACACCAGCGTCCGTAATGCCGTTACCGACAGTACCATCAATGCTTTATTGACGGAAATCCAAAAGATGTGGATAGCACGTGTTAGTGAGGAAGAGTTGGCGAATGCTAAAGCTAAATTAACAGGCGATTTTATCATGGCTTTGGGAGATCCGGCCACTTTTGCCCGTTTCGCAATAAATGTAGAAACTCAAAATTTACCAGAAGACTATTATGAAAACTACCTCCAAAAAATTGCCTCCATCACCCCAGAGGACATCCTCCGAGCCAGTACCAAATATTTTCAAGTCGACCGATCCCATATTTTGGTCGTAGGGAATAGAGATCAGGTATTGGACCCGATTAAAGAAAAAGTACATTTCGGTAAACGGCAGATTCCGATCCAACACTTTGATAAATATGGAGATAAGGTAGTGTATATAGAACCTAAAATACCAGTACCAGATGGTATGACGGCCAAAGGGGTTCTAAATAAATATTTAGAAGCCATAGGAGGAAGAGGAGCATTAGATTCTTTGCAAAGTGTTACTTTCGACTATACCATTGTTGGTCGGCCAAATGATACCAACATTTTACCAAAAATGATCTTTAATGATTCATTGTCCAAAAGCATGGCCAAGGTCTTCCCTGGCCAAGATGTCTCCAATGTTAAACCCTCCAAAAGCGGAAGTAGTAGTAGATTTTTAGATGTTACAAAAGAAAATTTAAAAAATGTAGTTGACACTACCTATCATATACGGGAAATACACACCTCAGACAGATATGTCAAAATAGACCAGGCTTCAGGATATTTATCCTATAAATCCGTCATTTCTGAAGATATTTCCTTCATGAAAGTATTAATAGATGGAAAAATTTCTGTCTTTGACAAGAAAGAATCCCCCGATTTTTTCAAAGTTGCAATATTACCGGAAGTAGGTCTACTCAAGGATAATTCGATTCGATTAGAGCCCTATTTGAAAAAAATTAGAAATGAGGAGGCATATGGTATTAGAGTAGACAATCCTAATAATCCGGGGAATTATACAGTCTATTATTACAGCAGTCGTACAGGTCTGAAACTAAGTGAAATAAAATTTTTAGACATCAGTGTTCCTGGAGCCCAAAGGAGTGGATATTTAGCTTTAGAACGCAAATTTGAGTCGTATCAAAATTTTGGTAAGCTAAGATTTGCAACTGTTTTAGATGCCCGTATGATAAGTTCTTCAGGTGGAATTGGTACTTCTGGTGGATTGATGGATGATTTAAGACTTAAAAACGTTCATTACAATACAGCCACAGATGCCGATTTTGAGTAATATTTTAAAAGCATAGTACTATGCGTCATAGATATTTCCTTTCATATATCTTTTTTTTGGAAACCTTGGGAGTATCCGCACAGACTTTTCAAGGTCGCGCAGCCTATCAAATTTACGCGAAACAATTCGGTGCTCCCACCAGGGAGATTACTGTCCATGAATTACAGAGGAATGGAGGAGGGCTTAGCGGCGGAATGGGCGACAACATGTCCGGTTCAGCTTCATTCGGGCAAGACAGTGTTGCTCCGGTGGACTACGATCTTTATTTTACAAAACAGTCCTCTCTCTATATTCCTGTAAATATTCCAGATGATTTTGCCGAAAATCAGGCCGTTGTTCACATAGGAGGCATAATGCCTCCCGTGTTTAAGACACAGAGTTTTGATACTTATTATAAGGATATTGCGGGTCGTGTGCTAACACAAAAGACCGAACTGTTGGGGAAGGATTTTGTCATTGAGGATAGCTTGCCTAGCTTGCCCTGGACGCTTACTTCCGAGACCAAGCAAATTGGACAGTATACCTGCTATAAAGCCACTTTGCCAAAAGATGTAGAAGACTTTCCTTTTATGGATTCTCCTTTTGGAGACGTCCTTTCAAGCGCTCCTTTTTCCTCTATTGACTCAACGATGATGGCTGTCCTTGGGCTACCCAAGCCAGAACCCATCGACAGTCTTATTCATGTGTGGTATACACCGGAAATTCCGATCCCTCAGGGCCCCGATAAATATTGGGGCCTTCCCGGGCTAATTCTGGAAGTCGAGGAAGGGGAACGTCGGATTGTATGTTCAGAAATCGTACTCAATCCCAAAAAAATGCCCCCCATTATTCCTCCCACCAAAGGAAAAAAAATCTCTGCTACAGCTTTTAAAGAACTCAAGCAAGAAAAACTGAAGCAGCAGATGAGCGTTGGAGGGAGTGTAAGAGGTGTAGCAGTACCCATTGGAAGATGAAATCAGGACTATTTTTAGGATTTGTTCTAATATTTTTTAAGCTCCAGCAGCTAACTGCACAAAAAGTAACCCTAAAAGGGGTTGTCCAAGATAGTTTGCAAAATCCCTTGGAAGCCGCCAACATCATGGCTGTGAAGACAGCCGATCAGACCTTGGAAAGCTTTGGCATCAGCAATGAAAAAGGAGAATTTAAGCTTCGCTTAAAAGCGCAGACCGAGTACCGTATCAAAATAAGTTTTTTGGGATTTGAACCGCAGGAAATTCCCCTGCAAGTGGGGGACAAAGATGAGTATCTTCCCATTCGTCTTCAGCCGCTCGAAGAACAGTTGTCCGAAGTTGAGGTCGTCCACAAAATACCCATCCAAGTCAAAGGCGATACGATCGTCTATCAGACAGAAGTTTTTGTCAACGGGACAGAGCGTAAGTTAAAGGATGTACTCAAAAAACTTCCAGGGATCCAAGTAACCGACGATGGTCAAGTCAAGGTGCAAGGGAAAGAAGTGAAAAAGATAATGGTGGAAGGAGATACCTTTTTCGATGGAAGTCCCAGTTTAGCCACAAATAATATTCCTGCCGATGCCCTAGAAGAAGTAGAAGTCTATCGCAACTACGCTGAGGTGGAGCAGTTGGCCCAGGTGACCAACAACCAGGATAATATTGCGATGAACATCAAGCTTAAAGAAAATAAAAAGAATTTTTGGTTTGGAGAGCTTGGCGGTGGGATAGATGTACAAGAAAAATATCGGGTGGATCCGGCCCTGTTTTATTATAGTCCTTCCCATAGTATAAACGCCCTTGCCAACCTGAATGATACCGGCCAGCTGAACTTAAATCCAAGGATGTTTGGAGGAGGTGGCGGAAATGGAATGCGCAGAAGTTTTACGGGACCTAACGGAACACTCTTCAACGACAGTGACGATAGTCGCTTAGATACCGGTGGAGGAGGTGGTGGAGGAAACAATGCGAGAATGGAATATCGGTCGGGCGCCTTTAATTTCACGCTAAAGCCCGATAATTCTTGGCGGTTCAATGGTTTTGTCAATTACAATGAAAATACTGCTTCTGGGGAAAGCCAATCGACTCGGCAATTTATCCAATCCGATGCAATAGAAGAACGACAGACGACTTCCTATAGTTCGCGCGAAAGGGCAGTGCTGAAGCTCACCAGTCGGCATACTCCAACCAAACGTTTGCGATGGGATCATCAAATGCACGGGCAAATAGCGGATCAGCTGGGTCGCCAAAATATACTTACGCAAACCCTCGATGCTAGCGATGAAATAGTTCAGAACAATGCCCAAAACCCCTTCCGGTTTGAGGTCAGTTCTAATTTGTATTTCAACCATAGTCCCAAACATATTTTTGCCTTGGAGTCGCAGTTGATCTATGCAGATATAGACCCGTTTAATCAGACCATTCGTTCAGATAAGCCTTTTGAAGGACTGATCGAGTACAACGATAACCAAGAGCCTTATAACATTAATCGAGAACAGTATAAGCAAACCAATCGCTGGGATATTAAGTTGGATTATTATTGGGTTTTCCGGGCAAAACAAAACCTAAACTTCACAATGGGTTGGACCCAAAGTAATCAGCGATTTAATTCAGACATATTTCAACGACTCCGAGACGGCTCGCGATTCGACTATCAAAACCCCCAACTCTTCAATGACGTCGCCCATACTTTTCAGGACGGATATATGGGATTTAGATATCGTATGAAAACCAAAAAATTAATCATCTATCCAGGAGTTTTTTTACACAGATACACGACAGCTAATAGACAATTAGGAGAAGGGAGAATGGAGGAATGGTGGTTTTGGACCCCTAATATTTTTATGTCTTACCAATTAACCAAAGACGAGCGCCTGGAACTTAGCTATCGTGTCGACCGCGGATTTCAAGAAATAGTCTCCTATGCAGAAGGCTATACATTTAGAGGGTTTAATGAACTCAATCGGGGGAACGCCCGATTAAGGAGTTCTTTATATCGGAACATTGGGTTTAATTTTTCCAGCATGAATATGTTTCATTTTCAGAATATTCACTTGCGACTTTCCTATGCAGAGCAAATCAGACCAGTAAAGAGCAGAACTTTAATTGAGGGCGTTAATCGGGTGAATACGCTATTTCACGCGGGCCAGCCAGATACGGTTTGGAATGGCGATTTTCAATGGGGACGAAAGATTAACGTTTTTAATATCAATACAAATGCCCGGGTCTCCTACAGTGAAACCTTTAATGACATCAACGGAGTGCTCCAAGCCTCAAGTGCTTGGAACCAGAGCTACACAGCAGATGTTCGCATCGTCATAGATAAATTTCCTGAGCTAAGCGTTGGAATGAATTATAGACAACAGCAAAATGATATTGGCACCACCCAGGCGACCTATTATACCCAAAGCCCATTTATACGACTGAGCCATCGATTTTTAAAAGGCTTTACGTTCAATACAGACTTCACCCAGAATTATTACCGAGACAAGGCAGGGAGCGTCGATGATGCCTACAATGACTTAAATGCATATCTAGCCTACCAAAAGGCCAATAGTCCATGGCTTTTCAGTATTGCGGCTCAAAACCTGACCGCCAACGAACAAGTCAACGCAAATGAATTTAATGATCTGTATACCAGCCAGTCGACCTACAATCCCTTGGAACCATTTATCATTTTTGGACTTAAATATGTGCTGTAGGCAATTGGCCAGCAAGGTTTAAGTTACGTATGGGACCAAAAAAAAACGCCACCCAAAAGGTGGCGTTTAGGATAGTATTCTTTTACCGCTTAAATTTTGGTAAACGTGTAGGTTTGGCTAACACCGTCTAGTGTTGTTGTAAACTCAAAAGTAGTATCGTTGAGGGTAGTGATGTTTCCAATAAAACTATCTTCACCATCTCCGATACGGATTTGCGTTTGTTCGCTGTTGACAAACGACCACTCATCTGACTCCCCTTCGATAAGTTCTCCCTGAGCATCAAGAGCTACAAATATATAGGATCCGTAAGCAGAGAAAGATACTTCTAATGAAGAAGGATTTTCACAATCAGGATCTTCTTCTCCTGTTTCGTAATCGATACAGAAGTTGGCCAAATATTGGTCTAAGTTTAAGGTGATGCCATCAAAACTAGCTGAGAACGCACTCATGCGCCAAGTGGCTACAATACGGTCAAAGTTAGAGTCGGCAGTTGCGTTATCTCCACCAGTGGCGACATCGTCCTTGTCTGCTTCATAGCTTCCAGAAATGGTTTCGTTGTCACACGGCCAGTCATCACCGTCGTAAACGACTTCGATATCGAAAGTAGCAACCAACTGGTCAGCCGTTTCGGTAACGACCACATTGGTAAGGTTAGCAATCAGATCATCGTTTTCCATTAAACGAACAGAAGTAACATTTCCATCAGCATCTTCTACCAATTCATAGGTACCATAGGCAAGGGCTACGTCATCGTCTCCCACGGCAATTCCTGCAGCAAAGCGATCTTCTGTAAATTCGATTCCCAAAAGCGTACACGCCACTCGCTTGGAAGCGTCGGCATTTACATCCCATTTTCCGTTGATGGTTCTTTTTGCTTCTTCAGCGCTTTGTTCAGAGATATCTCCGGTTAATTTTTGGGTGTAAACAGGAGCATCCATTACTGGATCGCTATCGTCATCGGTAGAGCAATAGGTCCAGGTTAGGGCCAAGGCCAATAATGGTAATAAACGTAGTTTCATTGATTTAAATTAAAATTTTGCGCAAAAGTAGTGTAAATTTTGTGACTAAAGGCACACAGAACGTGGCAATCTACTGACGCCTATCCATTTAATCGTTTGCTATAGCAATTGTTGTAGTGCTCAAAAAGGAGAATGAGGGTGACCCTTGCGATCAACAATTCAGTGAAACAAAAGTAGGTGGGATCAACTCTTGTATTTGTACAAGGGCACAAAAGGGAGGATAAAAATGTCGCTTAAGCACAATGACAGCCACTGCAACTGCAGTTTTCGCAAACACAGTCAGCGCAGTTTCCATTTTTACAAGCGGAACAATCACAAGTACACATGCTACATAAATTTATTTTACAATTTAATGATTTTTCATCAATCCTGGAATTCTACTATCTTTCCTCTATGAAAGAATACTATCAAAACCTTCCTCCAGCGGGGAAATTAGTCCTGCGTTTAGTCCTGTATGCGACTATTTATGTTCTTATTCGCACCTATTTTCTATAGCCGGTCTTATGTGCTATAGTTGGTAGCGCATCGATGGCTGGAGTAGGCGAAAAAAAGAGGGATAAAAAAACCGCCAATATTTATGGCGGTTTAAATACAACTTGGAAACAATAATTGGTTTATAGTTAATAACCACTATAAATATAGTAAATATTTTAAAATCAGAGACTTATTCTGGTTATTTCTTTTGTGATATTCAGTAATCAGTCATGGTATTGCTTCCGAAAGAAAATGTTTTAGGTTTCCGTATCGGGTAAATATTCCGCTAAAAGCTTGCTTCAGCTTTGTCTTTTAGCTTTTAGGGCTGTGGAGCAATTATTTCCAATAAAAGTTCATTTTTGCGATTCCAAAACTGGTAAGGCGCGTTGTAAAACAGCCAATTGGGTGGGCCGATGATTGTCAACGAATGCTTTTCCGCCAGTTGTCTGAGCTGTTCTAGGGCCGCCTTTTCTTTGGCCGGGGACGTATAGCCAGTATAGGTGTAAGCCATAAAATAGCCTGCAGCGGACGCTAACACACGAACAGCCTTATTTTGAGGCTTAGGGGTATTTTCAGCTTTAAATCGTTTGGGGAGTACAAAGGCCATGGTTTTTTGCTCGCCCGAACCCTGCCGATACACCGGAGTTGTCATTTCAATTTTCCGATTTTCTGAATTTTGTCCTGATATAAAACCAAAGAGTTGTCTAAAGCCATTCTCATCTGCGGCTTCAATCTTCATTACGGAGGGGTAATATCGGAGTTGTGCTTGTTCCGATAGCGGCTTTAGTACAGTAAAGGATTGCGTTTCATAGCGCTGTGCCATAAGTGAACCATGGATTAGACAGCAAAATACGCCTAACGAATAAAGAAGTTGCTGCGGATAATGCATCTTTTTTTAGGAAACTTACAATTTGTTCACGAATTTCTATCTATAGGATGCTCTAAATGTGATGAGCTTTCGGCCAAAGCCTTTGTGTCTTTTGGGGGCAAAATTTCAAAAACATGGCGTTAGGACTTCTTTTTGGGACAGTTGCTGCCGTTGACTACTCATCCGTTCCATCTTCCAAAACGTATGGAATTCAGCCATTTATTTTGTATATTAAAGGCAACCATAAACTCAATTTCATGAAAAAAACACTAACGTTTACCATTTTAGTCTGTACTGGACTATTTAGTTTTGGTCAGTACATGCAACAAACTTCTTGTAACAAGAATGCCGCCAAAATCTCGAATATGGCTGTAGAAAACGCCATCAATTTGGAATTTTTAATGGCTTTAGGAGCGGCCAATGCTGCCTTGGCTCTAGACGACGATTGTGGCTGTGCCCTCTTGGTAAAAGCCTATCTGAGTTCCAATGACGAGAACTGGGGAAGCCGACAAGCAAAGCTCGATCAAATCGACCGCTCTAAATTAAGCGGAGAAGAGCAAGTCTGGTACGATGTTCTTCGGACCAAAAGCAGTGAAGAGGGGATGAAAATACAGACTGCTGCTGCCCAAAAGTACCCGAATAGTCCCTTGGTTCATTATCTGGCCACTTCAGGAACCGATATGGAATCCTACAAGACGTTTGTCCAAAAGTTTCCCAAGTATGCCTCCTCGGCTTACAACATGATGTCCTATGGGTATCTGCGGGGAGATTTTGGAGAAAAAGATCAAGCCAAAGCCATGGAATATGTCAAAATGAGTCAGCAAATGCACGATGGTCCTAATGCACACGATTCTATGGCCGAGCACTACGCTAGTTTAGGGGATTACGACAAAGCCCTGGAACATCAGTTAAAAGCTTTTGATTATGCTACTTTCGGATCGCCCTATCAAAATTTTGCACGTATTTACTGGTCGAAAAAAAACCAGGAAAACATGGAGAAAAACCTTATTCAATCGCAAAAGGATCTTCAGCAGGCCATATTGGATCAGGACTATGAGGCCTACGCCAAGTTTCAACACTCAGATATAAGTGTTAGTACTGGAGATTCCAATCTTCAACCCTTTTATGTATTTGATAAAAAAGCATTTGATCGGGAGAGAAAAATGACGTGGAACGATTTTAGCATAGAAAATACAGAGGTGACCTTCGATCCTGAAATGAATGCTGCTGTTCTAACCTTTTACGCTTCCGGAAGTTATACGATGAATGGATCCGACAAAGCCACCTCATATAGCACCCGTGGTTCCTCCGTCTGGGTTCGGACGGCCGAAGGCTGGAAAATCATGCACAGTTCATGGGCTCCCAATGCCGGTAAACAAGGTATTCCACAAATCTAATAATTGCCCTAAGCGAAGTAAAAAGCCCTCCCTCGGAGGGTTTTTTTAATCCCTTATCTATACACATTCCCTTACACTGTAGAGTTTTGAGAGTGGTAGGGGTTATTTTCCGATACAGAAGTTAGCAAAGATATTCCCCAATAATTCATCGGTGGTAAACGTTCCTGTGATGCTTCCGAGGGCTTCGAGTGCTTCATTAAGATCGATCGCAATCAGGTCCGTAGGAATATTGTTTTGAAAACCCATTTCAACTTCTTCTAGGGCCGCAAGAGCCGTTTGGAGGGCCGATGTATGGCGTGCATTACTGACGACAGTATCTCCGAATTGTTGCTTCTGATCGGTTGTAATTCGCAAAAGTAAGCGCTTAAGTTCGCTGATGCCTGTGGTCGTTCGGGTGCTCATCGGTAGGTGATGGAGAGGACTCGATGCTAATAGAGGAGCAATCTTTTGCTGAAAAGATGCTCGAAGCGCTTCTGGGTGGAGGTCGATCTTGTTTTCGATACAGATCACTGAATTGTCAGGGGTTTTTACCTCCAAGAGCAATTGCTCCAGTTCTACAGCAGTAGTGTCGGCCGGATCGTAGATGAGCAAAACAATTTGTGCTTTTTTCAATTCTTTTTTGGCGCGTTCTACCCCTAGGGCTTCTACCAAATCATCCGTTTCCCGCAACCCAGCTGTATCGATCAGTCGAAAGGGATAACCATCGATGACTAGGGTGTCTTCGACGGTATCTCGAGTGGTGCCCGCGATAGGGGTCACCAAAGCTCGTTCTTCTTCCAACAACGCATTCAGTAGGGAAGATTTTCCAGCATTGGGCTTGCCGACAAGTGCAATCGGGATTCCCTTTTTTAAAGCATTGCCATAGCCAAACGATTGGATGAGCTTGTCTAAATGCGTCTTGATCTTGGCAATCAAAGCTAAAAAAGCCGTTCGATCGGCAAAGGCGACATCTTCTTCGGCAAAATCTAATTCCAGGGTAAGCAGGGAAGTGAAGTCGAGCAGTTCTTGACGCAGTTCTTTCATATGTGACGAATAGCCCCCTCTCATCTGATTTTGAGCGATTTCGTGAGCTGCTTTAGACTCCGAAGCAATTAAGTCGGCCACGGCTTCTGCCTGTGCCAAGTCCATTTTCTTATTTAAATAGGCCCGCAAGGTAAATTCTCCCGGCTGTGCCAGTAGGACTCCTTTTTGTTGGTACAACCCTAAAAGCTTTTGTATGATATAGGGGGAAGCATGGCACCCAATTTCGATAACATCCTCTCCTGTAAAAGAATGAGGCCCTTGAAAATAAGTCGCGATCACCTCATCGACCCACTCATCGTCCTGATAGATCGCACCTACCGTAGCTTTTCCATGGGCTAGTTCAGCTGGCTGGTTCCCTTTTCGCTGGCGAAAAGTCGACAGGAAGAGGGGGAGAATATCGCTTCCTGAAAGGCGCAATAATGCCACTGCCCCTGTAGGAACACCGGTAGAGCAAGCAATAATAGGTCCTTGGCTTATCATGCTGCAAACTTACAGCCTTTCCTGCAAAAAGATGTATATTGAAACACATGAAACAAGATAATCAACTGATCGTATTTATGCATCTGAGTCAATTGTTAGACACCATTACTGGGGTAGGTGGCTTCATAGTGCCGCTCATCATATGGCTGCGCAACAAAGATCGCATCTATAAAATGGATGAACACGGCAAGGCCATCATCAATTTTCAACTCTCCCTTTTTGTTATGGCATTTCTTTCGATCCCCTTGATTTTGTTTTTTGGATTAGGCGTGTTGATGCTCCTGAGCATTGCTGCCTTGAACGTTATTTTTCCCGTGGTCAATGCTATTCGAGCAGGCCAAGATGAACCTCCTTACTATCCGCTCAGTTTCCGCTTTATTCACTAAGTGAATCTACTGCCCTGGTGTAGGTAGCACGCTTTTTGTGTTGGCGGTTGGTGTAGTTGCGCCATAGCTTCTGAATCGCTTCATTTTCTTCCAATTCAGGATTCGTTTCTACAATAGAAATATTGTACTTGTTTAAGAGTTTTTGAATCTCATTAAAGATAATAGCAGTCACGCCTTTGTTTTGGAAGTCCGGATGTACGCCAATTAAATAAAAAGAAGCTTTTCTGATGCGATAGCGCGCCCATAAAAGGTGAAGAAAGCCGAAAGGGAAAAGCTTTCCATTCATCTTTTTTAACGCCCTTGAAAAAGAAGGCATCGTAATGGCAAAAGCGATCAGCCGATCGTCTTTATCGGCAATACACTTGATAAATTCAGGGTGTATATAGCGGAAATAGCGTTCCTTGTAATATTTGATCTGATAGGGCTGAACCGGAACAAAGGTCTGTAGACGATCGTAGGTTTGACCCAATAGCACAAACATCTGATCGACATACGGGAGCAACTCTTGTGTTGATTTAAAATCCAATAATTTGAGCTGATATCGATCCATGATAATTTGTGAAAATTTCTTCACTTTTTCAGGCGATTGCTCAAAATCGGTGATTTGTATTTCATATTCTACCCATTGCGCTAACTTCTGAAACCCTAATTCTTCCATATGCTTGGCGTAGTAGGGGTAATTGTATAGGGTAATCATGGTGTTGAGTTCTTCGAAACCATCGACAAGCATTCCTGCTTTATCGAGGTTGGAAAAGCCCACAGGTCCTTCTATAAACGATAATTGATGTTCGCGACCTACTTCGGCCACTTTTTCTAACAGCGCCCGACTAACCTTTAGGTCATCGATGGTATCGAACCAGCCGAAGCGAACTTTGGACTTCTTTAAATCCTTTACTTCAATCCAATTGATCAGGGCGGCAATACGGCCGACGATCTTTCCATCTTGATAGGCTAAGAAATAGCGGCCTAAGGCATTTTGGAAGACAGGATTTAACGACCAATCGAGCGTATCTACTTCTTCCTTTCGGATGGGGCCTACCCAATAGTCGTTGTCTTTATAGAGTTCGAAGGGAAAGTCGACAAATTTCTGAAGTTCAGCTCTTGTGTGTATTTCTCTAATTTCCAGCATAGTATCAGTTTCGGCGGGCTTTTCGAATCCGTTTTTTTTCAGATTTAGTGTTTTTCTTAAGTGTTTTCTTGAGGTTTTTTTCCTCCTTCTTCAGGCGCTTTTCCTCGATTTCTTCTGCGGACTGAAAGTCTTTGTGAAAGTCCAGACGGTACGAAACACCCGCATTCAGGGATATCCACGAAGGGGTCGTCTTCGTATTGGCGCCGATCGTTGCCTCCACCTGCATATTGTCGTTGACCAAGTAGGCCGCTCCCAATCGAAAGATTTGATCTTTGTAGAAAGTTCCCTCTATCCCTTGGTATTCCAGATAGGCCGACCAAATAGGGTCGAAGGTATGTGTAAGCGTTAAAATCCAGCTCATCTCCGGATAGTCGGTTAAAAAACGATTGTAGTTCAGGTTGGTGACAAATACCCAGGTATTAAAAAAATGCGTTTGTGTGGCCAGAGTTCCACGTAAACTAAAGGGCGATTCCTCTGCTACGGATGTTCCGGTATGCTGAAATAAGAGCGGATTGGTGAGCGTTTGAAACAAATTGCCGTAGCTGTAAGGTGGCTCCGACAAAGGATTGTAGTTGGCCCCAACCGTTAGCGAGACAGCAGGAATTAAATCTCTGAGCTTAAATCCATTATTGGCTTTCCAAGAATAAACATTTACCTCTTGTTCTTTTTTAAAGGGATCGTAAACGAGCACTTTTAAACCTAAAAAATTCTGTAAAAATCCTTTGCGCTTTTTTTCGATAGGGGAACTGGTGGTATTGTTCGTTAGCTTGTCGAACATAAAGGCACCCTCGTAGGTGACTTCCAGAATTTCCATTAGCAAGCCATAGCGAATAGAAAGAAAGGCCACTTGTCCGTTAACGGTAGAATTGTTGTAGCCTGTATGGTTATAGCGACGCATTTCTGTTCCGCTTTCGAATTGAACAACATTTTTCCCAACAGCGAATGCGCCGATAGAATAGCCCGGTCGATTACTGTTGATTTGGTCGGTATATTGTCCTACAACAGCCGTTCCGGAGAAAGCGAATAGCACAAGAAGGAGTCGTCGAATATGTTTCATTTGGTTAAAGGACGAATTTAAGGCATATTGCTCAAGCAGCCGATGTTCTGATTAGAATAATTACATTTGAACTGATGATTTTTTTGATTTTAAGTAGTCTATTGTTGCTAAGTTTTGTGTTCAGGCGCCCACTTATCCGTTGGCTACTTCCGTGGTTGATTCAAAAGCTGGTTCGAAAAATGGCCGAGCAGCACACCCAGCCACCTCCACCACCAAAACAACCCCCACAAAAACACACCTATGCCGAAGACATCGATTTTGAAGAGCTGGACGACTAATGCCACGACTCCAGTGCTGGTCCATATTGGACTCATCCTTGCTGCTGTAGTTTTGAGCCTTGGCTTCTATTTTCCATTACTTCAAGGAAAGGTAATTCAACAGTCAGACATCCTTCAATACGATGCTATGTCGAGGCAACTGCAAGAGCATCGTGCCCAAACAGGGGAGGAGTTGTACTGGATCGACAATGCCTTTGGAGGTATGCCCACTTACCAGTTAGGGGCCCAATACGCCTATGACTTGCTGGGAGGGATCCACCGCATTACCCGTGTCATTCCACGTCCTGCACACAGTCTTTTTCTGTATTTGGTAGGGGCCTATTTTTTAGGGATAATGTGTGGCCTATCTTGGCCCGTTGCCGCCTTTTTATCGCTCGCCTATGGCTTTTCCACTTATTTGTTAATCATACTTCAGGTCGGGCATAACACCAAAGCCCTTGCCCTTGCCTATATGCCTTTTGTCTTCGGTGGTTGGGTATTGCTCCAACAGCGAAAATGGCTTTTGGGCTTTTTGGTCAGTTCGGTAGCCCTAGGGATGAACATTCGGGCAAATCACTACCAAATGACCTACTATATGCTGATGCTTCTGGGCTTGCTTATCCTCTTTTTCTTGGTGGATAATATTCGTAAGAAAGCGCCCTGGAAGACATTTATATCACCAGTGGGCGCATGGATACTTGCGTTTGTATTGGCATTGGGGTTTAATGCTCCACCGCTAATAGCAACAGCCGAATACACGGACTTTAGCACACGGGGTGCTTCTGAATTACGGTTAAACCCTGATGGAAGTCCCAAAGAGCAGACCAGTGGTTTGGACTTCGATTACATCACCCAATACAGCTACGGTATTTTTGAAAGTTTTAATCTGATTTCTCCTCAAATTCAAGGAGGGGCTTCCGGCGAATCCTTACCGATGGACTCTGCCTTGGGAACAGCACTCTTACAAGCACAGGTACCCAGAGCTCAGGTACAAGCATTCCTGTCCAATGCTCCCACCTATTGGGGTGATCAGCCTATATTAGAAGCCCCCGCTTATTTAGGAGTGGTGGTGTTTTTCATCTTTATTTTAGGAATATGGACCTACAAGGGCCCATACAAACTCCCTTTACTGATTGGTTTAGCCCTAGCCCTGGCGTTATCTTGGGGAAAAAACTTTGAGGGACTTAGCCGTTTTTTCATCGATTACTTTCCACTGTACAACAAATTTCGCGCAGTCTCGTCCATACAAGTATTGCTGGCCTTAGGGGTGCCGTGGCTTGCTGCCTTGGGGCTTCAATCATACCTACAAATGGCGGGCGACAAACAACGAGCAGCCCTGAAAAACACCGCCCTGCTATTTTTTGGAACGATACTCATTCTTTGGTTTAGTGAAGGAATGCTCTCATTTTCAGGGGCTTCAGATGTCTACTACCGACAAGTGCTCGGGGAGGGCTTAATGCCGGCCCTATTGCGAAGTCGGCAAGAACTTTTCGATGCTTCTCTATGGAGAACGTTCTTGTTCGCTGCCGTTACGACCCTCTTATTGCTTTGGATGTCCTATCGCCCAAAACAGCATGGCACAATTTTGGGAGCTATAATCCTGTTAATTTTTGTAGATCTCTACGGCGTCATCGATCGCTATAGCCGTCCAGAACTGTTTGTCTCTCCACGACAGTTAAGCCAGTCTTTTCCGAAAACAGCGGCGGATAATAAGATCCTGCAAGACACCTCACGTTTTCGCGTCTATGAGCCTCGTTTGGGATTGTCGAACGCAAGGACCTCCAAATATCACCTGGCCTTGGGTGGCTATCACGGAGCAAAACCACGTCGTTTCGAGGAATTGATGGAGCGAATGGAAGAAAAGCAAATGACCGCTGCTCTTCATTTCTTAAATGTTAAATACGTCATTAGAGCGCAAGAACAGCAAGTGGAAGCAATTGAAAACCCAAGCGCCTTGGGGCCTGCATGGGCGATCGATTCATTGGCCTATTTTTCAGATGCTGATCAGCTGATGAAAGCCATGGAAACACTCGACCCTGCTAGCGTTGCTTTGGCCTTGCAGAACGAAGTTCCGAAAGAGCTTCAATTTAGCCCTGCTCAGGAGAGGACTTCCATTGCCTACACAGGAGGCCGCCCCGATCAGCTGACCTACTCCTTTAGCAGTCCGGCCAATCAATTGGTCGTTTTTTCAGAAATGTACTATGCCCCCGGTTGGAAAGCATTTGTCGATGGACAAGAAACACCACACTTTCCCCTTAACTATGTTCTCCGAGCCATGGTGATTCCTGCTGGGGAGCATCAGGTAGAATTTAAATTCGATCCGCCTGTGGTTAGCAAAGGAGAAAATATTCGACTGATGAGCTATGCCATTTGGGTGTTAGCGCTCTTGGCAATGGCCAGAATTCAAAAAAATAATCCTAGTTAATCGATGGGTATAGTTGCAAAACAATCGATTCAGAATATACTCAGTATTGCAGCAGGGGTGTTGTTGGGAGCTGTCAATACGCTTTTTTTATATCCCGTTTTTTTAGGGAGTCAGTTGCAAGGTTTGGTGGTTGCTCTTTTAGCGGTTTCCAATCTGCTTCAACCGTTTATTTCTGTAGGATTGCAACACGCCCTAATCCGTTTTTTTCCCCGCTATTCGACCAAAGAAGAACAGCATGTTTTGCTGAGTTGGAGCCTCCTAGTTCCCGTTATTTTCATTACTGTTTTTACCTTTTTATATGTGGGCTTTGGCGATCGCTTACTCGCACAGCTGTTCGGATTAAACCCCCAAATGCAGAAATACGGCTATATCATTTTTGCCATTGCGGCGGCCAATGGTTTTTTCGAAGTATTCTACAGTTGGCTAAGAGTAGAACTTCATTCCGTTTTCGGCAATTTTCTGAAGGAGTTCTACCCGCGATCGATGATTTGTATTTTCTTAGTTCTTTACGGATTTGCAAATATCGATTTTGACTTTTTTTTAAACGGTTTGTTGGTCGGTTATTACCTCCGTTTAGCAATCATTGCGGCCTACGGTTTTTGGTTGCATCGTCCTCATTTCAGACTTCAGAAATTAGCACATGCTAAAGACATAATCAACTATAGTTTTATTATTCTTTTGGCAGGAACGGCCTCTAGTCTTCTCTTAGACATCGACAAGTCCATGCTCCCAGCGCTGATTACTGTAGAGTTTGTCGCCTACTATAGTGTAGCCTTGTTTATGGCATCGGTGGTAGAACTACCAGGGAGAGCTATGTTTCAGATAATCAGCCCTTTGGTCGCTAAGGCCTTGCACAACAAAGAGCTGGAAAAGCTTCAGCATCTTTTGCGGCAGAGCAGTATTATGCTGTTGTGGGGCAGTGGATACATTTTTTTAATCATCGCTCTTAATGCTTCTGATTTTTACGACTGGATCGGTCAGCCGAAATACAAGCAGGCCTTGGAGGTGGTCTATTGGGTGGGCGCTGCAAAACTGACGTCTATGGCTTTGGGATGCCTTAACCAGATCATAAGCAATTCGGAATGGTATCGGTATAGCTTATTTTTTTCGGTGGGCTCAGCCCTAGCGGCAATCGTTCTCAACTATTATGCCATTCAGATCTGGGGAATGTTAGGTGCGGCCTATGCTACCTTTACAGTGATTATCAGCATTAACCTGATGAAGTATTTG
Organism: Flavobacteriaceae bacterium; assembly: GCA_049889695.1. Classification (GTDB taxonomy): domain Bacteria; phylum Bacteroidota; class Bacteroidia; order Flavobacteriales; family Flavobacteriaceae; genus WTJH01. Next base: position 14,172 of record JBMHCX010000018.1, on the reverse strand, counting down.
CTAATTGTCAAGAAAATGCAATTGACCCCATTTGGAAAAGAAAATCTCAAAATAGTTTTCATCATTTTACTTGTAGCAGTAGCCGTTTCTCAGGCCTACAAAGGTCCATTGGGGTCTTTTTGGGATATCGTTATCCGTTCGCTTATCATCAGTATAGCCTATGTCGGACTGAGTATTGGAGGACGACTGCACACCCATATCCTTCCTTTTGTGAACGAATGGCGTAAGCCTCGTCAATAGCCGCGATCTATTTTTTCCTTCAGATATTTTCCTGTTAGGGATGCTTGGATGTGAATGAGTTCTTCGGGTGTACCTTCTCCCACAATATTCCCTCCCATAAATCCGCCTTCAGGTCCCAAATCAATAATGTGATCTGCGCATTTGATGAGGTCTAGATTGTGCTCAATGACAATGATGCTATGACCGCGCTCCAACAAGGCCTCAAAAGAATTGAGCAGTTTTTGAATGTCATGGAAATGTAGTCCAGTGGTGGGCTCGTCAAAGATGAACAGTACTTTTTCATGACTCACACCTTGGGCGATAAAGGAGGCTAGCTTAATCCTTTGAGCTTCACCACCAGAGAGGGTAGTGGAGGACTGTCCCATGGTCACATAGCCCAGACCTACATCGGCTAATGGCTGTAATTTTTTTACCAATTTATCTTTTCCTTGTGTTCTGAAAAGATCGATAGCATCTGTAATGGTCATGGCGAGCAGTTCATCGATGGAAACGCCTTGGTATTTCACCTCAAGAATTTCTTTTTTGAAGCGTTTTCCCTGACAGCTTTCGCAAGGAAGCACTACATCTGCCATGAATTGCATTTCGATGTTTACAACACCTTCTCCCTTGCATTGCTCACAACGGCCCCCATCCACATTAAAGGAGAAATGTTTCGGTTTAAAATTACGGGATTTGGAAAGGGGTTGTTGGGCATATAGCGTACGAATATCGTCGTAGGCCTTGATATAGGTAACCGGATTGGAGCGCGATGAGCGCCCAATAGGGTTCTGGTCGACATATTCTACGCTTTTTAGCCGATCGATATCTCCCTGAATCAGCGTGTGCTCGCCGGGTTTATGGGAGAATATATCGAACTGCCTCAGGAGTGCCGGGTAGATAATTTTTTTAACCAAAGTTGTTTTTCCACTACCCGATACTCCTGTAATAGCTGTTAGTACTCCCAAAGGAATTTTTACATCTACATTCTTGAGGTTGTTTTCGCGTGCGCCTAAAACCTCTAAATGTCCTTTGGATTTTCGACGTTTCGCAGGGATTTCGATTTTCTTTATTCCTCTCAGGTAGTCTGCTGTTAGACTGTCGGTCGTCTGTATTTGATCCCAATTTCCTTGTCCGACAACTTCTCCTCCCCAGCTACCAGCTTCGGGGCCCATATCGATAATACGGTCGGCAACACGCATGATTTCTTCATCGTGTTCCACCACAATTACAGTATTGCCTAAATCTCTGAGTTGTTGGAGGACTTCGATCAGACGATCGTTGTCTCGGGCGTGTAAACCAATGGAGGGTTCGTCTAATATATAGAGTGAACCGACAAGGCTACTTCCCAAAGAGGTTGCCAAGTTGATGCGTTGCGACTCCCCTCCAGAAAGGGTATTTGCCTTCCGGTTAAGGGTCAGGTATCCCAAGCCTACTTTTTGGATAAATCGTAGTCTGGATTGTATTTCTATCAATAAACGAGCTGCAATTTTTGCCTCGGACGCTTCTAGTTGCAACTGGTCGAAAAATTCTTTGAGCTCCGAAATGGGCATAAAAAGAAGTTCACTGAGATCTTTCCCCCCAATCTTCACATAGGACACTTCTTTCCGCAATCGTGATCCCCCACAGCTCGTACAGCTTGTTTTACCCCGATAACGGGAGAGCAATACACGATTTTGGATTTTATAATTTTTGGCTTCAATCTTTTTAAAAAACTGATCGATTCCTTTAAAATAGCTATTTCCCTTCCAGAGCAACTCTTTTTGTTCTGCTGTAAGTTCGAAATAAGGTTTATGTATCGGAAAATCGAAACGATAGGCATTGTTGACCAGGTCGTTGTAGTATTTCTTGTAACCGGTTCCTTTCCATGGCGTAATGGCATGTTCGTAGACGGAAAGGCTGGTATCCGGAACCACTAGCTCAGGGTCGATTCCGATGAGGTCTCCAAAGCCTTCACAACTGGGGCAAGCCCCAAAAGGATTATTAAAGCTGAATAAATGAACCGATGGTTCTATAAAATCCATACCATCCCGTTCAAATTTATTGGAAAACTCTTCTGTGGCTTCGTCTGCAAGGGAGAGTAATTGAAGAGTACCGTTTCCTTCGTAAAAGGCAAGCTCTACTGCATCTGAAAGGCGTTGAACAAAATCTTCATCGGTCTGTACAATGATACGGTCGACCACTAATTGAAAGTCATCCGACGGAGCTTCTTCCAAACGATCTAGACGTTCCATTTTTCCATTCAGCCAGATTCGAGCGAAACCTTGTTGTTGTAGCACTTTTATTTTTTTGGCGCCAGCCGCTGAGTTGTCTATAGGAATTGGAGCAAGCAGTAACAATTTAGTGCCCTCAGGATAAGCCGTTATCCGGTCAACGACATCGGTAACTGTATCTTTTCGGACCAATTCTCCCGATAGGGGGGAATAGGTTTTCCCGATTCGGGCAAACAGTAACTTTAAATAATCGTAGACTTCTGTTTTGGTTCCTACGGTCGAACGAGGATTGGTAGAATTGACTTTTTGCTCTACCGCAATGGCCGGGGCTAAGCCAGAGATAAAATCCACTTTTGGTTTATTGAGCTTTCCCATGAATTGCCGTGCATAGGCCGATAGGCTTTCCACATAGCGGCGTTGGCCCTCTGCATAGAGCGTGTCAAAGGCTAAGGTCGATTTTCCTGAACCAGAAAGACCAGTAATGACGACCATTTTATTGCGCGGTATGGCCACATCAACCCCTTTGAGATTGTGCAATCGGGCCCCCTTAATAATGATATTTTCTTTCGGATCTAAGGTGGTAATATCTTTCATAGGCAAGTGCCGAAAATACGATTAATTGTTTTTATTTATGACATCTTAAGTGCTAAACCTTAGGTGTTTCAAAATAAAAAAACTATATTTACAAAAAATATATCCGCCTATACAACAACAATACGCTATTTAATTTCGAACTCTAATCGTTTAAACAGGTATTGTTATGGCTATCAACTACCCCTCAGACGCTTTACTTATAGAATCCTACATCGATGGGAATGAATACGCTCTAGAGCAATTAATTCAAAAGCACAAGGCACGTATCTACAACTTTATTTTTTCAAAGGTCATGGACCGTGATACTGCTGAGGATATTTTCCAAGATACCTTTATCAAAGTAATTCGCACGCTGAAAAAAGGGGGGTATGACGAAACAGGGAAATTCTTGCCCTGGGTGATGCGCATATCACATAACTTAATTATCGACTTTTTTAGAAAGAGTAATCGCATTCCCACTTTTGAAAATCGGGACGACTACGATGTTTTCCAATTCATTGGCGACGATAGTGGTAACATAGAAGAGGCGCTTTTCGATGCTCAAGTCGAAAATGATCTATCGCACTTAATCGAATCCTTACCAGACGATCAGAAAGAAGTGTTAATGATGCGTATCTATCGAGATATGAGTTTTAAGGAAATTGCTGAAAACACTGATGTATCCATCAATACGGCCTTAGGGCGTATGCGTTATGCCATCATCAATCTTCGTAAACTCATTCAAACGAATCAAATTGTTTTGACGCGTTAATACGATTTTGCGTTTTTTGTCGTTATAAGAGCAAATAGTACTTATATGACAAAAAACTACTCTGCTAAACCTTCTACTCCTAAAGACGAACCTAGACCAGAGGTGATCAAGCGTATTATGGCCTTTTCCAAAGCTTTTGAGGCCAACAAGAATAACGTTGATCAGAAATCCTCTACTTCTTCCGCTTCGAAGACTCTTTAATATAGGCCTGTATCACACTTTTGCGACCTATCGTTTTGGTGATGATATCTTGTCCTAAATCCCAACCTCGAGCGGGCGAGTATTCCCTTCCGTACCATATAATTTGAAGGTGCAAATCGTTCCATTTTTCTTTTGGAAAGAGTCGCTTGGCATCTCTTTCTGTTTGCACTACATTTTTACCATTACTAAATCCCCATCGATACATCAGCCGATGAATATGAGTGTCCACGGGAAAAGCTGGAATTCCAAAAGCCTGAGCGACCACTACACTTGCCGTTTTATGCCCTACAGCCGGCAATTCTTCTAGGGCCTCAATGGATGCCGGTACTTCCCCTTTATATTTTTCCACTAAAATTTTCGAAAGCCCATGAATGCCTTTGGATTTCATAGGGGAAAGGCCAACGGGTTTAATGATCTCTCGAATTTGGGACACACTCAAACGCATCATATCATAAGGGTTGTCGGCTACTGCGAAGAGCTTAGGAGTAATTTGGTTCACTCTTACGTCCGTACTTTGAGCCGACAGCAAAACTGCTACAAGAAGCGTATACGGGTCTTTATGGTCCAGTGGAATGGGTATCTCAGGGTAGAGCAGTTCCAGCGTTTCTATCGCAAATGCAACCTTTTCAGACTTTTTCATCAACTGTTTTTTGTGAAAATAAAAAAATTAGACGATTCTATTTGTACAGTTGTTGTGCTGTCGAGAACTTTTGACAACACTGCTTTTTCTGTACAACTTGGTTCTTTACAGATGGTGTAGAAAAAAGAATTGAAAGGAATGTGCTTAAAATTTTAATGCAACTGAAATTAGAACATTAATTTTCATTTTCTTTGAAAAAAAAAGCAATGAATACATTAAAAGTAGGGGACGCAATCCCCGCATTCGAAACAACTGACCATTTAGGAAATACTGTAACACAGGCCGATTTTTCCGGTAAAAGAGTAGTGCTGTTTTTCTATCCAAAGGCCAATACTCCGGGATGTACGGCTGAAGCCTGTGATCTTCGCGATCACTATGCAGAACTTCAAGCTGCTGGCTACTCCCTTTACGGTGTCAGTGCAGATTCCGAGACCAAGCAAAAGAACTTTGCGACAAAATACACTTTCCCTTTTCCGCTTTTAGCCGATGAATCCAAGTCTCTAATTGAAGGCTTTGGGGTATGGGGACCTAAAAAGTTTATGGGTAAAGAATACGATGGTATTCACCGAATGACCTTTATCATTGGAGCTGATGGAACTGTCGAACGAGTTATTGACAAGGTAAAAACAAAAACTCACGCGGCGCAAATTCTCGAGGGTAACTAGGCCTTTGAAGTAGCAGCAGACTTGTAGTCGAACATCTTTTTTTCCTTAATCATCTCAGCGATTCCCTCGGGTAAGCAAGGTTCCCATCCCTCTTCGCCATTTCTTATTTGCTGTAAGATTTGACGAGAGAATATCGACAGATGATCATCTTCATAATCGATGATGTCTACGACCTTTCCATTGTATTTAAAGAACTTATAAAAGTCTTTCATACGCGGATGGAGTTTTAAGTTATTGCTATTGACTACAGTATTTCGTCCTTCATCGAACATCGGGTAGAGATAAATCTTAAGGTTATTGTGGAACATTTTCCCAAAAGCCTCTAAAATCCCACCGGGAAGATCTGCATAGTATTGTTCATCAAAAATATCCACAAAGTTGGATACTCCCATACTTAGTCCTAATTGATTTTTGGTGTATTGAGAAAGATAACTGACTAAGCGATAGTATTCTTTAAAGTTCGAGATCATCACCGTATACCCCAACGAACAAAGTAATTTAGCCCTATCCATAAAGTCTTTTTCATCGACATCGCCTTCTACTTTTAAGTTCGAGAGGGTGATTTCAAAAATAACTTCTGTGCGATCTTCGTCGACTTGCGCTTCTTTCAGGAAAATATCCAAAGATTTCTGGAACATGTCTATGTTGACAAGCGTAACCGGTCGAAAACTTCCCCTAAGGGTGAGGATATTCTTTTTGTAGAGGACACGTGCGGGGAGTATATTGTTCCCATGGGCGTCGAACATAACGGCATCTGTCATGTTGTTTTTAATGAGCTGTAGACTCATTAAACGATTGTCGACTTCTTTAAATATTGGACCTGAGAAATTGATCGTATCAATTTCAATAGCATCCTGATCGATATGATCGTACAGATAGCGCAGTAGTTTCTTGGGCTGGTCGTGTTTGTAGAAAGCACCGTAAATAAGGTTTACTCCCATAATTCCTAAGACTTCCTGCTGCAAGCGCGCTTCGGAATGGTGGAAGCGGACATGTAGGCTTATTTCATTGTAGGGTTCGTTGGGGGCTGTCTGAAAGCGAATCCCCATCCAGCCATGGCCTTTAAACTTTTTAGCAAAATCAATGGTAGCTACCGTGTTTGCATAAGCAAAAAACACCTTATTGGGCTCTTTGTCGCGTTTGATGCGTTCTTCCAACAATTGTATCTCATGCGCTAACATCTTATCTAAACGGGTTTCAGTGACGTAGCGTTTGTCGTCTTCCTCCCCATAGATGGTATCGCTAAAGTTTTTGTCGTAAGCACTAATGGTCTTAGCAATAGTACCGGAAGCTCCGCCAACTCTAAAAAAATGTCGAGCTACTTCTTGGCCTGCACCAATTTCCGCGAAAGTCCCGTAAATATCTTTGTTTAAATTGATTCGAAGTGCTTTAGCCTCTACCGAAGGGAGGTTTTCAAAAGCGTGATTATCGGAAAGTTGCACCGACATATATTTTTTGAAATTTATATGTCTAAAATTACAAACTTTCCTCGATTCCAACACCATTTGCTACCTTTGGATCCATGTTAAAAGTTACATTTTTAGGAACAGGCACTTCTCAGGGAGTTCCGGTCATTGGTAGTCAGCACCCCGTCTGTTTAAGTAACGATCCGAAAGATAAGCGTTTACGCGTATCCGTCTTGATTTCTTGGGAAGGAGGGCAGGTGGTGGTCGATTGTGGTCCTGATTTCAGACAGCAAATGTTGCAACAAGAAGTCGACCATCTGGATGCATTATTAATTACCCATGAGCATGCCGATCACACCGCTGGTTTAGACGATATCCGCCCATTTTGCTTTCGACAAGGCGCCTTACCCGTCTATGCTACTCAAGAAGTGTTTAAGGGCTTAGAATCGCGTTTTGCATATATCTTTGAGACAGAGAACAGATATCCGGGAGCTCCTTCGGTAACCAAAAATGTGATTGCTAAAAATCAGCCATTCGAGCTATGTGGCAAAACTATTACCCCCATAGAAGCCATTCATTATCAAATGCCAGTCCTAGGCTTTAGGATCGATAATTTTGCGTATTTGACAGACGTAAAAACCCTGGCCGATGACCAGTTGCCCTATTTGCAAGATTTAGATGTACTTGTCCTAAACGCCTTGCGCGAAGAAGAGCATCCCAGTCATTTAAACCTAGCAGAGGCGATGGCAATCGTCGATCAGCTCCAACCGAAAAAAACATATTTTACCCACATCAGCCATCTATTTGGTTTTCATGCGGAAATATCAGCCAAACTACCCAAGCACGTTGCTTTGGCCTATGACAATTTATCCATTCATATACCTTAAATTCCTATGCGTACTAAAATCATCAGCTATCTGCTCGTATTTGTCTCTCTGATTCTTCTATACCAGATTGTCAGTTCAAATAAAGTCGTTAATTATCAGGTGCAAAAAATCGAACAACTGGATCGTCAAAAGCAAACCTTAAAAGATTCAATAGATCAGGTACAAATGCTTTTGGAAGATCAGCAGTATTTCTCACTCATCGGAAATGAAGAGGGTTTGAACGCATTTGAAGGAAATCGCTCGGCTGAGGAAATCACCCAACTGGTCAGCGATGCGCTATATGAATACAATCTTAAAAAGACTAATCCATTGATCAGTTATGCCGGTATGCAAGGACGATTCTTTTTTAATAAAGTTCACCTCTTGAACAATCGTTGGGTGATTGCTGATTTCTCCGATCAAAAATATTGGGGGGAAGTCTTGTTAAGCTATCAGCTGAAAGCAGATGGGACTGTTACCTTCGAACCAATTACAGATTTTCTGTATCCTATCAGTGATCTTCCGTAAGCGTTAACCACTCTAATAGCTGAGTGAAATTGGCTTGGGAGACTTCATGGGCATCCGGAAATTCCCGATAGTCGATGGCTGCAAATCTTTGTGCGAGTGGCGTAATCGTTTCCCGTGCCATTGCAACAGGGATTACTCCATCGTTTATCCCATGAGCAGCATAGATTTTTGGAACCTGTTGCAGTGTAGCTATATTTTCAATTGCATCTGTAACGACAAAGCCACTCAGCGCAATTAATCGCTTGAACTTTTGTGGGGAGGTCAGTGCTAAGGTCCATCCGAGCATGGCTCCTTGGCTAAAGCCGAGTAGACTAATATTATCGGGATTTAGTCCTTCTTGTTGAATACAATGGTCGAGGGTTGTTAAGACCAATTGCTGTATATTTTGAATATCTGCAGCGGCAATCCACTCATCCAACGGGCGATCTATCCGTAGCGGAAACCAAGCATATCCACCCATGGGGAGCGATATTGGCGCCTCTAGGGAAATGATAGTGTAGTGGGGAGGTAAGTAAGGAGCGAATCCAAATAAATCTTGCGCGTTGCTGCCATAACCATGCATCATCACTAATGTAGGATGGTGCTCAGTAGATTGCTTTGCCCTGTGTACAAGGTAATTTAATGTCGTATTATTGAACACGAGTGGTTAAGGTATTACGATGATAGGTAGCATATACTTTCCCACGGAGCGACTGACCGATAAACGCACAATTTTTAGAAGTGGAAATAAGATCTTTGGCTGTTAAGGTCCATGTGACTTCAGGATTAAAAAAGGTCATATTTGCTTGCTGACCCACTTTTATAGATGGCGATTCGATCCCAAAAATACGCCGCCCTCTTGAGAGGAACTGTATACTTTCTTGTAAGGGGAATAGCTGCATTAAAATACCAAAACTGGCCTCTAGACCTATACTTCCGCCAAAAGCATGTTCAAATTCAACAGCTTTGTGTTCAATATTCATAGGTTCGTGCATGGCACTGACACTATCGATTACACCCGAAACCAAGCCTTCGCGAAGAGCTTCGCGGTCTTTGGCCGATCGGAGAGGAGGGAAGAGTTTAAAATTGGTGTCGAATTCCTGAAGGTCCTCATCGCAAAACCACAAATGAGGAAGCCCCACAGAGCAACTGATATCCAAGCCTTTCTTTTTAGCCCCGCGAATAAGCTCCAGCGTGGCAGCTGAGCTGACAAATGGAATATGCAATTTCCCTTGCGTATATTCTAGGAGGGCAATGTCGCGAGCTACTTGCGTGGTCTCAGCAACCGTTGGGATACCTGCCAATCCGAGAAGCGTACTGGTTTTTCCTTCGTGCATTACTCCGTTTTTAGCCAGCTGCCCATCCTGCGGATGAGAGCAGACAAGGCCCTTGAAATTTCGGCTGTACTGCAGCGCTATTTTTAATAGGTTAGGATTTGAAATGGCACGCTTAACATCTGTAAAGCCAACGGCGCCTTCTTCAAACATTTCATAGAGAGCCGCTAACTGCTCTCCTTTTTGCCCTTGCGAAAGTGCGCCTAATGGAAATACATCAAGGGGCAGATCTTTAGTTGTCTGAACAAGATGACTGAGAGCAGCGCGGTGATCGATGATAGGATCCGACACAGGCTGAAGACCGATACCCGTATAGCCCGATTGAAGGGCCGTTCGAATACCATTTTCAAGGGTCTCTCTCTCCTCGTATCCCGGACTGCCGATGCTCACGAACGGATCAAACCAGCCTGGAGAAACATGGCACTGTTCCCAGGATAGAACTTTATCGGCCGTTTGGCCGGAGAGCTCTCCCATTTGGGAAATCTTACCGTTTTCAATTAAAATATCACAGGTCTGAAGGTGGTGCGAACTTTGAGGATCGACAACAGTCGCTTTTTGAATCAGTAGTGTTTTCATCTTGCTCTTCAAAATTAGGATTTTCAAGGTTTCCGCTACGGCATATTGCTCTTCTTTTTTAAAATTTTTCGAACACCCCTAAGCCAAAAAGTGCAAAATCGTATTTTACCGGATCGATAGGATCCAGTCGTCGCAGCTGCTGATCCAATTGTTCCACGGCCTTAGCATCGTTCTGCTTTCGGTCGAGGAGTCCCAATTTGCGTGCTACATTCCCGCTATGGACATCTAATGGGCAAGAGAGTTTTGCTGGAGGTATTTTTTTCCAAAGATTAAAGTCGACTCCTTTTTTTGCAGGGCGAACCATCCAGCGTAGATACATATGTAGGCGTTTTGCCGCAGACCCTTGAAGTGGGTTGGCCAAGTGCTTTTCGCTTCTTTTCTGGTGGGGGGTGCGCAATAAAAACTCTCGAAAGCGACTGATGTTTGGTGCCATATAATCATGGGTACCCGTCGGATCGATAAAATAAGCCTCCAAGGAATCTTCTTGTTGGTAGGCGCTCTGCAGGGCTTGCAGGATAAATTGAAGATCGACCGTTTGAAAAGTTCGATGCACAAAGCCCTCAAATACTTTGAGGTCTTTAGGGCTGTGCTGGCTAACAAATCCGTAGGGATCTCCATCCATAAGCGTCATGATTTTTTGAGCACTTTTTAAAATACTGCTTCGATTTCCCCAGGCGATCAGGGCGGTTAACAGCGCCGCTATTTCAATGTCTTGTTTTTTACTGAACTGGTGGGGAATCTGAATGGGATCGGTTTCGATAAACACTGGGTTTTCATAGAAGGCAGCCTTTTCATCCAAAAAATCTTTTAAAGCGGCAGCATCCAATTCAGTTGCGAATTTGTCCATCTTTAAGATCAATAATTCGGTCGGCCTGTTGTGCAAACTCCTGATTGTGGGTAACAATCACAAAGGTTGTTTCCATGGTTTTGCGCAAATCAAAAAACAACTGATGTAGTTCTTGTGCGTTCTGAGAATCTAAATTCCCACTGGGTTCATCAGCCATGACTATCTTGGGGGCATTAATAAGGGCCCGCGCCACAGCGACACGCTGTTTTTCTCCTCCTGAAAGGGTGGTGGGCTTATGATTGAACCGATGCTCCAGCCCAAGATGGGAGAGGAGCTCTTTGGCTTTTTTAAGGGTCTTGGCTTTGGGCTGAGCGCTAATCCATGCCGGTAGACATACATTTTCTATGGCCGTAAACTCCGGCAGGAGTTCATGCGACTGAAACACAAATCCTAACTGTTGATTTCTGAATTCGGCCAAAGCTTTGGGAGTCATCCCTAAGACCGATTGTCCATTCAGTTTAATGCTTGCTGCCTGATGAGGGTCGGGAGCTTCTAAAGTTCCCATAATGTGTAAAAGAGTAGACTTTCCTGCTCCGGATGGACCAGTGATCGCCACCAATTCCTGAGGAGCAATCGTTAGGTCTATACCGTTCAAAACGACCAACTCACCGAACGATTTATAAATGGATGTAAGCTCAATCATCGAAGTACAAAGTAACACAATTTAATGCTTTCGAATGCCGACTATTTTAAGTTCATTTGTCGTCTTTATACAGACAGTTTTGTTTAAGCATGATCATTATTGTTTAAATATTTAATATATTTGTTAGACATTATATGGAATTACAACAAGCTTTTTTTGCGAGTGGTTGCTTCTGGTGCACAGAAGCTGTTTATGCTTCCTTAAGGGGAGTAAAGGAAGTTGAACCCGGTTATATGGGAGGACATATTAAAAATCCCGCCTACCGAGAAGTATGTACAGGACGTACAGGTCATGCGGAAGCTATCCGTTTGAGCTATGATCCTTCTATAATTTCCTACGATATACTCGTCAAAGTATTTTTTGCTACCCACGATCCTACAACGCTTAATCGTCAGGGAAATGACATCGGTACTCAATATCGATCGGCGATTTTCTATCGGAACGAAGAACAGCAAAAAATAGCTGAAAGCCATATGCAACAACTCACGGAAGAACAGGTGTTTTCTGCTCCTATTGTAACAGAAATACTTCCTGAGGTCCCCTTTTATTTAGCAGAAGAAGAACATAAAGACTATTTCAATCGCCATCCCGAACAGATGTACTGTGCAGCGGTTATCGCCCCTAAGCTGCAAAAATTTCGGGAGGCCTATCAAACATATTTAAATTAGCTATGAACGAAAATTTTGACATTCAAACCATCCCCTTAACGGCAGAGATCAAATCCAATTTCACCAATATAATTGACTTGTTGGGTGAAGATGTCGATCGTGAAGGCCTCGTAAAAACTCCTGAACGCGCTGCAAAAGCGATGAAATTTTTAACGGAGGGCTACGAAAAAGACCCGAAGCAAATCCTGCAAGGTGCCATGTTTAACGAGGATTACAACGAAATGGTGATTGTCAAAGACATAGAATTGTATTCGCTTTGCGAGCATCATATGTTGCCCTTCTTTGGGAAAGCTCATATTGCCTATATTCCTGATGGCAAGATCGTTGGACTCAGTAAAATTCCACGCATTGTCGATGTCTTCGCCAGAAGACTACAAGTACAAGAACGTTTAACAGAGCAAATATTAGACTGTATCAATGATACCTTAAACCCAAAGGGGGTGGCGGTTGTCATTGAAGCTTCCCATATGTGTATGATGATGCGCGGTGTTCATAAACAAAATTCAACGACTACAACCTCTGGATTTAGAGGTGTTTTTAAAGAGACAGAGACACGTAATGAGTTTCTGAATTTAACACTTTCAAAACACGTTTAATCTAATCGTTTCCTTTAAAAAGGCACTTTAATCCAAGTCGTTTTAATATTTTCTTTTCAAATTCCCAAAAGAATTTAAATTGAAAAAAGAGGGCGCCAAATAAGAGAAGTAATACTTGATAAGCGGGAAAAATCAGCGTAATCCGAATGATCCAATACAATAGATAGCCACCCATGAGGTCTTGAAAAGTTTCTGGATAGATGGAAAGTAAATCTAATAAGGGTTTGGCCACTTTTACACTCATAGAGCCCGTTAGCCCAAATACGATAAAAATAAGTACCAGCTGAAAATTAGAAGTGATGTGCCACTTTTCTTTAAGCTTTTTAAAATACAAAAGAACTTATTTTAGCAAAGTAGTTATTTGTTGAGCAAGCTCTACCCCAATTCGGTCTTGGGCCTCTAATGTTGCGGCTCCTATATGGGGGGTAAGTGAGATCTTGTCGTGCATTAATAATTTAATCTCTGGCTTAGGCTCATTCTCAAAAGTGTCGAGTGCTGCAAAAGAAAGTTGGCCTGAGTCTAATGCCTTTACGAGTGCTACTTCGTCTACTACACCACCACGAGCTGCATTAATTAAGGCGGCCCCTTTTTTCATTTGTGAAAAAGCCTGCTCATCAATCACATAATTTTTTTGCGCAGGAATATGGAGGCTAATAAAATCTGACTGAGACAATACGGATTCCATAGATTGCGTTTTTATTTCCTCAACGATTGATTTTCCTGAATACAAAGCGACTTCTACCGCTGCTTTTTCGATAAATTTATCAGTTGCAATGACTTGCATACCGATTCCTAAACCGATTTTAGCAACTTCTTGACCTATCCGACCAAAGCCAATAATACCCAGTGTTTTACCTCTAAGCTCTACTCCTTTAGCATAGGCTTTTTTAAGTCCTTTAAAATTTGTTTCTCCCTCAAGAGGCATGCTTCTATTCGAGTCGTATAAAAAGCGTACACCCCCATAGAGGTGTGCAAAGACTAATTCTGCTACAGAAGCAGAAGAGGCGGCTGGGGTATTAATGACATGAAGTCCTTTAGATTTGGCATATTCAACATCTATATTATCCATTCCAACACCCCCACGACCTATAAGTTTAAGCCCTGGACATTGATCAATCAATTCTTTCCGAGCTGTTGTGGCACTTCTTACAAGAAGGGCGCTCACCTTATTGTCATTGATGTAGTCTACAAGTTGCTCTTGGGCTACATTTACTGTGATAACCTCAAATCCATTTTCTTGTAAAAAGTCAATCCCCGTTTGAGAGATTCCATCATTTGCTAATATTTTCATTTTATAAGGTCTTTAAATAGTCTTGACTTAATATTTTTTCTCTAAGGCCTGCATACAGTCTACGAGTATTTCCACGCTGTCTATAGGCATCGCGTTATACATAGAGGCTCGATACCCGCCCACTGAGCGGTGGCCTTTTAATCCACTAATACCTGCCG
>JBMHCX010000017.1:0-5226 GCA_049889695.1 Flavobacteriaceae bacterium | reverse complement strand
ACTTTAGATTCTAAAATACCAAAAGGCCCTCTGGCCGATAAGTGGACCAATCACAAGAGCCACATCAATCTAGTGAGTCCTGCGAACAAACGTTTAATTGACGTGATTGTGGTAGGAACTGGACTAGCTGGAGCATCTGCCTCTGCTACTCTTGCAGAGTTAGGTTACAACGTAAAAACATTTTGTTTTCAAGACTCTCCTCGACGTGCACACTCTATTGCTGCACAAGGAGGGATCAATGCAGCAAAGAATTATCAAGGGGATGGGGATTCTACCTACCGCTTGTTTTATGATACTATTAAAGGAGGGGATTACCGTTCTCGTGAAGCGAACGTTCACCGCCTAGCCGAAGTATCTACTAATATCATCGACCAATGTGTGGCGCAAGGAGTTCCTTTTGCTCGCGATTATGGTGGATTACTAGATAACCGTTCTTTTGGGGGGGTTTTGGTTTCCAGAACATTTTACGCCAAAGGTCAAACGGGACAGCAATTATTACTAGGGGCTTATTCTGCCATGAACCGTCAAATTGGCCGTGGGAAGATCAAAATGTACAACCGCCATGAAATGATGGATTTAGTGGTTGTAGACGGGAAAGCCCGAGGAATTATTACCCGAAACTTGGTCAATGGACAAATCGAGCGCCATGGTGCCCATGCTGTAGTGATTGCTTCTGGAGGTTATGGAAATGTATTCTTCCTATCGACAAATGCTATGGGAAGTAATGTTTCTGCGGGTTGGAAAATCCATAAAAAAGGAGCGCATTTCGCCAATCCTTGTTTTACGCAAATTCACCCAACCTGTATCCCCGTTTCAGGAGATCATCAATCGAAATTGACCTTGATGTCAGAATCATTGAGAAATGATGGGCGTATTTGGGTGCCTAAAAACATAGAAGACGTTAAGGCTATTCGCGAAGGCAAATTAAAGCCCACTGAGATTGCAGAAGAAGACCGCGACTACTACCTAGAGCGTCGTTACCCTGCCTTCGGAAACCTCGTTCCTCGCGATGTAGCTTCTCGTGCCGCTAAAGAGCGTTGTGATGCCGGTTATGGGGTCAATAAAACTGGAGAAGCGGTTTATCTCGACTTTGCTTCTGCTATCATGCGTTATGGAAAAGAGCAGGCGCACGTTAAAGGTTTAAACGAAAACGATCACGCCTTAGTGAAGAAATTAGGTCAAGACGTTGTTCGTGCAAAATATGGAAACCTTTTCCAGATGTACGAAAAAATCGTTGATCAAAACCCCTATGAGACCCCTATGATGATTTACCCAGCGGTACACTATACCATGGGAGGTGTATGGGTTGATTACAACTTGATGACCAGTATTCCTGGATGTTATGCTATTGGAGAAGCTAACTTCTCTGATCACGGGGCAAACCGTTTAGGAGCCTCTGCTTTAATGCAAGGATTGGCCGACGGTTACTTTGTTCTCCCTTACACCATTGGAGACTATTTAGCGAACGATATCCGTACTGGACCCATCGACACGAATACCCCAGAATTTGATGCTGCAGAAAAAGCGGTGAAAGATCAGATCGACGCCTTTATCAATAACAACGGTAAAAACTCTGTCGACTCTTACCACAGAAAACTGGGGAAAATCATGTGGAACAAATGTGGAATGTCACGTAACGAAAAAGGCTTAAAAGAAGCCATTGCTGAGATCAAAGCCCTGCGTGAAGATTTCTACAAGAATGTGAATGTCCCTGGAAAAGCCGACGAGTTCAACGAGCAACTGGCCAAAGCTGGTCGTGTAGCCGATTTCCTTGAATTAGGAGAGCTATTTGCAAAAGACGCTTTGGAAAGAACAGAATCTTGTGGAGGACACTTCCGTGAGGAGTCGCAAACGCCAGAAGGAGAGGCCTTGCGTGATGACGAAAACTTTACATTTGTTTCCGCATGGGAATACAAAGGAGAACCGTCAGAGGCCGTTTTAGTCAAAGAAGACTTAAACTATGAAGAAATTGAAGTAAAAACACGTTCATACAAATAGTAGTTAGGCAGTAGTTATTAGGCAATAGTAATAATTGAAATGACACAGATAAAGACATACAGAGACCTATTGATTTGGCAGAAAGGCATTGCCTTGGTCAAAGCAGTCTATCAACTGTGTGAAGCTTTACCGCAAAAAGAATTGTTTGGTTTACAAAGTCAAATGAAGCGTTCGGCCATTTCAGTTCCTGCAAATATTGCAGAGGGCTATGGCAGAAACTACACCCAAAATTATCTCAAACACCTTCGGATTGCTCGAGGATCGCTTTTAGAGCTCGAAACACATTTAATCATTTCAAAGGAGTTAAAGATGATTGGAAAAAAATGGTATGAAAATGTACAAGGATTAATTACGGAAGAAAATAAAATGTTAAACGCCTTTATTAAGTCAATAAGCAAAGAATAACTGTTGCCTATTGCCTTTTGGCTAATAAACTCATCTTATGAATTTAACACTCAAGATATGGCGCCAAGCCAACGCAGACGCCACCGGAAGTATAGAAACCTATCCCATTGAAAACGTATCGCCCGATATGTCGTTCTTGGAAATGATGGATGTATTAAACGAGCAACTTATTGGGCAGGGGATTGACCCCGTGGCCTTTGATCACGACTGCCGCGAAGGAATTTGTGGGATGTGTTCCATGTATATCAATGGAGAAGCGCACGGTCCCGATCGTTTGGTTACCACCTGCCAATTGCACATGCGCAAGTTTAAAGATGGTGACACCATCACCATTGAGCCTTTCCGTGCCAACGCTTTCCCTGTAGTAAAAGATTTGGCGGTTGATCGTTCTGCTTTTGATCGTATTCAACATGCGGGGGGTTTTGTGAGCGTTAACACTTCGGGGAACACCCAAGACGCCAACGCTATTCCAATCGACAAGCACGATGCCGACAAGGCCTTTGACGCGGCTACCTGTATTGGTTGTGGAGCTTGTGTTGCCACCTGTAAGAACGCTTCGGCCATGTTATTTGTTTCGGCTAAAGTATCGCAATACGCCCTACTTCCGCAAGGGAAAGTAGAAGCCACCGACCGCGTACTCAACATGGTCAAACAGATGGACGAAGAAGGCTTTGGAAACTGTACCAATACCGGAGCTTGCGAGGTAGAATGTCCTAAAGGAATCTCTTTAGAGAACATCGCCCGTATGAACCGCGAATACCTATCGGCCAGCCTTAAAGGATAATTTTTTTTTGTGATTAAATCAAGCTGTAGAGGTAAGTAATCAAGAGGAAAATCAAGCTTATTCCACAGATAAATTTCATCTCCAATCTCCCTTTTTTATACACATAAAATAGCATCATGAAAAAACTACCCGAAATGATGAGTGGCCATACTGAATCATAAACTCCCATAGCTTGACTCATTTTGATTTCATCGCTACTAGAAACTATCCCTTGAAGAATAGCTGCCCAACGAAAAACAGCAGCCGAAAGCAATAGACTACTTCCAATAAAAATATCTTTTCTAAGGGCAATAAAATACCCAATAATTCCTTGGATAAGGGAGAAAAAAACTCCACTTCCATAGATGATAAATTGTTGTGTTGAGGTTAATCCAATTTCTTGAGGTAAACTAATTGTGTTCAAGTCTAACCGTGCGTCTATTCCGTAAAAACGATAGACCAGCCAATGCGTACACTCATGTAAAAAGTAGGTTAGACAGGGTAGTACAATTAGAAAAAGCAGGAATAAAAATCGATTTTGAGGCATTGTATTGGTTTTATTCTAATTGAATCTCTGTAAAATCACGAATTCCAGCAATACAGCCTAATCCTATAAGTTTTTCAATGCCGAACTGGGTTGCAACACCCACAACTTTCATTCCTGCGGCTTGAGCAGCACATATTCCTGACTCAGTGTCTTCAAAAGCTAAGCAGTTTGTCGGATTTACCTTTAGTTTCTCCGCTGTTTTTAAAAATATTTCTGGATGGGGCTTCCCTTGTTTTACTTGATCCCCTCCAGTAGTACTGCGAAAATAGGAGGTGATCTTCAACTGTGCCAAAGTCATTTCCAAATTATTTTGATCGCCCATAGTCGCCAACCCTAAGGGGATATTTTTTGTTCTTAATGCGTCTAAAAAAGGGTGTAAGCCTTTAAGAGGTTGCAATAAGTGTCCATAGGTGTTTCTGTATAAGGCTTCTTTTTCGTTTCCCACCTCTCGCAGTTCTTTTTCTGTAGTTAATTGTGGGAAAAAGCGCGCCATGACTTCGATCAAAGTTCCTTTGTGATAATCACGTTCAAAGGTTTCGGCATCGATACCCAGCTTTTTAAGTTCGATAAATTTCATCCATGCTTGATGATGAAAGTGCATATTGTCTGTCAAGGTGCCATCCATATCAAAAATCAGGGCTTTATAATTAGAGAGGGAAATCATTTTACCGCAGCCATAAGTTGTCGAATAAATTCCGGTAGGATCTTAGTCTCCAACCATCGGGTGACCACGACCAAATCGTGTTGTGGGATTATGACGATAAAGTTCCCTCCAAAACCAGCAGCATAGTACATATCTTCTCCCGCTTCTGCTACATAACGCGAACTTTCAGGATGATTGAGCCACCACAAATAGCCATAACTAGGATTAGCAGGCGATGGGCTTGTGGCTTCTTTTATCCATTCGGGACTGATGATTTGCTTGTCTTCCCATTTCCCTTGATTCAGGAAAAGGAGTCCAAAACGTGCATGATCTTCGGTGGAGATAAACAAGCCTCCGCCCGAGTGTCCGCCTCCAGAAACCGACTGTACCCAGTTCCCATCTACATTCACCCAGGAGTTTTCATAACCATACCAACGCCAGCTACTCGATGCGCCAATAGGGTCCATCACTTTTTCTTTTAAGACTTGCGCGAGCGATTTTCGCCACACTTGAAGAAGGGAATAGGCCAGCACATTCACCCGCACGTCATTGTACTTGTAGTGGGTTCCTGGGGGATGTAATGTTCGGTATTTCCAGTCATCAATGCCGCCTGTTTTGGGTGGTCGATCGGCCCAATCATTGCCGCCCCATAAATTCCCAGACCAGTCGGATGATTGATTTAAAAGATCTTTCCAAGTGATTTGTTTGTTGTGCTCACCGTCGAAGGTGTGGTCCCAAACGTAGTCTGCGACTTTTTCACTGCTAAGAAAAAGTCGCCGATCCACCGCCAAACCTGCAACAGTAGATAAATAGCTTTTGGTGACTGAGAAGGTCATGTCTACCCGTTTGGTATCGCCCCATTTGGCTACC
>JBMHCX010000016.1:0-99521 GCA_049889695.1 Flavobacteriaceae bacterium | reverse complement strand
CGATGTTACCCTCGAGAGTGACACCTGGAAGTTCTATCTGGCTGGGGAAGCAGAAACCACCTATGCACCTTTCCCCGCTGAACTGATCAGTCCGCGTTCAGGGTCGACCGTAACACTAGTAGATGGTGCTGCTGTTTTGAACTGGAGTGTTAATGATGTCGATAACGATCTAAGAACCATTAAAATCTACTTGGATACAGACAGTACTGCAGATACGCTATTACAGACCGTTGACTATGCTCAAGCCGATCAGCAGATCAGTACCGAACTAGAAGGTGGAACCCTCTACTACTGGAGAGTCGAAGCGATCGATGCCGAAGGAAACCTCAGCGACTCCGGAACCTATACTTTCCGTACGCAATAGCCGCTCAATCGCTGTTGAAACGATCGAAATCCTCATAACTCTAGAGTTATGGGGATTTTTTGTTTAGGTGAAACATTAATTTTCTAAGGAAGGTAGTTGCCCATTCGCTTCCATCTGATCGAGCAGGCGTTTAAATTGTAAATCCCCAAATCCATAGATACTTTCTCGGGTACAAAACTCTTGAAATATCGTCCCAAAATCCAAAGTATTCAGCTCTTGTATAATGCTAATGATGGTCCGTTGTGGCCGCCCTAAAGAATTATCCTCAGGAAAACGATCGATATGGGCTTGAACTGAGGCCTCCACATGATCTGTAGAAGAAGCGAGTTGTTGCAAACTACTGAAGTCGTTTTGCTGATAAGCATGCCATAGCTTGACATAAATTTCAGGATTGGCAATCTGTTGGCGGTTCTGGAAAGCTTCTACTAACTGTGCGTCAGACAGTCCACCAAAGCCCCAGGGCGTATGTTCATTAGGGCGCACCCAATAGAGGGGATGATTCATTTTATGTGTATCCACATATGCGAACAGAAACCATAGGTTCGCCTGGCAAAACAAATCATCTTCAAACCAAAAATAAATGGGTACGTTTGGCGGTAAACTATGCAGTTCCCGTAGTTCAGTAACCGTCAGGGAATAGTAATCCTCAATAGAACATTCTGGATGAATATCACTGATATATTTTGCCCTGCGATCAAAAAATAAATGCTCCTCCTCTAAGGAAGAAACTGGGCCTTCAATAAGGCATTCTCGAAAAACCAATCTTTTCCCGTCTAGAGAATTGGGAAAACGTTCTGCTAGAGTGTCTCCATTAAGCACATGACAACCGTGGGGGAAATTCTTCATAAGAAATAAGATATCCTCAAGTTAGCAAAAATCAATGAGGCCCTTGAAGTAGCTCTTTTTAACTGCCTCCCCAGCTGTCTTGGAAAAAGATACCAACCGCCAATTCCACCCATAAATAGACGATTAAACTGGCGATAATTAAAAGAATAAATAGCCGTTTGGGTTTTGATGTATTCACCTTAAAATGGATACGGTCGGAGATTAATCTTCTTCAGTAGGCTTTATACGAAGGAATTCTTCTTCATCTTCAACCCAGACAAAATCGCTGGTGACTTTCTCGGTCACCGGATTATAGAATAGTTCGAGGTACTTGATTATGCGGACACCTTTTACCTTTACTTGGGCAATAAATGAGTGAAAGTGATGCTTACTGTAAGGACTCATAAATGTAGAATAGGAATTCCAAATAATATTTCGGGTATACTCTACATTGTTGTATTTCTGTCCAACGTGAGTTTTTATTTTTTCATTAATGGTCTCCACATCCAATGGAACTAAACCATTTCTCCCCTGATTTTTTAGCTGGATCATTTGCAAAAAACCTTCGTGCTCAGAAACGATGTCATTTAAGCCGGGTGTTACAGCCTGATTGGCAATCCCCAGCGAAATAAGGTCTGGTTTTTTAAGCTCTTTCCGAGCAGCTTCTTCCTCTAAATAAAAGGTTTGCTGTTCATTGTCCCACCGAAAATAACCATAGACCAATTCATTAAACGGATTATAAAGTACTTCTACGAACTTTATTCGATCGGTATTCTTGACAATCGCGCGAACAATGAATGTATGATAATGGTATTTGTTCGAATGACTGGTATATGTTTGATAGGAATCCCAGATAATATTATCGGTCACCTGAACCACATCCGGATATTTCTCTTCTATAAAAAAACGAATCTTCCGTTTAATCTCATTTATATTGATCGGTACAATCTCTCCGTTTTGATGATCAAGACCCTCGTGCTCGGTGATAAAATCTTCGATGGTGACATCGATCTTTTGAGCAGGCGAATAGTGGGAAATCCCAAAACAAATGAGCAATATGCTTAAATATTTCAACTTCATGTTTGACAGCACATTAAAGAGTTTCAAATATACGAAACAACCCTATTACCTAAGCAATAACGATTAGAAATGAAATTAAGTATAATCTGCTCAAGATTATCGATAATCCTGTTCCGTAAAAATCTGTGCGCCAAACTCTATTTTCGTGTGGTCATCTGAACGGTAATATTCCCGTTAAACACTTCACTATCAGTCCTTATCAATAGATGATTCGCCATTAAACTTAAATCTACACGACTAAACAAAAGATATTTGTTCGTTAGCACGGTAGCTCTAGAGTGAGATTTTATTGGAAAGATTTAGGACCTGAATTGTAATTGAGGATCGTCAATTCCTTGGACTCTTAATGTCCAAAAATCCCGAAAATAATTCTGATA
Source organism: Flavobacteriaceae bacterium (assembly GCA_049889695.1). GTDB lineage: Bacteria > Bacteroidota > Bacteroidia > Flavobacteriales > Flavobacteriaceae > WTJH01. The sequence goes on along the minus strand of JBMHCX010000016.1, from coordinate 96,875 downwards.
CAGTCGCCAGGGAAATGCATCTCCTTGCTTTGGAAACAGATGTTCTGCCCTATGAATATAGCCGGAATTAAGATTTAACAAGGGGATTGTTTTCAAATCTTTATCGGTCACTTTTGGATAAAATAGCTTGAACTTTTTTCGGTCCATATACTTTAATATCCTGCTGGCATATGCACTGGTCAGATCGCTTTTAAGGGTCCAAGAGGCATTGGTATAACCCGCAAAAAATATGCAGTTGGGGAGGTTGCTGAGCATTAGTCCACGATAGGCCAAACTATTAGCCATGTCAAAGGGCGTATCATCCACAGAAATCTCCGCTCCTCCAAAAGCTAAAAGTTGAAGTCCGGTAGCGGTTACAATAATGTCTGCTTCAATTTTCTCTCCTGATGTCAAGAGTATACCCTCGGGGACAAAGCGATCGATTGTTGCCGTAACCACATCCGCTTTTCCTGAACGTATGGCAGCAAAAAGATCCCCGTCAGGAGCGACACAAAATCGTTGATCCCATGGATTGTAATGGGGTTCGAAATGCGGCTGGGCAGGAAAATCTCCAAGTTGCTTTTGTGCTCCTTTCACTAAAAGTTTTTTGAGTGTTTTAGGCCAGATTTTACACGCTTGAAAAAATAGGATTTGCGTACTTATATTCTTCAATCGGATGACCTTGTGAGCAAGCCTTTGTGGCAGGATCTTCTTTATGCTTAAAGCTATCGAATCTCGATTTGGAAATGCCCCTACATAGGTGGGAGAGCGTTGTAACATGGACACTTTCTGAGCTTTTTCCGCCATCTTAGGAACAATCGTGACAGCTGTTGCTCCACTGCCGATGACGACTACTTTTTTCTGTTGATAATCTAAATCCTCAGGCCAATGTTGCGGATGGATAAGCTTCCCTGTAAACAACTCACTGTCTACAAATGAAGGAGTATAGCCGTTGGTGTAATTGTAGTAGCCTGTACAGATAAATAGATATTTGGAAGTAAATAGCTGGATGTCTCCAGATGGCAAATGCTCGCATTGGAGTTCCCAAGTAGCAGTGGAAGTGTCGAAATGTGCTTTTTTAAGTTTGGTTTGGTATTGAATTTTGTCCTCGAGCTGATATTCATCTACCGCTTCTCGTAAGTAGGAAAGTATACTCGGGGCGTCTGCAAAGGATTTGGGATTTTCCCAAGTTTTGAAGGAATAGCCAAAAGTATACATGTCCGAATCGGATCGTATCCCCGGATATTTAAACAGACTCCATGTACCTCCTAAAGAGGATCTTGCTTCTAGGACGCGATAGCTCTTATCGGGATTTAAACGTTCCAAATGACAGGCCGCACCTATCCCAGACAAACCAGCACCTACAATAATAATATCGGTTCTCTCGCTCATGTTTTTGATGTAGAAGATACAAAAAATAGCCTCTTGTAGGGGTTTCCCGCCTAAGCAAGACCTCCGAACATCCTAGCTTCTCAACTTCTTTTTCATCCAAAAAGGACCCAAAAACGCCCATAACAATACGATGACCCACCACAACTGAAAATACCAATCATTATCAGGCGTGTTATCCCATCCGAAATAGGGTAAGACAAAAGCTTCGACCAATAGATTGAACCCAAACAGCCCATAAAATCCTAAAATCCAAAGGCTGACGACAGGCGCGGGAGATTGTTTTAGATGACGTAGAATATAGGTGCAAAGCCAACCAACTACTGCCCAAATTCCAACAGCCAAAAAAGGAATAAATCCATCCATGTGAGTGCTCATAGTAGCCTCCCAGAGAACGGCTACTCCCAAAAAGGCAAATACGCCAAGGGATAGAAGAATTCCGAACCATTTGACTTTATCCATATACTTAAAAGTAAATAAGTTAAACTAAAAGGCAAATGCAATTCCTAAACTTTTTACTTTTGTATTAAGGGGAAATTATAGTACATGAAAGCAAAATTTTTAGGGTATTTCACGCTCATCGTCTGCCTATTTTCAGGGTGTAAAAAAGAAGACATCACTTACAATGTGGCCATATCACCGTTAATTGAAAATGGTTCTGCTACCGGTCAGACGGGCGTGTTGGCGGAAGGGACATCGGTCACTTTTACCGCAATTCCAGATGAAAATTATGAATTTGTTGCGTGGGGTAATCTGTTAACTGGAGCTCAATATACCAGTAATCCGCTTACCCTAACCATAGAAGAAGACCTCAATCTGGTCCCCGTATTTAGAAGAATAGAATACCGCCTGAATCTTGGGGTAACAGGAGAAGGAAGTATTAGAGTTGAAAATTTAGAAGTTGGAGAGTCCAATACGGGCCCCATCTTCGGTGCTGGAACGCAACTCCGACTAACTGCACTCCCTGAAGCAGGTCATGTTTTCCAACATTGGAATAATGTACTAAGCGACACTACTGCAGTAAAACAAATTACCGTGGATGAAGCATTAGACATCCAGGCCAATTTTAATTTCGAGCTCGCTCAAAAATTAGTCGGCAGCTGGGATATAGATCTAGGGGGAGCCAGCAGTAAAACCAACTTTAATAGATTGGTTATCACCATCGACTATGGCCTGAATTGTTACTTTCAATTTTGGAATGCTTCTGGACAGCGAACGGCTTTTGTAGCTCGGGTATTGATCTTTTCGAACAATAGTTTCCTGATCGGTAATGCACTCTATTTTAGTGGTATTAGCTTTGGCTCTACCCAAGCATTTTCAGGAACTGCCGCTGCAGTTACCCAAAACCCGGGAGATAACCCTGTAGAAAATGAGCTTCAATTGGGTGCGGGGATCAATGTCAACTCACAAAGTACCCAAACAAACCTCGACTATACCAACGAGGGGCTTCTTGAACCTACCCAACAAAGTACTCCTGAGGACACCGATAATGACGATCCTATTGGAGATGTGGTTTCTTCCATTGTTTCGAATACCATTAGTCTTCCCCGTATTTCGGCAAATGACTTAAATGGTAATTGGAACATGCGTGAAGTATATGAGCTCAATGCTACTGACGAGATAGAACAAATCTATTCCACCCCCAATTGCGGAATGGCCTCTAATTATTTTGAATTTGGTGCCAACAACCAAATAACTTTCCAACAACGTCCATTTACCCTTGGAGGGAGTAGCTGTACTGGCTCACCAACTCAGGCAGTCAACACCAGCTATACGCTTAAAAATGAAGGAAATATTATTGCGTATTCTCATCAAAACAGCAATACCCAACTCATACTTATCCGACCTTTGGAAAACAACAGTCTGGTTGTGAAAATTGAAGATAATGGTCAATTGAGAACTCATCAGGGACAAGTACTCGGCTATAAATTAGTGCGTGAAGCTCGATATTTAGATTTTGATGGAGATGGAATCTTCGATGACATGGACCCAGATGATGATAACGACACCTATTCCGATCTTTTGGAACAGGAATTAGGGTCTAATCCTAAAAACGCAGCCTCTATTCCTGACCCTCGTTCAATTTCAGCTGCTGAACTTCAAGGAAACTGGAATGTTACACAGCTCTACGATTTGGATGGCCAAGGAAACATCCAAACAACATTTACTGTCCCCAACTGTGGAGAAGCTTATATGTTTTACACCTTCCAAGCCAATGGAAATCTAGTGGACGGAAAAAGAGCACTCAATAGCGATGCTACTAACTGTACGGCTAATCCGACCCAAAACACAGCAGCTTACAGCATGGCCGCTTCTAATACACAAATCCACTGGGCCCAAGGACAACTTCACATCCAAAGCCGCACGGGCACCAATGTGATCGTAGTCGCCGTTTATGACGGGCAGGGAAATGCCGTTGGAAATCCTCCTCGTGCTTATAAAATCGTTAAAGGAGCGCGCCTCATGATCGCCGATTTAGATGGAGATGGTATTGCTAATGAATTCGATACGGACGATGACAACGATGGTGTCTCGGATGTCGATGAAAATACAGCCGGAACAGATCCGCTAGATGCTATGAGTTTCCCTGATTTCGATCAGGACGGAATTGCAGATCCAGCCGATACAGACGATGACAACGACGGATATACAGATCAAGCAGAGCTCAATGCTGGAACCGATCCTAAAGACGCCAGTAGCTTTCCACAGACCAATACCCCTCCAGCGACCCCCACCATTAGTTTTGATTTGTATAGTGGATTCGTCAATACGGTTACTTCCAATGGGTGCCAACCCATTCCTTTTGGCGGAAGGAACATCTATTACAAACAAAGCTCCCTACAACAAGGAAGTTCTATCCTAAACTGGTATACAAGCTTTTTTGGAGGATCTACGACGGGTATTCAAGTGGTGAGTACAGAACTTATAGATGCGCGTTTTTCCATCATTAGTTCAGTGAATAGTGCCTTAAGCCAATATGAACTAAACTTTTGGTACAACGATGATAATGATCAGTTGCTATATGTACAATTGTTGCAAGGGTCTTCTATTGTAAGTGACTATCTCATTTCCAACTTCGCCTCTGTAGATGCCTTAATTAGTGCTGTTCAAACAGACTTAAATCAGAATGCTGCCTTTTCTAGTTATGGGCAAACGGTGACACCTACCCTGCAGGACGGGATCTATCGTTCTACAGGACTCCGCAAACAAACCGCTTATAGCAATTCCGAGGAAATGTTGAACTGCCAAAGTTTCGGACAATACAATTGGCAAAACCACCTGAGTGAAAACGGAGTAGAATACTTTTTGGTGCAGTCGGGTCAACTGGCGGGCTACATCCTGTATTTCCCTTCCGAATCGCAAGCCACTCGTGTTTGGGATCTCACGGACTTTTTCTATACCAACGACCTCAATGGTGAATTTAGAAGGCTAATTGATTTGCAGGCAACGCCTATCGATAGTTTTGTGCAATCCGATCGAAGCTATACGAATCCATTGGAAATGCACTACCAGTCCACTATGAATGGACAAAACATTCGTGCCAAAACACTATTGGAAAAAATCAATACGAGTGATTTACCCTTTACCGCCGTCAATAACTTCCAAGGAATAGGATTCTATGCCGACTCGGTTTACAGCCAGTTAGACATTAACGACCCGGCCTCTTACCTCAGTGTTTTCATCCAGGATGCTAGTCGATACGGGGTAGACCTTAGCTCGATCGATCCCAATAATTACACCTTTAATATTATTCCTGACAGTCAATGGACGGCACAGGCAGTAGCTTATGCGTCAAGGGTATGCGACGATAATCAGATTGAAATCAGTTACAAGCAATCGGCGTGGAATGAACATCGGGTGACCGACTTTAGCGTAGATATTCCGCTTTCCATGAAAGTCATGTGGCACGAGTTTGGACATGATATTTTAAACTTACAACACGTTTGCTTGGGCGATCACATCATGTCTGGTAGACATCAGAACCCTCAAATTATTTTTAACGCGAACGATTGTAACACAGAATATATTACCCTCTACGGCATGAGCTGGGATAACTTAGATCCTAAACGAAATTTCCAGCGTGCCGTCCAAGACATGTTCAATGGGACCAATCAAGCGGCCTTTAGCTGTGGTAGTGCAAAAGGAACTGGTAAGGTATACTAGCTTGTAGGGAAGCTCTATGGGTTTAAGGCACTGACTAGCTCTGAGATATCTATTTCAGTCCCCTGGGCTAAACTGTCAGTCACTTCAAAAAGAAGCTGACGACGCATCCTTTTTTTGAGGTATATTTTTTGCCCGAGGGTCAAAGACACACCACTCCTAGAAAAGGGCAAAAGGTTAGGGTTCATTACCGTAGGAATAATCAAGGGAATTGAACGAGCAGATGAGTTCAATAGCGTCAGTTGTATGCGACGTTCTTCATTTAACTCTTTTTGCTGTTTTTGCTTGCGTTGTTTCAACTCCAAAATCACAGCAGTCGGATTGTTATTCACCAAACGAAGATATTTGTCTTCATCTAGGTCTACAGCAGTCTTTCCCTTGGCCGACAGACCGAAACCTCCCGATTTTTGATCAGACCCCTGCTGAAAAATCTCAACTTGTATGGATAGATCAGAGGTGTTTTTAATCATCACTTGATTGAAATTGTTTTGGGAAAGCCTGTAGATGGATGCTTCGGAAGGAGGAATTTGAATCTTTTCAATTCCTTGCGCCTGACACCATATACTCAACAAAAGTGCTAAGGATGTAAATATTATCTTCATTTTCACGGCAATTTTTGCTGCTAATGTAACAAAAATGCATCATGGGTAATTAAGCATTAAAATAGATTGCAGGTTGTTTGATGTGCCGATGGGCGAATGTTAACTACTCAAAGCAAGGAATAGTCATCAATCTCTCCTTCGACCATTTATAATACCGGTGTCCGCTAGTAATCGATTTATAATTCCTTTTTAAAAAAGGCTTTGGTCAGTCCCTCGGCTTGTGTAACCTCAACTAATTCATAACCATCCATCCCGAGCTTATTGAGGTTTTCCTCGGTTATTTGGGGCTTCTTGAATAATTTATTTTCGAGAATTTTATAGGAATATCGTTTCATGATTATGCTCTACTTTTGGGTTTAGTATCCGGAATTCGTCCAAAATTACCACCCCCGTCATAATCCATTCGATCTACTTCTAATTTTTTTTGATCCTCCAAACGCTTTTCAGTAATGGAATAACGAGCAGCTAACAAAACAGCACCAAAAATGGCTAGGCCTATCAAAAATAAAACCGCGCTTCCCATTACTTCCCCATTTGTTTAAAGTATCCTCCAGCTGCTAAGATTGAAGGCACCCAAATACCCACATACATTCCCTGCTCTTGCTCTCCGCTGAACCAAAGACCTACCGAAAGGCAAAAGCTAACAAAGGCTGCACCTAACAGCCAATAATCTGATTTTTTAATCATCGATTGTTTTTTATTTAAGATAAATAAAATCCTCAGAAAAACAAAATAAAATGCTGATTATTAGTGGATAACGCTAAAATTGTAATGGGTTTCACTACGGTATATCTGGCCGGGTAGTAGAACGGCAGTAGGAAAGTGTGGATGATTTGGAGCGTCGGGGAAGTTTTGAGTTTCTAAACAAAAGGCTCCTCGAGAAACAAAGGGTTGAGGCAGTGTTTGAGGGATGTATAATTGAACTCCAGGCTGGTCGGTCCAAACTTCCATCGCTCTGCCTGACCCAGGATCAAAGACCTTTGCTGCGCATTTCATTTCCCCTGCTGTTGTCTCTAAAACATAACAGTGATCATAGGTCTGTGAAGCATCTAAAGGCTTTTCCAATCGAAAATCTAAAGGAGAGGCATCTAAGGGACTAAATTTACCTGTTGGCATTAACGCCCTGTCTACCGCCAAAACTGAAGAAGCGTTTATTTGGCACCTATGTTCATCTACCGCCTTGTTCAACTCCCCACCCAGATTAAAATAACTGTGTTGGGTTAAATTGACAATGGTTTCTCGATCCGATTCAGCTGTATACACTAGCTGTAAGCTTCCTTCAGGAGTAAATATATATTCAACCGAGATAGACAAATTTCCAGGAAAGCCTTCTTCTCCATCGGGGCTTTGAATACTTAGTTTTAATCGTGGCTGTTCGGAAGATACATCTGTACATATGTCCCATACCGATCGATCAAAGCCTTGGTGTCCGCCGTGTAAATGATGCTTCCCATGATTGACTGAAAGCTGTACTTGCCCTGTAGAAGAGGGATATTTACCGTAAGCAATACGATTGGCATACCGACCGACCAAAGCCCCTAAATAAGGACTGTTATTTAGGTAGTCTTCCAGATGGTCGAAACCTAAAACTACGTTTTGCAAATTGCCAAAGCGGTCGGGAACAGCCAAGCGGCGGATAATGCCCCCATAGTTCAGCACTTCTAAAGTCAGTCCGTTGGCATGGCAAAGGGTATAGCAAATAATTTCTCGACCATCGGCCAGATGCCCCCATGGAATAGCGGTAATTTTAGGAAACTCCATCACGCTAAATATAAATCTTGTTTATCTTTTCTTCAAAATACGACAAACGATCGCGCAAACTAAACGGAAATTGGAAATATAGATGTCTATCCATCGATTCACTCATAATTTAAAAAAGGTAATAAAAATCTTTTTCTGGCTCTTCTTGGCTGGCTTGCTTAGTGGGACTATTTTTTTGCAGTGGCAAAAGCCACAACCCCTCGCTAAACACCTGAGTGAATTCCAAAAAAAGGGAATTTCCCCTATCGAAAAATACTTTAAAGGGGCGGGAGGACAAATCTACTCTTGGTATACCAAAAAAAAAGAACGCCCTACATTATTGCTTATTCATGGATCTCCAGGCGACTGGACCGCCTGGAAAAAACTGCTTTTAAACAGTTCAATAGCGCATGACTATCAGATAGTTGTATTTGATCGGCCTACATTTGGCTTAAGCACTGTACAAGCGAATTCTTTGGCTGAACAAAGCAGGGCCCTTCAACCCCTTATGGAACTTTTCTGCCATCCATGTACGCTAGTAGGTCATTCCTACGGATCGGCCTTGGCATTACGACTGGCAATAGACTACCCTAATCATATAGAACATTTATTGAGTATTGCCGGAACAGTTGCTGCTCCCTATCAAGAGGCCCGTTGGTATAATCGTTGGGGAGCAACGAAGCTTGGACAACTCCTGATGAGTCGAAATTTTCTCCAAAGCAATACAGAAATGCTCCTATTAGCAAACGACCTTCAAAAAGTAGAAGCCCCTTTTCAAAAGTTTGATGGACAGTCAATATTTATTCAAGGGGGAGCAGATTTTCTGGTCTCAGATCAGACGGCTGATTATATCCGCCAAATATGGCCAAAAGCAAAGATTCATGAATACCCGAACAAGAATCATTTTTTAATTTGGACCGATATAGCTTTAGTTGTAGAAACCCTAAAAACCCTCTTCTCAGAAAATTAATCCACTAATTTTTTGGATTTAACAATAAATTAATCCCTATAAATCAAAGATTTACATACCTTTAATGCAAAGTTGCTAGGCACCCCTGCAGATCAGATCCATTTGTTTTGTTTGATTTAGGTAAGATTTAAGCGTGATCGAATCGTAGGGGTGTTTTTTTTTGGAATAAAAAAACCCGGATGATCATCCGGGTTTTCTTTTTAATGGAGTAAACAGCGTTTATTCTCGTACTAGAGAAATTCTAGCAGTAACGCGCTCTTCCGTCATGACTTCTTCTCCAGTCGTTGGATTGAAATCATAAGAAATATCAAAATATTGACGTGTTAGAACAAGACGATCCAGATCAATTTCTATATCGTATTCTTCAGTGTCCACTTCATCTCCGTCTTGGAAAACAAGCCCGATACGGTCCTGATCGGCTGATACCCAATACCAATCGTCTACTTCAACGCGAGCGTTTGAGCCATTCGCATTAACAGCAGCCAATAAGTAGGTACCGTAGTCAGAGAAGTTAATCACCATTGCATTGACATCACATCCTGCAATCGTCTCATACGTTTCTTCTCCTGTCTCCTCGTTGTAGCTGATTGTGCTTTCATCTATACACGCATATCGGTACTGATCCTGAATTAGTTCTTCTCCGTTTTCAACAAAAGAAGTAAGTCTCCAATCTCCGACAATTAAGGCGTGATTACTAAAAGCTCCCACATCTTCTTGGTCAGCAATGGTGTCATCACCATTTGCCCCCACAGAGGTTGGTTCGTCTTTCCCAGCTGTTACATCTCCTTCAAGATTGGCTTGGCAGGTTTGAAGAGCCTCTGGCAGTTGAAGTGTAATGTCGAAAGTAGCTGTTAGTGTAGAATCTGTTTCCTCTACCACGACAATGTTGGTCAGTGTTGCAATAACTCTTTCTGTTCCAGCATCATTCCACAAGAGCGTTACGTTTTCAACGGTTCCACTGGCCGTCTCATTGATGGCATAAGTACCAAATACTTGAGCTTTTCCATCCGGAGTGTTAATGGACAAGATGTAGTTCTCATCGCTAAACTCAAAGAAATCAAAAGTACAGTTAGCACCTTTGGCAGAGGAACTTCCAATGTCCCATTTTCCGTAAATGGTTTGTTGCGCCTGTTCAGGAGTCTGTTCAGCAATAGTTCCGGTAGCTCCTAGGTTAACAACATCGCTGTAAGAAGCTCCGTTAATCGCTGCCTGGGCATCTGAAAGTCGCCCTTGCAATTCTTCAATACGCTCTTCTGCCGTGGCATTAGCGTTTACTGCTAGCGTAAGACTAGATTGAGTGGTGGTGAGGTCCCCTCTCAATTGTTGAATTAAAAGCTCAGCCGCATCCAAGTCTTGAATGGCCTGATCAATTCTGCTTGTTAGAGTAGTGTTGGTCGTTTGCAAACCGCTAATCGTGTTTCGCAAAGCTTCTACAATTTCCTCCAATTCTGTTATTTGTGCTTGTAAGTCATCGGTTGTGTCGGTGTCAGAACAAGCAACTATAAACAAAATTGAAAAAATAAAAAGGAATTTTTTCATTGGTTAATTTTTAAATAATTTCAAATATAGTGAATAAACTTATACTATTTTAAGGCATTCTTATTTCGGTCTTATTCAGTTATAATTGAGGGTTTTAAGCACTTTAACTGTTCTATCTACAGCTGTTTATCCACTAAAAAAGCCCCTGTACTAAGGAAGTCTCATCAGCGTTTTTTCCAAAGAAATGTAGAACAAATTACTTCATTTGTTGAGTGATGTACTGCTCATCATTTAGACGCCTAATGGAGTACATCAGTCGGTTTTGAAAGATTCATAAGCATTAATTGAAAGAAGAACAGAGTGGTCTTAATCGTTCCCTTTCTGAATTTAATGTAATCGAAGTGTCCAAAAAGCTCAATTAAATTAAATGATGGGTTAATTTTGTACTCCAAAAAACACTTGCTATGAAAAAAATTGTTGCGTTTGGCGCTAGCAACAGCTACCAATCTATCAATAAAAAGCTGGCCGCCTTTACAGCTCGCCAGGTGAAAGGAGCATTGGTGGAAACCATCGATTTAAACGATATCGATTTACCCATCTACCACCCCGACTTACAAAAAATAAATGGTATTCCAGAGCAGGCGATCGACTTTAAGCAACGATTGAATGCTGCCGATGGAATCGTCATCTCTTTTGCTGAATACAATGGAACTTACACGACTGTATTTAAAAATATTTTCGATTGGATTTCGGTCATCGAGAAAGATATTTGGCACCACAAACCCATGTTTTTATTGGCTACTTCGCCTGGGCCCCGAGGGGCGATTCAAGTGCTGGAAATGGCACACCTAAGAATCTCTAGAGCGAACAACAATAGTGTTGAAAAGTTTTCCCTCCCGAGTTTCAACAATAACTTCGACTCCACGGATGGAATTTTAGATTCGGCTTTAAAAACTTCATTCGAAAAATCACTTGCGGCTTTTGAAAGAGCCCTAAACGAATAAACCCTCTATTGCGAGGATATACAAAAGAGGGTTTACTGGATCTAGGCTAAAAGACCTCTAGTCGAAAAGTTGAGCTATTCGTTCCTCCAATTCAGCGTAATGTGCTTTTATTGTTGGAGTAGCCCCATTGGCTTTTCGCACTTTTTTATGAATTTTTTCCAACTGATAGAGGGCCAAGGCACGAATGTCGGACTGATCGACATTCACTCGAGTTCCCCGAAAGTAGCGACCACCGGCATTCGACTGCTCTTCTTTCAGTAAATAGGCCAATCGATCGACATAGGCCCGCTGAAGGTTTCTTCGATAGGTATCCGGTACTTTATTGGTAGATGTTTCAGCGAAAACACCACTTGTCATATCCTTTAAAAAGTCCATCGGGGAATAAGCAGCGGTACCATTAAGGGTTTCATTTTCGATCATTCGGGCCAATCGGCCGAAACTTAATAGGCTATTCAATACTCGAACCTGTGTACTTCTAAGTTTTTCCACTGCTCCTGCATTCTGAATTTTTCCCAAAATGGTTGGGTCCACTAACCAATTAGGGGTTTTAAAGAGTTGATCGTGTAAAAACATCACACACTTTTCTTGATGAGCTTTTGGCACGTGCGTGTAAACATCTCCTTGCTGATCATAGGTCTTGTAGTATTCATACACCCCGCCCACATTGGCGTGTACATGTCCCATATAACGATTAAACTGGTTAAACACCTGTCCGTACAACTCACTTAAATCGTCGTAGTTCTTCCCGGCTTCATAACTCCATTCGATTAGGTTAGGGACAATTCTTTTAAGATTTTGAATACCGTATTGACTCGCTTTAACAGCGTCGTCGCCTAAATCTTCGGTCTGAGAGCTCGGGTCGATTACACCAAATTGTTGGCGACCAAACCTGTAAATAGGGTCATCTGCACGATCGATTATCCATTGATTTAAAATCTCTTTTTCATCTTCAGCCGTTCGGTCTAAAATAGGACGATACCCCCACCGTATAGAATGCTTGTCGTAGGGCCCTACGTTTGGCATCAGGCTCACTCCCTCGTCTCCGGGCTGGGCAACATAATTGAATCGAGCATAATCCATGATAGAAGGTGCTGTTCCATACTTCTTGGTGAAAGTCGCCGAACGCAATGAATCGACAGGGTAGGCAACACTGCTTCCCATATTATGTGGCAAACCTAGGGTATGACCTACTTCATGTGCAGAGACAAAACGGATTAGACGTCCCATAATTTCGTCTTTAAAATCGACCCCCTGCGCTTCAGGATTAATGGCTGCAGTTTGAACAAAAAACCAGTTGCGAAGTAGAGTCATCACATTGTGATACCAGTTTATGTCCGATTCTAAGATTTCTCCGGTCCTTGGGTCACTCACGTGTGGGCCATTCGCATTGGGAATGGGAGAGGCCAAATAGCGGACTACAGAATAACGAACATCTTCTGGCGACCATTCTGGGTCTTCCTCTACTGTAGGAGGATCCTTCGCCAAAATAGCATTCTTAAACCCTGCTGCTTCAAAAGCGACCTGCCAGTCTTCTATTCCTTGCTTGATGTATGGGCGCCACTTTTCAGGTGTCGCTCTGTCGATATAGTAAACTATCGGCTTCTTAGGCTCTACCAATTCACCATCGCGAAATTTTTCAAGATCCTCATCTTTGACCTCTAAGCGCCAACGATCTAAATAGGTAAGCGACTTACTTTTCTGAGCTTCTAAGCCATAGTCGACCTGAGAACGCGCAAACCACCCTACACGACGATCAAAATAGCGGCGCTTCATCGGTTCCGCCGGTAATAGAATCATAGAATTATTGATTTCTACAGAAATAGAACCCATGGAACTATTGGAAGGAGGCTTGCTACTTTTATAGGTTTTTACATGCCGAGCTTCTATATTTTGTGGATAGGCTTTAATGCTTTCGATATAGGATCGTTTAGCATCGACCGAGGAAATTTTGTACTGTTCTCGACTGCGCTTTGCAATTCCTAAAGTTTTGACGTCATCCGTATACAATTTGCTAACCTCCACAACAGTTGAGGGTTGTAAGCTATCGGGGCCTGAAGTCGCAACCTTAAACGCATATAAAATAGGTTCAAAATTGGAGTTGACCACCGCCTCGTGAATGGGAAGTGAATCGGAAGCTACATTCTGATAGGAGACAACGCGTACTAAAACTTTTTTATTCTTCTTTTCCCAACGCACTACTTGGGTATTTTGTTTCCCTCCCCCAAAACCAAGGCCAGTAGCCGTCTTAGCGATTCGGGTCACAATCAGCATTTCTCTTCCAAAAAGACTATCGGGTATTTCATAAAAATATTTGTCCTCTACCTGGTGAACAGTGAACAATCCTGGATCAGAATCAGCCTCTTCTGTGATGATGTCTGTGTAGGATTTGGTCTTTTTTTCATCCTTTTTCTTTTCATCTTTCTGACCGTAGGTCCACCCGAAAGTCATTAGACAGATGAAGGTGAGGTGTAAGAGTTTTTTCATAAAGTTTTTGAAATTTAAAGATTAAGGTTATTGTTTATGTAAAGAAATGGAAGGTTCTTCTGGAATCTCTACAGATGGACCTTTAGGGAGGTCTATCCCGTGGGAAGTCTTAATGTGCACCTCTCCGGTCCAAGTGTCTAAAATCACAAACCCTTGATTCGCAAAGGTTTGGTATTGAACATAGCGTCCTGAAAATGCGTTGAGGAATACGGCTATGACCAACAAAAAGGCGAGCACCAACCAAATATATGAGGGGTTTTTATAGGACATACTTATTTTTTAAATAGATAAAATAAAAGACTCAGTACAAGACTGGCGAGTAGTGAAGTACCCAGCGGAAAATAAATCTGGGTATTCCCCTTTTTCCAAGCGAAATCAAGAGGGTTTTTGTAGGACCACCCTTGGCTTTCGGACCACCACAAGATAGCACCGAGTAAGGCAAGCAATAGTCCGAGTATCAAGAGTGTTTTCCCGAGCATGTATTGATCTAGCGTTTAATGGATATAAAGTGTAAACACATCCATATCCAGCTCAATAATGGCCATGACAAGCCCGAAAGCGGCCACCAACGATTAAAAGTAATTCGAGTTAGTATTCCCACAACAATTTTTTCTCAAGATATAAAAAAACTAAAAATCCGAAACGGATTAGACAAGAATGCAGGAATTAATCTTTACTTTAAAGTTTTCATTTATTCTTTAAAAGTTTGTCTTAGATGAAACTAAATACTTTAATCGGTCTTTTTTTTGTTTGCGTAATACTTCCTTCACGCGATACTACACAGCGATCCGGACAATGGAAAATAAAACGTCCAATGCCTATGGCCAATACCTTTGCCTGCTTTCTGGATGAGCTCATTCTAGAAGATGAATCCTTCCAAGTCACTTTTGTGACAGAGCAAAAAGACGGTACCCAAAAAAAACACACCTTTAAAGGCCGTCAAAAACAACATGAGGACTATCTGGAGTTGGAACGCGTCGGTAGTCTTCATCAACTCAGATGGGACGCAGATGCCATCAACTTTGAATTCGATTACGACACAAGCTTGGGTTACTTTTGCGCATATTTGGAATGGGAAGGACACACTCACCAAGCTTTTAATGCTGCCGGGAAGAGAGTAGTTGCCCAGACGAATAAGGCGAAATTGCCCAAAAGAACACTCCCTTAACTTCTTTTACCTTTTACTGTAATAAAAAATAATGCGAGGAATAAAAAAAGCAGGCCCATCGACCTGCTTTTGCTAGATAAGGATGTTGATCGCTACAAGCGCCCCTGAGAGGCGGTCTGTAGTTTAGTTATTCTCCTTAAATGATTTTCATTAAACATAAGACACCTCCTTTCTACATTAAGTTAAACATTGCTGTTGTCACAGCTTTAACACTCTCTCCAAAAATACAAAAACTTCCTAGTTTTGGCTTAGCGGACTAGTTTTTTTAGGGTCAATCCTTGTCCCAAAATCGTAAAGAGTACAACGGCATAGGTGAGAAATAAAATCAACGATTTCCCCTCTCCCATCCCATCGGAAAGATTCAAGGCTAGAGCGATACTCAATCCTCCTCGGAGTCCTCCCCAAGTAATGATTAGGGCGGTTCTTTTTTCGAATGTCTTAAAAAAGGACAGGATTCCTATGGGAATAAACACTCCTACTCCCCGCGACAAAACGACTAGCACAACAGCTATGACCGATACCAAAAGGAAATTAGGGTTAAAGCCTTGGAAAAGAGCCAAAACTTCTAAACCAATCAGGATAAACAAGATGGCATTAAGGGTTTCATCTAGCAAATGCCAAAATTTATACACATAATCGCCCATTACTTTTTGCAAGCCTTCCTGATTTTTATCTACGTCTATATTTCCATTGAGGAATAAACCCATAACAACGACTCCTAAGACCGCTGAAAAATGAAAATAATGAGAAATAATCGGTAATAAGAGCACGAGAGAAAGCGTAATTAACACCTCTAATTCTACGTGTTCATTTTCGACATACGTCAATAATTTAGAACCTAAATACCCCATAAAAGCACCTAAAGCAATTCCCCCTACTACTTCGGTTACAAACAAAGAACCAACGCTTACTGCAGAAATATTTTCGACTCCATTCGACTGTATGTTTAGAAGGGTTAGGAAGACAACAACGCCTATACCATCGTTAAATAAGGACTCCCCTGCAATTCGGGTTTCAGTAATAGAAGATAAGTTCATCTTTTTCACCATGGCCAAAACAGCTATGGGGTCTGTAGGAGCAATAAGTGCCCCAAACAACAAGCAGTCCACATAATTTAGTCCGAGGTCCTGTAAATGAAAGACGGGTTGCTGAACGATCCAATACAATCCCGTTCCGACAGCAAAAGTGGAAAATATGACTCCGAAGGTGGCTAAAAATAAAATCGTGACCTTGTCTTTTAAAAGCTCGTGAACATCCACACTGATGGCTCCAGCAAACAGCAAAAAGGGCAACATAACATTAACCAACAATTCACTAAAATCAAATTGCTCGGTCAGGAAGATTACTGTTTCTAAAATATTGGGGAAGATCCATCCCAAAACCAAAATGGACACCGACAAGGCAATAGCCAATATCATAAGACCAATGGTCTGTGGAAGTTTTAGCAGTCGCAGATTAATCAATGAAAAGACGGATGCTAAGCTTAATAATATAGTTGCTAATTCAAGAACACTGATCACCATAATTTAGAGGGATTTTTGATAGAGTTGAGTTAAATATTTGCCGACCATATCAAACTCTAAATTCACCCAATCGCCAGCATTAAGTTGATGAAAGTTGGTATGCTCAAAGGTGTAGGGAATGATCGCCACCGAAAACTGGTTCGGATCAGAATCGACAACTGTGAGACTGACACCATTGATGGTGATGGACCCTTTGGGGATGGTTATGTGTTCACTATTATCGGCATAGGAAAAGGCAAAACGCCAACTGCCATCTTTAGAACTGACGGCTTCACAGACCCCGACTAAATCCACATGCCCTTGAACTAAGTGTCCGTCCAGTCGGTCACCGAGCTTCATTGCCCGTTCCAGGTTCACCCAATCGCCAATTCGCAGTTGCCCTAAATTAGTTTTTTGTAAGGTTTCTTCTATGGCGGTTACCGTGTATTGGTCGTTTTGGATGTCAACTACAGTTAAGCATACTCCATTGTGGGCTAAACTCTGATCAATTTTCAACTCGTGAGCCAGATCAGAGGCTAAAGTGAGGTGAAGGTTGGTTCGGTCTTCGTCCAAACGAATAACTTTCCCCATGGTTTCTATGATTCCCGTAAACATGACAACTATTTTGTTTCTTTGTATTCAAATGTAAGCAGTTCTGTTGTAGGAATGAAAGAATCAAAAAAATTAAAAATTGCCATCTCCATGGGCGACCCCCATGGGATTGGATGTGAACTTATTCTGAAAGCCTTTGAAGATAAGCGAATGTTCGAGTTTTTGACGCCTATCGTCTATGGTCATCCAAAAATTTTGCTGGAATACAAGAAAAAATTAAAGCTACAAACGCCCATTTTTCCCTTAAAAAATAAAGCAAAGCCACATACCCAGCAACTCAATGTAGTGCAGTGCTGGGACAAACTAGAACCGCTACAACTGGGAAAACCAACGAAAAACAGCGGACAATGGGCGCAAAAATCGTTGCAAGCAGCAACTCAAGCTACTGCTAAAGGAGAAGCCCAAGCTTTAGTGACTGCTCCTATCGATAAAAACAACATACACGGAGAGGATTTCCCCTATATGGGACACACCGACTATTTGGCTGCCTATTTTAAATCGCCCTCACTGATGTTTATGGTGCACGAAGGCCTTAGGGTCGCATTAGTCACCGACCACATCCCTGTGCAGAAAATTAGTGCGGCCATTCAAGCAGAAATATTGGATCAAAAATTGAACGCGTTAAGCAAAAGTTTAAGTGTAGATTTTCAGTGTAATCGTCCTAAAATTGCAGTTTTGGGGATTAATCCTCACAGTGGAGACCAGGGTGTTATCGGTCAAGAAGACGAAGAAATTCTAAAACCTTGGATGGCAGCGGCAAAATCAAAAAAGCACTTGATTTTTGGACCATATGCCGCCGATGGATTTTTTGGATCAGGCGCCTATCAAAAATTCGATGCCGTATTAGCCATGTATCACGACCAAGGCCTCATTCCCTTTAAAACCATTGCCTTTGGTCA
The DNA here is from genome assembly GCA_049889695.1 of Flavobacteriaceae bacterium. Lineage (GTDB taxonomy): Bacteria > Bacteroidota > Bacteroidia > Flavobacteriales > Flavobacteriaceae > WTJH01. The sequence continues at coordinate 78,886 of JBMHCX010000016.1, read as the reverse complement.
GGGGGTTAACTTTACGGCGGGTCTCCCCATTGTCCGCACTTCTCCCGATCATGGGACAGCTTTTGACATCGCCGGTAAAGGTGTCGCTGACGTATCCTCTTTTCGCCAGGCCCTCTACACGGCGATGGAAATCGTCCGCAATCGAAATGAAGGACAAGCAGACGAATAAGTTGAGGGATAGGAAACTAAATCTCAATATATTTTTAGTTATTTCGAAATTATGCTAAATTTGCGGGCTGATTGACGAGGTATGGAACGCAGTTCTGAATATACTATTCCCTTCATCGGGTTAAAAAATGGACTTCATCGTTTCACATTTCCCATCAGCAAAGCGTTCTTTGACTTATTTGAGTACGACGAATTTTTGTCTGCCGCTATGGAGGTTTGGCTCGAAATGGAAAAGCAATCGACATTGCTCAACCTTCATTTTGTTGCCAAAGGTACCGTTAGTGTTCCCTGCGACCTCACGAATGAAGCCTTCGACCTTCCACTGAACACTGATTTTTCATTGGTGGTTAAGTTTGGAAATACCAGCTCTCATACCGATGAGATTCTGATTTTACCAGAGGGCAGCCACCAGATAGATGTACAGCAATACATTTTTGAAATGATTGTTTTGGCGGTGCCATTTAAAAAAGTGCATCCCGGAATTGCAGACGGCAGCTTAAAATCTGACATACTCGACAAGTTAAACGAACTGGCTCCAAAGGCCAGCCCCAACTCGGATGATATTGATCCGAGATGGGATAAATTAAAAGATTTATTATAACCGAATAAAGACAACATCATGGCACATCCTAAACGGAAAATTTCGAAAACCCGTCGCGACAAACGCCGCACACACTACAAAGCAAGTGCCCAGCAGATTGCAACCTGTTCTGCTACTGGGGAAGCACACCTTTACCACCGTGCACACTGGCATGAAGGGAAACTATACTATCGTGGAAAAGTACTGATCGATAGTACGGCAGAAGCAGAAGCTTAGTGCTGTTATTTGTTTCTTATAAAAACTTACTCTCGCTAGTCGAGAGTTTTTTTTTGGGCCAATGCTTAGATTTATAAAAAACTACTATCTTCACTTTATGTTTGCTCTTTTTTGTGTAGACTGAAAACAGGAAACGAATGCAATCAAAACCGATCAAGGCTGCCATTACAGCTGTGGGTGGATATGTCCCTGAGGACATTTTAGACAATGCCGAGTTAGAGAAAATGGTGGAAACTTCCAACGATTGGATTGTCAGCCGAACAGGTATCCAAGAAAGAAGAATCTTAAAGGAACCCGGTCTTGGATCCTCATATATGGCTTTGAAATCAATTGAGGATCTTCAACAAAAGGTAGCCAACTGGCAACCAGAAACCATTGACTTAATCATTTACGCAACCATCACTCCAGACATGCCTTTGTCGGCAACTGCTGCCTATATTGCTTCTGAAATCGGCGCACCTCAGGCCTTCGGTTATGACCTTACGGCGGCATGCTCCGGTTTTCTGTATGGCCTCTCGACCGCCGCTGCCTACATAGAATCGGGTAGATATCAGAAGGTATTGGTTATAGGAGCCGATAAAATGTCCTCGATAGTCGATTACCAGGACAGAACCACATGTGTTTTATTTGGCGATGGCGCTGGTGCTGTGCTGATGGAAGCCAGTCCTAACGAATATGGTTGGGAAGATGAAATTCTTCGTGTCAATGGTGAACAACGGATGGCCCTTACCATAAAGGCCGGTGGTTCCATGCAGCCCATCACGGAAGAAGCTCTAAAAAACAAAGACAATTACCTCGTACAAGAAGGGCGTACCGTCTATAAGATGGCCGTTTCTGGCATGTGTGATGTCACTCAAAAAATATTGACCAAGCACGAAATATCGGCCGAACAAATTGCCTACGTCGTGCCGCACCAAGCCAATCTTAGAATCATCGAGGGACTCCAAAATCGCCTCGGTCTTAGCGATCAGCAAATCCTTAAAAATATTCAATACTACGGCAACACGACTGCTGCTACACTTCCGCTAGTCTTAAATGACTTTCATCATCAATTTAAAAAAGGTGATAAAATTGTACTCACCGCCTTTGGCGGAGGGTTTACTTGGGGAGCGGCATATATGACGTGGGCCTATTAACTTAAACTAAGAAATCATGGATCTAAAAGAAATTCAGAATCTTATTCGTTTTGTCGCCAAATCAGGGGCTCACGAAGTTAAACTTGAGATGGAAGATGTGAAAATTACCATCAAAACAGCAGCCGACAATACTGCTGAACCGACTACTATAGTCCAGCAATTACCGAGTATTCAACAACCCATTGCTCCTGCTCCAGTGGCCCCAGCAACAGTTGTTGAAACACCAGCAGCAGAAGCTGCGACTGAAACCAAGGCAGCTGAAAGTACAGATCACCTGATTGAAGTAAAGTCTCCCATCATTGGAACATTCTATCGCAAGCCTTCTCCGGACAAGGATAGCTTTGTGGAAATTGGCCAAAAAGTTTCCAACGGTGATGTTTTGTGCGTTATTGAAGCCATGAAATTATTTAACGAAATTGAGTCTGAAGTATCCGGAACTATCGTTAAAATTTTAGTCGAAGATTCTCAACCTGTAGAATTTGACCAACCGCTCTTCTTGATCGAACCTAACTAAATAAAAATCCATGTTTAAAAAGATCTTAATCGCTAACCGCGGAGAAATTGCCATGCGGGTGATTCGCACTTGCAAAGAGATGGGAATCAAAACAGTTGCGGTCTACTCAACTGCAGATCGCGATAGCCTTCATGTTCGATTCGCCGACGAAGCAGTTTGCATAGGTCCAGCACCCAGTATGGATTCCTATTTAAAAATATCCAATATCATAGCCGCTGCTGAAATAACGAATGCAGATGCTATACATCCGGGCTATGGATTTTTATCGGAAAATGCTAAGTTTTCGAACATCTGTGCAGAACACGATATTAAGTTTATCGGGGCAGATCCCGAAATGATCGAAAAAATGGGGGATAAAGCAACGGCTAAAGCCACCATGAAAGAAGCTGGTGTTCCCACAATTCCAGGATCAGAAGGATTGCTATCCTCCCTAGAAGAAGCGCAAAGCTTAGCGGCAGATATGGGCTATCCGGTCATGTTGAAAGCAACAGCTGGAGGTGGAGGAAAAGGAATGCGTGCCGTATGGGCTGCCGAAGACCTTGAAAAAGCTTGGGAAAGTGCTCGCCAGGAAGCCGCTGCTTCTTTTGGAAACGACGGTATGTACATGGAAAAGCTTATTGAAGAACCTCGACATATCGAAATACAGATTATTGGGGATGCTTATGGGAAAGCTTGCCATCTTTCTGAACGCGACTGTTCGGTGCAAAGACGTCACCAGAAACTCACCGAAGAAACCCCCTCTCCTTTTATGACCACTGCCCTGCGGAAGCAAATGGGAGAAGCTGCTGTCAAAGCAGCTGAGTTCATTAAATACGAAGGGGCTGGAACGGTGGAATTCTTAGTCGATAAGCACAAGAACTTCTACTTTATGGAAATGAATACGCGTATTCAGGTAGAGCACCCGATCACTGAACAAGTGATTGACTTTGACCTCATCCGCGAACAAATTAAAGTAGCTGCTGGAATTCCTATTTCAGGAAAAAATTATATCCCTAAACTGCACTCGATCGAGTGTCGAATCAATGCTGAGGATCCTAATAATGACTTCCGCCCGTCGCCAGGGAAAATCACTACCCTTCACTTTCCAGGAGGTCATGGCGTTCGCTTAGATACTCACGTTTACAGTGGTTATATAATTCCCCCGCATTACGACTCCATGATTGCCAAGCTGATTACAACAGCTCAAACTCGTGAAGAAGCCATAAATAAAATGAAACGTGCTCTAGAAGAGTTTGTGATTGAAGGAATTGCCACGACTATTCCCTTTCATTTAAAACTGATGAGCCATCCTGATTTTGTTGCTGGAAATTATACGACAAAATTCATGGAAGACTTTTCGATGGAAGACTAAACCAAGGCGTTTGCTACCAAGTATTCTGCAATTTGAACAGCATTGGTAGCAGCTCCTTTGCGTAAGTTATCTGCAACAATCCACATATTCAGGGTATTGTCTTGCGATTCATCCCGACGAATTCTACCTACAAAGACATCATCTTTGCCCGCTGCGTAGATCGGCATTGGATAGGTTTGAGTGGCTGGTTCATCTTGTACGCAAATCCCATCTGTTTCATGAAGTAAACGGCGAATATCGTTTACTTCAAAAGGCTTTTCAAATTCTACATTGACCGCCTCGCTGTGTCCGCCAACAACGGGAATACGGATAGCTGTGGCTGTCACTCCTAATGTCGGAGACTGTAGAATCTTTCGACTTTCATGCACCAATTTCATTTCCTCCTTGGTGTAATCATTCTCTAAAAAGACATCACAATGCGGCAGTGCATTTCGATGGATAGGATAAGGATAAGCCATTGGTCCTTTTTCCCCAGCGTATTCATTTTCGAGTTGTTGAACAGCCGCTACTCCGGTTCCTGTAATCGACTGATAAGTCGATACAACCAAACGTCTGATGGTGTAGGACCGATGAAGGGGAGCAAGAGCCATGACCATCTGAATGGTAGAACAGTTTGGATTTGCAATAATTTTATCGGTTTGCTGAAGGATAGAAGCATTGATTTCTGGGACTACCAGTGGAGTATTGGGTTCCATTCGCCATGCAGAAGAATTGTCGATCACAGTAGTGCCTACTGCAGCAAATTTTGGCGCCCATTCTTTGGAGGTACTGCCGCCAGCCGAAAACAAGGCGATGTCCGGTTGCATCTCTACAGCCGTATCTAAACCAACTACCGACCATTCTTTGCCTTGAAAAGTTAACTTTTTCCCGACCGAACGAGAAGAGGCTACCGGTATAAAATCCGTAATGGGAAATGAGCGTTCTTCTAATACTTTAAGCATTACTTGACCCACCATACCAGTGGCTCCAACAACAGCTACTTTCATATCTATGATTTAATTTAGCAGCACAAAACTAAGCGGAAATTGGGATTCAGCGGTTAGAATTGCAATTATTCAATAAAAAAAACAAATTGTTGCAAATATAACATCAGTTAATCCATTCTCGTTCTATTCTAGGCCCTAAGCCCGTTAAGAGTTCATAAGCAATGGTTTGTCCTCCTTGCGCCCAGAGGTCAGCAGAACTATCGGGACCAAAGAAACACAGTTCATCTCCCTCCTTAACCTTTAATTTCGTGACATCAACCATGAGTAGATCCATACAAATATTACCAATGATGGGGGCTTTTTGCTCCCCAAAGAAGACATGGGCTTTTCCGTTTCCAAAGTGCCTGCCAATCCCATCGGCGTGGCCAATGGGTAAGGTCGCTACACGACTATTCTTGGGGGCCTGCCATCCGAAATTATAGCCTACATATTCTCCTTTAGCAACCTTGGTAATTTGGCATATTTCCGCCTTGAGTTCTGCTACTGGTTTTAAGTCGGCATCCCACTCTGGACGATTAGCAAAACCGTGAAGACCTATCCCGGAACGAACCGCATCGGCATGAAATTCAGGATAGTTAAAAATACCTGATGTGTTCAACAAATGAAACATGGGTGGACGATCTAGTTGTGATAACAACTGCTGTTGAACTTTTTCAAAACGGTTGATTTGCTGATCCAAATACGCTTGAGGTCTCGAATCTTCTGTCGCACATAAATGAGTATAAACACTGATCAATTGAAATGGTAATCGCGACAGCGTTTGTAGTACACGGGACACTTCATCAGTCGTCGTAGAAAACCCTATTCGATTGAGTCCAGTGTTGAATTTTAAGTGAATGGGATACTCACTTTGCTCAGGGGATAGACAGTGCGCAAAATATTCCATGTCGGCTTGCCTATAGAGCACAGGCTCTAATTGAGCCTCCACGAGATTTTTAAATTGGTTTCGTTGGGGATAAAAAACCATGATGGGGTTTTGGACTCCCGCTTGGCGGAGAGCAATTCCTTCCTGTGTAAATGCCACCGCTAAACGATTTGCACCGTTGGCTGTTAAATGCTTCGCTACTTGAATAGCACAACTCCCATATGCATTTGCTTTAATGACAGGGATAAGCGTAGTTCCTGTTTGTAGGCGATCGCACAATACTTTGTAATTGTGTTGTAAATGAGCAGCGTATAGAGTAAGTTTTGGCAAAATATACTATCAATTTAATCCGATTGATTTTCTTTAAAAGAGTCTTTATGGTCTTGCTGCTGTTGCATTGCCTGAAAAAATGCCTTTCGACTTAAAGGTTCATACGATTCTTGCTCTCCCAAAACGACCAAGTCTGCATCTTGTGTTTTTCGAAAGCTGTATTGGGCCAGATTTCCCGTACGAGTACAAACAGCATGGACTTTAGTCACATATTCTGCGGTCGCTAAAAGTCCGGGCATTGGGCCAAACGGATTCCCTTTAAAATCCATATCTAATCCAGCGACGATTACGCGAACGCCACGATTCGCCAAATCATTACAAACTGTGATGATTTCTGAATCAAAAAATTGAGCTTCATCGATTCCGACTACATCACAGTCGGTTGCCAGAATAGGAATATTTGCTGCGGCAGGTACTGGAGTGGAACGAATTTGATTGGCATCGTGTGATGTCACTAAATGCTCATCGTAACGCGTATCGATCGAAGGCTTAAAAATTTCGATGCGTTGTTTTGCGATTTGAGCACGCTTGAGTCGCCGGATAAGCTCTTCTGTCTTCCCAGAAAACATCGAACCGCAAATGACTTCGATCCAGCCGAATTGTTCATCTGGGTTAGTCGTATTTTCTAAAAACATTTCGTAAATTTCTAAATTATAAACCTTTCATCCTAGGGTATCTAAACAAAGGTATAAATTTCAGTTGCTATAGTAGAATTCAGGCCCACATGATTAATCTTCAACAAAAATTAGTTCAACTTGCTCAATCGATAGTCGACAATGCAGATGATTTGGACTTAAAGTCCGTCTTACACAACATTGAGGAGTTGCACAAACTAGCGGTCGTCTATGAATTTATGAGTGAACAAAATCAGGGAGGAGATAATTGGCTGAAACACCTCCAACAAATTTCTGACACGCTAAATCTTCAAGACCAACCCGCCCCCCAGACAGAAGAACCACATGAGGTAGCTCCGCTGATTGAAACGATCAAAAATATGATCCCGGAAATGCCTGAAGAAAATCCTCCCATGAAATCCTTGTTTGAAGGAGTTTCCCCAGAACCCGTTTTTGTCAAGAAAGAATCTCCCACCCAAACCATCGCGTCAGATACAAAAGCGCCACCTAACTTAAACGATAGCTATCACAAAAAAACAGGGGTTGGGCTAAACGATCGTTTAGCCTTTATCAATCAGCTGTTTCAAGGAAATACCAGCGATTTCAATCGGGTGATTTCCCAAATAAGCACCATGGACAATTGGACGTCCGTAGAAAACTATTTAAACGAATTTATTCGACCTGAATACCCCCACTGGGCCGATAAAAAAGATATCGAACAACGGTTTATTGAGCATTTGAAAAAAAACTTCACTCCTTAAACCATTGATGTTATGAAAAGTATGCAGCTATCGCACTGGATTTCAACCGGAAGTTTCAGCTGTTTAGAACGGTTTAAAAAGAAGAGTCTTCGATGGACTCTACCTTCACCCAATAAAACGCATGGGACAAGTCTTGGGTTATCGATCAACAACACCCAAGCCTCAAAGGCTTCTGGCACGATGGTCCGACAGCCCATAATTGGTATTTTTGCCCAACGAATATCCCTTCAACCTATTCATTAAGATTCTTTTCCTCCATGAGTCATCTATATTTAGTCCCGACCCCCATTGGCAATTTAGGCGACATGACCTACCGAGGAGTTGAAATCCTCCATACTGTTGATCTTATCTTAGCCGAAGACACCCGTACAAGTGCGAAACTTCTACAACACTACCAGATAGAAACCCCTACTCAAAGCTATCATATGCACAACGAGCATCGCAAGACTCAATCCTTGATTGCTCAATTAAAACAGGGGAAAACCATGGCACTGATCTCCGATGCGGGAACACCTGGAATTTCAGACCCTGGCTTTTTGTTGGTACGAGAAGCCTTAGGCGCAGGAGTAGAGGTCCTTTGCTTGCCGGGAGCAACCGCTTGCATTCCTGCCATCGTACAAAGTGGTTTACCTTCCGATCGGTTTGTGTTTGAAGGGTTTCTACCTCCCAAAAAAGGTCGGCAAACCAAAATAGAGTCGTTAGCATTGGAGACACGAACTTTAATCTTATACGAATCTCCGCACAAACTACAGAAAACACTACACCAAATGGTGCCGTTTTTTGGGGTAAACAGACCGCTTGTGGTCAGTCGTGAATTGACTAAAAAATTTGAAACTACCTTTAGAGGAACTTTAGCGGAGGCCATCCAATACTTCGAAAAACATCCTCCCAAAGGGGAATTTGTACTTGTCGTCCAAGGAGCAAAAGATAATTGATGAACTGGTTACAGAAACCACTCCCCCCCGTAGAGACTGTCGAGTCTCTTGAGCAGGCTTTAAAAATTCCTCGGTTAAATGCTCAATTACTAACCCAGCGAAGTATCTTTTCTTTTGATGCAGCTAAAGCCTACTTTAGACCCCATCCCGAGCAACTTCACGATCCATTCCTAATGGCCGGAATGGAGGCGGCAGTGCGACGGCTAGAACAAGCCTTGAAAGCCGGCGAAAAAGTCATGATTTATGGCGATTATGACGTCGATGGAACAAGTGCTGTCTCTTTGGTATATACCTATTTTTCACACTGTAATTTCTCCTTGGAAACCTATATCCCCGATCGGTATACAGAGGGCTATGGGGTATCAATCCAAGGGATTGACTATGCCTCTAGCAAAGGAATTAGCTTAATCGTCGCGTTGGATTGCGGCATTAAAGCAGTAGATCGGGTGGCTTATGCCAAAACAAAGAATATAGATTTTATCATTGGCGATCACCATAAACCCGGTTCTGAGCTTCCCGCAGCAACAGCCATCCTCAACCCCAAACAACCGCATTGTAACTACCCTTATAAAGAACTCTGTGGCTGTGGTATAGGGTTTAAACTCGTTCAGGCTTTCCACAGCAAGAATAACGGCAAATGGGAAGAAATCGCCCCTTTGTTGGATTTAGTAGTCACTGCTACTGCGGCAGATATAGTCCCCATGACAGGGGAAAACAGAACATTGGCCGCTTTGGGCCTCCAACACTTTCAAAAAAATGCTCGGCCAGGACTTAAAGCCCTCCTAGGAGAACGAAAAAGTCCCTACCGGATTAGCGATATTGTCTTTGGTGTAGCCCCCCGGATTAATGCGGCAGGACGTATGAAGCACGCGAAAATGGCTGTTGAACTCCTGACCAGCCATCAGTCGGAGAAAACACAGAAAATTGCGACTTCCATAGAACAATTTAACGAAGATCGCCGCGCTATAGAAAAAACCATTACCGAAGAAGCGCTACAACAAATTGACACAAACGAAGAAAAAGCTGCTGCAACCAGTGTCGTTTTCCAAAAAAATTGGCACAAAGGAGTGATTGGAATTGTAGCTTCTCGACTCACGGAAACCTACTATAGACCAACAATTGTTTGCTGCCAATCGGGCGATCAAATTGTCGGGTCTGTTAGATCTGTGAAGGGGTTTGATGTCTATCAGGTATTGGATGCTTGCTCGGACCATTTAACTCAATTTGGAGGACATAAATATGCCGCAGGGCTCAGCTTGGACCCTTCCAACTATGTGGCCTTTAAACAGGCTTTTGAAAAGACTGTACAAGCACAAATTCTTCCCGAACAACAACAAGCTCAATGGATATACGATGTAGAAGTTGACTTCGATCAGATCAGTCCAAAAGTTTTTCGAATCATTGAACAAATGCGCCCTTTTGGCCCTGGGAATATGCGCCCTGTATTTTGTACTAAAAACTGTGTTAATGCTGGCTTCACTCGTGTGGTCGGAAAAGACAAATCTCATCTGAAATTGGATATCAACGACAGTAAGGGCAATCGATTTTCAGGAATTGGCTTTGGTCTTGCCAAAGCTTGGGAGGAACTAGCTAACAATCCTTTTGATATCCTCTACTGTTTAGAAGAAAACAATTTTAACGACCGGGTCCGTTTAGAACTTCAAGTGAAGGACATCCGTCCAACAAAAAGCCCCACCTAAACAGATGGGGCTGACACTTTCTTTTGGCTGAGTGTTCCTTTAATCAGCTCCCCCAAGAGGAACTATGCTGTTGTCTTTTGTAACAAAGCCGCCGTTGAGGGATCTAAACGCTTTCGTTCTTCTGGATCTGCTTTTAAGATATTGTTGGCCAATTGTTTTCCAAGCTCTACCCCCCATTGATCGTAACTAAAAATATTCCATAAAATCCCCTCCACAAAGATCTTGTGCTCATAAAAGGCGACAAGACTTCCAATACTTTTTGGGGTAAGTGCTTCAATAAGGATGGTCGTGGTAGGACGATTCCCTTCAAACACTTTAAAAGGAGCTAAGGCATCGATTTCACTGACAGATTTCCCTTGTGCATTCAATTCCGCGTTGACCGCTTGGCGGGTTTTCCCTACCATTAGGGCTTGAGTCTGAGCAATAAAATTAGCCATCAGTTTTTCCTGATGTTCGGTTTCATTGTAAAGCGATTTTTTAAACCCAATAAAGTCTGCTGGAATTAGTTTTGTTCCTTGGTGCATGAGTTGGAAAAAGGCATGTTGCGCATTGGTTCCAGAAGCTCCCCAGATGATGTTACCGGTCTGATAGTGGACTGGCTCCCCATTGCGATCTACCCCCTTTCCGTTACTTTCCATGATCCCTTGTTGCAAATAAGCCGGAAGGCTTCTTAAATATTGAGTATAGGGAATGATCGCATGGGTTTCAGCTCCCCAAAAATTGTTATACCAAAGGCTTAAGAGAGCCATACAAACAGGAATATTAGACGCTAATGGACGCTCCTTAAAATGCTGATCTGCTTCCCCAGCCCCTTCCAAAAGGGCACTAAAATGTTTCCCTCCTACGGCTAAACAGATAGAAAGACCCACAGCACTCCAAAGAGAAAAACGCCCTCCTACCCAGTCGTTCATCGGGAAAACATTGTCTGCTGCTATTCCAAAAGCGGCGATTTGCTCTAGATTTGTAGACACAGCTACAAAGTGTTTTGCTATCGCAGCCTCATCGCTAATTTGCTCGAGAAACCATTTGCGTGAAGTCTGCGCATTGGCCAACGTTTCTTGCGTCGTAAACGACTTGGAAACAATCACAAAAAGAGTCGTTTCAGGATCGAGTGGTCGAAGGACCTCCCGTACGTGGTCGCCCTCTACATTCGACATGAAATGCACCCGCAAGTGATTGCGGTAATACCCCAAAGCCTCTACCATCATCGCTGGCCCTAAATCGGAGCCGCCAATTCCTATATTCACAATATCGGTAATTGCTTTTCCCGTATGACCTTTCCAGTTTCCAGAAATCACATCATTTGAAAAAGAGATCATCTTATCCAATGTTTGTTGCACTTCTGGCAATACATCTTCTCCGTCGACAAGAACTGCTTGCTTATCGACCGTTCGCAAAGCTGTATGGAGAACCGCTCGGCCCTCTGTTTGGTTAATTTTCTCTCCTGAAAAATAACTCTGAATTGCTTGTGGAAGTTCAACCGCTTCTGCCAAATCCATCAAAAGCGCCTTAGTTTCGGACGTCCACCGATTTTTTGAAAAGTCGACATAAAAATCGTTCCAGTTGATATGCAGCTTTTCTAAACGATCGGGGTCGTCTTCAAAACAAGATTGTATATCAATATTTTTATTGGCATTGTAGTGGTCTGCTAGTGCTTTCCAAGCCTGTAGGTCTGTGGGTTTATGTGTTGGTAGTGGCATTGTTTTGTTTCGGTTTATCTTCTTGTTTGGTATATTTAAGCTTATCGTCCGGATAGCTAATGCAATCCAGTTGTTGTTTTAAATCTTCTGTAACTTCAAAATAGCGTTTACGCAAAGCTGCCGCTATAGGTTTGGCCTCCGGGAGCTTTTGTTTAAAGGGATCTACTTGTCGTCCGTATTTCCAAAAGCGATAACAGACGTGCGGTCCTGACGTATTTCCTGTCATCCCAACCCATCCGATTATGTCGCCTTGTTTCACATAGTCGCCAACTTTTACTTTTCTGCGCTTCATGTGCAGGTATTGCGTACTGTAAATATTATTGTGGCGCACCGTAACATAATTTCCATTGCCACGGGTATAGCTTGATTTTACAACAGTTCCATTCGCAGTAGACATGATGGGCGTTCCTACAGCAGCGGCAAAATCAGTTCCTCGATGTGGCCGTATTTTGTTGCCGTAATAAGCGATTCTACGCTTGAGGTTATATCGAGAAGAAATACGGCTAAAAGCCACAGGCGCACGCAAAAAAGCACGGCGTAGATTTTTTGCACTATCGTCGAAATAGTCGACTATCCCTTTTAAACTATCGGTTTGGAATTCAAAGGCATACTGCCCCTTACCTCGGTGTTCAAAATAGGCTGCTTTGATTTTTGAAATACCCACAGCTAGCGTGTCGTCTACATACTTTTCTTCATAAATCACTTTAAATTTATCGCCTTTGTGCAATCGAAAAAAATCGATCGTCCAAGCATAAATATCGGCCATGTAAAAACTTAAGTCATCGTCTAAGTTATTATCTAACATGGTCTCATAAAGGGAATTCTGAATAACTCCTGAAGCCTCTTTTTCTCGGATTTCGATAGGTTTAACAACTGTTTCCCCATAAATACTATCGCGTAGATGAATAATGCTGTATTGCATCACATTGGGGTGATAAACAAAAAACTCCGGTACTGCCAAACTATCGGAGGGGTTGTAGAGCATGGTGTAGGGCTTCCCTCGTTGAAGCCGTCTTAAGTTGACCTTTTTTTTAACCTTCTGGACAATCTGATGAACTTCCGGATAGTCGATTCCATGGGCCTCTAAAATATCTCCAAAAGTATCGCCTCTACCGATTTTCTTTTCCTGAGCTTCGTACAAGTTCAGATCCAAACCAAAACGGATATTCGGTTCAGGGATAGGCTGCTGTTGTGGTTCGGTTTCGGCAGGCTCGGCAGTAGACTGCTGACATGCCTGTAAAAAGATAAAACCTACTATTAGACCGATAATGACTCTCATATCAAAGGTTCGATTGGGGTTATTCAACTTGTAACTCAAAGGGATATTTTAGTCCTGAAAAATTATTTAAATCTGCTTTTATAGATCCCACAGCTAGATCTGCTTGTAAACGAATCGGGATTCGATTATCGTCGTCTGAAACCCATAAAGTAACACTTTCTTCTTCTCGAAAGACTCTTCCTGCTTGGACCAAAGGTCTAAATTTTAGACAAGATACTTTTCCAAATTTTGTCCGCAAAAATTCTTTCCCCAAGAACTTCAACTTAAAAACATAATTCTCTTTATCGAAAAACATGTCTAGAGTATAACTTTCTCCCTTGGCCAACCCCTGTTTAGGATAGAAGGTTCTGAGAAAGTAAAAGGCGGAAATTAAATCTTGGGTGAGCGGACGAATTTCAAAATTTTCTTGGGTCTTGTGCTTGTTGTCGACGACATGTGCATTTAGCTGCTCATGATCGAAATAGATTTCGGTGTTTTTGGTGTAACCCCCTTCGTCTATATCGCGCAAAAACTTCTGCGGTAATATTGAAGTAGGGTCGAAAAAAGTATCGTAATAATCATCCACACGAAAAAACAAACGAGCTAGTCCCGTTGTTTTACCGATCCCTTTGGCATGTAAAACAGGCTGATTGTTAAGCGTATCGGAGGACAGTTTTAAGGTGGCATAACTGGCATTAAACCAGCCGTAATGAATTCTAAATTCGAACCACTCGCCTACCTGAAAGGGAAGTTCTGGCGCAGCTACTGTTGATTGAGCAAATCCATTAAAATGCAGGCTTGTCCAAAACAGTACAGCAATGACACTTCTTTTGAGCATGTGCAAAAATACAATTTAATCTAGGCTTAAAAAGCAAGATCCTGTTAAAAGCGGTAGCCCAATACCAAATGAACTTTGATTTCGGATGTTTGATTCGATTGGGCTAGTTTGATCTCACAAGGCCCCAAAATACTGTCAAAGCCATATCCAAAAGCCCAACTTTGATGTCGTTGAGCGGTATTCTCCGCAATTGCTTCAAAAACATCATCTTCTATATACGCTCTAGTATAACTTAAATTTAAATGGTGTTTTTTCGCAAATTTGAAGTCTAACTGACCAAAAAATTTTAGAAAACTATCTCCGCTAAGCTCCCATGGGCTGTAGCCCAAAAAGGAGAAACTATTGTTGACAAAGACATTTCCATAGCCTCCTGCGATAAAGGGAAACCCCAATTTTTCTGTATGCCCATAACTCCATCCGGCAGCTCCTTCTATTTGAAGTGCAAGATTCTTGGACAGTGCCGAGTTTGATTGAATCAGTCCTTTGGTCGTCGCCAAATACTCCGGCGCTCCGTCGTTTTGACTCAAGTAGTGGTTCATTTGTGACTTAAATAAGATTCCTTTGGTCGGGAAATAGGCATGATCCCGTTTATCGATGGTTAACTCAACGAAAGAAGTCCAATATTCCTGAAGGGCTAATTGCAGAGCATCCCTATCTAAGGGAGTTCCTGAAGGGGTACTGTAACGAATTCTCTTGTGTGCAAATCCAACACAAAATTGCATCCACTCCCCTAAAACTCGCTGTGAACGAATTCCGTTTGTCCAATCTGAAAATCGAAGATCAAAGGCTCCTGATGGCAGTTGCTGGCTAAATGCTGGAAAAAACCTACGCCAATGGTCTACTCGTGTTTCAAATCGATAAAAAGAGGAATATAAATCGATCGCCCATTTGTAGCCTCTGTGAAAGGAATAACGCAAATCGAAGCGGGGTTGGTCTCCTAGGATGAGGTCAAAAGAAAAATTATCGTAGGGCAGTAGCACTTGTGCATAGTCTATATTCACCAAAGCAGCACTGGCAAACAGTTGGTCATAATGAAGCCCGGCTTTTAACTCCGCAGGCTTATCCCATTCAATCAGGGTAATGATTAAGTCATTAGAATTTTGTGAATGCCAGCGATACTGCGCATTACGGAAAAGCTTAGTGGCACTCAGTCGATCGATGGCTTGTTGCATTTCTTCCAAACGAAATTGACCGGGAGTGGGCAATCGCAATTTTGCGAGAGCTCTTTTTTCACTTCGCTTATGCAAGCCCTCCATATGAATTTTGTCGATGCTTACGCTATCCGAAACATTTGGGCGGTGTTGCGGAATATAATTTTCGGAGCGCCAATTACTTTCTGTAAAAGCGTTCTTCCCAGAGTGATAGCCTTCTGCTATGATAGCCCTCCCTTGGGCGAAAGACAAAATCCCGTATTCTTCTAACGGGAGTTTGATGTAACAATCTGTTTGATTTACTTTTTGGGGGCGTGTGGCTACTTCTCCAAAATTGGCAATTTGCAGTAATATTTGAGGAGCTGTTTGTAGCTCATCTCTGCTGACTAGGTCTTCCTGAACATCTACCCCAATGATATAATCCACCCCTTTCTCTTTTAAAATATCGATCGGATAGTTATCGGTTATCCCCCCGTCCATCAGCCACTTTCCGTGGTAAGCAACTGGCTCGAATAAGGTGGGTAGTGCAGCAGATGCATGGATTGCCATTGCTAAATCTCCTGCTTCAAGATAGAGTACTTCGCCGGTCTCTAAGTCGGTTGCGGTACATACGAATGGAATGTGTAAGGTGTCAAAAGAACGATGATTCGTATAGCCGTGTAGCCACTTTTGCAATAAATGATAAAAAGCTCTGCCACTGGCTAGAGCCGGTGGCGGATGCCATTTATTCCCATGGAAGTTTAAACGAATGGCATAGCGATCTCGCTTGCGTTTCTCGTCAAAATCTAATTGCTGTCGGCCGAAGGAATCATTGAATATTTCAGAAAAATCTGTTTGCTGAAAAAGAGAGTCTAACTGATCGGCGGAATAACCCGTTGCATAAAGCCCTCCGATTATCGCACCCATGCTGCTCCCTGCGATATAGTCGATGTTAATCTTAGCTTCTTCCAACGCCTTTAGTACGCCTATATGAGCTAGACCTTTAGCACCGCCACCGCTGAGTACTAAGCCAATTTTTAGGGAATCGGGAATATTTTGTCCACGCAGGAAAGGAGTTAAAAAAAGGCAAAAGATCAGAAGGCTGAACCGCATTTGGGGCTGGGTTTAGTCTTCTAAAGTTACTACATTCAGCTCATTTTTTGAAGCTCCCCATATAACATTTTACCTTTTTTTGGGCCTAAACTATCGATTAGTTCCGCTTCTGTAGCCGCTTTGATCCGTTTAAAGGACTTAAATCTACGCAAGAGTAATGTTGCTGTTTTAGGTCCTATACCAGGGATATTATCCAAAACAGACGTCCATGCATTTTTACTTCGCTTTTGTCGATGAAACGTGATTCCAAAACGGTGCGCCTCGTTTCGTAGATGCTGTATAACCTTGAGGGTTTCAGATTTTTTATCCAAATAAAGAGGGATAGAGTCGCCCGGAAAGAATATTTCCTCCAGGCGTTTAGCAATCCCGACTATGGCAATTTTCCCTCGTAAGCCTAATAATTCAAGACTCTTAAGTGCGGAGGATAACTGTCCTTTCCCACCGTCTATAATAATTAATTGAGGAAGGGACTCTCCTTCGTCTAACAGCCTTTTATAACGACGATAAACGACTTCTTCCATAGAGGCAAAGTCATCGGGTCCTTCCACGGTTTTTATATTGAAATGGCGGTATTCTTTTTTTGAAGGTTTGCCGTTTTTAAATACCACACAAGCAGCTACAGGATTGGTCCCTTGAATGTTTGAATTATCAAAACACTCGATGTGAACAGGTTCGGCCGTTAGCCGTAGATCAGCTTTCATTTGTCCCATCAGCCGCTTTACATGTCGATCCGGATCAACAATTTTCATTTCCTTGAATCGCTCCATCCGGAAATATTTTGCATTGCGTTCAGAGAGGTCTACCAAACTTTTTTTGTCTCCTAGTTTAGGAACGGTAACTTTTATATCTGTCCCCAAATCCAGCGGAAATGGGAGGTAGATTTCAGAAGAGTTAGAATTGAAGCGCTGTCGAATTTCAATGACGGCTAAAGCCAAAAGATCGGCGTCGGTTTCCTCCATTTTTTTCTTCAACTCCATCGTATGCGATCGGATAATGGACCCATAGGACAACTGTAAAAAGTTGATGTAACCATAAGATTCATCGGAGACGATTGAAAAAACATCTACTTCACTGATTTTAGGATTAACCACCGTTGACTTTGCCTGGTAGTTTTCTAATACTTCAATTTTTTCCTTGATCCGTTGGGCTTTTTCAAACTCCATATCTGTAGCATACTGGAGCATCAATTGTTTGAATTGCCCCAAAGAATGCTTGAAGTTTCCTTTAATAATATTGCGGATGGCCTTAATGTTTTCCTGGTAGGTCTCTGGATCCATTTTAGATTCGCACGGTCCCAAACAATTCCCCAAATGAAACTCCAAACACACTTTATACTTTTGGGCTGCGACTTTTTCTTGGCTTAAATCGTAGGAACAAGTCCGCAATGGATATAAGCTTTTGATGAGGTCTAAAAGTGTCCGAATGGTTTTAAAATTCGTGTAAGGACCGTAATATTCCGAGCCGTCTTTGATCAGTTTTCGGGTGGGAAAAACCCTAGGAAAAGGCTCATTTTTGATACAGATCCATGGATATGTTTTATCGTCTTTAAGCAAAACATTGTAGCGTGGCTGATGCTTTTTAATCAGGCTATTTTCCAAAAGAAGTGCATCCATTTCTGTGGGAACAACGATGTGCTCGATCCGGTCGATTTGCTTGACCAAAACCCGTGTGCGATTATTGTCGTGTACTTTGGTAAAATAAGACCCGACGCGCTTTTTTAGATTTTTAGCTTTCCCAACATAGAGCAAACGATTTTGCTTATCGTAGTATTGATACACCCCCGGGGAATCGGGTAGCGTTTTCAGTTGAATCTCTATAGTTGGCGATTTCACACAACGAAGTTAATTCATTTTCTTTGTGTTAAAAATCAGTAGATGCACTTCACTAAATCGACTGCTAGAGCTCATTTTTTAAACCAACGAAGCTTGCTTGACCCACTACAAGCTGAACAGTGGAGTATCGATATTGCCAATCAGGTCGCTTCTTTAAATATTTGGGAAGCATCTACTTTTCATCTTTTTTTAAGCAGTAGCAAGAAAAAAGAAGTGGATACTGAGCCCTTACTAACCCTATTGCAAGGCAAAGATAAAAGCGTTGTTTGTCCGAAGATTAGCGGCTCTCGCCAACTGACCCACTACTTGCTAACCGATCAGACTAAAATTGTCATGCACCCCTGGGGAATCCCTGAGCCTCAGGATGGAATTCAACTCAACCCCTCTGTGTTGGATGTCGTATTTGTCCCCCTTTTAGGCTTCGACAAATTCGGTAATCGGGTCGGATATGGAGGAGGCTATTACGACCTTTTCTTAGCGGAATGCAAGGCAGATGTTGTTCGTATAGGGTTAAGCTTTTTTGACCCTGTTGAAAAAATTAGTCCGATAGAAAGTACAGATATCCCACTTCACTATGCCGTCACTCCTCAAAACATTTGGGAGTTTAAGCAGGTTTAGAAAATATAGGCTTATTAAACCATAAGAGGATTCCAACCCCAATACTGATCGATGCATCAGCTACATTGAAGATATATTGAAAAAACAAATAGGGCTGTCCGCCGACAAAAGGAACCCATTCTGGCCAGACCCAACGCACCAAAGGAAACTGAAACATATCCACTACATGGCCAAAGAATAGTGGAGCATACCCTCCTTCAGCTGGTAGAAACTCCGCTATTTGCTTGTAGCTGTGAGAAAATAACTGTCCGTAAAAAATAGAATCGATCAGATTTCCAACGGCACCAGCAAAGATTAATGTGAGTCCCAGTCGAAGACCCTTAGGACTAGGCGTCTTCACAATTTGGTTGAGCCAATAGCCCAGAGCACTGATAGCAATAAGTCGGAAAAATGTCAGTAAAAACTTCCCTTGATGCTCGCTTAAAAAAGGAAGAAAATCACTGATTTTAGTCCCCATGGCCATCCCGTTATTTTCCACAAACATCAGCTTAAAAAAGCCCCTGTCAACAATGGCGTCCGTCCCGTAAAGGGTGAGCGGAAAATGAAGTTTGATGTATATTTTCAAGGCCTGATCGATCGTTAAGACCGTCAGGAATAAAAAGATAATTCTAGGTGTATCAAGCTCTTTTTTAAACACAGGGATGCTGTTGATTCGGATAGTCAAAAATACATAATTATTGCTCCTTTTGGTACCGAATATTTCCGGAGATCGTTTCTATCCAAACTTTCGCCTGAGGATCGGTCTCCTGCTCTATTTGAATTTCTCCTTCTCGGCTCTTTCCTTCCACCGCCAATCGCCTTCCAGAAACAAAAACAGAAGCATCGCGCGTTTGAATACGAGCATCTGAACGCCAACGCTTTAATTCGCAGCGTCCACTTTCAAGGGCAATATTCGTTTTGGCTAGTGGGCCTTCCACTATCAGAAGAGCATTGGTGGCATAGAGGTCTAAGCGGGCTGTAGAAGGAAGCCCCAGCTCTATGCGGGAAGCGATACTTTTATGCGCACTTAATTTGTCTTGAGGATTGTAATAAGTGGGTAGACGTATTTCTTTTAACACAATGCCTGTTTCATCGGATTGAATGGCTAGGGAGGTCTGATCCTGATACTCCCCTTCGGCGAGGTAAGTCAGTTGAAGTTGGTCCTGTTCTAAAGTGGTATAAATTCGGATTTGGGCGGCGAAGGGTGCACTTAAGGAAAGAAAATTCCCTTCCCATTCAAGGGTCTGATTGCGGAGGGATTGTGCCCACAAGCTACTACTGAGCAAGCATAAATGAAATACAATCCGAATTATTTCTGCATATTTTTTGCCTCTATGCTTAAGGTGGCATGTGGCACCAAAAACAGGCGTTTTTTATTGATCAATTTTCCCGTTACTCGACAAATGCCATAGGTTTTGTTTTCTATACGAACAAGAGCATTTTTAAGGTCTCTGATAAATTTCTCCTGTCGCAAAGCGAGTTGGGTGTTCGCCTCTTTAGACATGGTTTCGGAACCTTCTTCAAATGCTTTAAAAGTTGGTGAAGTGTCATCCGTCCCATTGTTTCCATCGTTCATGTATGAACTCTTGAGCAGATCTAAATCAGCTTTGGCTTTCAGAATTTTATCTTCGATCAATACGCGAAACTCTTCCAAATCCGCATCGGAATATCGATTTTTTTGTTCTGTACTCATGGTTATAGTTTTTTAATTTCTACAACAGATTTTATGGTATCAAATTCAAGAGGTAATCCCTCCTCTGAATTTTCTTGCAAACGAATATCTTCCGCAAGAATTTCTTGCTTAATATACGTGATATTTTCAAATACGGCGGTGTCTAGGTCTGGATGGCTGCTAAATGTGACCTGGATTTTATCCACGACATCCAAGCCTAAATCTTTCCGATGATTTTGAACTCTATTAATAAATTCTCGTGCGATCCCTTCTTGAATTAACAACTGATTTAACTGTAGATCTAAAGCTACAGTAGTTCCAGATCCCTGTGCTACGGCCCATCCCTCGATGTCTTTAAACCCAATTTCAACATCATCTCTTTCCAATTGAATGGGAGCCCCTTCCAAGGTAATTTCTAGGGTCTTTTCTTTTTCCAACACGTCAATTTGCGCTTGAGATAAGCCTTGTATCGCTTGTGATATGGCTTTCATTTGCTTTCCAAATCGAGGGCCAAGGCGTTTGAAGTTTGGCTTGATTTCTTTGACGAGCAAATCGTTTTGATCGTCTAAAAATTCGATCTCTTTTACATTAATTTCAGACTTGAGTTGATCGGCGATACGTTGCATTTCAGCCAATTCAGCAGCTCCCGTAACGGGGACTAACATCTTCTGTAATGGCTGTCTTACTTTGATTTTTTCTTTTTTACGGATAGAAAGTGCTAGAGAAGTAAGCAAGCGTGCTTTATTGATTCGCTTTTCCAGAGCAGGCTGAATGTAGTCCTTTTCTGATGTCGGGAATGAAGTGATATGCACTGAGGCATTGGTGTGCTCTAGTTTCATGAGGTCCCTGTAAAGTCTTTCCGCGAAAAATGGTGCAATGGGAGCCATGAGTTGAGCAACAGTCGTTAAGCAAGTGTGCAGGGTTTGGTAAGCTGCAATTTTATCGGGTCCATAGCTGCCTTTCCAAAAACGCCTTCTGGACAATCGGACATACCAATTACTCAATTTTTCTTGGACAAAATCTGAAATCGCTCGGGCCGCTCGAGTCGGCTCATAGGCCTTGAAATCTTCGTCTACCTGAGCCATCAATGAATGTAGCTCTGAAAGAATCCATTGGTCGAGCTCTACACGGTCGGCTAGAGGTATCTGCGGGGCTTTAAAATCAAAGCCATCGATATTGGCGTATAAAGCAAAAAATGAATACGTATTGTAGAGCGTTCCGAAAAATTTTCGTTTTGTTTCTACAATCCCTTCAAGATCAAATTTAAGGTTGTCCCATGGGTTTGCGTTGGCAATCATATACCAGCGCGTGGCGTCAGGGCCATGTGTAGCTAAGGTTTCAAAAGGGTCAATTGCATTCCCTAACCGCTTCGACATTTTTTGCCCTGTTTTGTCTAACACTAAACCATTAGAGACTACATTTTTGTAGGCCAAATCATCGAAAACTAAAGTCGCAATTGCGTGTAGGGTATAGAACCACCCTCTAGTCTGGTCGACTCCTTCAGCGATATAATCAGCTGGGAAGGCCTTGTTGGCATCGATCATTTCCTTATTTTCAAAAGGGTAGTGCCATTGGGCGTAGGGCATTGCTCCCGAATCAAACCAAACATCGATCAGGTCAGGTTCTCTGTATAGCGGTTCCCCCTTTGGTCCGACAAGAACAATCTTGTCCACAATATGTTTGTGCAGATCTATATGCGCATAATTAGCATCGCTCATATCCCCAAGGACAAAGTCAGGGTAAGGATCTTCTTCCATCAGATTTGCGGCTATTGCTTCTTGTATGGCTTCTTTAAGTTCAGCCACAGAGCCAATCATCCGTTCTACACTACCGTCTTCACTTCTCCAAATAGGGAGTGGAATCCCCCAGAAGCGGGACCTGGATAAGTTCCAATCGTTTGCATTGGACAACCAGTTCCCAAATCGTCCTTCCCCTGTCGATTGAGGCTTCCAATGAATTTGCTGATTGAGGTCCACCATTCGCGAACGAACAGCAGTCGCTTTAATAAACCAGGAATCGAGGGGATAATACAATATAGGCTTATCTGTCCGCCAACAATTAGGATAGGCGTGAACATACTTTTCGACTTTAAATGCTCGGTTCTGTGTTTTGAGCAGTATTGCTATTTCAACATCCACAGACTTTTCAGGAGCTTGTCCTTCTGGGTAGTATTCGTTTTTTACAAATCGACCACCCAAGTTTCCTACCTCCGGGCGAAATCTTCCTTTGAGGTCGACCAGTGGTACCTGATTTCCATGTTCATCTTTAACCAAGAGGGGAGGAACAGGAGGAGTTGCTTCTGCAGCAACTTTAGCATCATCGGCACCAAAAGTAGGGGCAGTATGTACAATCCCAGTTCCATCTTCAGTCGTCACAAAATCCCCACCAATAATTCGAAATGCATTTTCTGGATTCTCCAAAGGGAGTGGCGATTCCTCCCATAGCTGTTCGTATTGAATTCCGATCAGTTCGGCTCCTTTAGCTTGGGTAAGAACACAATAAGGTATTTTTTTATCTCCTGCTGTGTAGTCTTCAAGCGCAGACGGAGTAGCAACCTCGACATATTTTTTAGCAAATTGTTTCGAGATTAATTTCTGCGCCAAAATCACATGAATGGGCGCATGGGTGTATTGGTTATAGGTCTGAACTATGACATAGTCGATCTTAGGGCCAACTGTAAGTGCTGTATTGGAAGGAAGGGTCCATGGCGTTGTTGTCCAAGCCAAAGCAAAAAGAGGGATATCGCTTTTCCAAGCTTCCGGAAGACTGGCCGGATGGAGCTTGAACTGCGCTGTGACAGTCGTGTCACTTACATCCTGATAGGTCCCTGGCTGGTTGAGTTCGTGTGAGCTCAATCCGGTCCCGGCCATAGGGGAATAAGGCTGAATAGTATAGCCTTTATACAAGAGTCCTTTTTGATAGATCTGTTGTAGTAACCACCACACAGATTCCATGTATTTTGGTGTGTAGGTAACGTAAGGGTTGTCCGTATCCACCCAATACCCCATTTGGTGAGTTAGGTTGTTCCAGACGTCTGTGTAGCGCATAACAGCTTTTTTACACGCCTCGCTATACTCCTCAACCGATATTTTAGAACCAATATCTTCTTTGCTAATTCCTAACTCTTTCTCAACCCCCAACTCTACGGGAAGGCCATGGGTATCCCACCCTGCTTTTCTCTTTACCTGATAGCCCTTTTGGGTTTTGTATCGACAAAACAAATCTTTTATGGTTCGAGCCATGACATGGTGAATCCCCGGCATTCCGTTGGCAGAAGGGGGTCCTTCAAAAAACACATATGCGGGAGCACCTTCCCGTTCCGATATGCTACGGTTAAAGATTTCTTCTTCTTCCCAAAACTGTTGGACCTCCTGAGCAATCTGAGGGAGATTCAAATGTTTATATTCCTTAAAGGCCATGAAAGCAATTTGTTAAGTGCTGCGAAATTAAGGAATTTGACCTTATTTTTTATTTAAAAATTGAGATCGATTCCCAGCCGAAGACTTCTCCCTGGAGCAGATATTCCAGATGCAAACGTCCGATAGTGTGCATCCAGAATATTTGTGATGCCAAAGTGTAGTTGCCAGGTGTCGGAGGGACTGTAGCGCCCCACTAAACTCCAGTCCGACCAAGCAGGCATTCCGGCATACCGATCGGTAACTACTTCAGCAGTTGGGCGAATGATTGGTGTTTCCTCTAGGCCATCTTCTCCTCCAAAGCTATATTGGTCAGGAGCTTTTGCATCAGAAAAATCCACTCTAAGGGCAGTACTAAAATCATTGATTTGATAGCTCATTTCCCAAAAACCAAAGAAGGGGGATATCGAAGGCATAGGGCCATACTGCATATTTTCATCGGCCGCAGTGTAGGTCAGACTTAATTGTGTTTTCCAATACTCTTTTATGTTCCAGCGTAAATCTAAAGAGCCCCCATATATCCAGCGATTACCAAAGTTTTTATTTGCGATAGTTCTGACCTCCTCCCCATTGTATAGGATAGTGTTAACATCCTCGGTAGAAGTATCCGAAAAAATCGTGTAATCCGATCGAACAATATGCTGTGAAACAAGAGTGGCATAAGTGTTAATCCCACCATAAAACTCACGATTAGTACTGTTAAAGCGCAAAGAAGTTTCTGCTGTATAGGCGTATTCGGGTTTCAGAAAGTCATTGGGGACAATTAGCTGTCCATTACTTTCGCGAATCTTCCCAATATCGTCTATATTGGGGCTTCTGAACCCATTGGACAACAAGGTATTCCATTGCCATCGTTGGGTGGGGCGATAACTGAGGCCTACCGTATTGGTCAGGGCTTCAGATTGAAGATGAACATTGGTAAAAGAAGCATTAATTAATGCGGTTTCAGTCCAATTTGCATCAATGCTCGTCAGGGTAAATCGAGACCCTACGTTTAAGGTGATTTTTTCCGATAACTCATAAATCCAATTCAAATAAACGGCAAAACTACCATAGGTGGAGCCATCTGAGGGGTAACGGGTCGGAACGGGCAATCTTAATCCTAAGCTTTCTACACGATTATTTCTCACACCTAATTCGCGTTGATAGGCAATCGATTGAATCTGATTGTATAAAAGCTCTGTCCCATAAGACCACTTTTGCTTGTTGATCTTTTTGGTGTCAAAATCGGCATTTAAACTCCAAACATTCACTGTTTCCTCCTGCGATTTACGGTTGAGGCTTGTAAACCTTCGACTATTGCGCGATTCCTCGACATATTGATACGCAAGAATAACTTTTCCGCGATCCATCCATCGTTTTTGAGGGAAGAATTCAGTTCGGGGAGCCAATAACAAACGAATTTGAGGGCCATAGTACCATTCACTAAACTTTAAACTGTCCCCATTGTATTCGCTGAGTTTATCGTAACGGTCGATATCAGAAGAACGAGAAAACTGTAAATTCAGGCCCCATTGTATGCTTTCCGATTGTTGGTATACGATTTTATGAAAGAGATCCCATTGACTGTAGCTCGTGTTTTTTTGCAGGCTTGGGTCGGTATTAACCGTTGGAACTGTTCGGTAGTCGGTCGCTGTATTTTCGGAGTACAAAAAGTTTTTACCCCAATCCTCATAGTCGTGAAAACGGTTTTTCCCCATTCGTATATCTCCAAAACTCGAATAACTCAAAGAAGTGTATGTTCCCCATCGCGCATCGGAGGTTTCAACAGCAACATTTTGTACCCATGCAGTGTTGGCAGTGTTATAGCTGGTACTAAAATGCGATTGAACAGCCTTATCCATTCCAATCTTTGGACTTTTGGTGTAATAATGAACCACTCCTCCTAGGGCATCTGATCCGTATCCGACAGAAGAGGACCCGTATACAACTTCAATTCGATCTAAAATATGTGGGTCTATGGTAATAGCGTTTTGTAAATGCCCGGAACGATAGATGGCATTATTCATCCGTACTCCATCGACGACCAATAAGATTCTATTGGCTTCAAATCCGCGGATCACTGGCGACCCCCCTCCCCCCTGACTTTTTTGAATCCTCACCCCACCGGCAGACTGTAACAATTCAGCAGCCGTTTCTGTTCGGTTTTTTTGGATCTTATCTGCGCGAATCACGCTTACCTTTTCAGCTAAGGATGCACGTTTGTTTGCTGAACGAGCGACCGATAAGATAACTTCTTCCAAATTCTCTATCTGGGGTTCTAAATACATTTCCACCAAAGACTCTCCCTCCCAATAGAAATGCTGATCTTCAAAACCCAGTAATTGCAACTGAATCCATTGTTTGGTACTAAATCCTTCCAGTGATGCAACTCCCAAGGAATCTGTTGTATTGTAGTGAAGAAGGTCGGCCGAGAATACGGCTACTTGATTGAGTTTTTCCTGTGTTTGGGCATTTCGAACAATCAGTGTTTGTGCTTGCAACTGATAAACAGCGAGTGTTAAAAAAAGAATCCCTAGGCTCGTGAAAATTTTATTGAAAAAGCCCATGAAGTACTGCTAAGGATTTTGGTTCTTTAAAGTTTTGCAAATGCAAGCGGTAATATACGATGATTTGGCTTAATAGACCCAAACGAATTTGCTGGTTAAAAGACAGTTCAGATATGGTGTCAAAAGAAGATCGATGCAAGGCTTCCCAATGCTTTAGCAGTTCTCCAGAAATAAAATTTTCAACGGGTTGCTGTTGAACATATGCAGCAGCGTCCAAATCAAAAAAACCCGTTTTTGGTTCCATAAAATTAGGGTAAACACCCAAGAATTTGGTGAGTTCCATCAGGAACTTCAAATGGAAATTAGGGGCTTTTTCTTCATCGTCAAACCAAGTGAATGCCTGAGTGATATAGGTATACAAAGGTTCGTTTTCGGCATATTCTTCCCGGAGTAGCTGCCCTAACACTTCGGACAAAAAAAGAACAACTGAGCTTTTCGCGAAATCCCGATGTAAGGAATTATAAACCGTATGGATCTTAGCCTCCTTGAGGTATTGTAGTTCTCTTTTCGGCTTGTAATCGACCACCGTGTCCAAACAGTTAAGCGGTTGAAACAGGGCCGTTCTGATACTGCCCTTTTTAGCATTTCTTACCCCCTTGAGCATTATGCTTAAGCGGCCGTACTCTTTTGTATAGGTATGTAAAATAAGACTGGAATCACTGTATTTTGTTGTACCCAGTACAATGATTTGAAGATCGATTGTCATGGATTAAACCACTCCCTGTGCTAACATCGCATCAGCTACTTTCACGAAACCAGCAATATTCGCCCCTTTCACATAATTAACATACCCATCGGACATTCCATAGGCGACACAAGACTGATGAATATCGCCCATAATATCTTGTAATTTTTGATCGACTTCTTCTCTTGTCCAACTGTAGCGCAAAGAGTTTTGTGCCATTTCAAGACCAGAAACAGCCACCCCTCCAGCATTGGAAGCTTTACCGGGGGCAAAAAGCATCTTTTTTTCATGAAAGTAATGGATCGCATCGGGGGTAGTAGGCATGTTTGCTCCTTCCCCAACACATAAACAACCATTAGCGACCAATTGCTTTGCATCTTCCAAGTTCAGTTCATTTTGAGTGGCACAAGGAAGGGCAATTTGACAAGGAACTCCCCAAGGTGTTTTACCGCTAAAAAAGGCTGCTTTAGGATATTTTTCGACGTATGCATGTATGCGCTTGCGTTCAACATTTTTTAAGTGCATGACAAACGCTAGCTTTTCTGCGTCTATCCCGTCGGGATCGTGGATGTAGCCAGAAGAATCTGAAAGGGTCAAGACGCGTGCTCCTAACTGTAAAGCTTTTTCCGCTGCGTATTGCGCAACATTTCCAGATCCAGAAATAACGACATCTTTTCCTTTTAAGCTGTCTGACTGTTGGGAAAGCATATTTTCAACAAAATAAACCACTCCATAGCCCGTGGCTTCCGGCCGAATCAGGGATCCTCCCCAACTGACACCTTTACCAGTTAACACGCCTGTAAACTCATTTTTTAAGCGTTTGTACTGGCCAAATAAATATCCAATCTCACGACTTCCAACACCTATATCGCCCGCAGGAATATCTCTATTCGGGCCGATATGTCGAAACAACTCGGTCATGAAACTCTGGCAAAAACGCATCACTTCAGTATCTGATTTTCCTTTGGGGTCAAAATCAGCTCCGCCTTTTCCACCGCCCATAGGGAGAGTGGTCAGGCTGTTCTTAAAAATTTGTTCAAATGCCAAAAACTTCAGAACACTTAGGTTAACAGAAGGATGAAAACGCAGCCCTCCTTTATAGGGGCCAATAGCGGAATTCATCTCAATCCTGTAGCCCCGATTCACCTGAATCTGCTCCTGATCGTCCAACCAAGCAACGCGAAAAGATACTACCCGTTCGGGTTCCACCATACGCAATAAAATATTCTGTCCGTAATAAATATCGTGTTGAACGATGTAGGGCAGGACATTTTCTGCAACTTCTGAAACAGCTTGTAGAAACTCAGGTTCGTTCTGATTCCGCTGACGAACCTCGGCTAAGAAGTTTTGTATGATTTTTTCCATAGACCATTTTTAAAACCAAATTAAAATTAGGCCTTTTTTAGAGGAAGCCTATTTTTTTTGGTGAAAAAGAAATGTTAAGACATCAGCCAGTTTGTCAAAATTATGAATCTTGATGGTATCGTGCTTGAGGGTTTGTTTCCCTACCCCAGCCACGACGATAGATTCAAATCCTAACTTTGCTGCTTCGGAGATGCGCTGGTCAACCTTGGGAACTGGCCGCAATTCCCCCGAAAGGCCTACTTCGGCAGCGAAACAACAATGAGCGGGTATAGCCACATCCAGATAACTAGAAAGAATGGCAGCAACAACGGCTAAATCCAGCGCCGGATCTTCTAAACTTAAACCTCCAGCTATGTTGATAAATACATCTTTGGTTGCCAAGGCAAATCCTGCTCTTTTTTCCAACACAGCCAACAACATATTTAGCCTTTTGGTGTTGAAACCAGTGGTAGATCGTTGAGGTGTCCCGTATACGGCCGTACTGACCAGTGCCTGAACTTCGATCATTAGCGGTCTGATTCCCTCAATTGTAGCAACTACGGCATGTCCACTGAGCCCCTCTCGTGGCTGAGAAAGAAGTAGTTCGGAAGGATTGGTCACAGGTCTTAACCCCTCTGTCTGCATTTCGTAGATCCCCAGTTCTGAAGTTGCCCCAAATCGGTTTTTTTGGACTCGAATGATGCGATACATATGATTGCGATCGCCTTCAAATTGCAACACCGTATCGACCATGTGCTCTAAAATCTTAGGCCCGGCTAATTGGCCTTCTTTAGTGATATGCCCGACCAAGACAATGGGGATTTGAGTGGTTTTGGCCAGCTTAATTAACTCCGCCGTACAGGCTTTTATTTGTGATACAGACCCAGCTCCACTATCAATACGATCTGTTTGTAGGGTTTGAATAGAATCAATGATGATCAATTCAGGGTTTATATTTTCAAGGTGACTAAAAATACTTCCCAAATCGGTTTCACTCAAGATAAACGTATGTTCGGCAGCTAGCCCGAGTCGGTCGGCTCTTAATTTTATTTGTTGTAAACTTTCTTCTCCAGAAACATACAGGACCTTCTTCCCCATTTGCATGGAAAGCTGTAACAGTAAGGTCGATTTGCCAATTCCGGGTTCTCCTCCCAGTAGCATCACCGCCCCGGGGACAAAACCCCCTCCCAAAATGCGATTCATTTCTGGGTCTTGACTCAGTATTCTCGGATGGTCGTCGGCTTTGATCTCGACCAGAGACTGTGGGATGTTTTTCGTTTGTGGAGCTTTGAAAGAAGTTGTCTGATCGGCTGGGGTAATGATCTCTTCCACCAGCGTGTTCCATTCCTTACATGCCTTACACTGTCCTTGCCACTGTGGGTGTTGTGCTCCACAATTTTGACAAAAAAATGCTTTTTTTGCTTTAGCCATCCGTACCAGTTTTCGTCCGATTCACCAATGGAAGTGCAGCAAAGGAAAGGCCTCCTGCAATAATAATCATAGCGGTCTGTGCCGTCCACATAATCCATCCAAAAGACAAGCTCGGGGCTTCTGCCACTTCAAAACTCTGCAAGACTAGAGCAACACCATATGGATAAACCCCTATGCCGCCATTCGTCGCTGAAATGGCTAATGCCCCAACTACAAATCCGGGAATTAAGGCGTCTAAGCCCAGAAATGAAGTTTGCGGAATGGTCCACTTAATCACATAAAACATTGCGATATACATGCACCAAATAAAAATTGAATGAAGGACAAAAAAAGCTTTTTTCTCCATTTTTTGGAAAGACAATAATCCATCTCGAATGCCCTCGCCAAAAGTTTGTATGCGTTGCTTTCCGGGGAAAGACTTTTTCCAAAGTTGCTTCAGTAGCAAGAACAACAGTAGAAGTATTCCAACAATGAGCCCCAAGTTGAAGAAATCAAATGCTCGAGAACCAAACACAGTCTCCCAGATCAGATCGAATTGAAAGGCCAGAGCCACTGCCACTACGACCGCCAAAAAAAACAGATCGACTAGTCTTTCAAGTACGATGGTCCCAAAACTTTTCTCGAAGGGGATTTTTTCATAATTCCACATCAAGGTCGCCCGAAAGACTTCTCCCGATCGAGGGATCCCTAAATTAGCTAAATAAGTAACGAATACCGTCAGAACACAATTGATGAATTTTGGCTTATATCCTAATGGCGATAATAAATACAGCCATCGATATGCTCTTGACAAATGACTCAAAAAACCCAACAAAACAGACAGCAATACAAACCTAAAATCGGCACGTGTAAAGTTTTGCCAGATTTCTTGCTGTTGCTCCGCTGTGGTCTGACTTAAGGATAGATAAATAAAGAAAATCCCAATTGCTAAAGGGATCAATACTTTAAGTACAGACGACAATCGCATGGCTTTAAGCTAAACGATTAGTTTGCTCGTTAGGGAATATCAAAGAGGGTGTAAAAGATTTGGCGCTTTCCATGTCCATCCGAGCATAGGCAATAATGATGACAATATCACCGGCTTGTACTTTTCGTGCGGCAGGTCCATTCAGTGTAATTTCACCTGAGCCGGCTGTCCCTTCGATTACATAGGTTTCAAGTCGTTCTCCATTATTGACATTGACAACTTGGACCTTTTCTCCAACGACTAAGTTGGCAGCATCGATCAGGTCTCTGTCGATGGTAATACTCCCGACATAATTGAGATCTGCGTGTGTAACACGTACGCGATGAATTTTGGATTTTATCACCTCTATTTGCATGGGGCAAAGGTATTTATTCTTGGTAATTCATGGTATCGATTAGTCTAATTTTTTCGACATTCACAGCTACAAAAGCGCGCACCGAACGAGCGTTGTGCAAGGATTGAATTTCTGCTAAGTCGTGTTCGTTTGCTATGACAAAGTATTCTACTTGACTGTCAGGGATTTGAGAAAGAGCTTTTAAAGCTCTTTCCTTTAGTTCTTCGTAGGTGAATTCTTGGGAGAGATAGTCTGCTTTGGCTTGTTGTAAAACGGCGTAGATCTGCCCCGCATTTTTCCGAGCATTTAAACTTAATAGCTCATTCCGTGAGCTACGTGCAAGGCCATTACTTTCTCTTTCAATCGGGCATTGAATAATTTCAACCGGGATGGCTTTGAGTTCGACCAAATGCCGTATGACCATCAGTTGCTGAAAATCTTTTTCTCCAAAGTAAGCCCTTTGCGGACGAACAGCCTTGAAAAGCTTTTCCACTATAGTGGCCACCCCTTGAAAGTGTCCTGGACGCATTTTCCCTTCCATGACTTCTTCTAATTTCCCGAGTTCATAGTGGTCTGCGGAAAGCCGATCGCCATACATTTCTTCTACACTGGGGCAAACAACACTCAGCTGATCTGCAAAAATGGATAATGCCTGCAGATCTTTTTCTAAGGTCCTGGGATATTTCTCCAAGTCTGTGGGATTGTTGAATTGGGTAGGATTAACAAATATACTCACGACGACATGTTCGTTTTCTGCCACTGCTTTTTTCACTAGGGACAGATGTCCTGAGTGCAAGGCTCCCATGGTTGGAACAAAGCCAAGGATCTTAGGACTTCTTGCCAATTGTTGTTGAAGCGCTGAAAAAGTTTTAAAAATTTGCAAAAGTTTGTCAAATAAGAGTTCAAAGATACTGCATAAGCGAGAGTTAAGTATAATTTTTGTAATTTTGCAAGACTTTCGAACGAACAATTCAAAAGAGATTATCCATGATTAAAGACAAACGCGTGTTGATCATCTCCTCGGAGGTCGTGCCCTATCTTCCGCAAACAACACAAGCAGTAAATGCTTTTCAAATCGCTAAAGCGGTAAACGATGCTGGAGGGCAAACTCGAATTTTTATGCCAAGATATGGGCTGATTAACGAACGTCGACATCAATTGCACGAAGTTATTCGGCTTTCGGGAATGAATTTAGTGATCAATGACATGGATATGCCTCTCATCATTAAGGTCGCTTCAATTCCCAAAGAAAGAATGCAAGTCTACTTTATCGATAACGAGGAATACTTCAAGCGAAAAGGGGTCTTACACCAAGATGAAAATACCCTCTTCCCGGACAATGACGAGCGAATGATATTCTTCACCAAAGGTGTTGTGGAAACGGTTAAAAAACTCAACTGGTCGCCTGATATTATTCATTTGCACGGTTGGTTTACAAGTCTATTCCCTATCTATTTGAAAAGTTATTTCGAAAATGAGCCTTTGTTCGAAAACAGTAGTATTATGCTCTCTGCTTATGCGAAAGATTTTGAGGGAAGCCTTGCAGCGGACATGCACCAGAAAATGGTTTTTGACGGAATCGATCAAAAGATTGCTGCCCCCTATGCTGGACCAAACTTCGATACTCTAATCCAAGAAAGCCTGCCGCACTTAAACGCTTTTGGATACAGTAGCGATATTCAGTCGGATGCCCTTCAGACCACTATCAAAGATCACCAACTTCCCACACTAGAACACACGGAATCTACTTCGGCTGAGGCCTATGTAGATTTTTATGCCCAACATCTGATATAAGTATTACATGAAATTCCTACACCGTCCCTTCTTATGGATGATTTTTGGATTATGTTTGGTGTGCTACCAATGCCAACCTGATTACCATAACGTTTCTGGCGAATTATTCGATGGCGAAGCATTCGAGAATGAAATAGCTGCCTTCCCGGCATATGCCTATCAACATCAGATCAATAATTTCCAAAGTAACAACCTCCCGGTCGCACAACTCGGAAGATTCAACGACCCACTTATGGGAGAAACAGAAGCTATTTTTGTTTCTCAGGTATCTCTATTGGCCGATGCTAATTTTGGTATTCTCAGTCCTGAAAATGAGGCGGATACTTCTGGGGAAACAGTTACTTATATAGACGAACAAGAGACGGTTACAGAAGTTTTCTTGGAAATCCCCTTTTTTAACAACCTTGACGATGCGGACAACGACGGGGTAATCGATGCCTTTGACATCGACTCTGAAGATCCCCAAAGCGACACAGACCAAGACGGAGTATCCGATATTTTGGAAACTCAAGCAGGACTCAACCCCTTAAGTCCAGATTCAGACAACGACGGAATTTTAGACGATGTAGATGAAGACAATTCTAGTTATGATGCTGAAAATAAAGTCTATGAGATCGATTCTATTTTTGGGAACCGCGATGCCAGTTTTCGAATGGGGGTTCACGAATTGACTTACTACCTCAGTCCTTTAGACCCCTTTAATAATTTTGAAACGCAATCTATCTACTATTCCGACCGGAATTTTTTACAAGAAGGCTTTGTGGGAACTACCCTTTACAATGAAACTACCCGTCTGAATCTTGAAGAACTTCGCTTTAACTATACCGAGGATGATGAAGAGACGGATGAGGATGAAACCACTCTAGTAGAAACCCGATTAACTCCTCGAATTCGCATTCCTTTAGAACCTTCTTTTTTTCAAACGAGAATACTCGACCAGGAAGGGGAGAGTGTATTAACAGACCCTTCTGCTTTTCAAAGACACATAAGAGGTTTATTGATCGAGATCGATCCTGGAAACGAAAATCTCTACATGCTGTTAGACGCCAATAGCGCCACAGTAAAAATCAACTACACCTATAGACGTGTTAACCAAAACGGAACGACAGACGATACGTCTGATGATACGATTGATATAGAAAATGCCACGGAAACTTTAAGTTTAGGAGGCGTTCGATTCAATACAGTTATCAATGGACAGGGACAGGCAAATGTAGCCGCTCAAAGTGACGAGTCTACGGCACAAATCTTCCTCAATGGAGGGGCATTTATGGGACGTTTACGGCTTTTCGATGACGAAAACCCCAATGACAACGAAACCCTCAGCAGGCTTCGGTCTGACTCCTGGTTGATCAATGAAGCTAGTCTTTCTTTTTATGTAGATCCAGACAACCCTGTTAGCTTGCAAGCGCCCCGATTACACTTATATCGTTATGATAACGGTCTGCCCTTAGTTGATCACACCATCGACCAGAGCGAGAATGAAGACGGACGTAAAGTCATTTACAGTGGGTTACTGGAATATAATGATGCTGGAGAACCCTGGCGATACCGTTTTCGAATTACAGATCATATCAGCGATATCATTCGTCGTGACTCTACCAATATAGATATCGGATTGATGATCACTTCAGATATTCAAAACACGAGTACGCATCGAATAAATTTATCCACCAACGAATCTCGTTCTATCCCTCAAAGCGCTCTGCTAAGTCCGCATAAGACCGTTTTAGTAGGTCAGGCATCCAACACCTTGGACAGTCCTTTCGCCTTAGAGATTAAATACATTTCATTCTAGTCCTATGATCGAAACTTCCCTGCAACAATCGCTCGAAATTTGGCAACATAACCAGCAGTTATTCGTCAAATTACTCGATCGGTTCGACAACGATCAGTTGAATCGTATCCCTGCAGGATTCAATAATAACATCGTCTGGAACATCGGACATTGTCTGGCTACACGAATGTTATTGACCTATGCTATTGCCAAACAACCTATTCCATTGGATGGGTATTGGATCGATAATTTTCGAAAGGGCACCAAACCCACCGAAGACGTTTCAGCAACTAAAGTAGAGGAGTTAAAAAACTTGTTTACAGAAAGCTTGTTACAGCTAAAAAAGGATTTGGATGAGAATGATTTTTTCAAGCAGTATTCCAGTTATACTACTTCAACCAATTTCACGATCGATTCTATTGAAAAAGCTGTTGCGTTTGCTGGATTCCACGATGGGATACATATAGGATCGGTATTGGCACTTGCGAAACTAATCTGATATTTTTTGTGCAATATGGTCGATAATCTTCGGGGCGTGTTCTCTCGAATTTTCAATAAACCACTTGTTCGTTTTTAACCCTCCACACACAACTCCAGCTAAGTAGACACCCGCAGTCGTGGACTCCATGGTTTGGGTATCGTAGATGGGTGTTCGGTAGGCATCCTCCTGAAATTGAACTGATAAACTTTCGAGCATTTGGAAATGCGGCTGATACCCTGTCATGGCTAAAACAAAATCGTTCGGGATCGTTTGTTGCCCCTGAGGGGTCGTAAATGCTACACGATCCGGAAATATTTGATCGATTTCAGCATTGAAATAGGCTTGTATACTCCCTTCTTGAATACGGTTAACAATATCTGGACGAGCCCAATATTTGACGTTTTTTCCGATCTCTGATTCTCGAATAATCATGGTGACACTTTTGGCCCCTTTGCGATAGGTTTCCAATGCCACATCGACCGCTGAATTTGCCGCCCCCACCACGACCACATCCATGTGAAAATAAGGATGAGGCTCATCGTAATAGTGTTTCACTTTGGGTAAATCTTCGCCAGGAACATTCAACAAATAAGGGCGATCGTAAAATCCTGAAGCAATGACAATATTTTTAGCGCGATAGGAATCCTTGGCGGTTCGAACGAAAAAACCTGACTTCTCCGGGATAATTTCTTCAACCCCTTCATATAGCTTCAGTGCCAACTGATAGTGTTGACAAACTCTCCTGTAATATTCTAAGGCTTCGCTACGTGTTGGTTTTGGCTGATGTGAAATAAATGGAACATTTCCTATTTCCAGATGGTCGGAAGTCGAAAAGAAGGTCATGTTGCGAGGGTAGTGAAAAATTGAATTGACCAAAAGACCTTTTTCTAAGATTAAATAATCCAGCCCTTTTTGCTGAGCTTCAATTCCACACGCCAGACCTATTGGTCCTGCTCCGATAATGATTACATCTTTCATAGACTACAAATGTAATTCAAACTACCATTATAAGCCGGTCTGCTACAAACCAAACTCCTCTAAGAGCGAGTATTCATCCTCTATAAAAAGGTGCAGACACTTTAATTATTTGCTTTTCTTATGTTGATTTTATTTTCTATGTGTTTTGCTAATACAAAGGTTGCTGCCGTTATTATTGCTGTCTTAAAACCGTAGAAATAATGAACCAAAAGTCCTGTCGAAAACCACCAGATGGGATAGACTACAAGACTCCCTGCTAGTCGTGTAGTTCCCTCAAAAACGGGGTCTTTCAACTGACGACATTGCCTATTGAGCCACAGAGCGGGAGGATAGTTCATCCACGCAAAAAACTTTACGATGGGGAATATTCGACTCTTTTTTGGAAGCTCTTTTGAAGGATATTGTAACAAACCCCTCACCTCATCAAAAGATTTACGCGTCAACGCATAGGTTAATTGTCGAAGTTGTAGAGGATAATCCTCCGACTTTTCTGGAATCCATAAACATTGGCGCATCTTCTCTTCCAAATCTTCCTTTAGGGATCTTATCCGTTGAGGGCTTATAGGTGGTTGAGTAGATTCCTTCGGAACTGCTATTGGATCGCCAAAAACAAGGTGAATCGCAGCGCCAGCACGATGAGGATGACTATAATTGATGCCGACAGGGAGCATGAATATGGGGCGGCTAGTTTTTTGCTGGGCCTCCAATACAAAACGACTGCTCCCCTTGGAAATTGGATATAGGTAGTGTTCTAAATGATGTAGACCTTCAGAAAACATAACCACCTTTTCCCCTCCGGATAACAGTTGTGCTCCACGCGCGAAGGTGTCTTTATTTTTTTTTAAGCTGGAAAAGCCATTGCGGATGCGATAAACTGGAAGTAATTGCAAACGCTTAAATAGACCCTTGACTAATGGGACGAAAACATCCCCACGGGTAAAAAAATAAATCGGCTGTTGCAGACATACGGCAATAACAAGCGGGTCAATCAGAGCATTCTGATGATTGGGACTCAGTAACACCCCAGCATTTGGGGGAATTTTATCTGCACCAAACACCTGTATTTTCCCAAAATAAATGCGAAAATAAAGACGGAAGAAGAATCTAAATATGCGGTACGTCATAAATAATCAGCGAAGCGGTCGATATCTAAAATTAGTGGAAATAGCAAGACCAGAAATGATGTGCCAAATCCCCCACCAGGCAGTTATCATGGCCATTCCCCCTAATTGACTAAAGAACGAAAAAACGATGACTAGTCCCAATCCCGAATTTTGAATGCCCGTTTCTATAGCCAATGTACGACAACTGTTTTTATCTAATCCAAAGCCTAAACCAAGGCCGTAGCCACTACACAAAGCTATCGCATTGTGGACCAACACCCAGAAGAAAAACACTTCAAAGTGCTCGAGAAACAACTCTCGATTATTCCAAAAAGCGACCGACACCAACAGGATAAAAATTCCCAAGGATAAAGGATGTACAACCCGCGCAAGGCTTTTGGCAATGGAGTGGAATTTGTGAGCGAGGTACATTCCTATAAACAAGGGTAAAACGAGCATTAAGACTTGCAGTTTTAAAAGCTCTTTTCCATCTACATGAATACTGGTTAGCAGGAGTGCTGTGGGCTCGTATAAAGAGGCGTAAAACATAAAATTCAACGGTGTAAGAAAGACGGCCAGCCCTGATGAAAAAGCCGTTAAACTAACAGAAAGAGGAATGTTGGCTTGCGCATGAGCGCTCATAAAATTTGAAATATTCCCACCGGGGCATGCCGCAACTAAGAACATCCCCAAGGCAAGGCTAGGATGAGGTTCCGTTAAACGAACTAAAACAAAGGTGAGCAAGGGCAAAAGAACAAACTGACTCAGCAATCCTGCCCACACGCTTTTTTGTTGGATCCACAATAGTTTAAAGTCCTCCAGACGAATTTGAAGAGCTACTCCAAACATTATAAATGCCAAGATCCAATAGAGTCCTGACTGTTGGTTGGCATCAAAATGAATTAATACTTGATCAAAATTTGGTTTCAAACTGGCTATGGGTTTAACTATTGTTTAACAAATTAACTATATTTACGATTCTTAAATACATAGAAACAAAAATCACATGAAAAAATTATGGACACTTTTAGCTGTTTTTTCGGTGACGCTAGCTTTTGCTCAGACGACCATTAAAGGAACAGTTAATGACAACAACAACCAGCCTATTCCTGGAGCCAACGTGCTTATTCAGGAAGGTGAAGGTGTGGTGACAGATTTTGACGGTAACTTTAGTTTTACTACAGCTTCTGCCCTACCTTTTACGATTAAAGTAAGTTCCGTAGGTTTTGAAACGCAGGAAGTTCAAGTAACTTCTGCCGATGCTGCCTTAAACATTGTTTTAACGGAAGCGCAAAACGAACTTGAAGAAATTATTATTGCGGCTTCTAGAACGCCTGAGCGTATTGCAGAATCGCCAGTTTCTGTTGAGCGCTTAAGCTTAAAAGACATTCAAAACGCTACATCTCCTGACTTTTATACGTCTCTAGAAAATCTTAAAGGAGTAGATGTTAACTATTCTGCTATAGGATTTGCTTCAGTAAATACTCGTGGGTTTGCCTCTTTTGCGAACACCCGTTTCCTACAACTTGTGGATGGGATGGACAATGCGGCACCTGGATTAAACTTTGCCGTAGGTAACCTCTTAGGATTGAATCAATTAGACGTTGCTTCTTTGGAATTACTTCCTGGAGCTTCTTCGGCTCTATACGGGGCAAATGCATTCAACGGTATCTTATTCATGCGTTCTAAGAGTCCTTTTGATAGTCCTGGAGTGAGCGCATATGCTAAAACAGGGATCAACTCATCTTCCAATAATGGGGATAATACTTATTACGATGTTGCTGTTCGTGCGGCCTTTAAGCTTAGCGACAAATTTGCAGTAAAGTTTAATGTTTCTCATTATCAGGGAAAAGAATGGGCGGCTACAGACTTCCGTCAGTATGAAGACCGAGGAGCTGGTGTCGCAGATGCATTGACTTCTCGTCGGAACCAGACAGTTTTCAACGGTTTAAATCTATATGGAGATGAAGTTACCCTTCAAGCGCTCGGAGAAGCTGCTCTAGGCGTGGCGAACTTGGATGTAGCAACCTTCGGAGGAGCTTTGATTCAAAGAGGTCTCCTACCGGCTGCTCTTGCTCCTGCACTACCGCTTGCGGCAGGCGTAAATGTATCTATGCCTGGTTATTCTGAACAACAACTCTACAATGGAGATGCGACAAGTACTAAAGTAGATGCTTCTATCCACTTTAAGCTTTCAGAGAATACAGAACTAAGCTTGGTGTCAAAATTAGGAATGGGTAATTCTATTTATCAAGGAGCCAGCCGATATATCCTCAAAGACTTCTCTATGCAACAACATAAACTTGAACTTAGAGGGAAAAATTTCTTTGTAAGAGGATATACTACTTCAGAGGATTCTGGGAATGCATACGATGCAGTGAATACTGGAATCAAATTATCGCAGGCTTTTGCTGAGGATTGGTTTGGGATGTATGCAGGGACTTACATTGGCGCTAGAGCTCAGGGAGGAACAGGTGACCAAGCTCATGCTGCTGCCTATGCCGCGGCAAATGCTACACTTCCAGCTGTTGGAAGTGCTGCCTTTAACACAGCTTTTGATACGATTACTTCAACTCCCCTTTATGACGGATCGAAGTTCACGGATAACACATCATTGACTCACTTCGATGCAAATTACAACTTTGGTGATGCGATTGGTTTAGCAGAATTCCAGATTGGGGGTTCTTACAGAACTTATAACTTGAATTCAGAGGGAAGTATATTTACAGATCGTGAAAGTAAGATTGATTTTTCAGAATACGGTGTATATGTTCAGGCCCAAAGAAACTTTGGCGATCACTTGAAATTTACAGGATCTATTCGCTATGACGGTGCCCAAAACTTTGATGGGAATTACTCTCCCCGTGTTTCTTTTGTTTGGACACCAGACGAAGCGCGTAACCACAACTTCCGTTTATCTTTTCAGACAGGTTTCAGATATCCAACAACACAAAATCAATACATTGGTTTAGAAACCCCTATTGGAACACTCTTAGGAGCTGCACCCGACAACTTTGACCGATTTAGATCGACGACTAGAACGGTTACTGCGGCAATGGCTCCATTGTTTCAGTTAGTGCCGACTATAAACGTATTTAATACCCTCTCTGGTGTAAATGTTCGTGACAATTCGTTTACGGCAACATCAGTACAAGCATTTGTTGCAGGTGGAGCAGCTAATCCTACGCTACTTCAAAAGGCTACTGTTGCAGAAATCAAGCCAGAAGAAGTTACTGCTTATGAAATTGGGTACCGTGGAAAAATTGGTCCATTTTATGTAGATGCTAGCTACTACATGAATGAATACAAAAATTTCATTTCAGCTAATAATGTCATCACTCCTCACTATGGAAGTGTTAATCTCGCTGACACAGCGAACCACATTCCTGCTGGAGTTCTCGCGGCTACACCAGTGCCAGCAAGTTTAGCTGCTTTAGGAAACGGAGATTTTACTATTTATTCAATCACAGCAAATACTTCGGCTGAAGTAAAATCTAGTGGATTCAATGTTGGTTTAGATACTACCATCAAAGGATTTGACGTTGGTTTAAGTATTACACATGCGGAATTTGAGTTCGACCAATCTCAGGATGCAGACTTTGAAGCTGGTTTTAATACACCTGAAAATACTTACAAGCTTTCATTAGGAAAAGAAGACCTCTTTAAGAATGTTGGCTTTGGATTAAATTTCCGCCACATAGACTCTTACTTATGGGAAGCTTCATTCGCGGACGGAATGGTACCTGAGCGAAACTTGCTGGATGCTCAACTCACCTACAATCTCAACAAACTGTCGGTGAAAGTTGGAGGATCAAACATCTTAGGAGAAGAATATAATTCAGGCCCTGGTGCAGGACTTATAGGATCGACTTATTTTGTAGGATTGACTTTCCAACCCTAAAAAAACTGACGATTATTAAAAATTAAGGGAGCTAAAAGCTCCCTTTTTTTGTCCCTTAAAAAAAGTAGGCCCTTTGGTTTTCTATTTTACAGAAGACCCTATCTTTGCATTCGATTAAATCACCTTTAGAAATCACTCATATGGCAACAAATAAAGGCCAAGTAGCGCAAATCATCGGTCCAGTTGTAGACGTAAAATTCAACTCTCAAGACGCTGAACTTCCAAAAATTTATGACGCATTGTCTATCGAGCGTCCCGACGGAAGTTCCTTAGTACTAGAAGTTCAATCGCATATTGGAGAAGATACGGTCCGAACCATTTCCATGGATTCTACCGACGGTCTGAGCCGTGGAGTTGAAGTGGTCGCTAAAGGTAGCCCCATCCAGATGCCTATTGGCGAGGATGTCAA
This sequence comes from Flavobacteriaceae bacterium, assembly GCA_049889695.1. GTDB lineage: Bacteria > Bacteroidota > Bacteroidia > Flavobacteriales > Flavobacteriaceae > WTJH01. The sequence goes on along the minus strand of JBMHCX010000016.1, from coordinate 37,400 downwards.
CGGACGATTATTCAATGTTGTCGGAAATGCCATCGACGGTCTTGAAGAACTCCCCAAAGAAGGAGATCAAGGATTGCCAATTCACCGTGAAGCCCCTTCCTTCGAAGAACTTTCTACTTCAACAGAAGTACTCTTTACAGGGATTAAAGTAATTGATCTTATTGAACCCTACGCCAAAGGAGGTAAAATTGGTCTCTTTGGTGGTGCCGGAGTAGGAAAAACGGTTCTGATTCAAGAACTGATCAACAATATTGCAAAAGGACACGGAGGACTCTCTGTATTCGCAGGCGTTGGAGAGCGTACCCGAGAAGGGAACGACTTACTTCGTGAGATGCTTGAGTCTGGAATTATCAAATATGGCGATGACTTCTTGCACTCCATGGAAGAAGGAGGATGGGATCTACAAAAAGTGGACCATGCTGCCATGAAAGAATCTAAGGCGACCTTCGTTTTTGGACAGATGAATGAGCCTCCAGGAGCACGTGCTAGAGTTGCGCTTTCTGGACTTACAGTAGCAGAATATTTCCGAGACGGTGCCGGAGACGGTCAGGGAAAAGACGTTCTTTTCTTTGTTGATAATATCTTCCGTTTCACGCAAGCAGGATCTGAAGTATCCGCCCTTCTAGGACGTATGCCTTCTGCCGTAGGATACCAACCTACTTTGGCAACAGAAATGGGAGCGATGCAGGAGAGAATTACTTCTACTAAAAAAGGATCTATTACTTCTGTACAAGCGGTATATGTCCCGGCGGATGACTTAACAGACCCCGCACCAGCAACCACCTTTGCTCACTTGGATGCCACCACTGTACTTTCCAGAAAGATTGCAGAGCTTGGAATCTACCCAGCAGTAGACCCACTGGATTCTACTTCTCGAATTTTAACTGCTGAAATACTAGGAGACGACCACTACAACTGTGCGCAACGTGTTAAAGAGTTGCTACAGCGATATAAAGAACTTCAGGATATCATTGCCATCCTCGGGATGGAAGAGCTTTCTGAGGAAGATAAATTAGCTGTAGGAAGAGCTCGTCGAGTACAACGATTCCTTTCACAGCCCTTCCATGTAGCGGAGCAATTTACAGGTATTCCAGGTGTCCTCGTAGATATTAAAGAAACCATCAAAGGCTTTAATATGATTATGGACGGAGAATTGGATCATCTGCCAGAAGCTGCTTTCAACCTTAAAGGTACAATTGAGGAAGCAATAGAAGCAGGAGAAAAAATGTTAGCTGAAATCTAGAATATGTATTTAGAAATTGTTTCCCCAGAGGCTACGCTTTTTCAGGGTGAAGTAGATTCAGTTACCGTTCCTGGGTCAGCTGGTATTTTTCAGATACTCAATAATCATGCTCCTATCGTTTCTACCCTCAAACAGGGAGATGTTGTGATTGAAGGAGCACTAGAGTTGTCAGAAGAGCAACAGGCTATATTCCAACAACAGGATGCGTCAAGAGTGCGTTTTACTATCACTGGTGGGACGGTCGAGCTTCAAAACAATAAACTTATTCTTTTGGCAGACGCCTAAGTTTAGTGAGGCGTACGTACGTGGATATAAACGTTTAAAGCGAATACCCATGCAAAAAATGATTTTAAGTGGCCTTTTAGGGCTACAAATGATGTTGGGTTATGCTGTCGAAACCAGACAGGTTACCTCTGTTCTCAACGAAGTTATTCTACAAAGTAGTCGAATAGAAATCCCTTTTTCCGATGATGCTCGAAACATCAGCATCGTATCCAAAGAAGATATTCAGCAAAGTGGTGCACAATCCCTAGCGGAATTATTGCAAAATGTTGCCGGAATAGATATTCGTAGAAGAGGTATTCAAGGGATGCAAGCTGATTTGTATATCCGAGGAGGCTCTTTTGATCAGACACTACTCCTTATTGATGGGGTCCGTGTAGATGACCCTCAGACGGGACATCATACGCTAAATTTGGCTCTACCACTAGAAGTGTTGGAAAGGATTGAAATTCTCAAAGGCCCTGCCGCTCGAATATACGGTGCTAATGCATTTACCGGAGCCATTAATTTGGTTACCAAGAATCCGGAAAGTACTATCCAAGAAGTTGAAACTGAATACGGTGCTTTTGAACAACAGCACTACAGAGTGTTATTAGCCAATGGTACCCCCGATAGTGGGTGGATAACACAGTATTCTCACCGCCGGTCAGATGGCTACCGCTACAATACAGACTTTACAAATCACAACCTATTTCTCAAGGGCAATGGACAGTTCAACCAAAAGCCCGTCCAATTAATCGCGAGCTTTCAAAGTCGCCAGTTTGGAGCCAATGGATTTTATGCAAGTCCTGCAGCGATCGATCAGTATGAAGAAACACAAGGAAGTTTGGTTGCACTTACTAGCCGTTGGCAATCGTCCGACTGGGTGTTTAAACCACGTCTGTATTGGCGAAGAAACCAAGATATGTATGAATATATTAGAAATCGTCCGGATATCTATCGCAACCTCCATATTTCTAATAAACTGGGGTTTGCGCTAGACACCTACACCGTTTCTGACTGGGGAAAAACAGGCTTGGGAATTGATGTCAATCGCGTTACGATTGCTTCCAATAACCTCGGCAATAGAAAACGAAATACACTTACTACTTATATCGAACACCGATTCGAATTCTACAGTCGCCGATTGAGCATTACACCAGGGGCCGCTTTAAATTACTTTTCTGATTTTGGCACACATCTCTTCCCAGGAATTGATATTGGACTACGCCTGAATAGGTTTCAAATTTTTTCGAGTGTAGGCTATACCTACCGAATTCCGACCTATACAGACCTTTACTACGCCGACAGAACAACTATAGGGAATGCTGATTTAGCTCCTGAAGAAGCGTTGAATGGAGAAATTGGGTTTAATTGGGATGGAAAAAACATACAAATTGGAGGCGCCATATTTATCCGCTCTTCTGAGAACTTAATTGATTACACCAAAACGACGGCAGATGCTCTTTGGGAGGCGAATAACATTCAGGATCTCCGTACGTCGGGCCTTGAATTAGATGCTCAAACCGATTTTGCCTTTGGCAGTATTAACAATAAACTTGATGTGGCCTATACCTATTTAAACGATGAACTGAAAGCCGCAGAAGTTCCTTTTTCACGCTATTCCATCAATTCATTAAAGCATCATTTTACGGCCAATTGGACAAGCTTTTGGACGTCAAAATTTCAAACACAAATCAACTACAGGTTCGCCCAACGAGAATCTGCTTTAGTAGACCCCTATCATTTAGTCGATGGAAACGTCCGCTGGCAATTAGGGCAATGGACCCTTAGTGCAGGTTTTTACAATATTTTCAACACAGAATATACCGAAACGAATCTGGTCCCCATGCCTTTAGGACACGCAGTAGGGGGACTTAGCTATCGCTTCTAAGGCTATTGAGCGCCTCAATAATTAAGTCTGTTTCCCATCCTCTATAACGAAGGGCTTGCATCACTTTTTGACCTCGCTTCCACGGATCTAACTTCGCGTGTTTATACCAGAATTGTTCACAAAGCTCGTGAAGTGTAAGCTGATAGTCTTCAGGGGAGATCTCTTTTAAGGCATTATTGATATTCCAATCAGATATCTGACGTACTTTAAGCTCGCGTTTAATGCGCAGTTTCCCCCATTTTTTAATGCGGAATTTACCTCTAGTGAAAGCTTGAGAAAAACGGGTCTCATTTAGAAAATTATCTTGTATCAATTGTGTGATGATGGTTTGTCTGAGTTGGGGAATCATTCCCAACGACTGTAGCTTTTGCTCCACTTCCATGTGGCATCTTTCCTGATACGCACAATAGTGTTCGAGTTTAGCTAAGGCTTCATCATAGGTGTAAGAGGTGGACTTCACGGGGTAAATAAAATAAAAAAACCGCCTTAAGCAAAGCCTAAGGCGGTTGAAGTTAAACTCGGAGACGTTTTCGATTTTCATCGTAGAAACGATATTCCAAGTAATAAAATGCATCAGCAGGGATAATTCGTATCCATTTTCGGTATTGCTGAAACCATTGAAGTCGGATGGATGGAAACCCTTTGGTTAAATAAGCAGCAATAAACGGATGGATGTGCAAGTGAATTTTCCTGTTGCGATACTTTTGGTGCTTGTGTAATTTAGCAAGCTCTGCATTGATTTTGTCGATAAGTACAATTGGCGCTTCCACCTCCCCATTTGCATTGGGATGGGGTTCTTTGGTTTTAATATTCATGACCGGTCGCACGCGCTGTCGCGTTACCTGAATCAGGCCAAAACGGCTTGGAGGCAGGATCTTGTGCTTGGTACGGTCAGTGGCCATTTCATCCCGGAAGTGCTCGAATAATTTTTTGCGATTTTCAGATTTATTGAGGTCAATGAAATCGACCACAATAATCCCGCCCATATCTCGAAGTCGCAACTGACGGGCAATTTCAGTCGCAGCCAACATATTCACCTCAAGAGCTGTTTCTTCTTGCCCTTTAGACTTGTTGGATCGATTTCCGCTGTTAACATCTATCACATGAAGAGCTTCGGTGTGTTCAATGACCAAATAGGCTCCTTTCGGCATAGATACAGTTTTCCCGAACGAAGATTTAATTTGACGTTCAATGCCAAATTTTTCGAAAATGGGAACAGCGTTGTGATAATATTTTACGAGAGACTTTTTCTTGGGTTCTATCTGTTCGATATAGTCCTTGATTTCCAATTCTAACTGAGGGTCATCGACGTGAATGCCTTTGAATTGATCATCAAAAATATCCCGAAGTATAGTAGCAGAACGGTTCATTTCGCTCAGTACTTTAGTCGGGTGTTTATCGATACGATTTAATTTCGAACAGAGATTTTTCCAACGTTTCAAAAGTTGTTGTAAATCGCCATCTAGCTCAGCTACTTTTTTCTCTTGTGCAACGGTTCTTATAATCACCCCGAAATTTTTAGGGCGTATGCTTTGAACCAGTCGTTTGAGACGTTTGCGCTCTTCGCGGCTAGCGATTTTTTGAGAGATTGAAACTCGATCTGAAAATGGAATTAGAACCATATATCTTCCCGCTAGAGACAGTTCGGCACTTAACCGAGGGCCTTTGGTGGAAATAGGTTCCTTGACGACCTGTACCAACAAGTTCTGTTGGGGCTTTAAATAGTCTTCAATGTTACCATCTTTTGGAATTTCATTCTCAAAAGAGACATTTTTTAAACTGAAATCTCGCGAATTTCCTGTACTTACTTGTTTAATAAATTTCTGGAGTGTCAGTAACTTGGGCCCTAAGTCATGATAGTGTAAAAAACCATCTTTCTCGTGTCCTACATTTAAAAATGCAGCATTGAGGCCAGAAACCGATTTCCTGATTTTGGCGATAAAAATATCCCCAACTGAAAATTTATTGTCTTCGACTTCGGTGCTTAACTCAATTAATTTTCCATCCTTGAGTAAAGCAAAATCAACAGCAGATGAATTCGAACGTACAATTAATTCTTTATTCACGCTGAAGTTATTTGTGCCCTAGAAAGGGCAATTAAACAAAATTTTTAGGAAATTATCCTATGGGGAGAAACATACTCTCCCCTTTCAAAGAACGTAAGGGGTCCTTAAACCCTATTTTTTCTTGTGGCGGTTAGCTCTTCTTCTTTTTTTACGCTTGTGCGTGGCAACCTTATGCCGTTTTCTTTTTTTACCGCTTGGCATATATATACGTTTTAATTAATGTTAAAAATTAGGCAACTGGAACATTTGATTTCACGCCAGAGACAAAGATTTTTGCCGGTTTAAAAGCTGGAATATTGTGTGCAGGAATTTTAACCGCTACATTTTTAGAAATGTTGCGTCCTGTTTTTTCCGCTCGAGTTTTAATGATAAAACTTCCAAAGCCTCTTAGATACACATTTTCTCCTTGCTCTAATGATCCTTTAACCTCATTCATAAATTGCTCAACAATCGCCTGAACGTCACCTTTATCGATGCCTAATTGTTCAGAAATATTGTTGACGATGTCTGCTTTTGTCATTTTGGCTTATTTTGATTTAATTTTGATTTGGGGTGCAAATATAAAAATATAAAAGAATAAAACACTCTAAATAAACCCTTTATATTTGGTGCTTTGGAAAATTAAGGGATGCTATGACGTGGGGGAAATTGTTATTGAATTGGTATTCAGATCACGCCCGAGAATTTCCTTGGCGCAACACTACGGACCCCTACCGCATTTGGCTTTCTGAAATTATTTTGCAGCAAACCCGCACCCAACAAGGACTCCCCTACTACCAAAAATTTGTGGAAAGATTTCCGACCGTAGAGCATTTAGCGGATGCCGATGAAGAAGAAGTGCTCAAACTCTGGCAAGGGCTGGGGTATTACAGTAGAGCCCGGAATCTCCATTTCACCGCTCAAACAATACGGGATAGATACGACGGAAAATTCCCCCAAAACTTTGAAGAGCTTCTTCAATTGAAAGGGGTTGGCGACTATACCGCCAGCGCTATAGGGTCCATTTGCTTTGGCCTTCGACAAGCTGTGGTCGACGGCAACGTTTACCGCGTCTTGAGCAGATACTTTGGGGATTCCTTCCCAATTGATCATCACAAAGCGTTAGCGCACTTTAAAAAAATAGCCCAAAAGCTGATGGAAGACTTGGATCCGGCAGGTTTTAACCAAGCAATGATGGAATTCGGAGCTTTGCATTGTACTCCCAAAAAGCCGCTTTGCCAGAGTTGTCCCTTCCAACACAATTGCGTCGCCTACCAGACCCAACAAATCCATCTGTTCCCCCGTAAAGAAAAGAAAACCAAAATCCGCAAACGCTACTTTCACTATTTAGTTATCGATAATACTTCGACCAAAACCTATTTGCAAGCCCGGCAAAAGAAAGATATCTGGCAAGGACTATACGAGTTCCCATTATTGGAGAAAAATACTGCTTCACTTCCATCGGTTTCTGAATGGGGATCTGTTTTATCCCCCCTCGGTTTACCTCTTCATCAGCTCTCCAAAAAGCCGGTCAGGGTAGTGCAACACTTGCTGAGCCATCAGAAACTATTGATCCATTTTTGGATACTATCCCTTGATAAAGAGGCGATTCCAGTGGAAGAGCTATCGACGCCTAAAGACTGTCCTCTCCCTGTCCCACTGCTTAATTTTGTAGAAGAATATTTTTATACAGCTCAGTAGATTTGTATATTTACTATAGCGCAAATCTTAAAAACGAATCTCATGAGCGGTACCCTAAACAAAGTAATGTTGATCGGCCACTTGGGCGACGACATCAAAATGCATCATTTTGAAGGCGGGGGATCCATCGGGCGCTTTCCTTTAGCGACCAATGAATCCTACACCAACAGAACTACGGGAGAAAAAGTTTCCCATACGGACTGGCACAACATAGTCGTCCGGAACAAAGCTGCCGAAATCTGCGAAAAATATCTTTCCAAAGGCGACAAGGTATATGTTGAAGGAAAACTTAAAACACGCAAATGGCAAGGAGAAGACGGAAAAGATCGTTATACCACAGAGATCAACGTAGACGACTTTACATTCTTAACGGCCAAAGGGCAAAATACTGAAACCGGAGCGAGCGAGCCTCCTGCAGATGCACCTCAGGCTCCTGAATCGGACGACTTACCCTTTTAAACATTAAATCCATACTTTTAACGATCGAATTTATTATTCACTTCTGGGTCATAAAAGCTTCGCTTGTTGGAAGTATTAAATGGATTTTGCTGATCTTATTGTTGGCATCTTCAGCTATGGTTTCTGGTGCCGAAGTGGCCTTCTTTAGCCTTAGCCCGGCCATTTTTAAAGAAGACGACAAATCTGCTGGCTTAGGAGGAGTAGAAGCGCTGCTCAAGCGCCCAAAAAGACTTTTGGCCACCATACTGGTAGCGAATAATTTCATCAACATTGCGATTGTATTGCTGTTTGCTTCTCTGCGGGAAAGCTTATTTGGGCAGTTGGAAAATCCTGTTGTGGTTTTAGTTCTCGAAATAGGACTGGTCACTTTTCTCATATTACTTTTTGGAGAAATTCTCCCCAAAATTTACGCCAATAGAAATGCCGTTTCTTTTGCTCGGTTTATGGAAAAACCGCTTCGCATACTGGATCAGTATCTACTGTTTTGGATCAGTATTCCCATGAGCAAGACCACCACATTAATCGAAAAAAAATTAAACCCCAATCAACAAAATATTTCTGTCGATCAGCTGTCACAAGCTTTAGAACTGACAGCTGAGGATGAAACATCTGTTGAGGAACAGAAAATCCTCCAAGGAATTGTCAGTTTCGGCAATACAGATACCAAAGAAGTGATGCGCCCCCGGATCGATGTTTTTGCTTTGGAACACACTTTGAAGATGGCAGAAATCGTCCCGCTAATACTCGACAAAGGCTATTCACGGGTACCCGTCTACAAAGAGAAACTTGATGAAATCTTGGGAATTCTCTACATCAAAGATTTAATTCCGCACCTTAAAAGCACAGATTTCCCTTGGCAACAATTAATCCGAAAGGCCATCTATGTCCCAGAGAACAAAAAATTAGATGACCTTCTTAAAGAATTTCAGCAAAAAAAGATTCACTTGGCCATCGTTGTAGATGAGTATGGTGGAACCTCTGGTGTAATTACCATGGAAGACATCATCGAAGAGATCGTTGGAGACATCAGCAATGAATTCGATGACGAATCGCTTCAATATTCGAAGTTAGATCCAAAAACCTATGTTTTTGATGCCAAAACAGGTCTCAAAGATTTTTTTCGTGTGATCGACTTAAACGATGAATCGATCTTTGACCGGGTACGTGGTGATGCAGAGTCTTTGGCAGGACTTATTTTAGAAATTGCTGAAAAGATCCCCCGGAAGAATCAGAAGTTAAAATTTGAAGGTTTTAAATTTACCATCGAAGGGGTCGAAAATCGTCGAATAACGCAAGTGAAAGTGCAATTACCTTGATCAAGAAAACAATCATTTTGATGTGTGTAGGCAGTTTGCTATTGCAAAATTGCAAAAGCGACACCCTCCCTAAACCGAAGGCCTATCTGAGCTTAGATTATCCCAAAGCATCTTATCAGCTCTTTCAGCGGGACCAACTCCCTTATACTTTTGAAATAAACGATAGCTTGGCTGAGATTCAAAAAAGTTCATCGGGGATTAATCTGGTTTATCCCGAACTTAAGGCCACGGTATATTTATCCTACAAGCCTGTCAGAAATAATATTGAAGCACTGCTTTCAGACGCCTATACTCTTCCGAGTAAACACCTTTCCAAAGCGGAAGAAATTCCAGAGCAGTTATTTGTAAATCCTCAACAAAGGGTCTATGGAACCCTATTTAGTATTGTCGGGAATGCCGCTTCTCAGTTGCAATTTTTCTTGACAGATAGCACGAATCACTTTTTGGTGGGCTCTTTATATTTCTATTCCCGCCCGAACTATGACTCTATTTTTCCTGCAGCACAATATGTGCAGCGAGATGTAGAGCATCTGATGGAGAGTCTTCGATGGCGAAGACCCGAGAAGTAATCGCTGAATTACTGAAGCTGGATATCCTTCACTTTGTAGTTTTTCCCCGACTGTTCAACTACGCCGATAATGGCTTCTGTTGAAAGTAGCTGTGGATCGAAAATAATTTTTCCGGAAGCATTGTCAAAATCAATAGTCGCTTCCAGGACTCCTGGCGTATCCGCTAGATTTTTTTCAATTTTTGCGGCACAGCCAACAGCACACATCATCCCATCGATTTTTAAATCTGCAGTAGAAGCGTTTTCTAAACTAACCGTCGTCACTGTCGGTTGTTCTTTGGACGGTTCAGAAGTTACTTGTGCTGGCGCCGTTTTAGTAGCAGGAGCTTGCTGGCATGCAGCTAGGAGTATTGCCAAAAGGGCTAACAAATAGTGTAAAGGTTGGAGCTTTTTCATAAGAGGTAAATATTTAAACCTATCTCAAAAATAAGCATTTATGGTCAGGAAAGAGCTAATGCTCGTGAAAATACTGCACCTTTGCGCTGTGCAAGCAGAATGGAAAAAATGGGTGTATTTAGGAGTGCTTTCTGTGATTTGGGGCAGCTCCTATATCCTGATTAAAAAAGGCCTAGTGGCCCTGAGCCCTCTTCAACTAGGGAGTCTGCGAATTATATTTACGACCATTATTTTGTGTGTCGTCGGGTTTAAACATCTAGGGAATGTTTCCCCAACCCAGCAAAAATGGTTGCTGCTTTCAGGCTTTACAGGGACCTTTTTTCCGAGCTTTTTATTTTCCTATTCTGAAACTGTAATCGACAGCTCTGTAGCAGCGGTTCTCAACGGGATGACTCCCATGTTTACCTTACTCGTCGCCCTTTTGTTCTATCAGAAATCACTGATATGGAAGCAAACCATAGGGATTGGTGTGGGTTTTGTCGGGACACTTATCCTGGTTCAGGATGCTTTTACTTTTCACCTTGACCATGGAGGCTATGCTCTTTTGGTCATTTTAGCATCTATTTGTTATGCCCTCAATGCCAACTGGATTAAATATAAACTCGAAGGGGTTTCTCCAATGGCGATAGCTCTGTATAACTTTTTATGGATCAGTATCCCAGCAGGGCTAATTCTCCTATATGACCCTATTCCCATTGCGTCGGTCATCTCCGATACTGTCCTTCAAAAATCCATGGGGTATATTTTAATCTTGTCATTGGTTGGAACAGCTTTTGCCAAAGTTCTTTTCAATCAATTATTGACTTTTTCCTCTACAGTATTCGCCGTTTCCATTACCTATCTGCTGCCGATCGTAGCTATTGGGTGGGGTGTGCTCGACGGGGAATCGTTCGGATGGGTCAGATGGGTCGGCTGCCTCATTATACTAACCGGTGTTTTCTTGGTGACTGAAAAGAAAAAAGAGTAGAACGATCGGCTGATCTGCACTCATGTTTTTTGTAATTTTAAACAACTCACCCAAATAAAATGTAACCAATGAATACCGTTGTAATTGTTGCTGCTCAAAGAACCCCCCTAGGAAGTTTTATGGGATGTCTGAGTGGCGTTAAAGTGACCGATTTAGGCGCTACTGCCATCCGAGCTTGCCTCAAAAAAATAGAACTTGAACCCCAAGAAGTCGAAGAAGTTTTTATGGGGCATGTACTGCAAGCGGGGACTGGACAAGCCCCTGCCCGACAAGCAGCACTTAAAGCAGGCATCCCCGAAGAAGTCCCCTGTACTACTGTCAATAAAGTTTGTGCTTCTGGGATGAAAGCCATACAACTCGCCGCTCAAGGGATTGCTCTCGGAGACATCGATATCGCCATAGCTGGAGGGATGGAAAGCATGAGTCAAAGTCCACATCTGATCCCTTTAAGAAAAGGGCAAAAATTTGGGGCTGTAACAACAGTAGACAACCTACAACACGATGGCCTCACCGATGCTTTTGAAAAAGTACCCATGGGGGTCTTTGCCGACCGCTGTGCCCAAACCTATTCCATTACTCGGGAGCAACAAGACCAATACGCAATAGAGTCATATGAACGCAGTACAAAGGCCCACAAGCAAAAATACTTCGCAGCAGAGATTTGCCCGGTAGAAGTCCCGCAGCGCAAAGGCCCCCCAATAATAGTCGATAAGGATGAAGAATTCGAAAATGTAAAGCTCGAAAAAATTCCGGTACTCCAACCCGCTTTCGGATCTGAGGGAACTGTTACTGCCGCCAATGCTTCCACAATTAACGACGGTGCTGCAGCAGTAGTGCTGATGTCGGCACAAAAAGCCAAACAATTAGGGCTGAAACCCCTAGCCGTTCTCCAGTCCTATGCAGATGCAGCCCTTTCTCCAGAGGCGTTTACAGTAGCACCTGCCCAAGCCCTCCCAAAGGCTTTGGAAAAAGCAAATCTGTCGGCAGATGATATCGATCTCTTTGAAATAAATGAAGCCTTCTCTGTCGTCGCTTTGGCCAATATGCAGCTTTTAAATATTCCTCATGAAAAAGTCAATGTTCACGGGGGTGCCGTTTCGCTGGGCCATCCGATCGGTTGCTCTGGAGCTCGAATTGTCGTTACTTTGGTCCATGCATTGCAGACCCATCGAAAGTCTTTGGGTGCTGCCGCTGTCTGCAATGGCGGGGGTGGAGCAAGTGCAGTAGTGCTGAACTCACAAGTCTAAATTTTATGCTGGTACTATCTGAACTTTTAGATATTTTAGAATTAACCCCAATTGGTGAAAACCGTTTTGAAGGGAAAAATTATCAAACAGAATGGAAACGCGTTTTTGGCGGTCAAGTGTTGGGGCAATCCCTATACGCCGCCTATCAGAGTGTTCCCAACGACAGAATCGCCCATTCTATGCATGGGTATTTTATTTTAGGAGGGCGCATCGATATCCCTATTGAATACCATGTCGAAAGGGTTCGAGATGGAAAAAGCTTCACGACTCGTCGCGTCATAGCCTATCAGGAAGGAAAAGCCATTTTTATTATGGCAGCTTCATTTCAGCGGGAAGAAGAAGGGGTTGAGCACCAGAGCTCCATTCCAAACGTTCTTACCCCCAACTTGCTATTAACGGATTTGCAACAGGCTGAAAAACTCAAACAGATGGACCCTGACCGCTACGAACGTTTGATTCGGTCGCATCCGCAAGTTTTTGAATTCCGACCTGTCGACAAAGCCATTTATTTGAATACCCATTCGAGTCCGGCCATGAGCCACACTTGGTTTAAAACTAAAGAAAAGGTAGAACTCCCCCTGCCTGTTCAACATCAATTATTGGCCTTTGCCTCAGACTACAGCTTACTGCTCACGGCGACCTTACCGCATCGTCAGGAAATGATACGTTCCAAAGTGTTTTACGCCAGTATCGATCATGCCATCTGGTTTCATCGCCCGTTCAAAATAGATGATTGGTTGCTCTATGCCATCGACAGTCCAAGCGCTTCGAATTCTAGAGGATTTTCGAGGGGGAATATCTTCACCAAAGATGGGGATCTAGTGGCCTCTACGACGCAGGAAGGACTCATGCGAAAATACGCGCCTTAACCCTACAACATCGCTTCATTTACAAGCTATTGCAATTTAGAGGAAGAATTAATTAATTTTAATGCCGTATGAATATATCAAAAGACAATTGGAGACCACTACCTGATTTCCTGTCGATTCAACCCAGTAAGATCGATGGTTTAGGGCTATTTGCACTTGAAGAGATCCCTGCAGGAACCGACTTGGGAATGTCGCACATACACGATGAGCGTTTCCCAGATGAACATATTCGACTCCCTCTAGGAGCGTTCATCAACCACCATGAAATTCCAAACTGCAAAGCTGTATTGGCTACTCACGACGATACGATGGGAGAAATTAAACACGTTCGTATTGTTACCCTTCAAAAAATTGAAAAAGGAAGTGAGTTAAACTTGAAGTATATTTTTAATATTTTAGAGCAGCCCAATTGGGGGAAAGATTACGATATTTCTCAATAAAAAAGGAAAGCCCGTCTGTTTTGAATCACTACCACCACAATTATACTAAGACAGGCCTTCCAATCAGAATAAAAACAAAATGAGAAAGCTTATTAAGCTTAGTAAAGATACCCCAGCTTTTGTTAAGGATTCCCCAAGAGAGGGTTAAAGTCCAGTTAAATATGAGCGATCAGATGAAAATAGCTATGGCCCAAATTTCGCCCGTATGGCTGAACCAAACGGCGACCTTAGAAAAAATTTATGCGGCCGTAGTGGAGGCGTCTGAAAACAATGCAAAACTGATCGTCTTCGGAGAATCCCTCCTCCCAGGCTACCCTTTTTGGTTAGCTCACTGCCAAGGTGCTGCATGGGATACGTCTCTCAACAAAGCAGTTCATGCGCATTACCTGTCCCAGGCTGTTTGTATTGAAAATGGAGATTTAGACCCGCTGTGCCAACTGGCAAAAGAAAAACAAATGGCTATTTATTTGGGAATTGTAGAACGTCCACTCGACCGCGGAGGACATTCGCTCTATTGCAGTTTGGTTTATATTAACGAAGAGGGAGTTTTGTGCAACGTTCACCGGAAACTTCAGCCAACCTACGATGAGCGTCTAACATGGTCGCCCGGTGATGGTCACGGGCTTCAAACCCATCCGCTTCACGGATTTCAATTGGGCGGACTCAATTGTTGGGAAAACTGGATGCCATTAGCCCGCGCTTCGCTCTATGCCCAAGGGGAAAATGTACACATTGCGGTATGGCCAGGAAATTTACACAACACGGAAGAAATTACTCGGTTTATTGCCCGCGAAAACCGAAGTTATGTGATATCCGTTAGCGCTCTTATGTCTCTTCAAGATATTCCGAAAGACACTCCTTATTGGGACAGCATACAGGCAAATCTGCCAAAAGAATTAGCCAACGGAGGTTCTTGTGTTGCAGGACCGGATGGTGAATGGATTCAAAAACCCATTGTGGGTAAGGCAGGAGTGTTTTACTGCGATCTCTATTTGAATCGCATCTATGAGGAAAGGCAAAACTTCGATCCTAGCGGACATTATTCAAGACCCGATGTCACTCAACTACACCTGAATAAAGAACGACAACAAATCCTCCGCTAAAGTCGTTTAGGCTCGTCTATCGTCCTTAAATTCCGATCCACAGTTTCTTCAATAGTTTACCCCAACAGTTCAGTGTTGTTTACTTAAACTTAATGTAGGCTTATTTTAGAATTGACATAGGAGACTTGCAGACGCTATAAGTTTGCAGCGTTAAAATATATAGTTTCATTTGTTAAATGTTTAAGCACCTCTGTTGCAGAGGTGCTTTTCAAAAGCAAGCGTCCCATTCTATGGAAATTCAAGAATTTAAACCCGTCTTTCGACAACTCTATGTAGAAGCCTATGACCTGCTTTACGACTGTAAAAGACAGGCGCCTAGCTTAGAGGCTGCTCTTCCGCTTTTTCGAGATAGGTTTGACCTAAAGGCGCAAAGAGTGCTTGAATCTTCCTCTATTTCTGCTGAGTTAAAGCATAAACTTATCGGTTTCTATCAAGAAAAAAAGTGGTGGATTATGGGCTATAATGAGGCACTTAAATCTTTTTCTAAAAACTAATAAGAACTGCCCTTCCTTTCGTTGCAGTGCCGACATAAGAGTTGTAAGTTACTCAGTTCATTTCCCCCGCCTACGGCTCTTGGCAGTATATGGTCGATGGTTAAATTGTCTAGACTTCCACATTGCACACAACGATTGCCGTCTCGTTGGCATACTTGCTTCCTCTTTGCTGGAGAGATTTTGGTTCGGTTGGGAAGAAGATCTTCCAGCGAAAGCCCTTTGCTTTGAGCATACTTTCTTCTAATGGTAGACTTCCGTTGGCGCTCTTTATATACCCAAATCGGTATACCAATACATAATAGTAAGAGAACTAATCCCAACCCGGCAATAGAAATCCAATGCATTTATCCGCGTTTATTTCGTTTCCAAGTGCCGCCATATCGGTAGCTAGAATGTTTCGCCTTCAGTGCTAATAAACAGTCTTCACAAACAAAAATCCATCCGCTTTGCGAATCTACCCATACGCGGTACATGGTCGGAGGCATTTCACTGCATTCTACACAAGATTTATCCCGTTTGGCCATTTGAATGTTCCATTAGAAGTCGTTTGTGGTGGTTTCTGATCCACATACGGCAATGGTTGAACGAATCAAATATATGTTCTTCTGGAATCAAATCATCAATTAGGCCAATACTTCGCATTAAATATTCAGGTTGAGTTTTCACGCCTACCAACAGCGGTGTAATTTCTTTTTGTTTTAACTCAATTAAAACATCTTCTAAGGCATATAGTCCAGACTGATCGATGTAAGGCATTCGACTCATCCGTAATATAACCAACTCAGCTGCCTGCGGGATTTGTTTTGACAAGCTTAAGAATTCAGTGGTAAACCCAAAAAACAAAGGCCCATTGATGTGCTTGATAAAGATTTGCTCTAGGAAACTTGGAGATAGATCTTTTTCGTCTACCCAAGCTTTTTCCTTAATCACTGGAATAACCTTAGAGTTTTCGAGTGTGAGGTCTCCCATTTTCTTCATAAAAAATAAAGCAGCTAAAATTAGACCTACCCCAACCGCATAAACAAGATTCCAAACAACCGATAAGACCAAAACAATCAGCATAACCAAAACTTCTTCCCTTGGAATTTTAGGAATCGCCTTTAGTCCTTTAAAGTCCATGACTCCAATGCCCACAGTCACCAAAATACCTGCTAAAACAGCTGCAGGAATCTTGGAAGTCATCGGGCCTAAAACCAAAAGGATAATCAACAAGACTGCACCGGCAATTATCCCTGAAAGTCGGGTTTTTCCTCCCGATTGAATATTAACAACCGTTCGAATAGTGGCTCCAGCTCCAGGAATTCCGCCGAACAGCGCACCAATACTATTCCCAATACCTTGCCCCACCAGCTCTTTATTGGGTAAATGCCGAGTTTTGGTAAGATTGTCGGCAACAATAGACGTTAAAAGAGAATCTATCGCCCCTAACAAAGCCAGGGTAACCGCCATCCCGAGATAAGGGAGTATTTCCAACAAATTAAACTCTTTAAAAATAGCCATCTGCAATTGCGGAAAACCTTCGGGGATCGATGGTATCGGTCGATATAATATACCGCTGTAATAAGCCCCAGCAGAAACTATAATTAAGGCAACCAAGGTGCTGGGAACACTTTTGGTAATCCGCTTAAAACCATAAATAATACCAATGGTTAATAGCGCTAAGATCAATTCTGTCCAGTTCAGTTGTTGCAAGGCCCTCCAAAAAATTCGAAAAGTCCCTGTAACTCCAGACGCTTGCTTTTGGGCTAGAAATTTAGCCTCCTCATGGATTTGCTGTTCAGTGATTTTATTCGCTCTTTCAATGGTCTGGTGAAAATCCTCTAAAACTAGAATCCCCTCTTGGGACTCTTGCTCTAAAATCTTTTCCAATAGCACTTCCTCAGCTTGAGGAATAAAGGAAGTGACGTAATTCTGATCTTCAGCAGCATAATACCCTAAAAGAGGTGGAATCTGAGTGATCAGAATAATGACGCCTATCGCGGTCATAAACCCAGACACAACAGGGTAGGGGATATATTTAATGTATTTTCCGAAACCAAAGGTCCCCAGCCCAATTTGCATTAGGCCGGCCAGCAAGAAAACCATAAGTATAAAGGGAAGAGCCTTGTTCAATTGGCCGTCGTGGGTCGCTAGAATACCTGCTATGACCACCATACTTACGGCTGTCATAGGGGCGGTTGGCCCAGAAATTTGGGTAGGAGTTCCGCCAAAAAAAGCGGCCAAGATGCTTAAAAAAATAGCTCCGTAGAGGCCGGCACTGGGTCCTAATCCAGAGCTTAATCCAAAAGCCAATGCCAGAGGAAGGGCAACTACACCTGCGGTGATACCGCCAAAGGCATCTCCTTTAAAATGAGAAAAAAATGATTTCATATCGATTTGGGGGGATTTTAAACTGTGTGCAACACAGCAAATGGAACATCATGTAGGGTCAATGTTTATGCATTGGACAAGATTTGGGGGAGGTAGGTTTTGTAAACTCCTTTTAAGATACAAATTTTAAAATAAGTATAGGGATCAACGCTCTTTACGCAAACGTTTTTCAGCAATTTCCTCTACAAATGCTGCACTGATAATTCCTGTAGGAATCGCCACAACTGCTATCCCCACCAGAGAAATGATCGATGCGAAAACCTTACCGCCAGCTGTAACAGGATAAACATCCCCATAGCCAACAGTCGCCAGAGAAATACAGGCCCACCAGATAGATTCTGTTATGCTTGAAAACTTTTCAGGCTGAGCATCGTGCTCCAAAAAATAGATGGCAGATGCCGAAAAAAGGATCATTAGCATCGATAAAAATAAGGTGAAATACAATTCATTTTTAATTTTTAATAGAGCTGAGATAAAGGTGTTAAAGGACTCGCTATTACGGCCTAATTTAAAAATTCGTGTCAGTCGGAAAAGGCGTAAAATTCGAATGAAACGACCATCGATGTTGGATATACCAGCCAGAAAGAAAGGAAGTATGGAAAGCAAATCAATGACCCCAAAAAAACTGATGGCATATTTTCCCATTCCCCTATATCCAGCCAATACAAAGGCTTCTCGAAGACGGTATAAATATTCAAATACAAATATGACAATTGAAAAAGTCTCGAAGGCATGAAATGCTTGTGCGTACTGAAGCATCAGGGACTCATGCGATTCAAGTATCATAGCCAAAACATTGAGAATGATGAGTATATAAATAAACTTATCCAGTAATTTGATGGAACGTGTCGCCATAGTGTTATAATTGATGTTCCAAAATAGTTAATTTTAATATTACCCACAGCGTGTGTTCAAAGGACTAATGTTTTATATCTTTAGTTCTTCTTAAGAACTCCTTCAGATTATGAGTACACTTCGATTAGAACATTTACAAAAAACCTATGCCAACGGCGTTAAAGCCTTGGACGATGTAAGTATTGAAATTCAAGCTGGTATGTTTGGTCTTTTAGGGCCCAACGGCGCTGGAAAATCTACGCTGATGCGGACGGTAGCGACCCTACAAGAGGCCGATAGTGGCAGTGCTTTTTTACAAGACATCAATATTTTTGAAAACGCACATGAGCTGCGTTCTGTGTTGGGATATCTTCCACAAGAATTTGGGGTTTATCCCCGGATTACTGCCGAGCAATTGTTGGATCATATGGCTTTGTTGAAAGGTGTTTCTAACAAAAAGGAACGAAAAGAATTGGTCCACCACCTCTTGCAAAGAGTAAACCTCTACCACAAGCGCAACAAGAGCGTTAAAGGGTTTTCAGGGGGAATGAAACAGCGTATAGGGATTGCTCAGGCCCTTATCGGCTCACCTAAGTTGCTCATTGTCGACGAGCCTACAGCAGGCTTGGATCCAGGAGAGCGCAACCGTTTCTACGATTTACTTTCAGAAGTGGGAGAGGACGTCATCGTTATTTTATCGACCCATATCGTGGACGATGTTCGGGAATTATGTACACAAATGGCCGTTATGAATTTGGGGAAAATTGTCTACCAAGGAGCTCCCGAAGATGGGATTAGCGCCTTGGAAGGAAAGGTATTTGAAAAGCGAATTGCCAAGGCAGAGCTCGAGCAATACAAAACCGATTATCAAGTAATTTCCAATCGTCTTATAGGAGGGCAGCCAGTCATTCACGTTTTGAGTGACTCCCTGCCGGATAAAAGCTTTCAAGCTGTTCCACCGACTTTAGAAGATGTCTTTTTTTCCGCTTTAGAAGAATAATATTTACAGGGAGGTATGTTTAAACTATTTTTTCTTTCAGAATTGCGATATACCCTTCGCCAGCCGATGGTATATATCTTCACCGGTATCATTACCCTTTTGGTATTTGCTGCTTCAGCTTCCGATAACGTCCAAATTGGAGGGGCTGTCGGAAATGTATATCGAAACGCCCCACACGTTATTACGGTTTATGTAAGTGTCCTGACCATTTTTGGATTGCTCTTTGCTGCAGCATTTTTTAACAATGCAGCCCTGCGGGAACACAAGAATAATTTCAATGAAATTCTATTTACGACGCCCATAGGTAAAATGGGCTACTTTATGGGTCGGTTTTTAGGAGCTCTCCTAATTTCCACGCTACCACTTTTAGGAGTCTATATCGGAATTTTTTACGGGAGCCTCATTGGCCCTGCCATGGGCTGGGTAGAGGCCGATCGTATCGGACCCTTTTTCGGCAGTACTTTTGTAAATACCTATTTGCTATTTATTCTGCCCAATATGTTTTTGGCAGGAACCATCATCTTTGGTTTAGCTCAACACTACAAAAACACCATCATTTCTTTTGTTGGTGCAATGGTGATTATCGTCGGCTATATTGCCTCGGGACAATTACTTTCCGATATCGATAATGAAACAATCGCTGCCCTTTCTGACCCCTTTGCTATTCGAACCTATGGCTTAACAGCCAAATACTACACTCCGCTAGAAAAAAATACGCTAAACCCCTCATTGAGTGGACTGATGCTCTATAATCGATTGATTTGGATGGGGGTTGGTTTAATCATCTTGTTTTTTTCCTACACTCGTTTTTCTTTTCAGGAGCGCAATAAAAAAGTAAAGGGAGGCGCGGAAGAAGATGATCTAAGATCCACCAATAGTTCAGTTGTTCCAGAACTGAATATTGCCATGGATAAAGGCCTTCATTTTTGGAGTTTTTTCAAAATCAACTTCCTCAATATTTTTAAGCACGGTACTTTTCAGATCCTCTTCATATTTAGCCTTATTTTATTGTTCACCACCCTAATTGGTGGGTTCGAATATTTTGGATTACAATCCTATCCCCGGACCTATAAGCTTGTGGAGTCGATCAATGGCTCTACTGGTTTATTTATCGCCATTGTCATCGTATTTTTTAGTGGAGAATTGGTTTGGCGCGATAGGGATGTACACATTCATGAAGTGATTGATGCGACCCCTCACTTTTCCATGATTCCCCTTCTGGCAAAAACGACTTCTCTAGTTGCAATCACTTTTGTGATGCATTTGCTCTTTATCGTCATCGGTATTCTCTATCAGTTTTTTCAAGGGTTCTATGCCGTAGAGTTGGGTGTATATTTCAGAGATTTTTTGCTGAATACAGCTCCCATCTATGCTGTAACAGCACTGTTTGTGGTGGGAATTCAAGTATTGGTGAACCATAAATACATCGGCTATTTTGTTTCCATCATAGTCATTTTAGTGATCGATATCATCTTGCTTATCGCCGATGTATCGAGCAATATGCTCTCCTTTGCAGGGGGACCGATCATCGTCTATTCAGACATGAATGCTTTTGGTCCTGCCGTTGGCGGAAAATTGTGGTTTAACCTGTATTGGTTCCTCCTAGGCTTGTTTTTAGTTTTCCTCTCCGGATGGTTTTGGACCCGTGGTAATACGACAGGGATCAGTGGACGTTTTAATAATTTAAAGCGAAATACATCCCCAGGCTACCGCGTCACAACCTTGAGTATTTTGAGTTTATGGCTTGCCGTTGGTGGGTGGATCTATTACAATACTGAAGTGCTCAACACGCGAACAGCATCTAAGGTACAAGAACAGCGAGCAGTCGATTATGAAAACAAATACAAACAGTATGAAAATCGAATTCATCCCAAAGTAGTTTCAGCAAAATATACGATTGATATTTTCCCTGAAAAGCCGGCACTCAATTCTCGTGTAGAAATGCTCTTGGTCAATACCAGCAGTCAAACGATAGACTCGCTTCATTACAATCACAATAAAGAATTAAATCAGCAACTCGAAATAGAAGGGTTAAAAGAAGTGTATTTCGATGAGGAACTCAACTACAAGATATTCACCTTAAACCCACCTTTAGCGCCAGGAGATAGTATACAGGCGGTGTTTACGACGGAAATCAAGCGGAAAGGTTTTACCAATGGAACGGGAGATACAAGTATAGTTGAAAATGGTACCTTTTTTAACAATTACGCCATTCTTCCCAATATGGGTTACAATGCTAATCGGGAATTAGGCTCCAGAAATACACGAAAGAAATATGGTTTAAAACCCAAAGAGAGAACTCCTAAGTTAGAGGAAAACTGTGGTGAGGCCTGCGAAAAAAACTACCTTACTTCAGGATTTTCAGACTTCATGCCCTTCGAGACGGTCATCTCTACGGCTGCTGATCAGATCGCTATTGCACCGGGAACCCTTTTAAAAAGTTGGGAGGAAGGTGAAAGAAAATACTTCCACTATCGCGTAGACCACCCTTCTCAACATTTTGTTTCCTTTATGTCTGCCAGATATCAAGTAGCACAGCGCGATTGGAATGGTGTTTCGCTAGAGGTCTATTACGATCCTAAACACGACATTAACATCCCGATGATGTTAGATGCGATGGAACGTTCCCTAAAGTATTACACCCAAAACTTTGGTCCATACATGCACAAGCAATGTCGTATAATCGAATTCCCACGTTATGCCACTTTTGCGCAAGCCTTTCCAGGAACCATGCCCTATTCTGAGTCGTTTGGGTTTATCACCAATCTGGAAGACGCGAGTAAGAACAATGTAGTGGACGCAGTCATTGCACATGAAATAGCACACCAGTGGTGGGCGCACCAAGTCATTGGAGCAGAAATGCAGGGAGGGACCATGCTCAGTGAAAGTTTCTCTGAATATAGTTCTCTCATGACCATGAAAAGCATAGCAGAAACACCGATGAAAATGCGAGAGTTTATCAAATATGATCACGATCGTTATTTAAGTGGTCGCTCTGTAGAAACCGAAAAGGAACTGCCTTTGTACCAAGTGGAAAACCAGCAGTATATCCATTACGGTAAGGGAAGTGTTATCCTTTACGCTCTGCAGGATTATATCGGAGAAAAGAAGGTAAATGCCGCTATGCAGTCTTTCTTAGAGGAGACCAAATACAAAACACCCTACCCAACGTCTTTGGATTTTTTAGAACATCTGGAAGCACAAACTCCTGACTCCTTGAATTATCTGATCGATGATTGGTTTAAGAAAATTACGCTCTATGACAATCGATTAACAGAAGTAGAGGCGCGCAAAACCGAAGACGGACGCTATGCAATAACCTTAGCCATTGAAGCTAAAAAAGTGCAAGCCGACTCCATCGGAAAAGAGACAGAGGTTCCATTAAAAGAATGGATTGATGTCGGGCTCTTTGCGGATGAAGATGAAGAAGTATTAATGGCTCAGGAACGTATTCCTTTTCTTGAAAATTCGTTTGAATATACTTTTATCACAGACTCCCTCCCTAAAAAAGCCGCGATCGACCCTCGACATTTACTGATCGATCGGGTCTATAGCGACAACATCAAAACAGTGAGTTTAGAAGACTAATGGAGAATCGGCATATTCCTCAACTGAATTTAGATCACTTCACAGGCGATGATCCGTCACTTCAACAAAAGTTTGTTGAAGCACTGGGCGATGCTTTTTCAGAAATCGGCTTTGTTGCGATCAGCGGAGAATTGTTGGACTGGACCACTATTGACCGTTTATACGAACAAGTACAGCTGTTTTTTGGAATGCCACAGTCTATTAAAGATCGATATACCCTAGCCAATGGAGCCGGACAAAGGGGGTATACTGCTTTTGGAAAAGAAAGTGCAAAAGGACAAAAGGTCGGCGATTTAAAAGAGTTTTGGCACTTTGGCCCCGAACTTCCTCCCAATTCTCCTTATGCAGCTGTTTATCCCAAAAATATCCAGGTCGATGAATTGGCCTCCTTTAATCTTTTGGGACAAAAGTGTTTCCAATTATTTCAAAAGATTGCCGCGGAGGTTCTTCGTGCCCTCGCCAGGTATCTTTCTTTGCCGGATAACTATTTCGTTCCCTACATTACTGAGGGAAATTCCATTCTTAGAGCAATTCACTACCCACCCATCCGTCAAGAACCACAAAACGCCCTCCGCGCGGCAGCACATGGAGACATCAATCTGATTACTCTTTTGGTAGGGGCACAAGGAGCTGGGCTACAAGTTCAAAATAGACAAGGCCAATGGGTAGATGCCACTGCCGAAGCAGATCAAATTATGATTAATATCGGAGATATGCTTTCCCGGTTATCTAACAATCGATTACGATCCACGATTCATCGAGTTGTGAACCCGCCACGGGAAAAATGGCACCTCTCCCGTTTTTCAATTCCGTTTTTCCTACATCCTGTTCCGGATATGCCCCTGAATTGCCTCGAACATCTGATCGATGAAAAACACCCGAAAAGCTATGCCGATTGTACCGCTGGCGAGTTCTTGGACGAACGTCTGAAAGAATTGGGGCTTAAATCCTAAAGTGTTATTTAGGTTAATTGTGTAACTTTAGTTACACAAAACTTTTCCTTTTGGTTTTACCTTTGAAGTAAAGTAAACTAGCTATGCTCGCTACACTTGAAAATGCTTATGGCCAACACTTTGAATCGCGCTTATTACAAGAGATTACACAAGTGGGGGCCTACCGAGACCTTCGGGCAGGCGCGGTTCTTTTCGAAAGTGGGCAGTTCGTAACTCAAATACCCCTCTTGTTAGAAGGCAATATTAAAATCCTTCGGGAATATGAAGACGGAGGTTCGCTCCTGCTCCATTATATAGAAAAGGGAGATGCTGGATCTATGCTAATGACACACTGTTGGGGAACAAAGGCAAGCGAAGTAAAAGCAGTGGCAGAGTTAGACTCACGCATGATTATGATCCCCAAACGACAAGCCCAGCAATGGATGAGCCAATATGCCGACTGGCAGCGATTTATCCTATCCAACCATGCCCTACGCATGCGGCAAATTGTCGGGCGGTTAGAAGCAACAGCCTTTGGCATGCTCGAAAAAAACGTATGGGAGTATCTTCGGGAAAAAAGTAGAATTCATCAAAAAAACACGCTTTCCTTGACCCACGATCAGATTGCTCGAGAACTGAAAAGTTCCCGTGTGGTCGTTTCCCGAATATTAAAAAAATTGGAAGGCCAACAACAGCTTTCCTTGCATCGAAGCAAAATCGTACTGAATACATAGCATGACAAAAAAGCGTATCCTATTTCCCATGGCCGACTGGCTCCCCAAATATCCCAAACAATTTCTTTGGTCAGATATCAGTGCGGGGTTAACTGTCGGCATAATGCTCATTCCACAGGGAATGGCATATGCAATGATTGCCGGCCTGCCCCCTGTATATGGGCTCTACGCTGCTCTGATTCCCCAATTGGTCTATGTATTGCTGGGAACCTCCCGACAGCTGAGTGTTGGCCCCGTTGCCATGGATTCGCTACTTGTTGCCTCTGGATTAGGTGCTCTTTCCCTTAGTGGGATCGAGGACTATATTCAGATGGCCGTATTTCTAGCCTTGTTTATGGGTAGTATTCAAGTCGTGTTAGGACTGGTTCGTGTAGGGTTTTTAGTAAACTTTCTAGCGAAGCCTGTCATCAGTGGATTTACCTCAGCGGCTGCAATTATTATCGGTTTAAGTCAATTTACATCTGCCACCGGTGCTGAGATTCCACGTAGCAACCAGCTTCAAAAATTATTGGTTTCCGTTTGGAATAATTGGGAAGACATTCATGGGAAAACACTCCTAATCTGCCTATCTGCAGTTATCATCCTACTCCTTTCTAAAAAATTCCTGCCCAAATTCCCGGCCTCTTTAGGGGTTACCTTGGTCGGAATTCTTGCCGCCTACATCTTCCGTTGGGACTTGCAAGGAGTGGCCATCGTTGAAGATATCCCAAAAGGACTTCCCGCCTTTGGGTGGCCAACGGTAGGTCTGACGGATCTACAACAGCTCTTCCCGATTGCCATAACTCTAGCACTGATCGCGTTTATGGAGGCCATTTCTGTGGCCAAAGCAATCGAAGAAAAAAATAAAGAACAGACGGTAGTTCCGAATCAGGAGTTGGTAGCTTTAGGGACGGCCAACATAATTGGAGCTCTGTTTCAATCCTACCCCACCACAGGCGGTTTTTCAAGAACCGCTGTGAATCATCAGGCTGGGGCGAAAACACAACTTTCTTCTGTAATTAGTGCTGCAGTAATCGGATTAACCCTGTTGTTTTTTACCGCTTATTTCTACTACCTACCCACAGCAATTCTAGCAGCAATTATCATAGTTGCGGTCAGCGGACTGGTTGATTTTTCCTATCCTCGACTGCTCTACAAAACCCGAAAAGACGAATTTCTTTTGTGGTTGTTAACTTTTGTCATGACCCTTTTTGTAGGGATCACCCAAGGAATCATTGCTGGTGTTTTGATCGCTTTAATTTTTGTGATCTACAGAAGTTCTGTGCCACATGTTGCTATACTTGGACGTATCAAAAACACCAATTACTATCGAAACATAAACCGTTTTAAAGAAGACATTGAAGACCCTTCAAGTGTTCTCATTTTCCGGTTCGATTCTCATATGTTTTTTGGCAATCAGGAGTATTTTAAACAGTCGCTACTAAGTGAGATCCAAAAACGCCCGACTCCACCACAGGGGGTCATCGTTAATCTAGAATCTGTTAATCATATCGATAGTACTGCACTGTTTATGCTAGGGGAACTGATTGAAAACTTACAAGAACGCAACATCCGTTTAGTTTTAGCCGGAGCGATTGGTCCTGTTCGGGATTTACTCCAAAACAGTCGCGTCAGAAATCTATTAGGGACTGAAGCTTTTTTTGAAAATACGCATAGTGCTTATTTATGGTTCAGCGAAAAAATTGATCCCCCTTCCATTGAATCTAAAATTGCTTTGGAAACCAAAACTCAATCAACGTAACTCGAGTTACATTACCAAGACGAAAAAACAATTAATTTTATGCTATGAAAGTAGAACAGATATATACCGGATGCTTGGCTCAGGGAGCCTATTACATTGAAAGTAAAGGAGAAGTTGCAATTATAGATCCTTTACGTGAAGTACAGCCATATCTGGAAAAAGCGAATGCCGCAGGAGCGAAAATCAAATATATTTTTGAAACACATTTTCATGCCGACTTTGTCAGCGGTCATATCAGTTTATCCAAAGAAACGGGAGCACCAATCATTTATGGTCCAGAAGCAAATCCAAACTTTGATGCGCTCATTGCAACCGATGGACAAGAGTTTGTGCTGGGCGACGTACGCATCAAAGCCCTACATACTCCTGGGCATACCATAGAATCTACCACCTATTTGTTGATCGATTCGTCTGGGAAAAACCACGCTATTTTTAGTGGGGATACACTCTTTTTAGGAGACGTTGGCCGGCCCGACCTCGCCCAGAAAAGTGCAAGCCTTACTATGGAACAATTAGCCGAAATACTCTACGACAGTCTCCGCAACAAAATCATGACTCTTGAAGATGATGTAATTGTATATCCCGGTCATGGGGCAGGCTCTGCTTGCGGAAAAAATATGATGAAGGAAACTGTAGATACCTTGGGGAATCAGAAACAAATGAACTATGCCCTACGGGCGGATATGAGTAAGGAAGACTTTGTCATAGAGGTGACCCACGGCTTACTTCCTCCCCCAAAATATTTCCCGCTCAACGTAAAAATGAATAAAGATGGGTATGAAGACATTAAAGATGTCTTAAAACGGGGAACCAAAGCGCTAGACCCTGAAGCTTTTGAAGCTTTGGCCAATGAGAGCGGGGCTATTGTTTTAGATGTACGCCATCAATCAGAGTTTATTGAAGGGCATATCCCGCGGAGTATTTTCATCGGCTTAGATGGAGGGTTCGCCCCTTGGGTAGGAGCGCTCATAGCAGATGTGCAACATCCGATATTATTGGTCACTCCTGAAGGACGAGAAGAAGAGGCCATTACTCGGTTGGCCCGTGTAGGGTTCGACCAAAGCTTGGGCTACCTCAAGGGAGGTTTCGATGCATGGAAAACAGCTGGGAAAGACTATGATAGTATCAGCACTATATCCGCAGAAGAGCTGAAAGAGCGAATAGAGTCGGAACAAATCGCCATTTTTGATGTTCGGAAAACGAATGAGTACGCCTCACAACATATCCCTTCGGCGAC
Organism: Flavobacteriaceae bacterium; assembly: GCA_049889695.1. Taxonomy (GTDB): domain Bacteria; phylum Bacteroidota; class Bacteroidia; order Flavobacteriales; family Flavobacteriaceae; genus WTJH01. The sequence goes on along the minus strand of JBMHCX010000016.1, from coordinate 9,961 downwards.
CAATACGCCCTTGGACAACATCAATGATCATTTAGAAGATTTTCCTTCCGACAGTCTTTTCTTTACTCACTGTGCTGGAGGCTATCGTTCGGTCATCGCGACCTCTATCCTTAAGAGTCGTGGAATTCACAATTCAATTGATATCTTGGGAGGGTTTAAAGCCATTAAAGAAGCGGGAATAGCGTTGAATGACTTTGTTTGTCCTTCGACCCTTTAAAACATTCCAGACATCTTGCTAAAAAGGAGATCGTTTGAAGCGGTCTCCGGACATAAGTGGTTTAGGTGTGGGCAAGTTTCTTGCTCCTTTGATAGAAGAAACAGAGCCCTTAACTGGCTGAAAGTATGCCCTGTTGAGCCTTTCGAAAATTATCGATAGCCACAAAATAATCGGGGTCTTCCAAGACATTGACATCGCAAATTTTTTCGGCCTTCTTTATCAGGCGAACGCAGTCGGGAGATAAATGTCTCAGGTGAATATTCTTACCGCTTTTTAAATATTTTTCTGTGAGTTTGTTGACACACTCGATCGCCGATTGATCCATAATTCTAGATTCCTTAAAGTCGATAATGATCTCATCGGGATCGTTTGTTACATCAAATTTGCTATTGAATAATTCTACTGAACCAAAAAACAAGGGGCCATAGATTTCATAGTGCTTAACACCGTAGGAATCGATGTGTTTCCGAGCACGGATACGTTTGGCATTTTCCCAAGCAAATACGAGCGATGAAACGATCACTCCTGCCAACACTGCAATGGCCAAGTCGAAAAATACGGTTAGGGCCGTCACTAAGATGATGACGATAATATCTGAGGGTGGTATCTTATTCCAAATCCGGAAGGTACTCCAAGCAAAAGTCCCCAAAACAACCATAAACATAACTCCTACCAAAGCAGCAATCGGAATCTGTTCTATATAACTGGCTCCAAATAGAATAAACAATAATAAGGCAATGGCAGCAGTAACTCCAGATAGGCGGCCTCGACCGCCAGACTTTACATTGATAATACTTTGACCGATCATGGCACATCCGCCCATTCCGCCAAAGAAGCCGTTGACAATATTGGCAAGCCCCTGAGCGGCACATTCCTGATTCCCACTGCCATGAGAATCAGTTAGTTCGTCGATTAGGTTAAGCGTCATCAGAGACTCTATTAAACCAATCGCTGCTAAAATAGAAGCGTAGGGAAACATAAACCAAAGGCTATCCCAACTCCACACAATGCTTGGCACGGCAAAAGAGGGGAATCCCGCTTGTATCCCATTGCCTCCGTTGGCGATAATGAAAGATCCCACGGTCTCGGTTTCCATATTTCCAAAAATGACAATGGCAGAAACGACTAATATAGCTGTTAGAGCGGCAGGGATTTTTTTAGTGAGATAGGGGATTCCAATCATTATGGCCATTGTGAGGGCTACTAAACCCACCATGATATAAAGGGGGGATCCCGAAAGCCATTGCCCTTGGGATTTAAACATCCCCAATTGAGAGATAAAAATCACAATGGCTAGTCCATTGACAAAACCCATCATTACGGACTGAGGAATCATACGGACAAATTTCCCCAAACGCAAAACGCCCGCTGCTACTTGTAGCAATCCTGCGATAATCAGCGTCACAAATAAATATTGGAGACCTGCGGTATCTGTTCCTCCTAACTGATTCCCTTCAGCCACCAAATGTACCATGACAACTGCCATGGCGCCAGTAGCCCCTGATATCATTCCCGGACGCCCTCCTAACAGAGCTGTGATTAACCCCATCATAAAAGCGCCATATAACCCAATAATAGGAGATATTCCTGCGACAAAAGCAAATGCTACAGCTTCGGGCACTAATGCTAATGCCACCGTTAAGCCGGATAGTAAGTCGTTTTTGACGCTCCCTCCGGTCGAGCGATCGGTAAGTTTAAATGATTTCAATTGGCTCCAATTTTAAGGCGCAAAAGTAAGCGTTTTAAAAAGATAATCGGCAAGCAGAAGTGAACGGATTTAAAACCCTCTTCTTCAGCGGTTTCCAAGTGCAATAGCAAAATCCTTTTTGGTGTATTGTTCGGTTCCTTTTACCTTTAATTAGTAATGACTCAGCTGTAATGCTCCTTTTAAAGTGCTTTTAAATGTTGAAAACAACGATTCCTATGAAAAACTTATGCCGGATACAGCTCTTTTGGGGACTAGTCTTCGTGGGAATTTTAGCCCCTCCGACAGGTTCAACTGTGTTGATGGCGCAGGTCAAATATGAAAAAGAAGTTCGGATCCTAAGAGCTGACTTCCCCCAAAAAGACCTTATACAAATCGATTCTTTGCTTCAACATGCCAAAAGAATACACTACTACAAAGAGTCCGATGGAGACAACATAAGTTTTGAAGTGAAATTCAAATTCGAAGGATATCGATACAGTATTGAATTCGATGCGGATGGAACGCTTGAAGACATTGAAATTACAATTGCCCCACTGGAGATGGCTGCTGAAGTGTTATCGTCTATTGACCTACAGTTCGAACGCGATTTTGAGAAATTCAAAAGATATAAAACACAAGTTCAATATCCCCACATCAGTGGGATCAGTTCAAAACAAGTGCTTCAAGATGCCATCCAGCAAAAAGCAACCAACTACAGGAATTTTGAAGTTTTGGTCAGTGGAAAAACGAAAGAAAAACAATTCGAAAGTTTTCAGTATTTGTTCGACCACAGGGGAAAATTTATAGAGAGAATTCTTTTACACCCGCTAAGCGATGAACACCTCACTCTGTAAACGATTCTTGTTTTTTTGTATGCTAGGCCCCCTACTTGCCTACAGCCAATCTGGAAGAGAACATATTTTTCTTCAACCCCAAATATTTTTGACTAAAGCACTCCATCCCAACTACGATTTTAACCTCAGTATGAGTCATCGGGCCGAAAGAAATCCGGAGAACGCCAAGTTTCAGGATTATTTCTTTGAAATTTCTCATGTGTCTAGCTTAAAAGTCGGGGTAGGAAAAAAACTAAATCTTGGAGTTTTGAGTCGTAGATATTCAGCAAAAACAACGGAAGTTCGTTTCAGTCAGCATTTTGTGATTTCCAGTGGCGGAAATCCACGTATCGTTCATCGGTTGGGGCTTGAACAACGGCTTTTTCCTGATGAAACTCGTTTTAGAATTCGCTATCGCTTAGGATTCGACAGCCCCCTCAATGGAATGAATGTAGATCCTGGGGAGCCCTACTTTTTAGGGAATATAGAATCCCTCTCAACATTGGTCGCCAACCAAAAAACGAAATTTGAACAACGAATTTCCCTAGGACTAGGGCACTTCGTTAATGCCAAACTCCGCTATCAGGGTGTATTTCAATTGCGATTAAAAGATATGGGGCAAAATTCGGAAGAGCAGTTGTTCGGAGTTATCGGAGTTTATGTTAAATTGTAAGGAATTCATGACTATCCCTCCTGTAATCTATAATCCTTAACAGATGAATCGGCTTTTTCGTTTACTCGTTTTTTTTCTCGGCCTGAGTTCTGTTATGGCCCAAAATCCGATAGAAGACTACCAAAAAGACTACTATGCCAACGGGCAACTCAAATCTGAAGGGCGCTTAAAACAAGACTTGGCAGAAGGGCTTTGGATCTATTACTACGAAAGCGGGGAAAAACGAATTGAACGCTGGATGAAAGCCGGGAAAAATCATGGAAAATCTCTGTGGTACCATCGGAACGGACAAATCGGTTGGGAAGAAAACTATGTAGACGGTATGGCTGAGGGCACTTTTACCTATTATTCCGCCGACGGGGAAATCAAGGCAACAAAAGTCTACAAAGCTGGCCGAGAAATTTCATATACCGTGAACGGTATTCAACAGCGTTGACCTATTTTTTGAAGGGACAGCCTCAAGGAGCTGTTTTAATCATTACGCTTCATGCCTGACAGATCAATAACCTGACCGTCGTGAGTGATGCTTTTAATTTACCCCTCGACATTTTTGAGAAATATATCGCCATCTGAACTCAGCGCATCTACATCTCCAGCGATGTCCGTCAGTTGAATATTACCATCGTGCGTATGGCACTTTTGGTCCAAACTCAGTCCCTTTACTTTGATATCTCCGTCTGAAGAAGTTAATTCAGTCGTGGTTCTTTTGGGGACACAAACTTTAAAATGGACGTCAATTTTATGCTGTGGTTCAATGAAGCCACTTTTCACAGTACTGTAGACTTCTAGCTTTAATTTTCGGGCGCTGGAATCCAGATTGAACTTCCACTGGTCGGCCACCTTTTGTTCTAATTCTGCCTTAGAAAGCTGCAATAGCTTCCCCTGCTGAACGATGGAATAGTAAATTATGACCTCTTCCTTTTCATGAGCAATGACTTCAATATCGCTGTTAGTAGATGATATGGTTAGGCTTATCGGTTGCTGCAACTGGAAAGACTCTTTAAAGGAGTACTCCCGCTTTTGGGCTTGGGTGTGAAACGTAAAGACAAAAGTCAGCAGGCTAATGGCAATTATTTTATTCATGATAAAAGTTTTTAGGGTTCATTTAAAAGACTCTATTTCCAATCGATTGTTACAGAAGTAAAAGTCGGGGCTAAGGAAAAATGAAAAGAGCTTTAGGAATGGTTAAGTTTTGATTAATTTCAGACAAAAAGATGAAAATCACTCCCCAGTGAAGGATACATACAGATGCATTGAAAGTCCCACAGAGGAGAGCCTCTATAAAGAAAAGGGGAGTAAGTTTTACGGCTATGCCTTTCCTGTTAAAAGCGAGGAAGAGGTAAAGTTTCATTTATCCGAATTGAGGAAGCAACACCCGACCGCCGGACACTTTTGCTTTGCTTGGCAAATGGGTGAAGAAAAAACACGCTTTCGTAGCAGTGACGATGGAGAACCCAACAATTCTGCTGGCATGCCCATTTATGGACAAATTCAAGCTTTCGGCTTGAGCAATATACTAGTGGTCTCTGTCCGTTATTTTGGAGGAACAAAACTTGGCGTGGGTGGTCTGATCCAAGCCTATAAAACCTCGGCACAATATACTTTAGAAGGCGCCACCATAGTCGAACGAACCATTGATGATTATTACGAACTGACTTTTGGCTATGATTTAATGAACAAAGTGATGCAAATCGTAAAAGAAAAAAAGCTCATTATTCTCCAACAAGATTTAACGCTGAATTGTGTTTTACGAATTGCGATCAGGAAAGGTGAAACACCTTCTGTCGTTGAGAGATTTGACCAATTGTATCCGTTAAGCATTAAAAAAATAGCCTCAGCTTAATACAATTATTGTTCATTTCCCCTAAAAAGAAGCTAGGGTAATCTCCCCCCTTTTAATTACTTTTATGTACATGAATAAACTGATTTCAGCTCTATTACTACTCTTCTATTCGTGCAGTGGATCAACTGAAAGAAATGAACCGACCCCCACAAGTATGGAGGTTCCTTCTTTTATGGATGGAGCAGACCTGTCTTATGTAAATGAAATGGAAGATTGTGGAGCTATCTATCGCAACTTACAAAACATAGAGCAAGACCCCTTCCAAATATTTAAAGATGCAGGAGCTGAAATTGTACGAGTGCGTCTTTGGAATGGCCCAGATTGGACAGACTACTCCACGCTTCGAGACGTAAAAAAGACTATACGCCGCGCCAAAGCGTTAAACTTAAAGGTATTATTAGATTTTCATTATTCCGATACATGGGCAGACCCAAAAAAACAAATTATTCCTCGAGACTGGTTGGGCTCCATTGGAAATCGTGTTCAACTAGGTGATCTTTTATATGACTATACTCAAGCTGTTTTGAGAGACCTGATCCAAGAAAATTTAACCCCAGATATCGTACAGGTCGGCAATGAGATAAATATCATGATTTTGCAGGAAGAAGATCATCACAGCGAACAGATCGATTGGGAAAGGAATGCCTATCTGATCAATCGAGGAATTTCGGCCATTAGAGACCTCAATCGGGAAATTGAAGTGATGCTGCATATTGCACAACCCGAAAATGCATTGTGGTGGTTTTCTGAGGCTTCCGAAAATGGAATCATCGATTACGACTGGATCGGGCTTTCGTATTATCCGAAATGGTCGACCTATACCCTAGAAAATATAGATCGGCCGCTAAAATTTTTAATAGAGACCTCCCAAAAAAAATTAATGGTGGTGGAAACAGCCTATCCATACGTGCTCGAAAATATCGATGAGGCCAATAATATACTGGATGAATCTTCCTTAATAGAGGGGTACCCCGCTAGCATCCAAGGGCAGTACGATTACCTCATTCGACTAAAAAGCAAAATTATTGCCGGAGGGGGAAGCGGACTAATTTATTGGGAGCCTGCATGGGTTTCTACACCCTGTAATACCTTGTGGGGAACCGGGTCGCATTGGGAAAATGCAACCTTATTCGATTTCAACAATCAGGCCATTAAGGGGATAGAGTTTATGGAATAAAGGGGTTAGGATCTCTTTTAAAGTGCCGCGCTTTGAATTTTCTTGTGCAAAAAAAAAAAAGCATCCCTCCGATGAATGTCCACAAGATATCGTTCCAATCAAAAACTCCTCTCCCTGGGGTGTAAATTGTTAGGAACTCATTTCCAATTAGACCAATCATAGAAATGATTATTGACCACTTTAATCTATTTCTGTAAATAGATGAATTAGGTTTAAAAATCTCTGGAATGGTTACATAAAACATACTTGGTAGACCAATAGCTGGAAGGAAGTTAGGAATTACTCCAAGAAAATAAATTATGAGGAAATTCCCTCCTTCATAATTTGGTCTGATGTAATCTTGGACCAAACCGAATGTTAAAAACGTAATTCCAAAAACTATGAAATAGAGGTGTTTTTTGTTCATCTTATTTTTTTCGTGGAATAAACATAATAAAGTTTCGAAATCAAAAACCTGAATTAAAGGTTTAGAATGGATTTAGGTTCGGAAAAAGGTTCGGACAAATAAGTCAAAAAACAAAAACCCTCATAGTCACGGACTATGAGGGTTTGTTGGTGGTCCCACCTGTACCAGAACCAACCCCTTAATATACTGTTAATCAACTGTTTATATAGTTTAGTGGTACACATTGTGTACCATATATCTCTGTACGTGGTACACCTCTGTGTACCATCAAAATGTGTATCTGCTGATACACTATTTTTAACTTTAGGTTGGTTAGAGTCCGGTTTGGACTTCATTTTGAATTAATTGATTTTAATCTAACTCAATTTTGTATACACAATTCTTCGTTTTGTTTAATTCTAAACAGGATCTGATAATGAATTTTGAACAAAATTTATAATTATGATTGGTAAAGCTATTTCAGATTTAATGATCAAGCCCGGTAAATCACCCGTGTTTGATAGTCCAGAGAATTATGGACTCGATTATGAAAATGTTTCTTTCAAAGCGAAAGATGGAGAAGAACTGTTCGGATGGATTATCAGAGGAAGTAACGATAAAGTAATTATTCAGTCTCATTTTGGAGTTCAATGTTCTCGTTGTGGATATACTGTAGAAGGCAAAAATTTTATTTCAAAATCGCTCTGGAGCACTGACATCAAATTTCTAAATCAAGCGAAATATTTAAATGACGCTGGGTATACTGTATTGATGTATGATTTTAGAAATCATGGTGAAAGTGTTTCGAAATCAAATGATTGGATTACTTGGGGTTTAGAGGAAAGGAATGATGTGTGGGGTGCTGTCAATTTTATTTCTAACCATTCAGATTACAACACAGCTTCTATAGGCTTATTAAGCATTTGTATGGGTTCAGCGTCTACTTTTTTTGCCTATGGATTAGAAGAAGATTTCAAGTCTTTTAAGAATATTACTTCAATGATTGCCGTACAGCCTTTAACCTATGATTATTTTGTTGAATCTATGGGTTTGCCCAATTTTATGATTAAGGCTGGAAACAAGGTAAACAAGCAAAGAAACGTTGATCTAACAGGAGATTCTTTTCTCCCCTACATAATGGAAGTCAATGTTCCTGTAATGGTTATTCAAAATCAGAATGATCCCATGACTAACATGGATATGGTGAAAGAATTATACAATACTATAGATACAGAAAAGGAAATGATGTGGTTAGATCTTGACAAAAAGCGAGGTGCAGCTTATGATTGGTTAGGACATAATCCTGATGGCATTCTTAACTGGTTTAATAAGTACGCTTAAAATTCAAAAAAAATGGAATACCTGACTTCAAAGTGGATGATTGGCATCTATATATTCATAGGATTGATTTGTTTTTTATTACTTATTGGAAAAAGGTCAGTCCATAGTACAATAAGTATCAAGGCTACACCAAATCAAGTTTGGGAAGTAATTACTAATACTTCACAATACAGTGAATGGAATAGTGTAATGAACTTGCTCGAGGGAGATATCAAAGAAGGAAGTCTAGTCAAATATCGATTTACTCAAGAAGAAGGAAGGTTTTATGATATTCCGAGTAAAGTTAAGAAGATTACCCCTTTCTCTTTATTAAATCAAGGTGGAGGGCAGTTTGGGATAATTACTTTTGACCATAAATATATCTTAGAGGAGAAAAAGGGGGAAACAGTGCTAACAATCCATGAAGATTACCATGGAGTCTTTGTCCCATTTTGGAGTTCAGAACCAGTCCAAAAAGCCTACGATAGATTGAATAAAGACATCAAAATTAGGGTAGAATCTTTATATTAGTTTACTTGAAATGAAAAACTTTGTTCGTATAAGCACCATAGAAGAGGTGCATAAAATGTTGGGAATCAAAAAACCTAAACACCCTATGGTCTCTATAATACCCATTACAAATGATGTGGTTAATTTTGATTACGGGAATGTTACTTATATCCTCGATTTCTATCAAATATCATTAAAGGAAAATTTAACGGGCTCATTCTTATACGGAAGAAACCAATATGACTTTTCCGAAGGAACTATGATTTTCACTCAACCCGGACAAACAATACAGATGAATGAAAACGAAAGGGTTGAAAATGCAAAAGGATATATTCTTCTTTTTCATCCAGATTTGATTCAACGATCTGATCTTATAAATGAAATATCTAAGTATCCCTTTTTTAAATATGTTTCTAGTGAGGCACTCCACCTCAGTGAAGAAGAGCGAAACCATATCTATTCGCTACTTGATAAAATAGCAGAGGAATATGATCGTAGTATAGACTCTCATACACAAGAAATTATTATCGGTTCTATATCAATGTTATTAAAGTACGCTCAACGTTATTACGATCGTCAATTCTATACTCGTAAAAACATAAATCAAGATGTTTTAGTACGCTTTGAAAAACTGCTTCATAATACTTTTGATTCGAATGAAATACTTGAAAGTGGAATTCCTTCAGTAAAGGAATTAGGGGAAAAAATGGGTATATCAAGTCATTATCTAAGTGAATTATTGAAGAAAGAAACTGGTGAAAGTGCAAAATCTCACCTTCAATCTCATATAATTAATAAGGCAAAAAATTTATTAATGAGCACAAATAATAGTATTAGTGAAGTTGCTTACACTTTGGGGTTTGAATATCCTCAACACTTTTCTAAACTATTTAAACTAAAAACGGGTTTATCTCCCAAGGAATATAGAAAAACATCTTAAACGAATTAAAACGGGAAGCTTAAGTTAAAATGAGTTGAATCAAATTGTGTATCAGCAGATACACATTTTTGTATAAAATGGTACACATTGTACTACAATCTTAGTCAACAGAATAGATATATGTGGTACACAAAATGGTACACACTTAAAGTCATCAAAAACAAAAACCCTCACAGTCAAGGACTTAGAGGGTTTAAAGGTGGTCCCACCTGTACTCATAACTATTTATAAATTATTGATATACAATATATAAAAATATATTACTAGTACCCGTGGGTACTATTTAGTACCTCTTGGGTACTAAGTTCGTGATTTAGGTACTAACAACTTCTGTTAGATTTAACAGAAGTTATTTTCATCCTTTTTCTCACATTTT
>JBMHCX010000015.1:0-2869 GCA_049889695.1 Flavobacteriaceae bacterium | reverse complement strand
AGAGAAAATGAAGCTCTTCCGCATCTATAGAGATGTGCGCTTTTCCAAAGACAAATCCCCTTATAAAACCCATTTCGGGATGGCTTTTCATCGGTTAAAGCCCGAATTCAGGGGCGGATACTATGTCCACATCAAGCCGGGAGACAGTTTTTTGGCCGTGGGCTTTTGGGATCCCAACAAAGAAGACCTGTTGCGCCTGCGTAAAGAAATTGAAATGGACGCCTCGGAATTGAGAACTATTTTAAACGATTCTGAGCTACAAAAAGTTTGGGGAGATTTAACGGGAGAGGAAGTTAAAACGGCTCCCAAAGGTTTTTCTAAAGAACATCCGGATATTGACTTAATCAAGAAAAAACAATTTCTGTTCATCCGAAAACTCTCATCTTCAGAGGTTTTTAGCCCTAACTTTGAATCTTTAATTACAGAGTCATTTAGAGCAATTCGTCCCTTTTTTGATTACTGTAGTAGTGTGCTCACAACCGACCTAAACGGAGAATCTCTCCTGAATTAAAACGTATGCCACTTTCCTACTTTATGAATTGGAGCAGTGGAAAGGATGCTGCCTTAGCTCTCTATTACCTTTCCCAGTCACCGGATCTAAGATGTCAAGCGCTGCTTACAAGTATCAGTTCTCAATACCAAAGGGTTTCTATGCATGGACTCCGGCGCGAATTACTGGAAGCCCAAGCCCAAGCCCTAAATCTTCCCTTAACGATTATGGAATTGCCTCAAGACGCTTCTATGGAGGACTATGATCGTATTTTAAAGGAAACGGTGGGTAATTTAAAATCGGAAGGAGCTCAAGCGTCCGCTTTTGGTGATATTTTCTTAGAAGATTTAAAACGTTATCGAGAAAAACAATTAGAAACTGTCGGTCTTCAGGCACTCTTTCCGTTGTGGAAAAAAGATACAACCGAACTGATTCATAGGTTTGTTGATCTTGGTTTTGAAGCCGTAGTAGTGTGTTTAAACGAATCCAAATTACCTTCGGAATTCCTAGGTCGAACCATTGATTTAGATTTTTTAAAGGAGCTTCCAAAAGATGTAGATCCCTGTGGGGAAAATGGTGAATTCCATACGTTTTGCTATAAAGGACCTATATTTAAAAAGCCTATTTCTTTCACTCTTGGAGAAAAAACCCGCAGGACCTACACCAATCCAAAAGACAGCTCTCAAGAAATCGGGTATTGGTTTTTGGATATATTACTTAGTTAAGTCGGGCATTACACTTGCTTGATATGTGATTTTTTCATATATTAAAGGTACCCAATCGTATTGCCCTATGAGACCAAACCTACATACCAAACTCCCGTTTCTATTTTCTGTGCTTTTGACAGTTTATTGTAGCTCAGATCCTGTTGAGGTGCAAGAAACAAAGCTGCAGACCCTTCAAAATGCAATTGATTTGGGGGTCAATGCACAGGGAGATCTGGTCTATCTCAAACAAAACCGATACACAGTCAGCGTCATTAAAAACGGACAAACTTTAGTTACGCATCGAAATAACCGTCCCAATTGTGTTGATATCACTCCTGACGGCAAGGTGCTTACCAATGCTTCGGGTTATAATTCCTACCAAGGCAAATACCCTTATACAACCATAGATATTTCAGCTGGAGGATCAGAGGTCTATTGTTTGGCTGCTAATACCAAAAACACCCGGCTGTATCGATGGGTGAACGACCGTTGGACCATGAGCGTTGATGGAGTTGAAAGCTCAAGGCTTACGGTAGATACAAGAGGACGGCCTTGGCTTATTTTTAATTCAGAAATTCGACTATATACCCCTCAAGGGACCTATAGCTCCATTGCAAAGCCCGAAACCGCAAGTCGATGGGAACAGTTTCTGGATATAGGTACGGCAGGAGAGGAGGTATACATAACATTGGAACATGCTAAGACTCACAAACGTTCTCTATACAAATTAAACTCGCTTAAGCAAACTTGGGAAAAACAAGCAGGTGCTGCCCGACGCATTGATGGAAGTGCAGATGGTACCTTATGGACGAATTAATTGTGGGGTTTTATAAGATTATTGCAATTCGTTTTGAATCCGAATACGCTCTTGGGCTACAAAGGCCTCCAAATCTCTAAAAAAAGGCAGGAAAAGAGGTTGAAAATCATTTTGGACGGTTTTAAACACAGGAATAGAGGCGCGCAATTGGGCGTCAAATCTTGTTCTGCGATCCATGTGCGTCAGAATATGTTCCATACCCTCTAAGGTTGCATAGCATTGGAACCAGTCCTGTTCTCGGATAATTCGACTGATTTTTGCAAAAGATTCGGGGAGGAGATGTAGATGCGATGCTAATACATCGTAAAAATCGGTTGCAAACATGGCTAAGGAACTGGGATGGAACTGCTTCCAGTCTCGTGCCAACAGATGGTCGAAATACATATCGACTAACACTCGACTGTAGTGTCTATGGGTGGGGAAAAATAAATGTGCAGCCCTTTTGAAATTGGAGTGTGCATCGGTGTAGGTGTCTATGGCCCGATGCAACAAGATTCCGTGTTGTACCGATGTGGGGAAATTCAAATAATCTTTCCCCTTGACATGATCCGCAATAAAGTTCCCTAATGCGACTTGCGGGGAGTCTCCGGAAAGATAGACATGTGCTAAATAATTCACCTTTCAAATGTAGTTTGTTTTTCCACGCCAGTAAACGGAGTTTTGTACATTTAGTCTCATTAAAATTGATTCATGACACTTATCAAATCCATATCTGGTTTTCGGGGTACTATAGGGGGAGCTCCCGAAGAAAATTTAACTCCCATTGATGCCGTTCGATTTGCAGCGGCTTATGCCACTTTGTTGTTGGAGCAACACCCCAAGTCTTGTGCTGTTGTTTTAGGTCGCGATGCACGC
>JBMHCX010000014.1:0-72785 GCA_049889695.1 Flavobacteriaceae bacterium | reverse complement strand
TACAGGAGTTACCACAACTACCTATACCTTTGGAGCGACCTTACTGCGTACGACCCAATTCCGTCGAGTAGCCATAGCAAACTTTAACGGATCTACTTGTGAGGAGTTCACCAGTCCAGCCATTACAGTAACGGTTAGTAACAGTACTATCGTTCCAGATCTAAGATTGAATGGCGTTTACAGTTCTACAGTAACAATTTGTCAGGGAGATAGTTTAACTTTCACAGCCGGCAACGGACAGTCATATGAATTCCGAGTTGGTGGAGCAGTTCTCTATCGAACAAATGCAAACCTTGGAGGTACGGCTACATTCGATCCTCAAACAGATACCTTGTCAGGAAGTTCGGGATACACTTTAGTAAATAATGATGTAGTAGATGTCATTGTTTATGACCGCGCATTGACAGCATCAGGAACGGTAGATCCAGCGGCTTGTTCAGCTATTTCCTCGTCTACTTTAATAAGAACAGTTACCCTACCAGTTATCAACTTAAATACGACAGATGGCTCAAGTGTAATATGTGAGAATGATGATGCATTTATGGTTGCTTCCGCCGTTGCTTCAGCGACCTATAGTTGGAGTATTAATGGTACACCATATAACACTACAAACACTAATACCATTACTATCCCAAATATAAACTTCACAGGACTTGTAACAGCGACGATAAGTGTTCAAGTAAGTTCTACAAATGGGTGTACTGAAAGCGATGATATTATTATTTATATCAATAGAGTAGATGCTGGAACAATCAGTGGGACACAAACGATTTGTCCAAACACTACCCCTGCAAATATTACCAACTTAATTTCGGCAACAACTTCGCTTACATCTGCAACTATTACTTACCGTTGGGAAAGTTCTACAGATAACTTTACGTCTGTGGTGAGTGTTGTTACGGGAGCAACAAGTTCGAACTTTACATTCACTGGACCGTTAACACAAGACACTCAATTCCGTAGAGTAGCCATTAGTACATTCAGTGCAGTTGCATGTGAGGAAGCAACAAGTCCAGCAATATCGATTACATTGAGTAGTACTGTAGTTGCAGGACTTCGTGTAGGTGGAACGCCAGCTCCAACGACCACAAATATTTGTAGAGGCGACAATATCACATTTACGGGAACTGGAGGGCAATCGTATGAATTCCGAGTGGGTGGAGCAGTTCTTTTCCGAACCAATGCCAATGGAGGAGGTACCGCAACCTTTGATCCATTGACAGATACCATTTCTGGAAGTTTACCTTATCTTTTCTTGAACAATGATGTGGTTGATGTAATTGTCTATGACCGAGCATTAACGGCTTCGGGTACGGTAGATCCAAATGCTTGTTCTGCAATATCATCAAGTATCACAGTCACAGTAGAAATTCCCCCAGTTGTCACTATTTCTACTAGCGATGGTTCTAATGTTGGTTGTGAAAATACTGGAGTAGAGGTAACAGCAACGAATGTTCCAGGGGCAACATATCTATGGTCCATCAATACCACCCCACTACCACCAACGACAACAAATACAACCACTATCCCAGCAGGTAACCTTACTGGCTTAACCACAGCAACTATCTCTGTACAAGTAAGCACCACCGGAACCTGTATAGTTAGCGAAAGCTTCACGTTATTTATTAATACTGTTAATGCAGGAACGGTTAGTGGAACGCAGGCTATTTGTGCGGGAGCTATTCCATCCCCGATTGTCAGCACAGCTCTAGCTTCTTCAACACAGGCATCAGCAACGATTACTTATCGTTGGGAAAGTTCAACGGATAATTTCGTTTCGGTAGTAAGTCCTACTGGAGTTACTTCATCAGTATTGACTTTTACTTCTGGGTTGATACGTGATACGCAGTTCCGTCGTGTCGCAATTAGTACCATTAATGGAGTTTCCTGCGAAGAATTTACGACCCCTGCAGTATCGATTACCATATCGAATACTTTTAATGCTGTATTAGTAAATAATGCTACGACGGCACCAGCGACTATTACTTTATGTCAGGGCGATCCCATAACATTTAGAGGAAGAAACGGACAGTCTTATGAATTCCGAGTGGGTGGCACTGTACTCTTTAGAACGAATGCCGGACCTTCGGGCGATGCAACATTCGACCCATTAACGGACACTATTTCTGGAACTGCTGGATATACCTTGCTAAATAATGATGTTGTTGATGTAGTGGCTTATGACCAATCGCTAACAGCTTCTGGAACAGTTGATCCTTCTGCGTGTTCAGATATTTCTGATTCTTTCCGAATTAGTAGAGTCGTTCCTCCAGCTATTACAGTAAATACAGCTGACTTTACCAACATCGTATGTGATAACCAGCCTGCATTTGTAGTAGCCACGAGTATTCCTTCAGCGACATATACCTGGAATTTAGGAGGCGTACAACCTTTAGGTACAACAACGACAAACACTATAACTATTTCTGCACTCGATTTGGCCGGATTAACCACTGTCACGGTTAATGTTTCAGTCGTCAGTGGTGCAGCGAGTTGTACTTCTTCTTCCTCATTCATACTATTTGTTAATAGACTTGATGCAGGAACGATTACCGCTACTCAAGCAGTCGTATGTTCAAGTGGTGTACCCGGCCCTATTCTTGGGGCAACTACCGCAACTACTTCCTTAACCTCAACGACAATAACCTATCGATGGGAGAGTTCAACCGATAACTTCACTACTGTGATTAGTGCAACGGGCACAACTTCTTCAAATCTGACGTTTACTGCTCCGCTGAGTCAGACAACACAATTTAGAAGGGTAGCGATTAGTAATTATAACGGAGTATTATGTGAAGACGCGTCTGTCTTTGTTGAGATATTTGTTACACCAGCGCTTTTGGGAGGAACTATATCCCCGACTTCTAACAATGGAAGAACTATCAGTCCAACACTACAGACTGTTTGTTTTGGAGAACCCGGCCCTACTTTAGAGGTTACCGGTAGTGTTGCTGGTCCTCAAATCACCTATCAATGGCAGCAATCGATTGATAACTTTGGTACAGATATTACCAATATTACTTCGGCAACAGGAATATCATTTACTCCGTCAACAACGATTTCTAGAACCATATACTATCGTCGTCAGGTAATTTCAAATGCTGGAGGTGGTGCTTGTGAAGCATTCAGTAATGTGTTCCGCTTAGATATTAATGAAATAGATCCGGGTCGACTCGATACTACAGGAACAGGAACCTATTGTTATGGAAGTATACCTCCAAATATTCTAAGTCTAGTGGATGCGACTAGTAGTTTCGGAACTATCCGTTATGAATGGCAAGTATCTTACAGTCGTGGGGTAAGCTTTACGGTTATTCCAGGGGAGACGAATACTGGCTATTCTCCACCTTCGCTTACGTCTACTGATACTTGGTATCGAAGAATAGCATACAGTACCAGAGCTGGAGTAGAATGTTTTGAAGCATCTCCATGGATAGAGTACAATATTCTTCCAGAAATTAACGCTGGAGATCTTCTTAACGATCAGGTTATTTGTGAGGGAGATATTCCGGGAGATATTGCTATTACTGGTGCAACACCAGCTGTAGCAGGGCAGGTGACCTATACCTTCCAAGAATCAACTGATTCGGCTACATGGACCGACCTGACAAGTGGTACGAATGTTTATAGCTTCAACGCCGCTACAGCACCTACTGTTACGACCTATTATCGCGTAAAAATTACGACGAGTAGTGGATCACCGACAATACCTACATCACAAACCAATATTTTATTCAGTGAAAGTGGAGCAGTATCTATTACCGCTGGCGAGATATATGGGATATACATCAATTCACAACTCTATCAGGTCGTTACTTCTGCAACTGTAACGAACACGGATGGTATTGGAGGTGCATTAGAAACACTTATTAACAATACTGCACCAGGGATAAACGCAGTGTATTACCCAGTTGCGAATGTTTTAAACATACAGCCATTTCCAGGGAATACTGCTGTTACAGGAACTTCTTCTACCGTAACCACTATAGATATTCGTTTACTAACAACTATTGCCGCGACTGATGTTTGTGAGTCCTATACGAATCCGATTATTATTGAGGTAGTTCCAGCACCATTTGTTAATCAAGTGGCTTCTGCAGCACCCTTCGGAACACAGGAAGTCTGTGTGAATAGTCCGATTACTCCACCTAGATTCGAATTTGGAGGTTCAGCTGCAAGTGTGGTTATTCAAAATTTGCCTGATGCATATACGCCAATTCCACTTCCTGTAGGGACAGGTACTGCGACGATTATACAAAATAATGTGAACTCTAATTGGTGGCGTATTTCGGGAACTACTCGTTTTGAAATACAAGGGACACCTGTGAACCAAGGCGACGAAGGAACCATACGAATCGTTACAGATCCAGCAGCTCCTTGTATAACACTTGATAGCGTCGACTACACATTTGATGTAACTCCACCACCGATTACTCCAAGTGTAATTATGATGGATTTCTACGATCAGGATTATGCGGTGATCAACTCTGGTGGTCAATGGTTTAACAATACAGTTTGTCAAGACGCTCCTCCTGGGGCAACACCATCCACTGAATTCTTTACTTGTTACACCAACACTGGTTTATTCGGAACATTTACAACAGAATTTGATTGGAATGTATTCCCTGCTGCTGCCGGTACTATCGTAGAAAACAATGTTCAAGTATCAACATTCAATTTTGCGGGAAGTGATCCGAATGCTGGAGACGTATTTACAATTACAATATCTGGTACTACATTCACGGCTACCTCTACCACTTTAGATGGATTAGGACAAGCCTTTGAAGCCGCCATTAGTGCCATGACTACAATCACTGTAGATTATGACGTGGCTACCAATCAACTAGTCGTTCGTTCTACAGTTGCTAATACTAGTTTCCCAGTACAACGAGTAAACGATCCTAACTCAGATGCAATTATAAGTGCACCTTCTACAGCGAATGCTACTCAGAGTGCTACTATGAATTGGAACCCATTATTTGGTTCAGGAGTAGTAACCACAACAAATAGAGCTTATATTCAGGTAAGAGCAAGAGGTTGTGGCGGAACATATTCCAACTGGCAAACCGTTGAAATTTGGATGGTGGAAGATCAAATTCCAGCTACCGGTGTACCGACTATTACTGCACCTATCGATCCTAATGTTACTTTATGTGACGGATTTACCTCTGGTTATGTACCCGATTGTGAGATTAATGCAACATTTACAGCGCAATTCCCTTCTGTTCAATTCTTCTCAGGAGCAGCGAATAACCAAAACGACTTCAGTGAACTCGAATGGGAAGTAACCAATATTGTTCCTGGTGATCCAGCGGTTCAAACTCCCGGTACTATTGATTCTACAACGGGTGTACTCACTTGGAATAATGGATTCTGGGGACAGTTTACTGTTCGAGTTAGACCTATTGGTTGCGATGGATCTATAGGATCGTGGATTTCAAGAACCTATAGAATAGGGGAGGAAGACCCTGTCATTCCAGAAATAATTCCAGTTTTTGGAACTCTACCCGTATGTCCTACTTCGACCACAGGTAGCCCAAGTACTCAGTTATTCACGAATTCGGATGCCAACTGGTATATCCTAGGTGGAGATTATTCATCTATTGTTACAGGGACAAATGCTTGGCAGAATACCATTCTCGACGAGAATACAGGTCAAATACAATCTAACTTTGGTAGTGGAGACCTTGAATTGTTCTGGGACAACAACTTCTGGGGAACTGTATTTATCGAAACTGAACCAGCACTTTGTCCAGGAGATAGAGATCGTTATGCCATTACTATTCCTAGACCTGCAACCATACGGCCTAGACCAGGTGCTAATAACAATCAACAAATCTGTCCAGATGAGACTCTATCGACCATTGAGTTTGATATTCTAGGTGGCTCTAACCTTCAGGCGACAGTTACCTTTAGTCCAACTTTAACAGATGAGTTTGGAAACAATGCGGTACTTCAAAATAATAATTTAACTCAACAGCTATCTATTATTGCTCTAACGACTATCTCTTCCTCGACTTCAGGAACAACCTATAGAGTTTCGATTAATAATAACGATTATACGTATACTTCAACGAATACTGAAACGACCGATCAAGTGGGGCAAGGATTAGCTGCAGCCATTGCATTTGATTCTACAGTTACTGTAGGTTATAATTCCACTTCCAATGAATTAGAAATTGGAGGTATAGCAGGGAACCCATTCAATATTGTCGGCAATCAGCCTGTTGGAGCAGGTGTGGAGTTAGAATTACCAGTGACAACAGCTGGACAATCATTATTCAGCATTTCAACTGTTCCTTTGGTGACATTAACCCCTGGAAGGTACCAATATGTAGTGACTACTTTTGAAGTTTTCCCAGGGACAGCGTCTTGTACTACGGCATCCTTTACAGGACAATTAGAAGTATACAATCCTCTATCTATTGATATTGTTCAAGGAACGGTCACTGAAACGGTTTGTGCTCTCTCGACAATTACTCCTATCATTTATGACGTAATTGGAGCTGGAAATGTTTCTGTTACTGGGCTTCCTGCAGGCCTTAGAGGAAATTTAGCTGGTGGACAGTTTGTTATCTCAGGACGCCCGACGGTGAATCCTGCTGCACCAACAACCTTTAACTATACAATTGTTGCAGACGGTAGCATATTCGGTTGTTCTTCCGCAACGGTTACCAATCAGATTGTTGTTCAACCTACACCTAATTTAAGTTTGACGTCTAGTTTAACTACACGCATACAAACAGTTTGTCATGGGGATGATATTGTGGATGTTACTTACGAAGTATCGAATCCGGCTTATACCATCAATTTAACCAATCCTTCAGTGTTAACAGATCTTGGTTTGGAAGGACGAAATTATTCAAGACCGCAGGTCACAGAAATAACCTTTACAGGAACTTCTTTGGTTACCGAGACTTATACATTGGAAATTAATAACCGTTCCTATACTGCTACGACTACCCCAACAAACAGTGGTGTTGAACTAGCCAACCTATTCTTTAATCTAACAGCTGCAGATACTAGCTTAAGAATCACACCTCAGGTAATAACTGCTGGTTTACCGGCTAATACTGCTACACTACGATTAACACATAACAATTCTGGAATTGCCTTTAATGTGATTGATCGTTCCCCAGCTACTGGTACAATTACGATTACTCAAAGTATAGAAACTACTCCTTCTTACTTTAGAATATTTGGTACAGTTTCTTCTACTATCACAGCAAATGCAACAGTCACGACAAGTCGCTTGTATCAATTAGAAGCCTCAGGTCCCAATTGTGCGGCAACAAGTACATTAACAGGAATCATCAATGTGAATCCAACAACTTCCGCCGTAATTGTTTCAGGAGCTTTAGACGGTACTGCAGTTTGTGACGGGGATAATGTTGAAATATTACAATTTGATGTCTATGGAGCTACAGCGGTTACTCCAACCACCTCAGTGGTAAATCCAGCATGGATTTCTATCACCCCGATTGGCGGTGGAGGTGCAGCTCAACGCTACCGAATAACGGCTAATCCAAACATCAATAATACAATTGCGGGAACGTTTAATTTCGAATATGCACTTGTTGGAAGCACCTTTGGGTGTAATACCTCAACACCAACGATCTCAGGTTCTGTTGTGGTCAATGCAAGTGAACAATTGAATTTACTTTCTGCTCCTGGAACGGTAAGTCAAACCTTTGCCAATGGATCTGCCATTTGTATTGATGACCGAATTGTAGATATTCGTTATGAAGTAGTTGGCTCTGCACAAGCGGTTAACGCTCCTGTTGGACTACCACCAGGAGTAACAGGATCATATGTCCCTCGACAACAAATCTCAGAGATTGAAATTACTGCTGCAAGTCTCATTGTTACGACCACTACCGCTTCAGAAGTGTATACCATAAATGTGAATGGGCAAAATATTAGCATCGCTGGAGGTGGAGCTAACACCACTCTAGATCAATTAGGGCAGGCGATGGCCTTTAGAATTGATTTAGAACCAGCGGTAAGTGCAACTTACAATACTGTTTCTAACACCATTAGAATTACGGCTGATGTGGCTGGAGTTAACTTTACAGTATATCCTCCATTCAGTACCAATAATTTAAGGTTCTCTAATCCTATCATGGTTTCTACAGCAGGGATCTACCTAATTTCAGGTTCACCAAATATTACAGCTGCTCCAGGAATCTATAACTTTACATTGTCTACACAAGGGGCATCTTGTAATCCTGCTATTGTCAACGGTCGAATTGAAGTGGTAGAAAATTCAACGGTGAGTTTAACCACAGCTTCCCCTACGATTAATCAGACCTTGTGTGACAATACGCCTATTCAAGCAATAGAATATCAAGTTGGAGGGGGTGCTGCTGGTGTCATTGTTGAAGGACTGCCAGACGGTGTTGGCTTTACACTAGATCCGGTTACTAATATTTTAACGGTCTCTGGTACCGTCCTTACCAACGATTGGGCCATCAGAACCTATACTTACACCATTACTACTATTGGAAATATTAATGGTTGTGAAGAGACTTCTGTTTCGGGGAATATTACAGTAGAGCCCAATGACTATCTGGACGTACTTTCAGGAGCTATCAATCAGACGATTTGCCAAGGGAACGCAATTGAGCCACTAGAAATTCATTATTGGGGTGATCCGTTAATTACCTTAAATATTACCGCATTACCACCAGGTTTAACGACCAACTTTGGTCTGGAAAGACAGTTATCAGTTGTAGAATATGGTACTGCTGCAATACCATTACTCGCGAACGAGAGTTATAGTATTTTCATCAATTCAAGTCAGTATACTTATGTATCGTTTGTAGGCGATAATTCGCTTACAGTTGTGAATGCCTTAGTTGGTTCTATTATGGCTGATCCTAACCGTGAAGTGACCGCAACTGTTAGTGGTACTGCTATTGCCTTAGAAGGACTTACGGTAGGCCAAACCTTCAGTGTCAATACACTTCAGGAGGCGAATCCTAATCCACCGTTTAATGCACCCAACATCACTCCGAATCTACCGGTGATGGTCAATGGTCCTAAAGTATTAACGATTACTGGTACCCCAACAGTTCTCGGTGTTCAGAACTTTACAGTAACAACGGATAATTCAAACTGTGTTGCACAAACGGAAACCATACAAATCGAAGTACAAGCCAATGCTACAGTTTCCCTTACTTCAGCAGTAGGAACAGACGATCAGTCGATTTGTGAAGGAGAGGGTATTGTGCCAATTACCTACACCTTTGGAGCTTCCACAAATCAGGCAAATGCCTTTGGGCTTCCAGCAGGATTGTTTACTCAAGTAACAACACAAACGCTCACCATTCAGGGAACACCAACAGTCAGTGTAGACGTCCCAACCGCATATCGATATTCTGTAACCACGACGAACTCTCTCTGTAATGAAACAACTGTTTATGGATTTATCGTCGTGAATCCGAACGAAGAAATTACACTCACGTCTGCTCCTGTAATCGTTAATGTATGTCAGAACGACCCAATTACGCCAATTGAGTTTGAGTTTAGCGGAACTGGTGCAGTGAATATCATCAGTCCAACGATTTTCTTACCTGACGGTTTATCGGGAGCAACCTCGAATATAACCACACAGACGATTACTGTTGAAGTAAGCGGTACGGGTGGTCCTGCAGGCGAAGAGTATTATGTGATCCTAGATGGACGTTCTTATCGATATGTTACGGCTGCAGCAAGTGAAACAGCTACAGTGATTAGAGATGGTTTATTAGCAGCCATTATAGATCCATTGGTGAGCGATACCACAAGTGGTACAAATCAGATTGTATTTGAAGCGAATACAGCAGGTTTCTTGTTTGAAACACGTCTGATTTCAGATGACAACAGTGCTAACTTACGCGTTGTGGCTTCTGAAGCTGTAACGGGTATCTTCACGGTGACCGGTACTCCAACGCTACTAGCCTCTCCGACCTTGTATAACTTTACGGTCACAACTCCTGGGTCTCAGTGTGCTTCAGATACAGCTACAGCCAGAATTCAAGTGAATTCTGCCTCAAGCCTGACACTTACCTCTGGAAATCCTGTAGTGAATCAGTGTGGAGATACGGCAATCCCTCCAATTGAATTCCAAATTGGTGGCGGAGGTGAATTTGGCAGTCTAACCTTTACGCCGATAACTCCCGGTGCACCAGCTGTCAACGGAATGACAGCCTCTTACAATAACATTACAGGACAGTTATCCATTGGAGGTAATTTGATCTCGAATGTTACTTCTAGTCCGTATGTCTATTCTTACACCATTAATACGATTAATAACCCGAATGGATGTGATGAGGCAAGCTATACCTCTTCCATAACCATCCTTCCGAATGATACAATTACCCTGATGCCAGGAAGTGCACCGCTCGTTCAGCAAGTTTGTGTACAGTCGGATATCTCCACTGTAACGCTTCAGTTGGGTGGTGGAGCATTCAGCTACACTATTACATGGACAGGTGGAAATCCAGGAATTTTCGATTCTTATAATCCGACGACTAAAGTGATTAGCTTGACCGGATTTGCTGGAATCGCTGTGGCATCCCCAACCATTTATCCATATGCGATCACCACAACGGGTATTTGTTCTTCAGTGACGATAAGCGGATCCATTGAAATTGTACCGCTTTCCACCATGAATCTAATTTCTCCGACGCTCCGTTTGGATCAACAGACTGGAAATGCAGCCATATGTTTAAACGATCCAATCCAGGATATCCAGTATCAGTTGGGTGGTGGAGCCATTAATGCTCGCTTAACCTTCCCAACGCTGCTGCCAGGAGATCAACTAGGAATTGGTTTACTTGGTCCTGACGCGAATAATATCGTGACGATTTCTACTATATCGATTCCAAACTTTACGATATCTCAAACAACAATATTCCCTTACGAAATCGAAACAGTCAATGCTAACGGTTGTGCTCCAGAAATTGTAGCCGTAGGAAATATTCAAATGCACCCAATTCCTTCTGTGAATGAGACGGTGATCCTTAATGAAGATGTAACAAATATTAGCTGTAATGGTGCAAATGATGGATCCATCATTATTCCTACCTCTCCAATAACAGAATTCCAACGTAGAATCGCTGGAGGACAACTAGCCGAAGCACAAGTCGATCGTGTCTACTGGTCGGGTGCTACGCCTACACTATTGGAAGTGGTCAGTATTGATATTAATGGAACTGCGTTTAATCATACAGTTGTAGAAGATATCCCAGGAAGTGGGGTATCAGAGTCGATCAACTCTATCTTCCAAGATTTAGTCGATCAGATTAATCGTTCTGGATTAGATGTTCGCGCTACTTTACTGTTAGATACTAGCTTCGTGCCTCCTGTAGATTATATCCGTCTTGAATCCTTAACCGCCGGATTAGCCTTTACCGCTCAGGGGACCAATACGACATCAGGACTTGCTTCTACCACTATTACAAATGTCACTGCTAACCGTGCAGCTAACTATCAGTTTACATGGACCGGAAATGTCGTAATCAATGGTATTAGTTCTACTATTGTGCGAAGTGGATTGAGTCAGACAAACCTTCCTCCAGGGGAATACTATTTAAGTGTTAGTATCAATGGTTGTACTTCTAATCCGCAATTAACTCCTGTAGTGATTACTGAACCAGATGCTATAACGGTGACTGTAACCACTTGTGAGGAATCGGCTAAAGTGGATATTATTGGTGGTACTGCGCCTTATACAGTCCGCTTATTACGGGAAACCTTAAACGCTTCCAACCAGTTAGTGAATATTCCTGTAGAAACTCGACCAAACATCTACTCGCCAGGGACAACTTTCTCTGCACTTACGCCAGGCGGAAATTACATCGCTCAGATTTTTGATGCAAACAGTGCAAATAGCACAAA
Organism: Flavobacteriaceae bacterium; assembly: GCA_049889695.1. Taxonomy (GTDB): domain Bacteria; phylum Bacteroidota; class Bacteroidia; order Flavobacteriales; family Flavobacteriaceae; genus WTJH01. The sequence goes on along the minus strand of JBMHCX010000014.1, from coordinate 60,902 downwards.
TACCTTTAGTGGTTGTTATGAAGAAGTTGCTTTCCGTGTTACCTCTGGTATTAGTATAAATGTAGCAGCCGTTGAAGCCCTAATACAAGCAGATCTTTGTAATGAACAACCCGTTAATATCCCAGAGGGATCGATTGCTGCACTTTCCACAATCCCTTCCTCAACGGTATGGATTACTGGTGGATCTGGTGACTTCGATTACGAATGGTTAGACGATAATAACCGTATTGTTAATTCTGAAGCCTTTATTAATCCAACAGAAAATCTATATCCAGGAGTATATGTCCTTGTGATTACTGACAATTTATTGGGATGCGATTATAGAGAAACCTTTACACTGACTGGCGAACCAGATATCACCATTGAAGCCTCTGCGGCGACAAATCCTCTTCCGATACCATGGTTCCCAAGCAGTCCATCTATAACAACGTCTACGACGACTTCCACAACCTCTACCAATACTGTTATTGACTCACTCGTAGAACTCCAATGTGTAGATGATAGAGCTACCTTAGGTGTGGATGTGATCACGACATCGTTAAGAGGCTATAATATCACTTGGACCAACCTATTAACGGGTAGTACTGCAGGTAGCGGAGCCACCTTGTCAGATGTGGAAGAGGGGATCTATGAGGCTCGAATTAATTTTGGTGGTTCCTGTGATTATTACTATCGATTTGAAGTGCGCGAACCTTCACCAATTGGTATTCGAGAAGTTAGCGAAGCGAGAATAGAGTCTTTATGTGTCGGTGCGATTGGGTCTACCATTCAGTTCGAATTAACCGGTCCTAATGCTGCTAGAGCACAGGAGGTCACCTTGAATAACGCCTTGTCTGAACGTCCAGTCGCCAATAATGGCCGTTATTTCGTTACCTTCAACAACCTAGACGAAACAACTATCGGTATTATTAACGCCAATACTGGAAGTACTTCTGGTACTATCCGATTAGACTATGAAATCGCTTACGATACGCTTTGTGATCCATTTGAAGGGAATATCGAAATCAACCGATTGTTCTTACCACAGCAAATAGACTTTAATGCAATAGTTTATCGACCAATCGACTGTTCAAACAACGACTATCCATTTGGAATTATACAGATTTCTGCCGATCCGATCCTTACAGGAGAAGATGAGAGTTCTGCCCTGATAGTATGGGAAGGAGATGTAGATGATCCTGATCTGCCTGGATACAGAGAAACTGAATTTAGCGCTTACCTCCCATGGAGTATAGACCCTGTAGACTATGGTATGAGTTCACAACAACGCGATGCTGCAGGTCTACCAAGGGTATTTGACGGACAAAACACCTATCTCTTCAACATCCAGTATCCTGGAGAATATCGCTATACCATCTACACGGGTACTGGCTCAGCTACTTGTCCTGTTGGAAGTGGAACAATCGTCATCGAGGATGAGTCCAGTATTTCGCAACTTCAGATAACGAGTTTAGATGTTACTCAGCCGGGTTGTGGTGCTTCCTTAGGTGAAATTGAACTGGATATAGATGATGATACTATCGTACCACCATTAGACATTGTCTGGGAACAATTCTCTACTACAACTGCCATTACAACGCAAACACAAGTAGTAAATGTAGTTATCAATGGTGTGGTTTCTCAAACAACGGTATCTCAGACTGTACAAGTACAACAGTGGATTGAATTACCTCAGTATAGAGGACAAGCAAGACTTAGAAACGTCCCGAATGGTGTCTATAGAGCAACCTTATCTGATGGTCGTGGTGTAGATAATGCATGCGCCTCTGGAAACATTACCACCAGAAATATTAATATTAGTAGTGAAGGAATCAACATCACTAATTTCGAGATTGAAGATGTTCCATTCACCGGTGCGGATGCCAACGACTGTAGTGTCAGTGTATTATCGGATGCTACCTTCAACATCAACAGTAATATTACCAATGCTCGTAACTTCTTTGTCATCAATCTAACGCATGATGGGAATACCATCTTTAGTGACACTAGAATTTCAAATGGTGGAAATGAAAGAGCTAATCCTGGACATTTTGTTTCAGCTGCCGAGGTGGTGATGTCCCGTCGAGGTTCTTTCTTCCGAGTGAATAATTTAGAGCCAGGAGAGTATACCTTGCGTGTAGGTCAGTTGAGCACAACTAGTTCAGATACCATTTGTGAGCAAATCTATATCTTCAATGTAGCCGAATACGAGCCAATTACATGGACGGGCGACACTGAGATCAATATTAGCCCTTGTGATAATCAAGCACTTGTTACCGCACAAGTTCAAGGAGGAAGACCATTTATCTTACCGAACGGAGAAGTGCTCTATCAATACGAATGGACGTTTAGACCTTACAATGACGAAGGTGTCTTTGATGGAACTATTCAAGAGTTCTTCAGTGAAACGATTATATTGAATCGTCCGGGACAATTGAGTTTAACAGTTATCGATAGCCGTTGTAGTTTTGACTTAACAGAGTCTATATCATTCGAAGTTGACTATGAGTACCCACCATTTACAGTAAGTCCAGAACTGATTGATCCGGCGACTGGTGAGCGTGTATTCTCGCTTCCTCCAAGTTGTGGTGATGATGCTAACGACGGACAAATCTTCTTGAGTGTCGATGGCGGAAGACCTCCATATGTGATCAATTGGTATAAAGAGAATCCATTGCCGGAGTTTAACGATCCTAATGCTGAGTTCCCAGGATTTGAACCACTCCCTGCTTACAGAGGATCTACCCGACTCACCGATCTTCAGGCCGGAAACTACCGTATCAGTATAGTTTCCTTGAACAACGAATGTTCAGACAACAACATTCAGGGCAATAATGCATTTAACTTTATTCAGGATATCGTGGTGCAGCCGAACAGAGATCTCTATATTCTTGACGGTCCGTATGTCGATGAAGACTTATGTCGTCAACTGCCAGGACGTTTAATCATAGATGTATACGACAACCTTCAAGGGGCACTGACCTTTACTTATAATGGTGAATTAGTCCTCACAGACGATATTAACCGTATCAGTGACCGTACTTATACGTTACTGATAGCTGAGCCGCAAGCCAACGCAGAACTCATTATCTCTAATGCAGAAGGTTGCCGTATCAGTACCTCTATCAGCTTAGGGGTTGGAGATCCAAACTTTACGTATAGTTCAATTAACTACGAAAGTGTTGGAACTATCCTCGCTCGTGAAGAGGTTACTTTTGAAAATACCTCCACCGATCCGTTTATTGAGTCGGAGTGGTTGTTCGGAGACAATACACCATCTGTGCGTGTACCGGTGCTTAGAGACAGTATTATTCCAGTACGTCATGCGTATGGAATCTCTGGAACATACTTTGCTACCTTGAGAATTTCTAATGAAATCGGATGTACAGAGGAAACAACTCAACCTATAATTGTTGGGAAAGGATACAATATTTTAGTTCCAAACGTGTTTACACCTAATAACGACCTTGTTAATGATACCTTTAAACCGCTCTTTAGTGGCTTCCGCAGCATGCAGTTTACGATCTATGATTATCGCGGAAATGTGGTTTACACTGAAAATCAGGAAGTGGAGACCGACAGTAACTATGAGCCTTTGGTCATTGAAGGTTGGGATGCAGAAAATGCTGCCGATTCGCCTTATTACGTCTATACAGCTGTAGGAACAACCCTCTTCGGTGATGTAATTGTTGAACGCAGTGGAACCTTTATCGTGATTCGATGATGAACAAACGACTTTGGCGCATTACGGTCTTGATGTTGTTCGCTACGGTTTATACCGTCCAGGCGCAGGACGACTATGTCGTCAACCAAAGTAAGTTTATCCAGAAATTTAATCCCAGTTATTTTGGAGTCAATCAGTTGAATAAGGTAGGGGTGATGTACAATGCTCTTAAGATCAATGATTTTACCACCCTAGACAATAAATATGTTTTTGGTTCTATCGCCTTCCAAAACCTTAATTTCTCTTTAGGTTTTGATGTGAGTTCCTTTTCCATGGGAGATACTGGCCTCACATCGACACAGGTGAATATGTCTTATGTCTACAAAATTCAATTCGACAATGAGACCTTCTTTTTACCTTCTATTACCTTAGGATTAGGGAGTTCTAATATCAATGTTCAGAATCTTATATTTGAAGATCAGCTAGATACTACCACTGGGTTCATCAATACGGAAACTTTAGACCCTCTTGCTCCGCAAATCGCTGGCGTCAATTATTTCGATTTATCGGCCTCTTTTTTAATTCATTCTGAAGATTTTATTGCAGGTTTAAGCCTAAGACACTTGAATAAGCCCAATACCTCTTTCAATCAGGACGAGCCTTTTGAAAAGCCGATACGCATCAATGTACAGGGTGGATATGAGTTTAACATTAACCCTTACGAACAACGCTATCTACCCCGCTATTCCTTTCTTTTCTTGTATGGAAACTTTTCCAAATACGGAGATTCTATGTATATGTCCTTGAATCAGGATTTTCAATTGGGTGAGTTTAGTATTGGATTTACTCAGCAGGCCGCTTTAGTGGAGGCCTTTGGATTAAATAATATCGGCCTGACTTTGGGCTTAGCCTTGGAAAATTTTGACTTTGGCGTCAATTATAACTTCCCTCTTCGATCTCCGGGACAGGTATATTCTCCTAGTGTTTTCGAACTTTCTGTTGTGTTTGATTTCAGTATTTATCGACGAAACAACCGTGGTCTTTACAAAAGACTACAAATCGATAATTATTACTAAACCAACCCTTTAGCTTATTTAGGCCTGTGAATTGGTGAAAGTTTTCGTAACTTTAAGTACCCAATTCTACCTACATGCGCCTTGCCCAATTTGCCTACTTTTGGATATTACTGTCGCTTTATACCTATATTCTTCAGGCACAAACGCCACAAATTACTGTGGTTCCACCGGATGTTGCAAATCTGTTGTCGGTCTGTGAGGGTGATCTTTTAGAGTTTACCGCTACTGGCGGGGGGATCTTTTCTGATCCTAAATCTTATGCTTTTTACGCTATAAGAACGGGTCATTCAGACCCTGTTTTACTTCGTCCTCGTATGGACGATAATACCTTATTCATCTTTGCAGGGCTAGACCCTGACGAACTGCAAGACGGCGATTTTGTTTTTGCTCGGGTATGGGATCAGACAACCGCCGATGGAGGTGGTAATTTTTCCGATAGTGGGCGACAGATTGAAATTGAAATGTTCGCCCGACCGCGCCCTACTTTGTATGACAACTTAGTGGGTCACGTATTTTGTCCGGATGAACCGGTACAGTTTGGTGTACTTCCAGACGACGCGCCTCGTTATCTGTTTTATCGTAATAATATTTTAATCCAGGACAGTTCACAGGCTAGTTTAGATATTGTTTTAAATCATTTGGATGTTATTCGTGTGGATGTTTATAATAGTCATGGCTGTGTTGGAACGAGTTCCTTACAATTAAGCGAAAATCAAGTGGAGGAGGGAGGACATATTGGTTTCCAGGGAGAGCCCGATCCCTTCGCGCCAGTTTTCATCTGTTACAATACTAGTCCTCCGCCAATACTGTCGGAGTCTGCTGCGGTATATGCAGGAACTCCTTTAGCGGATAATGATTTACGTTATCATTGGTATAGCTCTATAGACGGATGGAATTGGGAGGACTTAAACCATCATCAAGCAAGCTATAGTCCATCCGCCTTGGTAACGAGTACATTTTTTAAACGCGATCTTCTTCACTCCCTCGCAGGGGCTAGTTGCTCAGTTGAATCTAATATACTCCAAGTGGTGGTAGCTCCTCAGAACCTGGGCGGAACCCCTCGTACATCAATGCAAACCCTATGCGCTGGTGATGTTCCCTTCCCCCTAATCATCGACGGCGGTACAAGCGGCCCTGGGGTATCATATCAATGGGAAATTTCTATGGATGGGGTTAATTTCACCGAGTTAAGCTCCTATGCAAATTCGGAACGATATGATCCGCCGGCCCTTTTTAATTCTACATTTTATAGACGTAAGACAAGCGTACATTCAGACAACTGCATATCATACAGCGACCCGATCCATATACAGGTCATCACAGTAGACCCAGGGGTTTTGGATCCGCACCAGAGTCGCCAACTTTGTTATGGAGCCATGGATCATTTTTTATTGGACGATGCGCCATTAGTTCCGGGCAATCTGGGAGAAGCCCCCACAACAGATAGCTACACCGCATTGAGCTATCAGTGGGAATTTTCTTCTGACCAAGGGATTAGCTGGAACAGAGTGCCCGAGGGAGATACAAAATCATTAGAATTAAGTGGGCCGTGGACAGAGACCACTTTTTACAGAAGACGTGTTTTGGGGGAGAGTAATCACAAGGTTTGTGCGGATCAAATCAGTGAAAATATTATTGAAATTCAAGTTTGGCCGAGTATGGGTACACCCAATATAGACGGTCCTCTGGAGCTTTGTGAAAATGCGGTAACAGGAACCCTTACGCTTACGGCTATCGATCTGGCCTTACCCATAACATTTCAGTGGCAATCGAGCACCGATGGCGTAGAGTACAGCAATATTTCCGGAGCAGATAGTTATACCTTGGATTTAGGGATGCTTAACATTAGGCAGACAACGTATTTTAGAATACGATTAACCAATACGCAAACGGGTTGTGTAAGCGAGTCTAGAGCACACCGACTCGAATGGCAGGCATTACACACCCTTCATCAGACGCAAGGCCCGGTAGGTGCTCAACAATTATGTCCGGGAGATGAGCTAGATCCAATTGTTTTCACTTATGGAGGAGGGGCAACTGATTTAAGTATTCGAGGAGATCTAGTTGGCTCTGGTCTGGTCGTCACTCACGACGAAGCCAACCAAACAGTTCATATTTCCGGGACACCCAACAGTTCGGTTGAAATTCAATGGGAAACACAAGGAAATTCGTGTAGCCCACAACGAGGGCATTACAGTGTTGAAGTAAGCCCAAATCCTGTTCCTCCCGATGCGATTTTTGCCGATGATGTTCTATTGGAATTCCAAACCGATGGAACCCAAATCACTCATTATAGGGTTTGTGAAGATGATCTTACGACGCAGTTTTCATCTGAAATCTTTCATGTGAATCTTCGATCACACATTGAGTTTGTATGGGAATTACTGACGGTTAATGCCGGATCGCTCGATCGGGATACTGGACTTATGCAGTGGCGTAAAACACCACTTCCATTCACTGGAATGGCTCAATTTCGGGTAGCGGGGATTAATGCCTGTGGGCAGACAAGTGCTTGGATGTATTTTCAAATTGAGGTAGTCGCAGATCAAATACCCCCAATTCCTCCAGGCGCTGTGAGTCAAATCTTTCATTCCGGGAATGAACCGAGTTGCACGATCACTCCCGATCATGAAGATACAAACTACTATGTAGGAATCGCCCCGGATGACACCTCACAAACCATTGTCGGTGGAGTGCATTGGAGTTTAGCGGTGATTCATGCCGGAAACCCCAGCACTCCTTTGCCTGGAACTATTGATATACTTTCGGGGGTAGTCCAATGGAACGATGGTTTTTGGGGAACGTTTAATATTATCGCGGATCCGGTGAATTGTGAAGATGAAAGTGACCCAGATTTACGTCAACTACGCACGGTGACGATTCCAGAACCACCCCCGACAACTTTCGACATTTTTGTAGACCGGAACGATCCAGATAATAGCCTCCCCGAATGTTCCGGCACTAGTGCAGGACGTACTACTTTGTTCAATTCTAATTTAGCGCCCCAATTCGATCGGAGGTGGTCGATCAATAATGTAGAAGCGGGATGGATAGATGCCCTTTCAGGAAGATTACATTGGACTCCTGATTTTGATGGTCATCTGGAGATTCGCCTGACCATCCATCAGCCAGAAGAATGTGAAGAACGCTTTTCGATTTTGGATGTCTTTATTCCTCCCATAGCCGTGGTAACCCTAACATCAGAGATCAACACCGTTCATCAGGAACTCTGTGCACAAGAGGACTTAAACGAGATTCGCTATGAGGCGATAGGTCATCATGAAACGATTCAAGTTTTGGGACTTCCAGATGGAATATCCCCCAACCACATCACTCAAAATCAAATATCTCGTATTGATTTTACGGGTAATGTAGCCCAAGCCGACAGCCGGATTGTTTTGCAAATCGATAATCAGCTCTACAGATATCAGACGCAAGTAGCCAATGAAAGTGCGCTACAAATTGCAACGGCATTCCATGACTTTTTACAACACGACCGAACCGTCGATGTAGAACAAGTCGGAAGTAGTCTGGTATTGGAAAGTCAGTTTATTGCACGGTCGTTTATGCTTCAATTCAGTTCTCCTGCATCCACGCTAAGCATTCAGCAACATCTCTTACAAGACGCAAGTTCCACTGCGGTCATTAGCGGTCGTCCTACTGACGTCCCCGGAATTTATCGATACGAAGTTCGCGCCCGGGGAGTGGAGGACGGATGTGCTTCATCTTCCATAATGGGAAGTATACAGATATTGTCGGATAGTCGTATTGAACTTGAGTCAGGCATGTTAGATCAGCAATTATGTAACCGAACGACTTTGGTTACCATTACCTTTAACATTGAACATGCTCAAGGGGTAACCGTAGACCCTCCCACTGCCGAGAATAATTATTTAGATGGACTTCCGAGCGGAATTCAACTCTACTTCCAAAACGGACAGGCTGTAATCACTGGAATACCGGAAGTATCCATCAATTACCCCACCACTTATAATTTTGTTTTGCGGACTTTAAACAACGATAGGGGCTGTGCGGAAACATTTATTGAAGGTTCTATCACCGTCCTTCCAGAACAAACAATCGAGCCTTTGGGGAATGCGAGGCAGCAAGTCATTCAGCTTTGTGCAGGCGATAGTATTCGCGATGTGGATTTTCAACTTTCATCGCCCATCGATAGTCAAAACTTTTCCGCAGACCTTTCTCAATTGCCCCCCGGAGTCTCAGGGGTATTTAGTGCGACAAGTTTAATTTATTCTCTTCAAGGGAATCCAACACCTACCCCAGAGTTGGAAGTGTTTAGCGATTATCCTTTTTCCTTAACCGTTAGTAGTTGTAGTGGAGTGCAGACTGTTACACGTATACTCCGTGTTTATCCTAGACCCAGTTTATCGTTAATCTCAACTGTATCTACCACTCACCAGCAAATTTGTAATTCTGTAGCTATAGAGCCCATTGCGTACGATCTGCGCGGAACTCAGCAGTTTAGTTTTCAGATAATTCCGGAGGCTCCATGGTTAAGCACAACTTATGATCCTGCGAGTGGAGAAATTATTTTGGAGGGATCCCCCCAATTAATCCTTGAAGGTCCCCTAACATATTCCTATAATATTTCAGCGGTTGGAACATTGTTCAATTGTTCTACTTCTCTTTCAGTTACGGGCACGATTCGCGTCTTACCTGAAGCTGAATTGCGTTTAGAGAGCGATATATCCTCCCTCGATCAGTCGGTTTGTGTGGGTAGTAGTATAATTCCTATTGAATATGTCATGGGTGGCGGCATAGGGGGGATTGCTGTCAGGGGTTTACCTGATGGAGTAGTGGGGAATGTAGTGCCCCAAATAGCACAGACGGAAATTCCCTTGGGAGGACTGTCGACGGTTTTGGCGGGGGAAGTATATGGCATTCAATTAGACGAACTGCTATTTGAATACCACAGTCAGGTAGGAGAAACAGCCGCCCAAATTGCAAGGGCGTTGGTCGATCTTATCGATCCACACCCCAACTATTCCGCCAGTGTACAAGGAGCATCTATTGTAATTACGGCTGTAGCTCCTGGAATTCCCCTTCAAGTACTTCCCTTTACTCGCCAGCATGCGAGTTTAAACTTTTCGGCACCTGTTCCAATTCAGTGGGCCCGATCCTACGAAATTACGGGAAGTCCACTCCCCATAACCGGGACGGACCAATCGTTTCATTACACTATAGAAGCTCGAAGTTCTGCTTGTGGGATAGTTCTGTACGAGGGTGATATTCGCGTGATTTCGAATTCTGAGATCACACAAATTTCGTCGCCCAAAACCTTTAATCAAGTCTTGTGCGATGGAGATTTAATCCTTCCCATTACATTAAGATTTGGAGGAGGAGCACAAGTAGTAAGTGTGGCTGGAGAACCCCCTGGGATAAGCTATTCTATTGATTTAAGCCAAAATACTATCACTTTTTCGGGCTATACTCAATTAGACAATGTGGACGTTCAGACCTATGTAATCACCGTGACAACGGTGGGCAATATAGGGCACTGTACTGAAACCCATTTTTCCTTTCCGATACAGATTCTTCCCCTCGACCAATTACAGTTGATTTCTGCTCCTGAGAGCGCTCACCAGATGCTATGTTCCGACGACCCTTCGAGCCAACTCACTCCCATTCGATATCAGTATTGGGGAACTTCTGACGAGTACATCATCACAGGCTTGCCCGACGGTATTCTGCACTCTTTCGATCCCGACACACGAATTATTGAAATCAATGGAGGAGTATTTGGCGTGAACGAACCGACTCCATTCACATATGTTATTCAGTCGGTGAATTCCGATTGTAGTACACATACCATTGCAGGAACTATTCAGGTGAATACTCATCATACTTTGGAACTTTTAACTCTTCCCAGTACCGCCAACCAGACGGGAATCGACGTGGTTTGTAGAGGAGAAGCTATAGTTCCTATACAGTACAGATTCGGCAATGGAGCGAGAGATGTGTTTGTAACTGGACTTCCTCCGGGAGTAATCCCAACTAGGGTTGGCACCCATACCTTGGAAATAAGCGGAACTCCTACTATAGCCCCCAATACAAATGAATTTTATGATTATACAGTTACTACCCAAGGGGATGGTAATTGTCATCCGGCGACAATGCACGGACGGATTGAAATATTCCCAGAAGTAACAATCGACCGTTCGTTTATAGAGCTGCAAGACGTCCGTCATTTAAGTTGTGCAGGGGCACACGACGGAGCCATTGAGATTCCCGAGGATCCAGACGCTCTTGGATTAAGAATTCAGGGAGGGATTTCCGATATCGCCCAGGTGGATAGGGTAGAATTTCAAGGGGCCACAGTGGCTTTGGAAGTGGTTTATCTAGAACTGAATGATATTCGCTTTAGCCATACAATTATTCCACAATGGGCAGGAGGACCTCCACAAACATGGGCGCAGGTATTGCAAATATTGGTTGATCAGATCAATACGTACGAAGCTACTCATCTAGGGGTTCGTGCGTCTTTCCAAGCACCATCAACCCTAATATTTACGGCCACTACTGCCGGACAGGCATTTACCATCAATAGTCACGGAGTGGAACAAGTCACTTCTCTAGTCCAAAGTCAGCACAGTACAATTACGGACAATCGGACAGGCAACTATCAATTCCGCTGGAGCGGCCCTAACGGCTATTACAACTCTAGTTTATCAATAACCGATTTAGCTGCCGGAATATACACACTCAGTGTATTTGTAGAAAATTGTGAACAGGTACAGGCCGAGGCTAGTTTTGAACTCCTAGAGCCCGATCTTTTGACTGTAAGTGAACGACTGTGCGATAGGGTCATAGAATTATCCGCCAGTGGCGCTACAGGCCCTTATATATTTGAACTTTATGATGATGCAGATACTCTTATCGACTCCGTTGTTGATCCTCAGGGAATCCTATTTGAAGATCTATTAGCAGGAGCGACCTACCGCTATGTGGTTCGCGATCAGAACTGTTCGACTGCCATTGAAGAAACTATTGTGCTACCCTTGGCATTAACATTCGATATGGATGCCGTTGATATTCAACACGATGAATGCGAACAGTATCCACCACAAGGCGATGGATATATTCATCTCGGGGTGAATGGAAGTCCTGCTCTAAGTGGAGGAAGCGGAATTTTTGAATATCAGTGGAATGGTCCAAACGGATATACCGCCTCTGGGGCGAGTATCGATAATTTAGCTCCGGGTTTATATCTGCTAACTGCGCGCGATATTGAATTGGGCTGTGTATACCAAACGCGATTAGAAATATTGGGAACCACTCCCTTGGTTATTCTACCAAGCCCCGCGTCTGGTTTAACGTCCAACAATCTAAAAGTACTAGAGTGCAGTAATTCCTCAGAAGCTGTTGTTGAAATCAACGTCGATGGAGGGTCAGGAGCGTATCTATACCAATGGTCATTTAATGGAAATCCAGTACTAACGTCTACTGGCCCTAGTATTTCTAATTTGGTGCCGGGGACCTATAGCTGTCTAGTAACCGATAGGAATGCCCGACAGTCCTGTACAGAAGAGTTTTCATTCGATGTAGTTGCTCCCTCTCCACTTTCTTTTTACTATACGCTTATTGGGTCTTCGACCGAGATATGTCAGCAAGAAGACGTTTATATCAATGTAGAGATTTTGGGTGGCACAGCTCCTTATACCCTCTATTGGGGAGACGAGGTTCTTCGTTCAGGCATCACCGAAAGCGTACTGCAAATCCAGCTTCCAGCTGCTGCCCGTTCTGAAGGCGAAGTAAACCTCCGTTTAGCGGATGCTAATGATTGCTCGCCTGAATACACCTCTGATCCTATTCCACTGGCCTCCTTTAACCCCGTCGAAATTCGATATGACAGTACAATCATCGACTGCTCAAGGGGTATTGAAGGACAGATAACTCTACGTGTCATTGCCGGGAGTCTTTCGGATCCACAGCGAACACAAATTGAAGTTTCAGGACCAGATTTTCATCAGTTTTACAATTGGCAGCAAAGCGGGGGAGTAATCTCAAATCTGGAACAACCGGGGAATTATCATGTGACAGTTACTAGTCCAGATGGTTGTGAATTATTTGCGGAAACCATCCCTTTAATTTCCGCTACCAATGGCGGACTACAAGTGTCTATTGAAGAAATTAGCCCTCCGGGCTGTAATGGAAACCTTGGGCGGATTCAATTAGCGGTTCAAGATGGCCGACCGCCCTATTCGATCATTTGGGAAATCTTTGACGAGAATTCAACCCCCTCGTGGCGTACATTACCTGAATTACAAAATCGTTCATTGGCGACCGGCTTAGCTGCAGGAATTTATCGGGTTAGCGTTTCCGACCAAAGTAATCCTTCCACTTCGGCAGATTGTGTTTCAAGCTTTACCTCAGAAAATATTTATTTATATGACAGACGTTCAGAAATCCTGAATTTCACCGCCGACCTGAACGTCGATAATTGTGATTATAGCGAGCAGGATTTCACCCTTAGTTTTAGGTTTGAAAGCAGTAATCCTTCAGCAATTAACATACAGTTAAATCCACCGGCGGGAAGTTTAGTTCGTTTCGACTCCAATGGCCGTTACCGATTCGAAAATGTTCCTCCTGGAGATTATACTTTAAGTATAGAAGAACCTACATCGACTTGTCCCATTTTGCATTCATTTTCGCTTACGGCAGTGGAGCCGTTGAGTTATTCTGGAGCTATATATTTTGAAGAAGATATTTGCCTTTCGACCAGCCGATTATATGTCGATACGACCTTAGTGGAGGGAGGAATTCCATTTGAATTTGATGAAATGACTGTATATGAATATCGGTGGGATTATCTTCCAGCATCTGGAGGAAGCCAGATTCGAAATTTTGTGGGAGCAGAAATTCAAAATCCCGAAGCGGGAGAATACAACTTATATATCTACGATGCCAATGGTTGTCATCTCTATAATTCATTGACCTATTTACTTACAGACAGCCCGCAGGAAGAATTTTCGGTCGGTGGAAATTTAATGCTTACGACAGGAGAAGTAGTCAAGGTTTTAGCTCCCAGCTGCGATATGCCAGAAAGGGGCGGTCAAATAGGCATAGCCATCTCAGGTGGCCTTGCACCTTACAGCATCATCTGGGAGCATTTAGATTCTGATTCCGCCGACCCAGATATGCATTGGACGCCCTTGGTTAACTTCCAAAATCAGACCTATCTGAGTGGACTCGATCCTGGACTTTACCGATTAACCATTCAATCTGCTAATCCCATTTGTGAACAGACGAATCCGGAAAGCGCTTATGTCTTTTGGCAAGAAATCATTGAAGTACCAGAATCCGAGGATATCATTTTGGTGGATGGCCCTTATATTTCGGAGTCTTTGTGTGATCTTAACCCTGGTACCTTAAGTATTAGCCTCTATAATCCGCTAGATGAAACACTGGAGTTTTTCTACAATGGAACATTGACCAACGTACTACAAACCAGCCCAAATGAATTGCTGACAAATTTCATTATTGAAATAGCAGCGCCTGAAAGGGAAGGACTTGTACAAATATTTAATCTGGAAGGTTGTCTGATGGATGAATTTGAACTCGATATACACCCTTTGGGGACTCCCCATTTTACGTACGATTCACCAAATCTTCAGTTACATCAAGAAATACTCCCAAGGGAAGCCGTTGAATTTACCAGCACCAGCTCCGGGGAATACCAGGAAGAAGAATGGAGTTTTGGAGATTCAAGTCCGATCATTCGAAGAGAGAGGACTAGCAGTGTTTCCAGTCCTGTGATTCATACTTATTTAACCCAGGGGACTTATCATGTACGCCTTCGGATTTTTAATGAACTCGGTTGCTATGCGGAGTATATAGAGTCCATCAGTATCGGCTTAGGCTACCATTTACTTTTTCCAACAGTATTTACCCCGAATGGCGATGGGGTGAACGACTATTTCAGACCTGTTCTAAACGGATTTGATAAAATAAATTTCTTTGTTTATAACAGCCATGGGCAACTCTTGTATACTGAAATAGCGGAGCGAAGTTCAGCCCACGATGAACATTTATTAGAAGGGTGGGATGGGGCAACAGCCGATGCCTCGGAATACTTCATATTTTCGTTTACGGGAATTTTGCCAGATGGCTCTACGGTAGAGCGAAGCGGTACTTTTATGTTGTTGCGCTAGGTTTATTCCCAAAAGACAGCTGAAGGAAATACAACGGGACTTTCTGTTCCATTTTTATAGCGCGTTGCAACCCCGAAAAAGAAATTGTCGACGACTATCCCATCCAATTGAACGGCTGTCACACGTCCTACGTATTTTTTAATATCCCATGTGGGGGAGGTCGTTTCTCTCCAGTAGATCGTATAGCCTTCTACCTCAGGATCTGGGATGGATTCCCATCGAAGTAATGTACTTGGCTGAACACCACCTCCGATACTTAAATTTTTGACCATAGGAGGCGACCATGCCAGTGCTGCCAGATTGATGGCATTGACCGCCGTAAGCTTTTGGGCATAGTCGAAATCTACCCCTTCTAATACATCTCCATAGCGGATACCGTCTTCAGTTCTTAAATCTTGATGCTGACGATTGTAATTTTCATGCGCTTCCATAATACGAACCCCTGCAAAACCCAAATCATTGAAAGGTCGGTGGTGACCTCCTCTTCCGAATCGATCGAGTCGGTAAATCATCATTGGATTCATTTCAGGCATATAGGTTTGTACGTTTTTATGGATATAACGTGCTAATTGACGGGAGTTTCCATCGACTTCACCACCATAAAAACGACGCTTAGTTCGCTCTTTTTCGGTTTCCGTTGGGGGAGTAGGTTCAGAAAAAATGCGGAACGAGCGGTTGTCAACGACTCCATCGATACCTTGGGTATTTCCAATCATATCATTGTTGAGCACGCCTATGATTTCCCATCCTTGATCTTGGGCGTACTTGGCTAAACCTTTCCCTCCGTAGAGGCCTTGTTCTTCCCCTGATAAGGCTGCAAAAACGATACTGTTTTCAAATTCATATTGACTCAAAACACGGGCGGTTTCCAAAGTAGCAGCAACACCTGTAGCGTTGTCGTTAGCCCCCGGAGAATCGTCGGTGTAGTTATTTACGTCAGAAATACGAGAATCGATATCCCCACTAATGATCACATAGCGATTCGGATATTTCGTTCCTGGAAGTACGGCCACCACATTATTGATCCAAACAGGCTTTGGGATCCGTTGACTGTGGGAGGGTGTGAAATTTTTTTGATATTGTACACGAAGACAATCACCGCAAGCAGTACTTATTTTCTCGAATTCTTGTTTAATCCACCGTCTTGCTGCACCAATACCTCTCGATTCGGAAAGGGTATCACTAAGTGTATGTCTGGTCCCAAACTCGACAAGTTTTGTCACATCTTTTCGAATTCTCTCTTTCGAAATTTTATTGATGATCGTATAATAATTTTGATGCGTTTGCCCTTGTAATGCGGAAAAACTGCCAATAAGTACGAGTATAAGTAGGTTTCTTATCATCTTTAATTTTTTTAAAAAGATAAAAAAAACCCGGCAACATAAGTCGCCGGGCTGATGCAAAATAAATATAGTGGTACTATGGATAAATATAGTCTAAACTAAAAGCAATAGCTGTTTTCAGCAATGACTTGGTCTGCAATAGCCGTTTTTATGGCTACAATATTCGGCATTTGCTGGTAAGAAGTCAACAGTTGCATTCCTTTCAAGAGCTGCGCCTGTTCTTTTCCTTCACTAAAGCTAACAATGGCTTCTTTGGCCTTCTGAATGATAATATCGTTCGCATTAAAGGTGTACAATTGTGCCATATGAATCTGATGTTGCTGATCGGCTGCTCCTTTCAGATCAATATTTTTGAGCGTTCGTAAAACAGTAGACTCAGCCATATAGATTTCGATAAGCATGTCAGAGACTGTCATCAATACTTGTTGTTCAGCTTCTAACTGTGGGCCATATTTTTGAACGGCGGCACCAGCGACCATCAGAAAGGCTTTCTTGAGTTGTTTAATCAGTTGCAACTCTTGCGCCAATGGAGATTCGTCCAAAACAGGAGGGTTATCTCTTAAGGCTTTAATATCGTTACTGACTTGCATGACAGCAGGCATTAAATCCAGTTGACCTTTCATCGCCTTTTTGAGCAACATTCCAACTGAAAGCATGCGATTTATCTCGTTGGTTCCTTCATAGATACGACCAATTCGGGCATCTCGCCAAGCCGATTCCATTGGGGTATCTGCAGAGAATCCCATCCCTCCAAAAATTTGAATTCCCTCGTCAGAACAGTTTTGCATGTCTTCGCTAACGGCCACTTTAAGGATAGAGCATTCGATCGCAAATTCTTCTACTCCCTTGAGTTCCGCTTGCTGATGGGTAAGCCCCTCTTCTTCTAAGGAGGCAATTCGTTCTTTAATATCGTCTGCAGCTCTGTAACAGGCCGATTCCCCGGCATAACAAGAGGTTGCCATTCGAGCAAGTTTGTCTTTTATGGCACCAAACTGAGCAATAGGCGTTTTAAACTGTACACGCTCATTAGCGTATTTGACAGCTTCTGTTATCACACGACGCTGAGCGTCTAAACAAGCAGCCGCCAATTTAATCCGGCCTACATTAAGTGCGTTCATGGCAATTTTAAATCCGCCACCGCGTTCCCCCAGCATATTTTCTACAGGGACCACTGTTTCATTGAAGAACACTTGTCGGGTCGAGGAGGCATGGATGCCAAGTTTAGCTTCTTCGTCCCCCATACTGATCCCATTGGAAGGATCGTTTTCCACGATAAATCCGGTGATATTTTTGTCGTCTTCAATACGTGCAAAAACGATAAACAGACTGGCAAAACCAGCATTAGAAATCCACATCTTTTGCCCGCTTATTTTATAGTGGCTTTCGTCTTCGGACAAGACAGCTTTTGTCTTTCCTGAATTCGCGTCAGAACCTGCTCCCGGTTCAGTAAGGCAATAACTGCCAAACCATTCGCCACTGGCCAATTTAGGAACGTATTTTAGTTTTTGCTCCTCGGTTCCATAAAGCGTAATTGGCATTGTCCCGATCCCTGTATGTGCTCCAAAAGCTGTGGACAAAGATCCAGTTGCTCCTGAAATATAGTCGCAGACCATCATTGTTGTTACAAAATCCATCCCCAAACCTCCGTAGTTTTCTGGGACGGCAATACCCAAGAACCCGAGTTCTCCGGCCTGCTCCATTAATGCTTTTGTAAATGCGTAATCTTTCTTTTCAAAACGGGGCTTGTGTGGCCATACTTCTCTATCGATGAATTCTTGAACGGATTCTTTAATCATCAGTTGTTCCTCAGAAAAATCTTCAGGGGTAAATACTTCCTGCGGATCAGCTTGGCTGATGATAAATTCTCCTCCTTTAACCAAATGTTTTTCTTTAACACTCATAGTCGTTTAGCTTAATTTTTTTTCAGATGTTGTGGTGGCAAGGTTTAATTCAAAATCTGCACTTAATTCCCGGATACAATTGATGACTTCGTAGAAGTGCTCGATTTTAGTCGAGTCTAATTGTTCCGTAACCTGCTCGTTAAAAGCAAGGACGACTTCCCTAGAATAGTTTCTTTTTTCTTTTCCGAAAGCAGTCAGGTGAATAAGTACACCTCTACCATCTTCAGGATTTGGATGTCGTTCGATGAGTCTGCGAGATTCCATCCCTTTTAATAGTCTGGAAAGCGAAGTGCCTTCCATTCCCATTTTTGGCCCTAAGGCTGTTGCGGGTGTTCCCTCTGGATCGATACTTAAAAGTGCAAAACCCGTTGCCATGGTCGACTCGAACTTGGCTGCTTCCTTGTTGTACATTTTACTGACAGACTGCCAAGTAGATCGCAACGCGGAATCAAAGGTTTGCTTCTTCATGCATGCAATATATAAAAAAAAACTATGCATGCATAATAATCACAAAAAAATTATGCATGCATTGTAAATTTTCTTTTCAACCGTCTAGGAATAGATCTCTTCGATCAGGCTTTCGTATTGTTTGAGTAATACGTTTCTTTTGACTTTCATGGTCGGGGTGAGTTGCCCACCATCGATACTCCAGATTTCAGGAACTAGTTCGAATTTTTTCACTTGTTCCCATTTTCCAAAGTTTACATTCTGTTGGTCTATATCTGATTGAATAGCTTTTAAAAGCTCCGGAGAAGCACACATCGCATTTAAGTCTTCACTGTTGATGTCTATGTTCTGATCTTTATACCATTGCGCCAAGTACTCAAAATTCGGCTGAATAATGGCAGCTGGCATTTTTCGACCTTCTCCTACTACGACAATCTGTTCCACGAATAGCGATTGTTTTAAGGCGTTTTCGAGCAACTGTGGTGCTACATATTTTCCCCCAGAAGTTTTAAACAATTGTTTTTTGCGATCTGTAATTTTTAGGAATCCTTCTGCATCGACCGTTCCGATATCGCCTGTATGGAAATATTCGCCCGTCATGACTTCTTCTGTTTTTTTGGGGTCTTTGTAGTAGCCTTGCATCACATTGGGGCCTTTACACAGAATTTCTCCATCTTCCGCAATTTTAACTTCGACTCCATCAATTACTTTTCCGACACTTCCGATTTTGAATTTCCCACCGCGCATATCATTCACTGAAATGACTGGGGATGTTTCTGTTAGGCCATAGCCCTCCACTAAGGTTATTCCAGCAGCTGTGAATACACGTGCCAAACGCGGTTGTAGTGCTGCACTACCAGAGCAAATTAAATCTAAGTTGCCCCCTAAGCCTTCTTTCCATTTAGAGAGCACTAATTTTTTGGCGATGGCATGCTTTAAATTGTATACAAATCCATTTTTCCCATAGGGCTCAAATGCTAAGCCAACATCTACTGCCCAATAGAATAGTTTTTGTTTTATTCCGCTTAACTCTTCTCCCTTTGCATAAATTTTGTCGTAAACTTTTTCTAGAAGTCGAGGTACTGCTGTCATTACATTGGGCTTCACTTCTTTAAGATTATCGCCTATGGTTTCTAAGGACTCCGCAAAGTAGACGCGAACCCCACTATACAAATATAAATAGAGGATTACACGTTCAAAAATGTGGCAAACAGGCAGGAAACTCAAAGCAGACGACTGTCCTATGGTAAGGGGTAGACGTTTGGCACTCGACAAAATATTTGAAACAATATTGCTATGGCTGAGCATGACCCCTTTCGGAGTACCAGTTGTTCCTGAGGTATAAATGATAGTCGCCAAGTCTTCCGGCACAACGCTTGCTTTTGCTGCTAAAACATCTGCTTGATTCTCGGCCGACATCCCGGAATCAACTAGAGATGTCCATGAAGCACAATCATTGATCTCGTCAAATGAGTAGATCTCTTTAAGGCTTGGTACTTCTGCGCGAACCTCATTGATTTTTGCTAATATATCGGCATCTGAAACAAAACAGATTTGACTCTCTGAATGGTTTAGTATATAAGCATAATCTTGAGCTGAAATGGTCGGATATATGGGAACATTCACCGCTCCTATTTGTTGTAACCCCATATCGGTGATACACCATTCTGTGCGATTATTAGTGGATATGAGCGCAACTTTATCGCCTTTTTTTATTCCAAGATTTAACAAAGCACGACTCATGGCCTGTACTTTGGTATTGTATTCTTCTGAAGAAGTCTTTACCCACTGACCGTTCACTTTCATATTCAGACATCCGTCGAGTGGGGTGTGTTGGAGATGATGGTCCAACAAATCAGGTAATATTGCTATTGGCATAAAAACAGTGTTTCACGCAAAATAGCAAATTTTAAGAAATTATAAACCTTTTGTTTAATGTTCCTTAAGCCATTCGAAGGCGGCTTTAAATGCCAACAGCCAAGGGCTTACTTCATCTGTTTTTCGATCAGTAGGGTAGTGGGCCCAATTCCAAGGGAAAGTCGCGCGTTCCAAGTGCGGCATCATCACTAAATGACGACCATCTGCACTGCAGAGCATGGCGGCATTTGCATCCGATCCGTTCGGGTTTCCAGGATAGGAATCGTACTGATAGGTACTTGGGATAATGAAGTTTTCAGCATTTTCGCCCAATTCAAATTTTCCTTCACCATGTGCTGCCCAGATCCCTAGTGTTGAACCTTCCAGAGGTTTCAGCATAATAGATGGAGAAGGATGTATTTGGACGCCCGTGAAATGACATTCAAATTTTCCACTTTCGTTGTGGGCCATTCGAGGGGGGTGTTGTGCTTCAGGATAAAGAACATTGAGTTCCACAAATAACTGACATCCATTACAAACGCCTAAGGAAAGCGTATCTGATCGGCTAAAGAATTTGTCTAGTGCTTCCTTAGCTTTTGGATTATAGCGTATTGCTCCTGCCCATCCTTTGGCAGATCCTAGAACATCGGAGTTGGAAAATCCTCCGACGGCGGCTAAAAACTGAATATCTTCGAGCTGTGTTCTTCCGCTGATCAGATCAGTCATGTGAATATCAATCACTTCAAAGCCGCATAGATGAAGGGCATAGGCCATCTCACGTTCAGAATTACTTCCTTTTTCCCGCAATACTCCTGCTTTAATTTTACGACCTTGCCCGGCAGTGTTAAGCTTTCCGTTGAATGCTTGCGGAAACTTAAATTGCAGGGGTTGATGTTTGAAATTTTGGAATCGCTCTTCGGCTAAGTCGGTAGGAGTTTGATGTTTTTCCAAGCGAGTAGACGTGTAAAACCATTGGTCGCGAAGATCCGTCATTTGCCATGTGTGGCTTTCTCCTTTATAACTCAGTTTTAGTTGTCCGCTAGCGTTTACCTTTCCTAAGCGTTGACACGAAATATTTTTGGCTGTCGCCCACTGATCGAGAGGAGCTGAGCTTTGAAGAATGATACCACAGGCTTCTGAAAATGCTAGCTGAATAAAATTTTCTCCTCCCAGTTGGCTCAGATCTAATTCCCATCCACCTTTGGAAGTTGCGAAGCTCATTTCCATCAGACTCGTAATCAGACCTCCGGCAGCAACATCATGCCCTGCTGTAATATGATTGGACAAAATTTGCTCTTGAACCCAATTAAAGACCTTTTTGACATAACTAGCTTCAGCTATTTCGGGTGCTTTCTGTCCTACTTTATTGAGGGTTTGCCCCAATGCACTTCCGCCTAAGGCAAAATCATTATTGGATAAATTGATGTAGTATAAGTCCCCACCATCTGGATCGATAACCGGTGTGACTTTTTGTTGTAATCGATGGACATGTGCAGCGGCCGAAATGATTACAGTCCCTGGGGCTTGTACTTCAAAATTCGCATACTTTTGTTTCATGGAAAGGGAATCTTTCCCTGTGGGGATATTGATTCCCAGCGCAATAGCATATTCGGCACAAGCTTTTACAGCAGTATATAGGCGTGCATCCTCCCCGGGATTGTTACAGGCCCACATCCAATTGGCCGACAGAGAAACACCGGCCAAACCTTTCTCCAGAGGGGCAAACATTATATTGGTGAGCGAACGAGCAATAGCCATTTCACTTGCCCTTTGTGGATTGATAAGTCCAACAACGGGGGCATGACCAATACTGGTCGCAATAGCATTGTGCCCTTTGTAGTCGAGTGCCATCATCCCGAAGTTGCTCAAAGGGAGTTGAATTTCACCGACTGTTTGTTGTTGTGCTACTCGTCCGGTAACACATCTGTCTACCTTATTCGTCAACCAATCTTTAGCTCCGACACTTTCTAGGCTAAATACCTGTGATAGTGAATTCTTAAGATCGATGTCATGGGTTGTAATTGCTTCGAAAGCCACTGCTGATTGCTGATCTGACATCAGCATTTTAGGAGGGTTCCCAAAGAAATCATTCAGGTCTAAATCGATCGGTTTTTGCTGGTTTTTTTCAGAGGCGACCACGAATCTTTCATCCGCAGTGACTTCCCCCACCACAAACAATGGACTTCTTTCTCGGGCCGCTATTTGTTCGAGGACGGGCAGGTCTTCTGGGGCGATGACAAGCCCCATTCGCTCCTGGGATTCGTTCCCCATAATTTCTTTAGCGGAGAGGGTAGGGTCTCCAACAGGAAGTTTATCTAAATGTATTTTCCCTCCGCTTTCTTCCACTAATTCTGACAGGCAGTTCAGATGCCCTCCGGCTCCGTGATCGTGGATGGAACGTATAGGGTTGTCCGTTTTTTCGACTAGTGCTCGAACGGTATTGGCCACCCGTTTTTGCATTTCTGGATTCGAACGTTGAACGGCATTGAGCTCTATTCGACTTTCGAAGTTCCCTGTATCTGCCGATGAAACAGCTGCGCCTCCCATCCCGATGCGGTAATTGTCCCCACCGAGAATAACGATAAGGTCGCCAGCTCGAACAGATTTTTTTTGTGCCTGCTGGGTGTGCGTATATCCAATTCCACCCGCGAGCATTATGGTTTTATCGTAACCCCATCGGCGATCCGATTCTTGATGTTCAAAAGTGAGTAAGGAGCCAGCAATCAGGGGTTGTCCAAACTTGTTTCCAAAATCAGAAGCTCCATTAGAGGCCTTAATCAGGATGTCTAAAGGACGCTGATATAGCCAAGGATGCTCTTGGTGTTCTGGGAAATGCGCTTGCTGATTGAGTCGGGGGTAAGGCGTCATATACACAGCCGTACCGGCTAAAGGGAGGGAGCCCTGCCCTCCGGCGAGTCGGTCTCTGATTTCTCCTCCTGAACCTGTTGCAGCTCCGCTAAAAGGTTCTACTGTCGTCGGAAAATTATGGGTTTCTGCCTTGAGTGAAATAACACTACTGTGTTCTCTAGTGGTGTATGCACTGGGCTGTGTCGGATCGCTCGGAGCAAACTGCTCGATTTCAGGACCACTAATAAAGGCAACATTGTCTTTGTAGGCAGAAACTAAATTGTGATCATTTGCTTGGGAGGTTGCCTTGATCCATTGAAATAAGCTCTTCTCTTCTTTTTGGCCGTCGATCTCAAAGGTCCCATTAAAAATCTTGTGTCGGCAATGCTCTGAATTAACCTGTGAAAAACCAAAAACTTCAGAGTCTGTTAACAGTCGTCCTAATTTTTGGGAAAGTCCTTCTAAATACGCTATTTCGTCTGAGCTCAAGGCCAAACCTTGTTCTTCATTGTACTGCGTAATGTCGTTGATCAACAGAACGGATTCTGGTGTTCGATCAATATCAAAAATATGTTGATGGAGTCCCTCAAATTTCTCGTGTACCATGGGGTCAAAAATGACACCCTCTTCCAACAAGAAAAACTCTTCCATACGATCGATCCCTTCGACCCCCATGTTTTGGGTGATTTCTACGGCATTGGTGCTCCAAGGCGTTAGCATACTTGCTCGAGGACCAACGTAGGTTTGCTGAGGAATATCCTTTTCATTCAGCTGAGAGGCTTCCAATAGCCATTCTAATTTTTGAAAAGTATCTGCTGAAAATTCATGGGTGCTGCTTACCGCAACAATCCGTTTACTCGATGTGCCAAAAAAATAAACCATAGGCGTATTTAGAAAGCACAAAAATACCATTTTTCAATGGGAGGGAAAGCCTAAAAGGAGGAGTAGGCTCCACAAGTTTTAAACAACCTATACTGTTCGAATAAAACGTGCACCATAGAACCCATCAAAACCTGAAGGGGAAGGAAGAAGGGAAAATTCTTGATCCAATTGAAAGGACTGGCCTGCTGGACTTTCCAAAAATCTTTGGGTTTGTTTTTGGTTTTCTTCAGCTAGCAGGGAACAGGTCACGTAGAGTAATACCCCTTTTGGTCGGACACGGGGCGCATTTTCTTGGAGTAATGCTTGTTGGAGAGCTGTTATTTTTTGAAGTCGTTTAACCCCCATTTGCCATTTTGCTCCCGGGTTTCTCCGCAGCACACCCATCCCTGTACACGGAGCATCGATCAGGATCCGGTCGAAAACCAAATCTGCGTTTTTCTTTTTATTGGAGGGTTGAGTATCAATAATTCTAACACCGTTTCTTTTCGCTCGCTTTTGAAGTTCTTTCAGTTTATTGGGAAATAGGTCTTCCGCAATGATTTGCCCGGTGTTTTGCATCAGTTGCGCCAAGTGGAGCGTTTTCCCTCCAGCCCCAGCACAAGCGTCTAAAATAGTTTCACCCACTTTTGGGGCTAACCAATGAGCGACTTGTTGAGAATTAAAGTCCTGAATCTCAAACCATCCCTTACGATAGGCCTCGGTGTTTTCAATTTTGATGTGTTTTGAAATGGCAAGGGCCTCCTGATTTAAAATAGTTACCGCTGTTTGAAATTCTTTCTCCAAATAGTCGGCCAATTTTTCCGGTTGGCTGCGTTCTAAGTTGACTCGTAGAACAAGTCTAGCGGTCTGATTTAAGGCATTTAACTGCTCTTCCCAAACGTCTGTTGAGTACTCTGCGCTTCCGAGTTCATCTAACCAATCTGGGATAGAATATTGAAGTACCCTTTTTTCCTGAGCATCCATCAGTCGTTGGTGAATAAAATCCTTTTCCTCCTCTGTTATACTTATCCAAGAAGGGAGATTTAGGTCTTTATGAACACTCCACGCTTTCACAAGAAGCAAAGGATCCTTTACAGGATTTTCGAGAGATCCCTTACAGCAATATTGATAGAGTCGCCACCATCGAATCCAATCATAGAAAAGTTGTCCGACCAGCTTTCTATCTCGAGATCCCCAGTTTGGATGATGCTTAAAGCAACTTTTCAGAACAATTGCAGGAGCAGTGGAAGAAGAAAGGACCTCGTTTACGGCCTGAAAAAGTCCCGGCAGCATATTGGGGAAGAGCCGAATATTTTCCGATTTCATTAGAGCTGTTGTAATTGTACTAGCTGAGTGTAGCGCTGGTTTAATGCAATCAGTTCTTGATGAGTTCCTTGCTCTACTATTTTCCCTTCGTGGAGCACTACAATTTTATCTGCTTTTTGAACAGTAGACAAACGGTGGGCTATCACCAGAGAGGTTCTTTCCTGCATAAGTTTTTCCAGGGCTTCTTGGACTAATTTCTCAGAAGCCGTGTCTAGGGCAGAGGTGGCCTCATCTAAAATGAGGATATCAGGATTTTTGAGAACTGCGCGCGCAATGCTTAAACGTTGTTTTTGTCCTCCTGAAAGTTTACTTCCTCCTTCACCTATTGGGGTGTCAAAACCTTGCGGTAGTTTTTCAATGAATTCCATGGCATTGGCAATCTGGGCGGCTTCAGTCATTTCAGCCAAGGAGGCATCCGCTTTCCCAACCCGAAGATTATCAGCAACAGAGGCATTGAATAATATGGACTCTTGTGTCACCATCCCGATATGGGCATATAAACTTTTTTTCTTTAATCGGGTAATGGAAACTCCATCGATAGTAATGTCTCCCGCATCGACATCATAAAATCGATTGAGCAAATTGGCCAGTGTGGTTTTTCCACTTCCGGACTGCCCAACCAAAGCAACCATGGCTCCTTTGGGGATGTCTAAACTCAAATCTTGAATAACAGGCTTGTCCTCGAAAGAAAAGCGAATATTCTCAAATGAGACCTGTTGGTTGAATTTCTCCAGCACTACAGCGTCTTTGGCGTCTTCAATCTGATCGGGAGTATCGAGAATTTCCAATAGACGCTCTGCCGCTGCATTTCCTTTGCGGATGCTGTA
Source organism: Flavobacteriaceae bacterium (assembly GCA_049889695.1). Classification (GTDB taxonomy): domain Bacteria; phylum Bacteroidota; class Bacteroidia; order Flavobacteriales; family Flavobacteriaceae; genus WTJH01. Next base: position 34,602 of record JBMHCX010000014.1, on the reverse strand, counting down.
GGTGGCTTTGCTAATCCCCTTAGCGGGGGTAAGGATGTTATAAGCAAGACCCATATAAACAATAAAACTCGTTCCGGAAAGAGCACCTTCCAAGAGTACCATCCGTCCACCGAACCAAAGGAGTACTCCAATGACCCCTATCCCCAAAAATTCACTGATCGGGCTACCCAAATTTTGACGGTTTATCAGATGATTCGACAAGTGAAAAAAGGATTGGGTAGTTGCCTTAAATCGTTGGTGAAAAAGGGTTCCTGCATTAAAGTTTTTGATGACCTTTTGACCGTTTACGGTCTCATCGATCAGGGATAACATATCCGCCTGTTCTTGCTGTACCAAACTGGATTGCTTCTTTAGATTTTTCCCAATCAGAGAAATGATGAATCCAGCGATAGGGATAAATATCAGTACAAATAAAGTCAGTTGAACACTAAAACTGAACATCAACATCAAAGTAAAAATGATGGTCAAAGGCTCACGAATAAGTAATACGAGTATCGATAAAAATGAGGTCTGTATTTCATAGACATCAGCCGACATTCGCGCCATTAAATCTCCTTTTCTCTGTTCTGTGAAGTAGGCAATGGGAAGGCTTAAGATTTTCTGATACAGGGTATTGCGCAAATCTTTAAGCAGTCCGTTTCTGAAAAAGGTGATAAAAAATAAAGCTAAATAATTAAACAAGTTCTTGAGGAAAAACAAGGCGAGTACCAAGAGAATTACCGCGACCAAGGTCTGTTCTGGAGCATCGGCAGATCGGGTACTTACTTCATAATTCATCCAATCTTGTAAATAAGTTTTAAGGTCCCCAACACCCTTGTAAATCGGTTTTGTTGGTGCTGTTTCAGTTTCCCCAAATAAGACTTTTAGCATGGGAATAAATGAAACAAAAGCCAGAGCGCTAAACAAAGCGTAAAGGATATTAAACCCGATGTTTAAAAAAGCATAGCCTTTGTAGGGGAGGGCATAGATTAATATGCGTTTAAAACTGTTCATCTTTATATTGCTATGGCATTTACTAGTTGGTCGAGCTTTTTTTCGAGTATTTGTTCGGTTGTTTCCCAGTTTTCATCGGAAGAAAATGGAGCTTGAACACTACAGTAAAGTTTAATCTTAGGTTCTGTTCCACTCGGTCGTAGGGCAATTTCTGAGCCATCCACCAAAATAAACTTTAAGACATTTGCTTGGGGTAGGGCAATGGCTTCTATTTCCTTAGTGTCTGGAAAAAACCGTTGTTGTTTGGCGTAATCTTCAATACATCTAATGTTGATATCCGCGATGGATACAGGAGGATTTTTCCGGTAGCGTTCCATTGTATGTTGAATGGCTTGTGCGCCTTTTTGTCCTTCTTTTTTGATGGCCACCAGTCGCTCTTTAAATGCTCCGTACTTGCGGTAGCAGTCGATCAGATAGGTGTAAAACGATTTTCCTTCGGATTTAAGGCTGCTCGCAATTTCACAAGCCAGCAGTGCTGCACTAACGGCATCCTTATCGCGAACTTTAGTGCCGACGAGATAGCCATAACTTTCCTCACCCCCTCCTAAAAACGACATTTCCGTATTCTGCTCGATTTCAGCGCCAATCCACTTAAATCCGGTTAAGGTTTGTATAAGTTTTATGCCATGATGCTTTGCCATGACTTCCATCATGGGTGTGGAAACAATGGTAGAAGCAATATAGGTATTGGGTGAAAGAGTATTCTTTCGGATCAAGAAATCTGTCAGGACAACCATGGTCTGGTTACCGTTCAACAGATGATATTTTCCTTCAGGGTCGGGGACGACTATTCCCAACCGATCTGCATCGGGGTCTGTGCCAAAGGCGATGTCTGCTTGTAGGGCAATAGCTTTTTCTATGGCCAATGCAAGCGCCTGAGGTTCTTCAGGATTTGGCGAACTTACGGTTGGAAAATTTCCGTCTGGGGTTTGTTGACTTTCAATGATGTGTACGTGGGAATATCCTGCCTTTTCGAGTACTTGCGGAATAGCCGTTACAGAAGTACCGTGTAAAGGCGTAAAAACAATATTAAGATTCCCTGGTTGGGGACTATATCCTCCGGCATCTTCAATTACCGCTTGGTGATAGCTATCGTCGTCCGATGCATTAAACATATGCATATAATCTGCTTGGGCATCGAAACGAATCTGGGAATATTCCAGTTGTTGAATGTGTTCAATTAATTCGCCATCTACAGGCGGAACAATTTGGCCACCATCTTTCCAATAGACTTTAAAGCCATTGTATTCCGGTGGGTTGTGGGACGCTGTCAGCACAATACCACAATGCATGTTGAAATGCCGAACACTAAAGGAGAGTTGTGGCGTTGGTCTCAATTCCGAGAATAGATATACGTGGATATGATTCGCGCTGAATACCTTGGCTACTTCAGTGGCCAATTCACGACTGTTATTCCGACAATCATAGGCTATGGCAACCTTAATATTTTCTTCCGGATAACATTGCTGCAGGTAGTTCGAGAGTCCTTGGGCTGCTTTTCCCAAGGTATAACGGTTAATACGGTTGGTGCCAACCCCCATAATCCCGCGCATGCCTCCTGTTCCAAAGGCAAGATCCTGATAGAATGCGTCTTGTAAAAGATCAGGATCGTTTTCCAATGCAGCAACTTCTTGTTGAGTAGTACTATCGAAGGGCGCCTTTTTCCAGGTTTCAATGGTGGCTTTTAGGTTCATCTGTCAAGTGTGGTTTGTTGGATAGTGTAGCGATTGGGTTGTTGTCCCATCAAGATCAATTCTCCGATAAACCCGGCTATAAATAATTGAGCTCCTAAAATCATACTGGTGAGTCCGATAAAAAATTCTGGACGCTCGGTGATCAGTCTACTGCTTTTATGGATAAAGAGTTTGTCGATACCCAGATAGCCCATAAATACAAAAGCTGCTAGAAAAACAATTAACCCAAGAGCACCAAAAAAATGCATTGGTCTTTTCCCAAAAGAATTGAGAAACCAAAGGGTGAGCAAGTCTAGAAACCCCTTGACAAAACGATCGTTGCCAAATTTTGTACTCCCGTATTTTCGAGCTTGGTGTTGCACAATGTGTTCTCCAATTTTCTCAAATCCTTTGTGAGCAGCAAGAACCGGGATGTAACGATGCAGTTCCCCGTATACTTCCACCGATTTAACGACTTCTTTGCGATAGAGTTTGATCCCACAATTAAAGTCGTGCAGTTCTATTTTTGAAATTTTTCGGGCCGCCCAATTGTAGACTTTAGAAGGGATGTTTTTAGTTAAAACTGCATCGTATCGCTTTTTTTTCCAACCGGAGACCAAGTCCAGTTGATTAGCTTGCAAAAGAGCTTTCATCGGGACTAATTCTTCGGGTGAGTCCTGTAGGTCCGCATCTAAGGTCGCTACTAAACTCCCGCGTGCAGCTTTAAACCCAGCATGTAACGCTTGAGATTTTCCAAAGTTTCGTTCAAAGCGAATACCTCTTAACTGCTGATGTTTTTGGGCAAGTTCTTCAATGATTTTCCAAGAGCCATCGGTAGAGCCGTCGTCTATGAAAATTACTTCATACCCATCGAAATCATCAGCGACCGATCGGTTAATCCAGTCGAAAAGTTCTGTCAGGGATTCCGCTTCGTTGAGTAAGGGAATAACGATCGATAATTCCATAGCTAGAGAATTGTCCAGCAAAACTACCGAAATTTCCTATTCTGGCTGGGATTTTTTTACAATTAGTCCAGTGATGAGGGATATGATAAAACCGATGAAAAGGGTCCAAATAATGATAAACGTACTTCGGATTACTGGAGTTGAAAAACGCTCCTGCATTTCTCGAGAAGCTTGTATTTGTTCTTCTGTCAGTTCAGGATTTTCAATGCGTACTTTTTCGAAGGCAATGTCCATTGCTTTCGTCATGGTGTCTGGATCCAGTACTTCTGTGATGAGCAGACTCGTTGCGATACCAATGACACCAGAGATTAATGAAATCCCCATGCCTACTTTTAATCCTTCAGAAAGGCTCATAAACCCGTCGTTCGATTGTCGGAAGGCCACCATCCCCCAAGCGGTGAACCCGACCATCAGAGCAATACTAACGACTGTTTGGATAGTACTTTGCTGATAGTGCATATCTAAGAAATACAGCATGAATGAAAAGACTAGGGTAGCAGCTCCGAGGAGTCCTCCATAGATTAATGCTGCTTTACCGGTAGTGAGTTGTTGATCCATAAGTTTTGTTTGTGTTGGTTTAAATTCTTAGCACTAATTTAGTTTATTAATTTTATAAGGAGGAATAAAAGTTTTTTATTAAATTTGCACTCCTTAAATTAATGAGATGAAAGAAGGTATACATCCAGAAAACTATCGCCTTGTAGCATTCAAGGATATGTCTAATGATGATGTGTTTATCACAAAATCTACAGCCAACACTAAAGAAACTATAGAAGTCGATGGGGTAACTTACCCTGTTGTGAAGCTTGAAATCTCTCGTACATCCCATCCATACTATACTGGTAAATCTAAATTGGTGGATACTGCCGGACGTATCGATAAGTTCAAAAACAAATATTCCAAGTTTAAAAAATAGTTTTAAACTTCAATTTTTTTATAGACCACTTTCAGTTTACTGTGAGTGGTCTTTTGTTTTATAGACCCTTTTTAAATGCAATAGATTGATAGGGTTTGGAACGAGTCCTTTGATATTTTTAGGGATGAATTGAATCACTTCATCGTAATACAAGGGTACAATCGGATAATCTTGCATGGCTAAACTATCCATTTGTTGATAGAGTATTTTTCTTTTTTCAGGAGCAAGAGTGTTTAAGGCTAGCTCATACTGTCCATCGAAAGTCTCGTTTCTATAATGGGTGTAGTTTGGGCCTCGAGGACTAAAGTTTTTGCTGTAGAAAAGGGAAAGGTAGTTTTCTGCATCCGGATAGTCGGCAATCCAGCTGGCTCTAAACATTTCCAGTTTTCCAGAGGACTTCGCTTGCCGCAGACTTGCAGGAGGCATCAGGTCGATTTGAATGTCAATCCCTACCTTTTGTAATTCTCGTTGTAAAAATTCACATATATCTAGGTAGTTGGCATCTGTGGCTAGGCGCAGTTTTGGTTTTAAGTTGTGTTTTTTTTCAAACGCTTGAACCAGCTGCTTTGCTCGTTCAGGATTGTATTCCCAGGAAGTGCTTGAAGTCCCTGCTAAACCCTTGGGGATGATTCCTTGAGACGCTTCATTTCCAATATTATTTCTTAAATAACGAAGCATTTGTTTTCGATCAAAACCAATATTGATGGCTTCTCGAATTTCTGGCGACCGAAGGGCTGGATGATCTTGATCCAAGTAAAACCCAATGTATTCTGTATTTAAATAAGGGCCTTTGATGATTTGGAGTTTATCCGCATATTTCTGTTGTAGATTCCCTTCGGCCGTTAAAAGTTCATCTTTATAGGAGGCGTCCAGAGAGTTCAGAAAATCTAATTCTCCCTGCATGAATAACAAGAATTCACTTTGCAAGTCTTCTATGAATCGAATCGACACGGCTTCCAGATAGGGGAGTTGTTGGCCACGACTGTCTTTTTCAAAATAACGAGGGTTTTTCCGCAAGACTAACTTCACCTCTTCTTCCCATCGTTTAAAATAAAAAGGACCCGTACCAATGGGGTGTTGGCGAAAATCTTCTCCAAAGTGCTCAACTACTTCTCTGGGAACTACACTACAATAGCGCATCGTTAGCAAGCCTAAAAAAGCGGGGAAAGGGTATTTTAGTTGGACTTGAAATGTATGTGTGTCTAGTGCCTTGTAAGCCGCCACAGTATTCAGCACCCAAGCTCCCGGCGACCCTACTTCAGGGGCGTTTAGTCGATTAAAACTATACACAAAATCACTAGCCACAACCTCGCGAGTTTTCTCTGGTCCAAACAAAGAGGATTCGTGAAAATACACATCGTCACGCAGCTGAAATGTATAGAGTAGACCATCGGCACTTATGTCCCAAGATTGAGCAATTTCGGGGACAATATTGAGTTCATGATCGAGTTGTACCAAACCATTAAACATCTGATTTACCGGCCATATATTTCTCGGGTTTCGAGCAAATGCCGGATCTAAAGAACTAATTCCTCCATAAACATTGTACCGAAATACGTCTAAATTTTGTGCGGTATTTTTCGGTCCGGAAGAGCATTGTAGCGATGCACAAGCTAAAAACACAGAGAAGAAACGTCCAAAAGACTTCATTTGAAGACAGAGTTGGTATATTTGCCAAAAGTATTCAAAACTATTGTTCTATTCCCAGTTTTGAGGGGTCTAATCAGAGAATAACTATGGTAGTTTCTTCAACAGCTAAGCGCGTTTCAACTCCAAAGGTTGCTTTTCATACTTTGGGATGTAAGCTGAATTTTTCGGAAACAGCTACGATTGCTCGATCCTTCGAACAACAAGCCTATCAGCAGGTCGATTTTGAAAGTTTGGCCGACGTGTATGTGATCAATACTTGTTCTGTTACTGAAAATGCAGACAAGCGATTTAAAGGTCTTGTACGCAAAGCACTGAAAAAAAATCCTAAAGCCTTTATCGCAGCTATTGGGTGTTATGCTCAATTGCAGCCGAAGGAGCTGGCCGCTATCGATGGTGTAGACTTGGTGCTGGGGGCAAATGAAAAATTTAAATTACCATCCTTCATCGGCGAGTTAACAAAATTAGAATCGCCTCAAATTCACGCTTGTGAAATAGAAACCGTTCATCAGTATGAAAGCAGTTATTCACTCGACGATCGGACACGTGCTTTTTTAAAAGTTCAGGATGGGTGCGATTACAAGTGTACTTATTGCACAATCCCCCAAGCCAGAGGTGTTTCTCGAAGCGACCGGCTGGAGAATGTTTTATTGAATGCACGGAAAATTGCAGAAAATGGGATTCGAGAAATTGTCCTGACTGGCGTAAATATTGGCGACTATGGAAAAGGGGAGTTCGGGAATAAAAAGCATGAGCATACCTTTTTGGATCTCGTTAAAGCACTTGATCTTCAACCCGGGATCGATCGGTTACGAATCTCTTCTATTGAGCCTAACCTATTAAAGGACGAAACCATTTCATTTGTAGCACAAAGCGAATCTTTTGTTCCTCATTTTCATATCCCTTTGCAGAGTGGTAGTGATGCTATCCTGAAACAAATGCGCAGAAGATATCTCACTCCTTTATACCGAGAAAGAGTTGAGAAAATTCTGGATCACATGCCCGACGCATGTATAGGAGTAGATGTTATCGTTGGTTTTCCTGGAGAAACAGAAGAGCGCTTTTTGGAAACCTTTACATTTCTGAATGAGCTTCCTATTGGATATTTGCATGTTTTCACCTATTCCGAACGACCCAATACGTTAGCAGCAGCATCGACTGAAGTAGTTCCTAAGAACATTCGGCACAAAAGGAGTAAGATGCTTAGAGCTCTTTCTGTCAAAAAGCGGAGGGCCTTTTATGAAAGTCAATTGGGAAAAACCAAGACAGTTCTCTTTGAAAAGGAGAATAAGCAAGGATATATCGAAGGATTTACCGAAAACTATGTGCGTGTACGTCGGCCTTGGGATCCAGCCCTGGCTAATAGACTAGTGCCCGTAGCATTAGGGGAGATTGATGCTGAAGGTTTTGTGCGTCCTACAGCTTAATACCAACGGGGAGTAAGGATTTATAAGCTTTGTTTTTACGAACAAAACCAGCAATTTTAGGCGAGGTAGGTACCACCTTCATGTTTTTGTCAGCGATAAACTCCATTACTTTAACAATGAATTGCTCTTCCAAATCTGAGGAGGCTATGGCTTCGGGGATAGATATTTTAGTGAGAAAAATTTTACGTTCTTGTTCGGCATATTCGATTCTAGCAAGCTCATTTTGAATTTTAACTTCAAACTGACGTAAAAATTCGTTATTCACTAAAGTAATGTCTTCCATAGGTGGTCTAAATTGAAGGGGAATTTCTAATTTTGTTTGGACCACGAATTTACAAAAAACGGCCTTTTGAACCAAAAAAATATTCCAGAAATCCCGATTTACCTCATGCCCGGGATGGGAGCAAGTCCTAAAATTTTCGAATATTGGAGTTTTCCTGCTCCCTACCGTTTAAACCGTTTATCATGGATACCTCCTGAGAAAGATGAAAGTCTTCAGCACTACGCTAAACGAATGTGGGAAAGGATTCCGGAAGCGGAGCCAATACTCGTTGGCGTATCTTTTGGAGGGGTTTTGATTCAAGAAATGGCAAAGATCAGAAAGGTGCGAAAGCTTGTGTTGATCTCAACTGTTAAATCTCGCGCTGAACTACCCGTTTCTATGAAGATGGCAACCTACACGAGGATTCATAAATATTTACCCCTGAAATGGGTGAAAAACGTAGATACTCTAGCACAATTTGCTTTTGGCAAAGGGATTCAAAAAAGACTAGAATTATACCAAAGATATCTTTCCGAGAGAGACCCTGAATATCTTGCATGGGCCATCAATGCTTTAGTGCATTGGCAACAAACATCACCCTTAGAGCAAACGATTCATATCCACGGAGATGAAGATACCGTATTTCCTGTGAAAAATTTAAACGGCTCTTTTGATACGCTACCTGGCGGACACGCCATAGTACTGACCCAAGCCAAGTGGTTTAACGATGAACTCCCATCCTTATTAGAGCAGCACTAACCTAGATTTTCTTGAGCTGCTGCTGCATCATTTTCATTTGGCCGCTTAACAACCCTTGTTTGTCGAGTTTTTTAGCCTCTGCTAATAACTGCTGAGCTTCCCTTTTGCGCCTTTTCTGCATTAGGATTCCCGCTAAACTCATTTTGGCCATGGCTAAATCTTGATTCATGGACAAACCAAACTGCAGAGCTTTCTTAAAATGTTTTTCTGCCTGGGTAAGGTTGCTTTGAGAGCTGATGATCCCTTTTAAAAAATTGTAATACCCTTGTTGTTTGCGGACGAGGTTTTTTTCTGGACTTCCGATTCGGTCAAGCCAACGGAGTGTTCCGTCGAAATCTTGCTTTCTGAGTCGGAGGAAGGCCAAGAATATAATTTCGTTTTTATAGAACAGCAAAACAAACATTCCAGCCAGGAGCAATAAAAAGATTCCATTACCGATATAATTGTCGAAAAATTGGTATCCTGCTAAGCCCACGCAGATGGCGGCGAGAAAGAGTTTAATTATTTTTGGGAACATAGAGTTTTAATTTTTGCCAAAAGTACAAAATACTGTTGGGAAGTTCTACTAAGAGGTTTGTGATTGAAAAAACTTATTGTATATTTGCCCACGCTTTTAAGCACCTGTAGAAACGAATGTAATCCAAGATGAAAAGAACATTTCAACCCTCCAAAAGAAAACGTCGCAACAAGCACGGTTTTCGTGAGCGAATGGCAAGCGCCAACGGACGAAAAGTATTAGCCAGCCGAAGAGCAAAAGGCCGAAAAAAAATATCCGTTTCTTCAGAGCCACGCCACAAAAAATAATGCAAAACTCTAATATGTTTTTAGGTGTTACTTCTTTCGATGTAACACCTTTTTTTTATATTTTATTTTTAAACTAAATTTTGATTTATGCCGAAAGTTGAAGGAATTAACAGCATACTAGTGATTGGATCGGGGCCAATTATTATTGGTCAGGCGTGTGAGTTTGATTACTCGGGAACGCAAGCTCTCAGATCTCTCAGAGAAGACGGGATTGAAACCATCCTGATCAATTCCAATCCGGCAACAATCATGACCGACCCCTCCATGGCCGATCATGTCTACTTAAAACCTTTAACCACCAAATCCATCATTGAGATACTAAAACAGCATAAGGTCGATGCAGTGCTTCCTACTATGGGAGGGCAAACAGCACTTAACCTCTGTATTGAAGCCAATGATAAAGGTATTTGGGAAGACTTCGGTGTCCAAATCATCGGGGTAGATATCGATGCGATTCAAATCACTGAGGATCGCGATAAATTCAAAAAATTATTAAAAACAATTGATATACCTGTGGCGCCTGCAGAGACGGCCACTTCTTTCTTAAAGGGACAAGAGATTGCTCAGAAATTTGGTTTTCCACTGGTGATCCGTCCTTCTTTTACGCTGGGCGGTACAGGAGCTTCTTTCGTACACGACGAATCAGAATTCGGAACACTGCTGACTAGAGGTTTAGAGGCTTCTCCTATTCATGAAGTACTGATCGACAAAGCACTCTTGGGCTGGAAAGAATATGAATTAGAACTTCTTAGAGATAAAAACGACAATGTTGTTATTATCTGTACGATAGAAAACATGGACCCTATGGGGATCCATACTGGAGACTCTATTACTGTTGCTCCTGCCATGACGCTTTCCGATACGGCCTTCCAGCGCATGAGGGATATGGCAATTAAAATGATGCGAAGCATTGGGGATTTTGCCGGTGGATGTAATGTACAATTCGCTGTTAGTCCCGATGAGAAAGAAGACATAATTGCCATCGAGATCAACCCACGTGTTTCACGATCGTCTGCCTTGGCTTCTAAAGCTACCGGATACCCCATTGCAAAGATTGCAGCTAAATTGGCGATTGGTTATTCGCTGGATGAACTTCAAAACCAAATCACCCAAACAACTTCAGCCCTTTTTGAGCCAACCTTGGATTATGTCATCGTTAAAATACCGCGTTGGAACTTCGATAAATTTGAAGGTTCTGATCGCAAGTTAGGCTTGCAAATGAAGTCGGTTGGTGAAGTTATGGGAATCGGGCGGTCGTTCCAAGAAGCACTGCACAAAGCTACCCAGTCGTTAGAAATTAAGCGAAATGGTCTTGGTGCAGATGGTAAGGGGCTGACCGACTACGATTTAGTCATTCAAAAACTAACCCACGCTAGCTGGGATCGGATTTTTGTGCTCTATGATGCTATTCAGATGGGTATTCCCTTGAGTCGTATACATGAAATTACAAAAATCGATATGTGGTTTCTTAAGCAATTGGAGGAGCTCAATCTTCTCGAGCAGGAAATCAGCACATTCAACATTGACAATTTACCCAAAGAGTTACTCTTAGAAGCCAAGCAAAAAGGTTTTGCCGATCGACAGATCGCGCACATGTTGCAGACACTGGAAAGTGCTGTCTACAACAAACGAAGTGAAATGGGGATTCAGCGGGTTTACAAATTAGTAGACACCTGTGCTGCTGAATTTCAGGCACAAACGCCTTATTACTACTCCACTTTTGAGGCACAGATGAAAAAGCCTAACGGCGAGTGGATGAGCGAAAATGAAAGTGTTGTTAGCGACCGCAAAAAAATCGTTGTATTGGGCTCTGGTCCGAACCGAATTGGGCAGGGGATAGAGTTTGATTACTGTTGTGTACACGGCGTATTAGCAGCGAGTGAATGCGGGTATGAAACCGTAATGATTAACTGTAACCCGGAGACCGTTTCGACCGATTTTGACGTGGCCGATAAGCTCTATTTTGAACCCGTTTTCTGGGAACATATCTACGATATTATTCAACACGAAAAACCAGACGGGGTAATCGTCCAGTTGGGAGGTCAAACGGCGCTTAAGTTAGCCGAGAAATTAGATCGTTATGGTGTGAATATCATCGGTACCAACTATACATCTCTGGATTTAGCGGAAGACCGAGGGAGTTTTTCAACTCTTCTAAAAGAAAATAACATTCCTTATCCAGAGTTTGGGGTAGCCACCACTGCAGATGAAGCCCTTCAACTTGCAGAGGAATTAGATTTTCCAATTCTAGTTCGTCCATCGTACGTTCTTGGAGGACAGGGAATGAAGATCGTCATCAACAAGCAAGACTTGGAAGCGCACGTGGTGGATCTTCTCCAAAAAATCCCCAACAATAAATTGTTGTTGGATCACTATTTAGATGGAGCAATCGAAGCCGAAGCCGATGCTATTTGTGATGGGGAAGATGTTCAGATCATTGGAATCATGGAGCATATAGAGCCATGTGGAATACATTCCGGTGATTCCAACGCTACTCTTCCAGTCTTTAATTTAGGAGAGTTTGTGATGCAACAAATTAAAGATCACACCCGAAAAATAGCTCTTGCTTTAAATACAAAAGGCTTGATCAATATCCAGTTCGCGATTAAAGACGACAAAGTATTCATCATTGAGGCCAACCCACGTGCTTCTAGAACAGTACCTTTTATCGCTAAGGCTTACAAGGAGCCCTATGTCAATTATGCAACCAAAGTAATGCTAGGAGACAAAAAAATAAAGGACTTTGATTTTAATCCACAGTTGGACGGATATGCAATCAAACAACCTGTTTTTTCATTTAACAAGTTTCCAAATGTTAACAAGCAATTAGGGCCAGAGATGAAAAGTACTGGAGAGAGCATTTTGTTTATCGACAATCTTAAGGAAGACGAATTTTATGATCTCTACGCTCGTCGAAAAATGTATTTAACCAAGTAATTTTGTTTAAACACATATGGAAAATTCCATCGAATTTGGGTCGAATCCGACCCATTTTTGTTGGAAGATGTTTTCGAAAACGCGCTGTTCTACTAGATCTTTTGGTCTTCCATAAATCCCCTTTTGTTGATGCAGGAGCATGACCTGATCGCTGATTTGTAAGGCGGGGTTTAAGTCGTGTGTGCTCAGTATTACGATTTTATTTTCTTGGTGAGCAATTTCTTTGAGCAGCTTAAATATTTTGGCCTTATGGTCTAAATCGAGAAAGGCGCTGGGTTCGTCCATGAGCAGTATGGGAGTGTCTTGTGTCAAGGCTGCTGCAATAAAGCAACGTTGTTTTTGTCCCTCTGAAAGTTTAGCTAGCGGCTTTTCCAGCCAATCTTCCAGGCCTAATTGTTGTGATATTTGTTCAATTACTGCTCGGTCAGATTTTTCCATTTTACCCAACCAGTTGGTGTAGGGGTTTCTATTGATCGCCAGTAGATCCTTTACTTTTAGAAGGGAAGGAATTTGGGGGACTGAGCCTACATAACTCAGCAATCGTGCTCTTTTTTTTGGGGAGAGTTCTATCAGCGAGGTTTTGCCAAATGTGATGGATCCTTTTAAGGCGGCTGTAAGTTGTGCAATCGTCTTTAAAAGGGTTGTTTTTCCTGATCCATTCCTTCCGATGATGGAAACGATTTCCCCAGCGGCTACTTCAAAAGAAAGCTTTTCAACCACCTTTGTGGATGAGGTGGCTGTCTTATATCCGATATCCAATCCTTGGATGTTTAATCGTTTGCCCATGTCTTTCTCTGTTTTAGGATTAACCAAATCACGAGTGGAGCTCCCAAGAGAGAAGTCACCCCATTTATAGGTAATACATAGCTTAAGCCAGGCAATTGAGCTAAGGTATCACAAGCAAGCAATAGTCCGCCCCCCACTAAAAAGCAAGCGGGATATAAGGTCTGATGATTGTTAGTATCTAAGGCCATTCGACAAATATGCGGAACCGCAAGGCCTACAAATCCTATGGGCCCTACAAACGCTGTACTTATGCCGGTCAATATTCCACAGCTCGCTATAGACAGTAGACGTATGTTCTTTAGGTTAACCCCTGTAGATCGGGCATATTGCTCCCCTAAAATAAGTGCATTAAGCCCTTTGATGGCCGTAAAACCAAGCCCCAGACCTATTCCTACGCTTATCGTCAAGATCTTTAATGTAGTAGGGGTTAGCCCTCCTAAATTTCCAAGCCCCCAAAAAATATATTTTTGAAGATTTTCGGCATTTGAAAAGAAACTTAAGTTGGCCACGATGGCTCCCGTAAAGCTTCCGAGCATTAATCCAAAGATTAGTACACTCATGATTGAGCGGAGTCTGTAGGAAATTCCTAAGATGATAAAACACACCCCTATGGCCCCTATAAATGCAGCCGCTGCTACAGTAAAATTCGACAGTAACAAGCCGCTACCAATACCACTTCCCAACACTAATAGGGCAACGCTGAGGCTTGCTCCAGAACTTATCCCAAGGACGAAAGGCCCTGCCATCGGATTCCCGAAGAGGGTTTGCATCAACAATCCACTTACACCTAATGCACCTCCAACGCACAAGGCTGTCAGTGCTTTTGGCCATCTGAAGTCCCAAAGAATATGGCTATAGATATTTTCATCTGTAAAACTTTCCCAAAATACCTTCCAAGGGATCCACTCAGAACCCAGACGTAAATTCAGGAGAAATAGAAGGATCACTCCTACACTGATCAGTATCCAAGAAATTAGTGGTGTTTGCTTCATTTGAGTGGACTAAAATAATGCCATGACTTGGATGGGAAGGTCTCAGGATAAAATATTTGGAGTAAATCTTCTACAACACGATCAGGGTGAAAGGAAGCATCTTGGAAATACAATATTTTGGGTTCACCATCGATCCACTCTTTTTTATAGGTGAAAATCCTTTTGTTTTGAAATGAGGGTAAAGATGCGATCATTGGGTATTCGCTTGCAAGAGCCTTGTAGGTGTCGAAAGCTCCGGGAGTCATCCAGATGTCTGCTTTTTGTCCTTCTACCAGAAGTTTCTCTATGCTCAATGCCAGACTTCCGGTTTGGGAGTCGGATGAGAAGATATACTCGACCTCACAGTCCGATAAAAAACCGGCAAAAAAACTCCCTCCTCCGGGGGCAAACCATTGATCTTTATAGACAGCTCCTGCCATAACACGGTTAGGGGAGGGGTTGGGTCTATGAATCTGATTTAAAAGACGGGCATATCTTTCTTTTGTTTGTTGAAATTGATCGATTGCATTTTGCTTTTCCCCCAAGATCACTCCAAAAAACAACAGCCATTCTGCTTTTCCAAGCGGGGATTTTTCCTGCCAATCGTGCACCATAACTATAGGGATATTTAGTTGCTGAAGACGAGTATAAGCAGGATTGTTTCCATCCACTTCAAATCCGAAAAACACATCAGGTTGAAGGCTGAGGATACTTTCTATATTTAAACCATTGTTAGCCCCTATATCTTTGATTTGTCCTTTTTTTACACGTTTCTGAACGTCAGTAGAGGCAATCCATCCAGGTTGTGGAAAGCCGACTAAAGCATCAATAAATCCCAATCGTTCAAGGACTGAAACTTGCGGGGTGGAAGTAGCAATGATAGAATTTAGAGAAGGGCGAATCAGTACGTCATATGCAACGTCAGCAGGAATTTCTTTGGAACGGTCTACAATTAAATACCGCTGATGTGTTCCGGAAGAAAAACCGTTAGCCGAAACCTCTATCAGATCGTAGTCAGCAAAGGAGTACCACTTGAAATTTTTGGCGTACTTTACTTGGTTGACAGCAATGGGAGATGCATTTTTTTTTGGGGGTACAGTCCTGTGGCAGTTCAAAAAACCGACCATCAGTACTCCATAAAACAGCATCTTCTTCAAGTGATTCATAGGTTAAATTTAAGCGGAATCTTCCGATAATTTTTAAATAAAGTCTACCTTTGAGTAAAGTAGAGGTTCTTACTAAGGAAGATTAAAAGGGAATTTGGTGAAAAACCAAAGCTGTTCCCGCAACTGTGAGCTTAGCACTTCGGTGTACTTTTTTTCCACTACAGCCACTGTCCTTTTTCGGATGGGAAGGTCTGAAAAGAAGATGCGAGTCAGGAGACCTGCCTTTACATTTCTGAATGTCATTTTCTCGGGATAAGGAAATACATCGAATTTAAACTACATCATCAGATGTTTAAACAACTTTTTTTAAGTACCCTCTCTATTTTGGGAGGCCTCTCCCTTTATGGGCAATCGAATAATTCTCAGGTTTCTTCGAAGACTTCTGTGACATTTTTAGACGAAGTAGTGCTAACGGACTCCCGTTTTGGACTCAAACGAAGTCAAAGTGGCCGATTTGTTCAAACAATAGAATCTGAGGCGATTCAAGATGCCCAGGGGTTAACTATCGGACAGTTGCTATCGTCCTATGCAGGGATTAATATCATTGGACATTTGTCCTATCCAGGACAGAATCTTACAACCTCTATCCGTGGTGGAAGAGATAAAAACGTCCTGATTTTAATCGATGGTGTTCGAATGGCAGACCCGGCTCAGATTTCCAATCAGTTTAATTTAAACTTTGTGGACTTGTCTCAAGTCGAACGAATTGAAATCATCAAAGGAGCTGCTAGCGCATTATATGGGAGTAGTGCCGCAGCTGGAGTTATCAATATCATCACTAAAAAAGCCTCCCAACAATCTCAGTTATCTATTCGAGCAACCACTGGGTCTGTTCGACCGTCTGGAGAATCCATTCAGCCTTTTTCCTCTAGGGAAGTCGGTTTAAGCACTGCAGGTGCCTTGGGAAATAATAATTGGACCTATCAACTTGCGGTAGCACATGCCTATGCCGATGGGATGAGTGCCGTCGATGGAGATGAGGTGGATCCCTTCGAGCGAACTAATATCAATTTCCGATTGGAAGCAAGTCCTTCCGTTAATTTTAAGTGGAAGCTTAGCTTGGATAAAAACATTGTTGTTTCGGATTATGACGACAGTTTTCCGTCATTTTCAGATGCTCCCAATCAGCAAAGAACAAATTCTAATCGGGTAAGTTTAAATCCTGTTTGGAAGAATAAAAGAGGCACTTTTGGGGCACAACTTTCCTATCAGGACACCTACCGAAGATTTTTAAGTAGCTTCGATTATGAATCACAAGGACAATACAGTATTGCGGATGTGTATCAGAAATGGAGTCTTAGCCAAAAAACATCCCTGCTGACGGGGATTCAGTATCAAAGAAGTCAGGACCCTTCGATCGAAAACTCCTCTCTTGAACAATCCGATTATTACGTACAGGGGGGCTATACTCCAGAGAATGGACTGCAATTACATGCTGCAGCTCGCTATAACACCAACAAAAACTACGGGGATCATTGGTCTGTTCGATTGAATCCAAGCCTACGCTATACATTTATCGGTGCCATCTGGCAACTTGGGTTTTCCTACAATACGGCCTTTATCGCGCCGAGTCTTTTCCAGGTCTACAGTCCTGAATATGGCAATACTGAACTGACACCGGAAACAACCATCAATAGAGAGATCAATTTGCAGTGGTCGCATCTTAGAGATTTCATGAATGTTTCCTTATTTAACCGAAAAGAAAAAAATCCAGTGGTGTTCTATTACGACACAGTTACAGCTTCATCATACTACCTGAATGGGGAAGGAGTTCAAAGCTATAGTGGAATCGAAGTTGAAGGTCAATATCAACTGAGCCAAAAGTTTCGATTTAACTATCAGTACGCTTATATAGAAACCGACGGTGGAAATTTAGTCAGATTGCCGAAACATGCAGGTCTACTCGCGCTTAAATATCAACCCTCATCGCAATTATCCATGGGTATTCAATACCAGCATCAGGGCTCTAGAAAAGACATTAGCGGTGACCGTATGTCTCCCTTCGATCTTATTCATTTACATTTGAGTAAGCAAAGCAGTATATCAGGACTGCGACTCAACCTAAACGTACAGAATTTGTTTGATGAGCAGTATGTTGAATCCCGAGGTTACCTAACGCGTGGACGCCAACTTCTCTTCGGACTAAATTATACCTTACCTTAAGAGCTCTGCGGGCATAGCTCCGTCTAGATGCATTCGCTGCTGACGAGCAATTTCCGGCGGTAATATTTTGTCTCCCAATTGAACAGGGGTCAGCGTGGCGGCTTTACTTGCTTGCTGTCCCGTGATTAGATTAATTGCTGCGCTCAAAAGAGGTTCATTCGGGTCTCCAATTATTCCTAAGTTGGTAAGACGTTCTTGAACAGCTGTTTGTGGGACGAGTCCCTCGGCATAGTCGGCATAGCCGTCACTATTAGCAATCTTCAATACGATGGGCTGCATGGCATAGGTGTGATCAGGATTTTTAGTGCCTTCATTATCGATATAATCGTAAACGGTAATCGACCCTACATTTTTTCCAGTTGTTTGTTCCCCCACCTGAATAACATTGATGTGGGATGAAAGACCGTTAATCAGTAATTCACTCGCTGAAGCACTACGATCGGTTGTGAGTATATAGATGGTGCTTAAATTCAAAGAATTGAGAGCTGTACCGTCTTGTAGGGTAGACACAAATCGATTGATGAGTGATTCCGGATCGCGGCCGTTCCAATAGTCCATGAGTTTAGAGTTCCAAATTTGCTGCGAAAAAATGTCACCGCTAAACTGTCCAGTAAGCATACTCGCCAGTCGTGCACAATTGGAGACAGATCCCCCCGGATTGTAACGAAGGTCCAAAACGAAGGCATCTAAACCAGCAGAGTTGAAAGTAGCGAACACATCGTTGAGTTCGTCTTCAAAACTGGTCAAAAATTGGTTGTACATCAAATAGCCAATTCGTTGCCCACCGACATTCAATACACTGTGGCTTTGAATGGGATTCTTTTGGAAATCTACCACTTTGGTGAGCGCAACATCTGTACCGTTCAGCACAAAATTCCCGCCGACAAAATCGGCTAGATTTAGCGTATACGTCAAGTCTTCACCATAAAGCAAAGAACGATAATTCTGCACGGTAAGCGTTTGTCCATTCACTCCAATAAAGGCGTCACCCCTACTGATATTCTTCGAAGCTGCGTCAGAATCTGGTAAAATGTGTGTAACGATACCGACTAAATCATCGGAACCTGAACGAATATAGCTCAACTGAAATTCAACGCCATTGGCTGCAGATATTCCTGATAGCTGGTTTTGAAGTTCATTGTAATCTTCCGAGATCCAACTAAATCGATCGTCTTCGTGTAACAGCGATTCAAAAAAATCATCTGGGTCAGGATTGTTATTGATATAGTTAGCGTAAGTGGTTTGATTGCTAAACTGGCTGTCCGCTAAAGCTGGGACATTCGATTGCCAGTAGTAATACAGATTGAGCCCCTGCCAAACAAAATCACTGATTTGTAATTCTCCATCTAGGCTAATGGCCGTATCATCGTCATCCGTATTATCATCTCCAATATTAACGATATCTGGTTCTGGTGTATCGTCTTCACTGCTACATTGAACGTTTACAAAACCTAAAAAAAGAAATCCTCCGAGAAGGGACCATAGCTTTAGCTTTGTTTTACCGTAGTTCATTTTCATAACCCTTAAATTCAAAAATTTTTAAGACTCTAAATTAAGGAATATTTACATACCTAGCGCATGTAAAATAGAGTGCAAAATCCGAGTTAGATTGAAGATTTTTTTTTGTTTCTGAGGTTTGAACTCCCTATTCTCAATACTTTAACATCTCTTCTGTTTAAAGTTTTATACCTTGCGGTAGAAACAATTTTGTAAATCAAGATCTCATGCGCAAATCGATTGTCCTACTGTTGAGTATCCTTGGATTGAATTCAATTCAAGCACAAAGTATTTTTGACACTTACCAGAATAATGAAGATGTTACCTATGTTTCCATAAGTCCTAAAATGTTTCAGCTTTTAGGCCGAATGACGGTAAGTTCTGCTGACGAGGAGGCTCAGGAGTTTATTGAGATGGTCTCGAGTATCACGACCTTTAAAGTACTGATTTCAGGGAATGCATTTATTGCTGAAGAAATGCAGACATGGGTCGACCAGGCCGCCAAAAATAAATCCTTAGAAAATTTAATGGATATTCGCGAAAACGAGGCCGAGGTTTCCTTTTACGCAGAACAAGACGAAAAGACCCAAAAAGTGAAACAATTGTTGATGTTCTCCAAAGGAAAAATCCCAATGAATAATTCTGAAGTCCAGTTAAATGGCAAAACCATCGAATCGGTTCTTTTACTCTTAGAGGGAAATATCGATTTAGATCAGATCGCTGCCTTAACGGAAAAAATGGATCTTCCTGGAGGAGATCAGCTCAAAAAAGTCAGCGAAAAATAATCGTTATATGAGAAGGGTATACTTTTTATTGTGTATTGGTTTATTACTGACAACAGCTTGTGAGTCCCCAAAATCTCTGCAGCGTTACTATGTAGAGAAAACGGAGGACGTAGATTTCCTGGTATTCAACTTACCCATTCAGCCGGAGCGTTTTTTTTCAGATTCTTTGGAAGATTCTGCTAAGCAAACACTACAAAGTATTGGGAAAATGAATATGTTGCTCTACCGAGCTGACCCTGAAAAGCCGCAAAAAATAGAGCAAGAGATTTCCACTGTGCAGACTATTTTGGCACAAGACCGTTATCAGGAATTGATGACCATACAGTCGGACAGTAGAAGAGGAGGTATCCTCTTCGAAGGACGTATAGATGCGATCGATGAGGGAATTATTTGGTACACAGGTGCCGAGGATGCCATTGTCATTCTTCGCTTATTGGCAGATGACCTAGACCCCAAGGCATTACTGTTATTACTCAACAAATTGGATCGTGAAAAATTGAATAAAAATCTACAAGACCAGCTAGGGCCTATGATGGATGCCCTTGAGGTCCGCAACACCGTCCAATTACAAGCGATTTAAATCCCTGTATAATTAAATGGGGTGATCTTTTTGAGTTCGGCTTTTACGGCTTCTTCCACTTCTAATGTATCGATAAATGCGCTGATCTTTTCTGCAGACATTTTTTCGTGTGTACGTGTCAGTTCGAGTAGAGCTTCATAAGGGTTGGGGTAGCCCACACGACGCAGTACAGTCTGTATGGCTTCTGCCACAACACTCCAATTGTCTTCTAAATCGGCATTTATTTTTTCAGTATTGATAAGGAGTTTTCCTAAACCATTTTGTAGGGATTTAAACGCAATCAGGGTGTGCCCGAAAGGGATCCCCACATTTCTCAAGACGGTCGAATCTGTCAGATCTCGCTGGAGACGCGAAACAGGCAGCTTTTGTGCTAAAAACTCAAAAATAGCATTTGCCATACCTAGGTTACCTTCGGCATTTTCAAAATCAATCGGATTTACTTTATGCGGCATGGCAGAGGATCCAATTTCTCCAGCTTTAATTTTTTGCTTGAAATAGTCCATAGAGATATAGGTCCAAATATCTCTGCTAAAGTCTATCCAAATCGTGTTGATTCTTTTTAAGGCATCGCAAAGGGCGGCGAAATGATCGTAGTGTTCGATCTGAGTTGTCGGAAAAGAATGGGAAAGTCCGAGTTTGTTTTCGACGAAATCTTTTCCAAAAGCCTCCCAATTTTCAGTAGGGTAAGCAATGTGGTGCGCATTGAAATTCCCCGTTGCTCCGCCAAATTTTGCAGCATGGGGGATTTGCTTCAAGAGCTCTATCTGATTGCGTAAACGCTGAACAAAAACTAAAAACTCTTTTCCCATGCGAGTAGGAGAGGCCGGCTGACCGTGTGTTCGTGCCAATAAACTAACGTCCCCGTATTCTGAGGCTAAACCTGATAATTGTTGAATCGTGTCCTCCAACAAAGGCAGATAAATATTATCTACAGCTTCTTTTATAGATAGAGGTATAGCCGTATTGTTGATGTCTTGTGAGGTTAAACCAAAATGTATAAACTCTTTAAAAGACTCTAGACCAAGTTTGTCAAATTCTTTTTTGATAAAGTATTCTACCGCTTTTACATCGTGGTTGGTCGTTTGTTCGATCTCTTTGATCAAAAAGGCATCTTCTTGAGAAAAGTGCCGATAAAGGGCTCGTAATTCTTCAAAATAAGACGGATTAAAATCCGATAATTGAGGGATTGGGAGTTCGCACAACGCGATAAAATATTCTATCTCTACGCGGACGCGATACTTAATGAGCGCTTCTTCAGAAAAGTAGGGGCTTAATTCTTTGGTTTTTTTTCGATAACGTCCGTCGATAGGCGAAATGGCCGATAGGGTGTTCAGCGGCATAATTTGTTCAAATTTGAGTACAAATATAAGGCTTGTTCAGCAGAACTTTTAATGATTCATGATTTGACGTGCCGCTACTTTATAGCCCGGACTGGCCAATGGATATTGTTCCTGGACGATGGCCTGTAATTGCTCCCATACCCATGCTTCGTGGTCTTTAAGAAGATATAAACAGCGAAGAGCAAAATTAAGTGTTGCTACAGCAGCAGGTTCTAAGAGCCAATCAAAACAAATGCCTAAAACGGCTGATTTTTGCTCCGCTGAAATACGATCGAAAAATTCCTCCAAATAAATATGGGTGATTTTACTTAGGGGACGACGCATACTTTCATTTTTGATATGCGGCAGGCGCTCTAACAGTAAAGGCCAATAGGTATGGAAAACAGAAATATCTTTTAAGACATATACTTCCAAGATCCAAGCCGAGGTTTTATTGACTCTTTTAGCGTTCGGCGCTGTGGCCCAGTCAAAGAGTTTTGGAACGTTTTCTGGATGATTGTGAAAATATTCAGCTCCCGTCTGTCGATGTTCAATAGAGGCGTTTAACGCGGACAGATAATCGTGGAGTTCGCTCATATCAAAGTTTTAGTATTCGATATTCATCATAGCACTCACTGATGGCTTCGAGGATCTGCAAATCATTCGATTCTCGAATAAATGCGTCTGAATAGCTACAGTTCCGGAGAATCTCTTCAATATTCACCCGGTCTACTCCCAGTAATTGAACAAGGACTTCACGGTCGAACTTTGCGGACAGGAGATTTTTGATTTCATCGTCAGCCCGCATTTTTTTGAGCTTGCGGAATTGTCGGGCGTTTTTACTGAATAAATTGTAGAGCAGGTCTGCCGGGTTGAACAAAGCCCCCAGCGCTTTACTGATGGCCGTTCGGTTCCGATTCCCCCCCTCATAGCCTGCAGAGGGCAAGCCTGCAATTCTGTAGCGACCTGCTGGGTTCACTGGTGCAGTTTTGGCATCTACATCTAAATAGCCAGTCAGTTGATATGGACGAACAATGACCTCTTCCAAAGCATAAGCGAGTTCTGTTAAGACAAACTTGGCTTCACCAAAATCGAAAAAATCTTGTGTAACAGCTACTTTTAAGGGCTTGTATCCTAGGTAAGAAAAATATAGCGTATCGTTTACAGCAGCCGGTAGTTCAAACCGACCTTCCTGGTCTGTGATAGTACCGATCACTTGGGTTAAATTCAAGACGTGAACATTGCCCATGGGCATGTCTGTATTCTGATTTTCTACTCTGGCTTTAAGAAATTGATTCTGGCCATACAGTGATTGCTGGGAAAAAATTAACCCCGAAAAAAGTAAAAAAACGATCAGGCGATTCATGACTCCTAAAGTACAAGTTTTTTTGTTGCGCGCTGGGCCGATTAAGACAATCTATTGTTAATGAATTGCAGAAATGCTTGAAAAGCAATTCCACGATGACTTATACGGTTTTTTTCTTTGGCGTCCATTTGTGCAAAGCTAATCGAATAGCCCTCGGGTTGAAAAATGGGATCGTAACCAAACCCCTGATCACCAGATTTTTGGAGCATAATCTCCCCCTTGACCTCACCGGTAAATAGATGTTTTTCCCCTTGCCAATAGCAGGCGATTGCTGTGACAAACTTCGCTTTTCTGTTAGAGTGCTCTTGAAGAGCGTCCAATAATTTCTGCATGTTCTTTTGAGCGTTTTTCTCAGGCCCTGCGTAACGAGCCGAGTATACCCCAGGGGCTCCGTTCAGTGCTTCAACCAACAATCCTGTATCGTCTGCAAAGCAATCCATTTTCGTTTTTTGGTATAGAAAGTCTGCCTTAATCCAAGCATTTTCAGTGAGTGTTTCGCCCGTTTCCGGGATAGGTGTTTCCCAACCCAAATCGCTTAGACCTTTGAGTTTGATCTTTTCAGGAAGCATCTGTTGAATTTCAATTATTTTATTTTGGTTGTGCGAAGCGAATAATAATTCCATAGTCATTTATTGATGATGATAGGGGAGTTTGTGGAGAATACTAAAGGCGCGATAGAGTTGCTCCGTGAAGAATAATCGGACCATTTGATGCGAGAAGGTCATAGACGAAAGTGCCCACTGTTCTTTGTAATCTGATTTTAGGCTAGGGCAAAAGCCATAGGGGCCACCCACGACAAAAACCAATCGTTTGGGAGATGCCTCGAGCCATTTTTGGAGCTGTTGTGAAAACCCTAAAGAACTGGACTGACGTCCGTTTTCATCCAATAGGACAATCCGATCGCCTTTTTTGAAATGAGCCTTAAAACTTTTGGCTTCAAGAGTTTTGTGCTCGCTCTCTCTCCTGTTTTTCAGAACTTTTATGTCTGGTAATATTACTTGTGAAAAACGGCAAAAATGCTCTAATCGCTTTTCATAGATCGCTAAGCTATCGCTTAAGGGGCCCTTGGGTATTTTACCAATACTTAATAAAACTATCTCCACTTCTGAAAATTACAATTACACGCAAGATCAAAGCTTTGTATCTTTGAATTAATGAATTCTTCAATCATCGCAACATTTAAATCCATCGGCAACAAAGCTAAGAGTTTTCTGGACGCTATCCGATTTCCTGGACTGGGTGGATTTAGCATTTACGACCTATTGGAACTCTACGTATTAGGCATTATAAGAGGCGCTTTAACGGCGCGCGCTGGAAGTATTTCTTTTAGCTTCTTTATGGCATTATTTCCTTTCTTATTATTTGTCTTAAACTTAATTCCCTTTATACCGCTCGACAATTTCGATGCCATCCTATTGGAGTTTTTAGAGCTTTTGTTGCCTCGAGAAACCCACGTTCTTTTTGAAGACATATTTATGGATATTCAGGCTAAACCTCGTGGAGGGCTATTATCATCGGTACTGCTATTGTCTATTATTCTAACAGCCAATGGAGTGAGTGCCGTATTTTCGGGTTTTGAAGAGTCGTATCACGTCAAGCTTTCCCGTAATTTTTTTAAGCAATACCTGTATGCTGTTTGTGTGGCTATCTTACTCGCTTTTCTTTTGCTAATGGCCGTTGCTGTTTTTGTGCTATTCGAGTATTATATCTTAAGTAGAGTAGCCGAAAACATTCCGCTGAATATAAATCTTTTCCGTTGGGTGCAGCTTGGCTTTATTTTACTAATGGTCTACTGTTCTTCTGCAATTCTGTATTACTTTGGGACGATTGAAGGTAAAAAAGCCCGATTTTTTTCACCAGGCGCGAGCATGACGACTTTGTTGCTGATCATTACCACCTATTTATTTGGGATTTACCTCGATAATTTTGCGCAATACAATCAGTTGTATGGCTCCATTGGGGCTCTACTGATTTTTTTACTTTATATATGGATTAATGCCAATATTCTTTTGCTTGGTTTTGAACTTAATGCGGTGTTAACACACTTAAAATCTAACATAAAAATTCGAGATCACTCAGATGGATAATACGGACTTTTATGTGGACGTGATCTTACCGCTTAACCTCCCGCAGACGTTTACATATCAATTGAAAGGGCCTGCTGTAGCTCCGGGGCAGCGTCTGATTGTTCCGTTTGGCAAGCAAAAATTCTACACGGGTATAGTGGAAAGCTGCCATCAGACACCTCCTCAGCGTTATGAGGCAAAAGCGGTTGTTTTTGTATTTGACGAGCCCCCATTAATCAGTTCCCATCAGCTGACATTTTGGTCATGGATAGCTGCCTATTATTGTACTCCTCTCGGGATGGTGATTAAAGGAGCGCTCCCATCGAGTTTTCTTTTGGAGAGTCAGTCCGTGGTTTCATTAAAGGACACTACTGAGCTAGATGCATCCCTGAGTTCCCTCGAACAAGACATAGTGGCGGCCCTCGAAGAAGGGCCCTTAAGTATGAAAGCTTTGTCCAAGGTAGTCGACCGTGTAAATCCGATGCCTGGGGTTCAAAAACTACTTCAAAAAGGAGGGGTAGAACTTTATCAGCAAGTAGACGAAAAATACCGCCCTAAATACGAAAACTACGTTCAGCTGCAGGCTCCATATTTGAATGATCTGGAACTTCTTCATCCTGTTTTTGACAGCTTGCAGAAGGCACCGAAACAAAAGTCGGTGTTGCTGACTTATTTTGATTTATATACACCCGAAAAGCCCTTGGTCTCTCAAGGGGAACTCTTGCGAAAAGCAGATGCCAAAATCCCGGCTCTAAAGGCGTTGATTGAAAAAGAAATACTGGAATCGCAGGCCGTTCAGGTGAACAGAGCCCTGTTTTCCGATCAGGTCGATCCCGTTCCGTTGATGCCCTTAAATACGGCACAAAAAAGAGCACTGGATGACATACAATTGGCATATGAGGAATATCCGACCGTCTTGTTTGAAGGGGTGACTGCCTCTGGGAAAACAGAAGTGTACAGTCATTTGATTAAAGAAGTCTTAGCCGCTGGGAAACAAGTCTTGTACCTGGTGCCGGAAATATCACTTACCACCCAGTTGGTCGGTCGATTGCGTGCATATTTCGATCCTTTTTTAAAGGTATATCATTCCCGCTACAGTCTTTCGGAGCGAACCGAAATTTGGGAGCAAGTACAGCGATCTGAACGAGAAGCCCAACTCATATTGGGGGCTCGTTCTGCTGTCTTATTACCTTTTCAGCAGTTGGGTTTAATCATAGTCGATGAAGAACACGAGGCATCCTACAAACAGTCCGATCCAGCACCGAGGTATCAAGCCCGAGATGCTGCAGTGGTTTTCGGCCGTCAGTTAGGCGCCAAAGTACTGCTCGGATCTGCGACTCCTTCCTTGGAATCTATCCACAATGCGCAACAAGGAAAATATGGATGGGTGCAGCTTGTTGAGCGCTACACCGGTGTTTCCTTACCCACTATAGAAACCATAGATGTAAAACAAGCCCATAAAGATGGGCAGATGAAAGGAGCTTTTAGCGACACAATGATACAGGCCATTCAGGCAACACTAGCGGCCAAAAAGCAGGTGATACTTTTTCAAAATCGACGAGGTTATGCCCCTCAAATGGAGTGCTCTTCTTGTGGCTATACCCCACAATGCAGTCAGTGCGATGTTAGTCTGACGTACCATAAGTTCGATCATTTGTTGAGGTGTCATTATTGTGGGTTTCAGATGCAGGCTCCCCACCAGTGTTATGCCTGTGGGATGGCTACGTGGGACACCAAAGGGCTCGGAACCCAGCAGTTGGAAACTCAAATCCAACAAATTTTCCCAGAGGCGGTTGTGGCGAGATTAGATTGGGATAGTACACGAAAAAAGGGAGCCTTTGAAGATTTATTTGAACGTTTTGATCGAGGAGAGGTACAGATTCTGGTTGGAACACAGATGGTTGTCAAAGGACTTAATTTTAAGAATGTTCATTTGGTGGGAATTCTCAATGCCGATCAGTTGATGTATTACCCCGATTTTCGTTCCCACGAGCGGTGTTTTCAGATGTTGTGCCAAGTGGCCGGACGAGCTGGTAGGGCTGCGGAAGTCGGGCAGGTATTACTACAGACCTATCAACCCGATCATCCACTCATTCTCCAAATTCAACAATACGACTACAAAGCGTTTGTAGCAGAAGAACTTCACCAACGGCGATCTTTTGAATATCCTCCTTTTGTTCGACTGATTCAGATACGCTGTCTCCATCAGCAGTTAGACATTGTCCAAAAGGCGGCTGAATGGTATGCTAATGTGCTGAAGCAATATGAAATAGCGATTGTACTAGGCCCTACAAGTCCAGGTATTGCACGGGTCCGAAATCGCTACATCAAGGAGATACTGGTCAAATATCAGGGAGTTCAACAGCGACAGCAAATTAAGGCTCTCTTGCCCAAAATTCAGCAAAGCTTCGAATCCATTGCACAATTCCGCAATACTCGGGTACAGATCGATATTGATCCTTAAACCAGTTGGTTAAAGCGTTCCATAAATGTCGCTTTTCTTCGCCTACTCAGCGGGAGATAGTTGTTTCGGATCTTTACCTGTGTTGCATTAACACTTTCAATGTGGTTTAAATTCACCACATAAGATTTGTGGATTTGAATGAAGTAATCGCCCGGGAGTTCTTCAACAATTTTTTTCAGGGTGGAATGCACTAAATGGGTTTCTTTGGGCAGTATTATCTTAACGTAATCGCCTGCAGACTCTATCCAAAGAATTTTAGTACTGTCGATGTGAAAGGTTTGAAGGTTACTTTTTACTGTAAATTTTTGTGCCTTCACCTGATGCACCTGCTCTTGGAGTTGCAATTGCGATAATAGTCGTTGTAAACTTTTTTCAAACCTCTTTTTGGATAAGGGTTTAAGCATACAATCGAAAACTCCGTGTTCATAGGCGAGGAGAGCATCCGAAGTTTTTTGTGTAAAAAATAAAATGGGGGGGAGTTGTTGGAGCTGTTGGATAAATTCGAA
The DNA here is from genome assembly GCA_049889695.1 of Flavobacteriaceae bacterium. Lineage (GTDB taxonomy): Bacteria > Bacteroidota > Bacteroidia > Flavobacteriales > Flavobacteriaceae > WTJH01. The sequence goes on along the minus strand of JBMHCX010000014.1, from coordinate 6,550 downwards.
GCCATCATACACGGGTAGTTTTTTGGATACAATGATGAAATCAATTGTATTTTCTTTGATAAAAGCCAGGGCATCTAGGGCATTTGAAAACTCTCCGGCACAAGAAAACTCCTCGTATTTCTGGACGACTTGCAAGCAATTCAACCGATCGATTGGGTGCGCATCAACAAGTATGTAATGATAGGGCATCGGCGTGTATAATCTCAAAAATAAAGAATATTCTTCAGGAAATGGAATATGCTTTGGCAAAAACAGATGAAAAGCTTACTTTTGCAGTCCTTAAAAATCATTTTTATGAATCATTACGAAACTGTTTTCATTTTAAATCCCGTTCTATCTGAGACACAGATAGAGGAAGCAGTTCAAAAATTTGAAAGCTTTATTGTCGAGCATGGAGGAACAATCACCAGCAAAGAAAACTGGGGATTACGCAAACTAGCTTATCCCATTCAAAACAAAAAAAGCGCCTTCTATCATCTTTTTGAATTTGCGGGACCCTCAACTGCTATTGACCCACTCGAAACGGAATTCCGTCGCGATGAACGCGTGATGCGTTTCTTAACGGTTAAACTAGACAAAGACGCTCAGGCTTGGGCTGAAAAAAGAAGAAAAAGAAACACCGCAAAAGCATAAGTTATGGCAAGTATTGACGAACAATCCAAAGGGCGTAAAGAAGGAGAAATCCGGTATTTAACCCCTTTAAACATAGAAACGAACAATCAAAAAAAGTATTGTCGTTTTAAGCGTTCTGGAATCAAGTATGTAGATTACAAAGACGCTGATTTCCTTTTGAAATTTGTTAACGAACAAGGAAAAATTCTTCCACGTCGTTTAACGGGAACATCATTAAAATATCAACGAAAAGTATCGACTGCAATCAAAAGAGCTCGGCATTTAGCCTTGATGCCTTATGTAGGAGATATGCTTAAATAATAGACGCCTATGGAACTTATTCTCAAAGAAGACGTTATTAACTTAGGATTTAAGGACGACGTCGTAAAAGTAAAAAATGGTTACGGACGTAACTTTTTGATTCCGCAAGGCAAAGCAGTTTTAGCAACTTCATCTGCCAAAAAAGCACATGCTGAAATTTTAAAGCAAAGAGCATTTAAAGAGCAGAAGTTAATCGATGATGCGAAAGCTAAAGGAGATTCCTTAATGAAAGTAGCCATCAAGATTGCTTCCAAAGTAGGATCAGGAGATAAACTCTTCGGTTCGGTAACTGCTCAGGATTTGGAGGCAGCTTTTGAAGCGCAAGGACATCAGGTAGATCGTAAGCTGATCAGCCTTCCTGGACGAAACATTAAGCGTTTAGGAGCATATGAAGCGGCCATCAGATTACACCGAGAGGTCATTATTCAGTTTCCTTTCGAAATTATCCCTGAGAAGGCTTAAATGCACCAATCTATAAAACCTATACCCGAGTCTTGCTGAAAGGCTCGGGTTTTTTATTATGTCAGAATTTGTACCGCTTACCCAAGCGCAACTGGAACAGTTCCCAAAAGAATTCGCTCTTTTTTTAGCGAGTTTAGGAATCGATAAAGAGCATTGGGAAAAAATTAAGAAAGAAGACAGCGATCGGCTGCATGAAATACTCCGTTCTTTCAGTGCGGTCGTCTGGACTGAAATTTTATCTTCAGCAAAATATCTTGAACATAAAATGGTCGATGGGGTTGCCCTATACTCTTGCGGAGAAAAACAAATTCAGCTGATCTATATACGTTCTGAAGTAATCGATTGGAGTGCTCCCGATTGGTTTGAACGTCTAATGGTTCAATTAGACGTCTCCACTACATCGATTCGTACGGGGCAAAAAGCATACGCCTCATCTAGGATTGCAGAAATGTACGCTTTACTTCTGAAGGGAGCAGAAGTATGTTCAGGAGAAATCTATGATCAACTCTCAAAGCTTTTGGATTCCAAATCTCCATCGTAAATTTGTACTTATGTCCATTAAACCAAGAATAGCAAAAGGTACTCGTGATTTTTCTGCGACGGAAATTTATCGCCGCAATTATTTAAAGCAGGTACTTTCCGAAAGTTTTCAACTATTTGGCTTCGAACCTCTAGAAACTCCATCTTTCGAACTGGCCGAAACCCTGTCGGGCAAATACGGAGATGAAGGAGATCGCTTAATATTTAAGCTACTAAATTCAGGAGAGAAGCTCAAAAAAGCCGATTTAGCAGCTTTATCCTCCAATAATTTAGGCGCTTTTGCTCGATCGTTATCTGAAAAAGCCCTCCGTTATGACCTAACGGTTCCATTTGCTCGCTATGTAGCTCAAAACAGGAATGCACTCACCTTTCCCTTCCGTCGTTACCAAATCCAACCGGTTTGGCGAGCAGATCGCCCGCAGCACGGACGATTTCAAGAGTTCTATCAGTGCGATGCCGATATGGTCGGTCCAGCCTCCTTATGGCAAGAAGTAGAAGTACTTCAGCTCTATGACTTTGCCTTTGATCGTCTTCATCTTCATGGGGTTAGTCTGCAGCTCAATCACCGAGCTATTTTAGCAGGACTAGCTGCTCATATGGGAGCAGAGGATAAGTTTGTAGAACTCACGGTGGCTCTAGATAAGATCGATAAGATTGGCCTGGAGCGGGTGGTGGATGAGCTACAGACTAAAGGTTTTTCTGCTGAAGCTTGCCGTACGCTTGAGAAGGTTCTCTCTATCGAAGGAAATCACCACGAACAATTGGCTGAATTAGCGAACATTCTGAGCGATCAGGAGCAGGCATTAGAGGGCATACGCGATATGCAGTGGATTATGACTACTTTGGAAAAGGAAGGCCTTAAAACCGTACAATTAGAGTTTAATTTAAGCCTCGCCAGAGGACTAAACTATTATACAGGGATGATAGTCGAGGTAGCCCCTCCAGCATCGGTAAAAATGGGTTCTATCGGTGGAGGCGGTCGTTATGCAAATCTGACAGAGACATTTGGCTTGTCCCAGATGAGCGGTATAGGTATTTCCTTTGGTTTTGATAGAATATACTTGGTTCTGGAAAGCCTTGGGTTATTTCCAGAACAACTCGATACGCAAAATAAGCCTGTGTTTTTTACACATATGGACGAGGCTTCTGCAGCCTTTGCCCATCGGTCCATGACACAATTAAGAGCACAGGGAATTTCATGTGTTTTTTATCCCCAACCGGCTAAATTGAAAAAGCAGTTGACCTATGCACACCAACGTGGCCTAGAACAGGTAATACTCTATGGAGAGGAAGAACAAGCCAAAGGCGTTTTCCTCCTGAAAAATATGTATTCTGGGGACCAGCAAGAGTATCCGCTGGACCAAATAACTACTGTTGTCGCTCCGCCAAGTGCAGAGTAGGGCTTATTGGCGAAGGTGTTCGTCTGTAACGGTCGGTTTCTGGTATTTATGAAAAGGCTGGTATAAAAGTTTTCCCACCTTAGCATTGCTGACTGGGTCAAAAAAGGTATCGACCCCGTATACAATCTTTTCTCTATCCAAATACAAGTAAGTTCCGAATAAACGATCCCAAACGGAAAAAATATTCCCGTAATTGGCATCGGTAAAAGGCAATCGGTAATGATGATGGATTTTATGCATGTCGGGAGATACGATAATGTAACTCAAGAGCATGTCTAATTTTTTAGGCAATTGAATGTTGGCATGATTGAATTGAGTGGCGACCACCGAAAGAGATTGATAGAGCATAATTATCCCGATTGAAGCTCCAATGGTAAATACGCCTAATAATGTAAAGACAAAACGCACCACACTTTCCAGTGGATGGTGTCTGTTTGCAGTAGTTGTATCTACATGATGATCGGAATGGTGTACCAAGTGGATCATCCATAGCGGTTTAATTTGGTGTTCTACGTAATGGGGTAGGTAAGCACCCACTAAATCCATCAATAACAAACCAACGAGGACAAATGCCCATAAGGGCATATCTGGGAGCAGATATAAAAGTCCAAACTCATGAGTAACCACCCAGTCGGAAGTTGCTACCAATACGAATGCGAGGGCAAAATTAATGATGATGGTTGTTGCCGTAAAGAAAAAATTAGTTCCGGCATGTTTCCATTTTTTATAGTCTAAGCCAAAAAGTGGAATTTGCCCCTCTAAAACCCAAAAAAATGTAATCCCTCCAACGAGTATTAAACTCCTGTGTAAAGATGGGATCGTTTCAAAATAAGCAAGTATCGTTTCCATTCTGAACCCTTTTTGGGGACAATATACAAATACTTTTGTATCAGCTTTTCATCCACGCCTCGAGTTCTCTGTGTAATCGTTTATCCCAAAGAATTTTATAGTGCCCTACTTTTTCCATTGGAAAAAAGTCGGCATGCGGTAATGCTTCGGCTGCTTTTTGAGCTTGCCAAAAGGGAATGACCAGATCTTCTTTCGAATGAAAGATAGCTGTTTTTGGAAACGATTTGACATATTGTCGAGTGTGTTCCATATCTAATTCCTTAAAAGGAATTTCTACTCGTTTTTGAATCCGACCGATGAGATCTACAACAGTCGTCTCTTTAACATTAAAGGCCTGAAGCATATGATCAAGGTAGTCTCTAAATGCGTTAGGGGTGGTAATAGCAATCCAACGATCCAGCTGAAAATTCTTCAGCCGTATCATAGAAAAAACAGTACATACACTTCCAAAAGAATGACTTATAATGATTTTTGGATGTAGACGTTCCACCTGGGCCGTCACAAAATCTACGTACTCAAACATGTGGACTTTGCCGGTTGAACTTGTTCCATGAGCTGGGCCATCAATGGCGACAAGCTGATATCCTAATTGGGTGAACAGTTCAGAAAACTTGCCGAAATTTCCAGCATTTCCCTCCCAGCCGTGTATACAAAGCGCAATGGGATGTTCAGCTTTGCCCCAGCGATACTCCTGAATAGTGAAATGACGATACTGGAAATTTTGCTGGATAGCTGTATCGATATATGGTTTTTCTTTCGCCCGACGTTCGAATTTTCTGGGACTCCGCATTTTATAATCAATAAAATAGGAGGCAGCTTTGGCGCTGAATGTTTCTAAAATTTTAAAGACGATGAATAGAACTCTTTGCAAAATTGTATATTTAGGGTCTAAGCATTAATGCGTTAGGGGTTTATGAAGAACGAAATTAGCTGAAGTTATGTTGAAATTCTTAAAAGATTTTAAATATTTATTTGCCTACACCATTCCAGCCATTACCTTTTTATCGCTCCGATTCCCGGAGGGATGGTGGAGTTACGGATCGGTGATTTATGCTTTTGGTGTTATTCCATTGGTAGAAATTTTTGTCCAATCGGCCGACGAACATTTAAGTACCACTGAAATTCAAGAAAGGAAAGTACAACCTTTTTTTGACTGGCTTTTGTACTTGAATCCGTTTATGGTTTTGGCCTTGTTAATCTTTGGATTCTATCAATGGGAACGATTAGAACTCACCACTGCTGAACAAGTGGGAATGGTCTTGTCCATGGGTGTTTGTTTAGGGACGAATGGCATTAACGTTGCACATGAGTTAGGGCATCGAAAATCTCTATTCGAAAGAACGATGGCAAAGCTATTGTTGCTTCCATCGCTTTATATGCATTTTTATGTGGAGCATAATTTTGGTCATCACCGGACAGTGGCAACACCAGATGATCCTGCCTCTGCATCCTATGGAAAAACCCTTTATGCTTTTTGGGTTTCTTCTGTTGTGGGGCAATACTTTAATGCATGGAAATTACAAACCCAACTTCTCCGCAATCAGAAGAGATCGTGGTTTTCTATCCATAACGATATGGTATTCTATACCCTTTTCCAAACCCTCTATCTGGCTTTCATTTATTATCTATTCGGTACCTCCGGATTAATCTTTGGTGGAGGGATTGCCGTTGTATCTTTCCTTTTGCTCGAAACTATCAACTATATCGAGCACTACGGTCTTGCAAGAGAGCAAAAACCCTCTGGTCGTTACGAAAGAGTCTTGCCGCATCATTCTTGGAATTCTAACCATTTAATTGGGCGGATAGTTTTATATGAACTCACACGCCATAGCGATCACCACTACCTGGCATCAAAGAAGTATCAGATATTGGAAAATCATACGACTAGTCCTCAATTACCTTTTGGCTATCCGACAGCAATGCTCACGGCAACAATTCCACCCTTGTGGTTTTGGATTATGAATCCAAAAGTTCCAGAGGATATGAAGTTAGCGGCTTAAAATTATTGGGTTCGGAAAGTATAGGTTCCGGAATCGCTGAGGTTACCTTCGGCATCGATCGCTTCGACTCTCCAGTAGTAGAGGGTTCCACCTTCCAGTTCGGTACTGATCTGCTGATCGGCTTGAGCATAGTCAACGGTCTGTAATAGCGTATCTGCAGTACTGTCTGTATCCAAGTAGATTTTAATGGTTCTTAGATCGTTATCTACATCATTAACACTCCAATTCAAAACAGCAGCACCATCTACTAGTGTTACGGTCGACCCTGAACGCGGACTGATCAGTTCAGCGGGGAAAGGTGCATAGGTGGTTTCTGCTTCCCCAGCCAGATAGAACTTCCAGGTGTCACTCTCGAGGGTAACATCG
>JBMHCX010000013.1:0-214713 GCA_049889695.1 Flavobacteriaceae bacterium | reverse complement strand
TCCTTGACATTCGATACCGTTGGTAATACGCACCTTGTTGACACCTTTGGCCAAGCGAAGCGCATAGTTGCGATCGCTGGTTTGGATGGTTTTGCCATTGTGAACAATGGTGAAGTTAGTCCCTCCTTTTAACTGGAAGTTCACCACTTCATCACCTGGATTAAATTGAGTTAATATTTCCAATCCTTCCGGATCTTCTAATCGAACACTGAAACAGCGTTCAAATTCTGAAGCAGGAATACCCTCTACTGTAACGCAGATACTGTAAGCGCCTGCGTCTAATCCGCTTAGTCGGTAAGTTCTGCCTTCTAGCGTAGTATTAACATTGGTATTCGGTCCAGTTACACGCACCTGATAATCGAACAGATATGCATTTTCAATGGTTAAAGCCAATTGGTGTTCTCCAGCACATTTTTCTGTTTTGGATACACTGAAGTTATTAGCGACCGTATAGAAAATGATACATCCATTTTCGTCAACGACTTCCCCTAGAGGGGTATCTGGACAGTTGTCGTACGGATTCCAAACCCCATCGTGGTCGAAGTCATCCGAGACATCTCCCACACCGTCCCCATCTTCATCCGTCTGATTTGGATTAAAGGTCAATGGACTGTTGTCGACGATATCCGGTACTCCGTCGCTATCGGAATCATCTTCCGGTAGTGTTGGGGTCGACTGCAATTCAATAGCTCTGGTGCTATTTTCTGGTACCTGGATATTTCGCTGGGTCACCGGAACGGGAACTTCACGTGCACCGTCATCTGTATTTTCATAGGTGACTTCAACCTCGTATACATTATCGCGGTTATGATCCTGTGGATTTTCAAAATCTGGAGGATTAATAAAGTCTAGATATCCTTCAGACTCATCATCGTTTTTAGCACTAGCGTCGTCTGTATTACTCGATCCGCCTCCGCGAATGGTAAATAAGGCTGCATCGGCTCCACCAGAGACTTTCTTGCGAATTTTCCATTTTCCAACCCCTTTGTTAAATGGATTGAAATATCGTGTATGATCTACCTTATTGGCTTTGCTTTCATCTTGGCTATCGAAGATAGAGACGAAGAACTTCCCAGTATAAGTGGCGTTAGGTATATCAGACACCATGATGGTAATGGATGCTGTTGCCACGCCACCATTTTCGGTTGTAGCGGTCAGTTCTACAATATGGAATTCGTTGGTTTCAAAGTCGAGTTCACCAACTAAGATAATGGTGTTTTCGCCCAATAGTTCAAATAGCCCACTGGTATCGGATAGGGTCAGAGTAATCGTATCCTGATTCGAATTAAAGGCGGAAAATATCACTACTGGAGTTGTTGGAGAAGCATTCTCACTGACTTCCAATGCGATATACTCAATAGAAGGATCAGGGTCACAGACATTTCCGATACCGTCTCCATCTTGGTCGAATTGTTCAGGGTTCGGCGTATCCACACAATTGTCTAGATAATCCGCAACACCGTCTTCATCCGTATCGATCTGATCGATGGAACAGCCTTCTTCATTCACTTCCGCTTCTTCTTCCGTTTCAGGGCAAATATCAATATCGTCAGTTACACCGTCATTATCGGTGTCTTTCTGACTTAATGCACAGCCGTTTTCATCGACTTCTTCCTCTTCTGGCGTTTCTAAACAGAGATCATCTGCATCAAAAATTCCATCGGCGTCCGAATCAGCTGCCAAAAGTTCAAAACGTAATGCTGCTGTACTCAAGTAGCGATTACCGTCATAATCGGGCCATATCACTCGGATTTCTACATTTCCTGGAGTTGTGTTTCTACCGGGGTTCCATGTAGCTTTCCATTTACGTGTTTGTGGCGCTCCAGTAGCTAAGATCCCGTCTGTAGCCATCGTTAGAGTTGAACTACTGCCGTCGCTATACACTATTTGTAAACGCGCTGCATCAGGTAGATCCGTAGAGAAGGCAGCAAATATTTCTGCGCCCTGTGTCTGATAAAGCGTGGTTTGTGTAGCCGTCGTCGTTAGTTCTACAGTTACGGAAAGTGTATCGCTCTGATCGTAATATTCAATGGCGTTGCTTTGGATTAAATCCACAGCATTTCCTGCGATATCATAGGTATCCGATACAATTCCGACCATTAAGGCATCTCCTTGAAGTAGATAACCGGTATAATTGAAACCTAAACTGTAGCGTTTGCCGTCTGTTTCAGTAGAATTGGTTACCGTCATAGAGAGGGGAACACTAGTCGTTAGACTAGCCGTGGTACTGGATAGTGTTAGGCTAAAGTCTGACCGAACAATTGCTCCTGTGGCTTGACTGTTTTCATAGGTAGAGAATAAATCCTCTGTAAAGATGATATCTACGATATCCTCTTCTTGAACTTCGATATATTCAATTACAGGACCGAAGGAATCGAAAGTAACACTCAAGACATCTGTGCCTGCATAGAAGTCTCCAAGTATTCCAGAGGCGGATACAGTAAACGATTTTTGTCCTTCTGGACCGCTAAAGTACATCGGATAACTCCACTGAGTTCCATCGGTAGTCCCAGAAACTGTATTCATGGGGAACGTTACTTCTTGTGAGCCATCGTTGTAGATCAAAGAAGGCGAATCTACAGCTGACGAGAAGTTGGCTAAAATGTCAACTGCTCCGTCTACATAGGAAACGATGTGATCTGGATGATCGAGGCTTAAATCTACTGTTATGGAGCCTGTAGCATTACAATTGTAATTATTAAACAACACTTCAAAACCTAAACGTTCTATTTCTGTCGGGTTGGCTGAACTGCTAGCAGCAACTCCACCTTCAATAATACTTAAGGTTACTAGACCTGTAGGAGTAGTATTGTTCGGCGACCAGCTTCCTTCCCAAAGGGTCGAACTTGTTGCGGAGGTTTGTGCACTAGCAGCCGTTAAATTCACATTGATTAAGGCGCCAGTACTATCTTCCACTTCTAAGACCACAGGTCCTTGGATAGCTCTATTAAAGGTCGCTTGTAGAGCCACTGTATCACAATTGGTAAGTGTAGTTGAAGAGCTCGTATGACTTAAACTGACGGTTACATCCTGTTCATTACCCGTGTAAACATCTACATTATTGCTTTGTTGGAGTTCCACAGGGTTCCCTGCAATATCAAAAGTATGGGACACTATATTCACAATGAGCGCATCCCCGACCAATACGACACCATTGTAATCGAATCCTAAGCTGTAGCGTTTTCCGTCTGTTTCTGTCGTATTGGAAACCGTCATGGATAATGGTTCGCTAGAAGTCAGACTTGCGGTCGTACTCGAGAGGGTTAAACTAAAGTCGTTTATGGAAACAGTTCCCGTTGCTGTTTGAGCAAGATAATCGCTAAACAGGTCTTCTGTAAACAATACATCCACTGTTTTCGATTGTCCATCAACGCTAATATATTCAATGATAGGGCCTAAAGAATCTTGGGTGAAGGTTATACTCTCGGCAGCAGCGTTTACAAGTATTTCGCCATTGACCCCTGTTGCAGAAACCGTTACAGAAATTGGGCCATCGGGACCTGAAAGTGGGAGCCCCGCGGTCCATTGAACAGATTGTGTTCCAGTAATTTCCACCATTGGCAGATAAGTTGTTGAAACAACTGATGTATAGATCAGAGTAGGACTGTTCACTGCTGTACTGAACAAGGCGTTTATGCTTACTGTATCTCTTGTCGATACAATAAGATCGGGATGTGAATTGCTCAGGTCTACAGTCACAGATCCAGTACTACAAGTACTAGAAACAACACTGAATTGAAGGGATTCAACTTGCTGATCAACACCCAGAATATTCATTCCAGCGTGGGAGACGGTCAGTGTAAATGAACCGACCAAAGAGAAGTCTTGAGGAACTAAATTAATCTCCCAACTACTGGACGAACTTGTTGCGCTAAACATACTAGAAGCAGTAGCCGAACTTGGCGCCATACTCAGCTGAAGGCTGTAGCTGTAATTACCATAGCTATTATCGACCATTAAATCAACTGGGAAGCTGATGGCTTCACTGAATTCTGCCGTAAAGCTCACTTCTTCGCACGGATCTAAGAAATTAGTAGGTGCATCGTGCGTAAGTGTCATGGTTAAACTAGGTGTTTGCAGTGTTTCAGAAATGGTAAAGGTTAAACTGTCTGTTCCACTGTAAGCGTTCCCTGCCAAATCTGTTCCTGAAACGGTTGCTGTAGTTGAAGTTACCGTAGTGGAAACTGTCCAGCTGTATTTCCAGATACTTGGGCTTACTGTTGCACTCATTTCTAGAGCGGAAGCGATACCGCTTAAACTCAAGGTTGGCGTAGCGGTCATTGCTTCCGAGAAGGTAGCTGTAATGGTTACTACCTCTGAGTTAACCACCACCGTATCATTTCCGGAATGCGAAAGTTGTACGGTTGGGGTTTGCGTATCCGTCATCTCATAGACTACTTTTTGGCTACGGGTATTGCCGTTGACATCAGTAGCATTTAAGAAAAATTCAAAAATACGGTCAGCATTCGCATCCGATGGGTTTTGGTAGTCAGTATTCGATTGTAGATTTTGAGTAAAGTCGATAAAAATCGTATGGGCGCCCCCTGTCTGATCGGAGTCATCCACTTCAAAGAGTGAGGCGTCAGGGCCGGTTAATGTCCAGCTGATGGTTTCTGCTGGAGCATAGAACGAAATCCTTGCAGATGAAGCACCAGCGTTGAAAAGGAAACCATCCATTTCGATCACGTATGCGTTGTTGTTCTGAGCTTCTTCGTCCGACCACACATTGCGTTCTCCTGCAAAATTCCCATTGGGTTCTTCCGGATCGGGATAAACAGCTATAGCATTTTGATTGCTACCCGAGGGTTGGTCGGAACGCCAATTGAAATAATTTTGAACCTCCCCATTGATATTGATCCAATCGCTATTTTCATTTTCTCTATAGACTCCTATCCAAGTGAAGCCGCCAAAATTATCGTTCAGATAGTCCCCGATAAAGTTGTTTTCGGCTAGATCTTCAACTACGGCGAGGTCAGTATTTCCGAGCATGGTAGAAAGCGTAAAGCCATCTCCCATTTGCTGTGCTTCCTCTCGTGCATTTTGCCAGTTCGTGTCCGGACCGTAAGAAGTTCCGCTATTGATAAAGTAATAATGCTCGTCATGATAACCCATATAGCTGAAACCTGTGGGTCCCGACAGGATTATTTCTGGAGCGACAAGGTCTAATTGGAACGTAAGACTTTCGTTGCCTGTGTATGCGATGTTTGCGGTGCTTACCCCTGAAACGGTAGCCGTTACTAGATCGGCTGTTGTACCCGAAACATTCCAGCTGTATTCCCACACACTATCCGAGGCAGTGGCGGTCATGGCAACATTCGAAATCACTCCACTGATATAGATCGTCGGGGAGGCACTCATGGCTACAGAAAAACGGGCGGTTATGGTCACGACTTGTGTAGCGCCGAGGATACCGTCACTATCGGAAGCACTTAGGCTTACACTCACTGTTTGTGAATTGCTTCCCTTTGCGAAATAAGCCAGTGGTCCCCGAACAACTGTAGCGGATGAGGTCGTCGATGTCCCTACTAAAATAGGGCTTATCAAACTCATGAATTGCTCCTGAATGTTGGCGGTAGGAGCGAGGACAAAATCCCGACTTTGACCATAGATATGACCAAAGCTGTTCCAAAGTAGAAAGCCGAGTAAAAGTCCTGTCGAATAGGTTTTTCTGAAGCCCATATAAATTATTATTGCTCTAATTGTTCTACTCTTTCAAGAACTTGATTGAGCATGTTTTTTAATTCTTGATACTGCTCTTGGAGCGCCTTATTCTCTTCTTTGAGCACTTTATTTTCTTCAATCACAGCCTGAACTCCTTTTAAGGCGACCCCAGCGACGTCTAAAGTACTCAAGTGCTGCTTATCGGTTGGCACTCCAACATTAAATAAGTCAATAAATTCTTCGGCTGTAGGACCAATGTGCGTTTCATTGGTTTCTTTGTAGTCCCAACGGCGAATATTGAGCTTTGCGATTTGATCTCTGATCCAGCTATTGTCTAAGTCGATAAAATTGGTTTTAAATAAAATACTAGAAGCATCGGTCCAAACCCCACCAGCGGATAAGTACGCTCCATTTCCATTGGAACTGGTAGAGCCGACTTGAATGACTTTGCCACTATCGGTAGTCGACAACCCAAAGGCCCATTTGTTAACATCAGAACTTCCAAATGCCATGGTATAGTTCGAAGAAACCACAGAATTAGCTCCCAATGCGGTTGCGTTTGTAATGCTACCTGCATCAGACGATTGGTTCGCGTTATGTCCAAAAAATGAATTGAGTTCACCATTAGAATTAGAGCCAGATCGAGCTCCAATGGATGTAATTTTAGAGGTATTTTGCTCTGCACCGTACAAAGTCATATATCCAATCCCAATATTTTCGGTACCGGTTGTTATCGTTGTAGCAACATGATCTCCTAAACCTATATTATAGGTACCAGAAGTGAGATTTAGGTATCCGTCATGACCAATCACAGTATTTCCCGAAGCAGTAGCATTACGAAGAGCAGCCCCTCCTATACCGATATTGTTAAACCCTTGCCCACCAAGGCTTCCGGCTTGAGCAACAACATTGCTATATAATGCTTCATCTCCGATGGCGATGTTATTACTTCCTTCATCATTGCTTCTTAAAGCTTCATTTCCAATGGCAACATTATTGTTCCCAGAGGTATTCTCTAGAAGAGCTCCACGCCCTATAGCTGTATTTTCACCTCCAGAATAGTTGTTTTTTAATGCATCATATCCAAGAGCTACATTATAAGAACCAGTGAAATTATTTTCTAAAGAAAGAGCTCCAACGGCTACGTTTGCGTCTCCCTCTGTATTATCTAACATGGAGTTATGCCCAATTGCTACATTATTACTTCCCACTTCATTATTGTGGAGGGAGAAGTCCCCCAAGGAAGCATTTTTAGAGCCTGTAAATGCGTTCTCTTGTGAATGCGATCCTACGGCAGTATTGTATTGTGCTGTGTTCTGACTCGACTCGTTCCCTGCCAAAGCATAATAGCCGACGGCAGTATTATAGGTTTCACCAGTAATATTCGCCGAATTTGATTGTGCAATCAGTGCATGATATCCTATAGCAACCGCCCCATCCGCAGCAATCGCGTCTCTACCAGCTGCAATTCCCAAGGTGGTGTTAAAGGAACCAGATTGCATATATCCAGAAGCATGTGAACCAACGGCAGTGTTCCGATCCCCTGTTGTGTTAGACTCCATCGCTCGTTGGCCAAGCGCTGTATTTAAACCACCTGTAGTATTATTAATCATAGCATTCTGTCCTATGGCAGCATTATCTTGCCCTGAAGTATTATTTGAAAGCGCCTCGCTTCCAAGGGCAACATTATTGCTCCCCGAGGTATTGTCTCTCATGGCATTTTGCCCTACACTTACGTTTCGGTTTCCTGTTGTATTATGGCGTAAATTCCAATAGCCCAAGGCCACGTTTTGGTCTCCTTCCGTATTTAATTCCAAGGCTCCAGCACCCGCGGCTAAGTTTTCATTTCCCGTAGTGTTGGACATCAGTGTTGCCGCTCCAAGCGCAGTATTCCAATTTCCAGAATTCTTATTTTCATAAGAACTCATCATGGCCCTTTCCCCAATAGAAGTGTTGCTATCTCCTTGGTTGTAGCGCAAAGCGTTTTTCCCTATGGCAACATTGTTATTCCCTTCTTGGTTTACTCTTAAACTATTTGCGCCCAAGGCACTGTTACCATCACCATTTGAATTATTGGTCATGGAAGCACCTCCCACAGCCGTATTCATTGTTCCTGAGACACTATATGCCAAGGTCCACACTCCATAAGCAGTATTGTAATTCCCATCTTGGTTTTGATACATAGACCAGTCTCCCATGGCCGTATTATTTTGTCCGGAAGAATTGTCCTTTAAAGTTTGTGCACCGACTGCAGTATTGTTGTACCCGCTGGTTAAATTCGTCAAGGACTCATATCCGACGGCAGTATTCCACATCCCTGTATTGGAAGCCACGTTCGAAGACCCTTTCATAGCTTTGTACCCAATAGCTGTAGAAAAATTGTACTGATCATATTGGGTATCACCGGTAGTGTGGGTATGAGAGTCTGTTGCACTATAATTTTGCATTGCTTCAAACCCTACAGCGACAGATTTTCCTCCGTTTTTGGAATTTGCCATTGCTCCACGACCGATGACAACGGCCTCATCTACATAAGCCCCAAAATTATTGACACCATCGATCTCTTCCATTACTCCGCTTCCGATAACGACATTGTCGGTTCCATTACTCTTTGCAAAAGCTCCAATAGCCACCGAATTATTTACTTGAGTTCCTGAAGATGTACCGGAATTTCGCCCCACAAATACATTATTGTTAGAATTTGCACTATTCAGCTGATCTCCAGCTTGTGCTCCTAAAGCAGTATTCCCGAAGGTTCCGTTAGCTCCGAATAATGCATTGGCCCCTACGGCAGTATTCTGATAACCTCCATTATTATAGTGAAGTGTATTTCTTCCCATAGCAGTATTATCATAGCCACCATCGTTGATATTGAATAAAGAATTTATCCCAACAGCAGTATTGTAACTTCCATTTTGATTATTGTACATAGCGTTATGTCCAACTGCAGTATTTGCAACGGATGCTTGGTATTCATGCCCATCTGCAGCTGTAACTGTATCTGTTCCTGTTAACTGATGTAAAGCATCTACTCCTATGGCAACATTACTCACAGGTTGGTTAGCATCTTCTAAAGCTCCGGCCCCTATGGCGATATTCGAGGAACCTGAAGTCATGTTTCTCAATGCTGTTGTCCCCAGTCCAACATTTACCCATCCGTTTTCTAAATTTGTCATTGAGTTATCTCCAATAGAGATATTTAATCCTGAACTTGATACATTTCCAGTTACTATACCGGCCGATATATTTTTAAGAACGTCTGTTCCAATAGCTATATTAGCCGCAGTTGAAGTAGCGTTAAGCATAGCATTATCACCTATTGCAATATTATTTCCAGAGCGACTAAAAGTAGTCGGTGTTACTCCGGAGGATTCGAATCCTGGTGTTTGATTAGCGATAACAATATTACCATCTGCATCTGGGCTTATAGTACCCGAAACTGTCAGATTGGTCAAGCCGGAACCATCACCAACAAAGGCTGTAGCGGAAATGGTCCCTGAGGTTATAACTTTATTGATATTCGTATTCCCTAATTGAATAGTATTACTTGCGGTGACAACTGCATTTGCACCAAGAGCTATAGCGTTTACAATATTTCCTGTTGGACTCACTACCCCGGCATTGGCGCCAAGGAAAACATTTTCATTTCCACTTAGAAAATTATTACCTCCATTAAATCCGATGGCTAGATTATTATTGCCTTGAGTATTTCTGCGAAGCGCATATTTTCCAACAGCAATATTTTTATTTCCTGTGGTATTGTCTTCTAAGCTGTTTTTCCCGATCGCTACGTTATCTATTCCACTGGTATTGTAAACCAGAGCAGAATGCCCGACAGCGGTATTTTCACTTCCTGTGGTGTTGTTATTTAGAGTAAGCATACCGACTGCTACATTGCTTATTCCAGTTGTGCTTAAATACATGGATTGATTTCCAATTGCAGTGTTTTCACTACCACTGGTATTGTCATTGAGAGCACCATTTCCCACAGCAACATTGGCATATCCTGTAGTGTTGTCATACAAAGCTGAGTAACCAACCCCAACATTATTATCTCCTTCTGTGTTCATAGCTAAAGCACCCGCACCTAAGGCTGTATTCCCTCCTCCAGAAACATTATTTCGTAACGAATTGTATCCAAGAGCAGAATTGTAGGTTCCTGTCGTATTTTGTTGAAGAGTTCGAGGTCCAATGGCCACATTATCGTGTCCCTCTGTATTTTCTTTGAGTGCATTCCACCCTACAGCTACGTTGTACCACCCTGTGGTATTGCTTTCCAAGGCACGTGGACCCAAACCTATGTTTTTGGTGTTGTGTAGATTGGCATTATTGGACTCGTCAGTTGAAGTATTGTAATCGTTGTTGACAAGTAAATTGTCATTTACGTCCACCAAATTTTTGTTACTATTTAAGACATAACTGGCCAACGGCACAGGTCTTATCGCTTCTATCCCCATGGTCACAAAGCCATTACCAAAATCTACTTCATCCTTCAGATAAAAAGAACTGGACCAATCAAGTTCAGCAAAGATACCGCTGACCACTGTCCCATTTCCAATGACTAAATTAACCAGTCCGTCGGAGGTAGATGTTACTGTATGTGTCTCTTGGTAATCCACATTTTGAGATTCATCTAATACACTGATACGCATTGGGATGGCTTGATTTTTAAGAACCTCACCGTCGCTATTTTTAATCAATGCCTGGTAGTTGAATTGCGCATGAGCGACTCCCGCTATTAGAAAAATCAACAGGTATACTGCCCCAAATAATCGTGCTTTCATGAATATAGTTTTAAGTAGTCGTTTTTAACCAAATTAAATATAACCATAGACATTTGAATAAATTAATCTCAATTGAATGAGATTAATTTTAAAAATATATCCAAAAGCAGAAGAGTGCTGCTGTTTAAATCTATAAAAGCTTAATAATCAGCTCTTTTTTACAACCATCTTCATCTTTGAAGCTAGAGTGTATAATTTGATGCGTTTGTCGATAGGACTTTTTTGTTCAAGAATTACATCTTGACTAATAAGCCGTTTGAATTCAATATTCAGGTTTTGAATAATCAATAATTTATTTCTCTCGTTTTGGGCGTTGGAAAGTT
Source organism: Flavobacteriaceae bacterium (assembly GCA_049889695.1). GTDB lineage: Bacteria > Bacteroidota > Bacteroidia > Flavobacteriales > Flavobacteriaceae > WTJH01. The sequence goes on along the minus strand of JBMHCX010000013.1, from coordinate 203,945 downwards.
CAGGCTTATAGACTAAATCTTTGATTTTACTCGCCAATACTTCTTTGTTTTCAATCAGCTCTAAAAGAACATTGTGTTGCTGTGGATTGATGTTAAACCGTTTTGATTTATATCTGATTTCCGCTGAATAAAGGTAAAAGATAAAAGTATTCTGCTTTTTTCTTTGATACCAAATCACCGCTAGCACGAGCACAACAACCAAGAGAGCAGCAGCACCGTAATAGGGAGTCCAATTTGGACGATAGCTCCCTGTTAGGATGGGTTTCCCCAGAAAGTAATCCAAAGATGCTTTTTCTATTCTGAAGCCATTCGTCGACAACGTGATAAAAAAGGCATCTGTTTCACTAAAACAGAGTAAATCATCTCTGTTAACCGCCCTAAAGTACAAAGGATTAGGTTCAAATAATTTAAATGTATTTTGTTCGGCTTCTAGTTGAAGAATTTTTGAATTGAGTTGTAAGTAAAACCCTTTGGCACTTGGGACAATGAAGGTATTTAGGGACTCTTTTAGAAAGGCTTGTTTTGGAACTTTAGCCCATGTCTTTTCCGAAAAATCGAATTTCCAAAAATCATTTACACGACTGTTTTCTTTCGGGTTATACGGATTTATTGAGGTGCCATGAAAGGTGTAAAGAATGTTGTTATGGTAGTAACCGGCGATACCAAAAAATTCCGGGGGAACTTCTGAAGATTTATCGATAGGATAGATCTCCCACTGACTTGTATTTTTGTCGAAATAGATTAAGTGATGCGAAGCTTTCCAAAACCCATAGCCACCGTAACGAAATAAGGTGTCTCGATGTTGAAAACTAAACCCATCATTAAGACCATAACTAATCACGGAACGGTCGATTCTGTCGAAGTGATCTTCTTCAAATTTGTAGATTCTCCCTCCTCTCTTATCGATTGCTACCAGTGCATTATCCCATTCAAAAAATTTAAAATTTAGAAAGGTTTTCTCTATTTCCGGGGCTAAGTAAAAATCACGAATGGAGCGTATCATCAGCGTTTCTGGGTCGATCACCGCTAATTTATCTTCCCCAAAAACATAGATTTTATCCGCCTCTTTTGCATACACCATTTTCTGGGGAACCCAAAAAAACTCCTGTGAAATGAGGCTTTCAAGGCTAGCCGAAAGGCTAAAGAATATGCTGATAAGGAGGATAAACATAAGGAAGAAGGAATTAGGGAACTCTCTTTTCTATGCTGTTGATCAAAGTCGATATTTCTTCGGGGGTCTGTAACAGAAGCCCTGCCTTCGGAAGGCGTTTGAGAAGTGTTGCCCATTGCTTATTGGCCTGAATTACCCGCTGTAGTAAGGGGATGGCTTGTTCAACTTTATTATTGTTCATCAGTGTGACGGCTTTCCAAAAAACCATCTCAATATTTTCGGGTTGTAGGGCTTGGGCCTGATCGTATAAATCAAGCGCAGCTTTCATATCTCCTTTTTCCATGGCGACGTCTCCAGCATTCATAAAATCATAAGCTCGATGAACGGTGAGTAAGCGCTTTAACTCTGCGATGGGCTGCTGATGATCATCGACTCGAAGATCTATTTTTTTATCTTTCCAAGGCTGCTCTACTTTTGTTGGTCCGACCACCACTAATGCAGCGGACTGTTTCCCTCGGATATCGCCGCCTGCTTGTTCGGCAGCTTCCATAGCTTTAATCATTCGTTCGGCTAGTGGCAATTGGGCATTTGCTTCAAAGGCATTTTTCATAGCTGGGACAACCTTGCTATTGAGCATCATGTTCGCTTGTACTGAAAACTGATCTCCGACCGCATGTGAAGCAGCTGCAATACAGCTTTCTCCTGTATGCGTGGCAACATTTCCTTCGTGGTCTAAAAAGGCTACTTGGCGATAGGCTTTGCCGCTGTCTTTTGGGACGAGTTGTGCCAACACCTCATTTGCGCTAAAGCCTTCTTCCATCAGCCGGAGACCTTCAGGACCAAAGGCAGGATTGACCAACGACTGGGTAGCAACCACTCCAACACCAGATTTTCCCCAGCTCACCAATGTTCCCACCGCAAACCAATGACTTTGAACGGCTACTCCCATTTCTCCAGTTTTTGCATCGCGTGCGACTATGGAGTAGGTGTGTGCAAAAGCTTCTGATTTTCCTTCTTGTGCTTGTACTAAACAGACACTAAGGCCCAACGTAAGGCTGAATAAAAGATGTCTCATATCGATAATTATGATTCTTTCAAATATATCAAACTCAATCGAGTATAAGGTATTCCTGAAGTTTTATATACATTTAGGATCAATAATCGCTTATGAAAATTCTTATTATCGGTGCTAGCGGAATGGTGGGTCAAGCCGTTTTAAAAGAATGCTTGGAGCACTCAGCTGTGGAAGAGGTAACTACGCTTAGTCGGGCTCCTTTAAATCTTGAACACGCCAAGTTAAAGGCAATAATCCTGGAAGATTTTCAGCAGTTTAATACTCTTTCAGAGGACTGGAGCCGTCTGGATGCTTGTTTCTATTGTATGGGGATTTCATCTGTGGGGGTAGATACAGCGGTTTATCAGAAAATTACGGTCGACATCACTGTGACCATCGCCGATGAGCTCTATCAGAAGCAACCGAATATGGTGTTTACCTATGTTTCGGGTCAGGGAACAGACAGCAGTGAAAAAGGGCGCGTGCAGTGGGCGCGAATCAAGGGGAAAGCAGAGAACTACATCCTCTCCCGCGGATTTAAAGATGCTTATATGTTTCGTCCAGGAGTGATACTACCACAAAAAGGAATCCGCTCTCGAACAGCTTGGTATAATGCCGTATATATGCTTATGCGACCCTTTTTCCCTTTACTGTTGCGTTCTAAAAATATCTCGACGACAACAACACTGGGATTAGCAATGATTCGCTGTGTTCAAAGGCCTTTGGAAAATAAACATCTCGAGAACGCACAGATCAATGCGCTAGCTGCTGAAGTTGAGGTCTAAAAACATGGGGAGAGCTGCAATGCTCGGTAAAACATGATCTGGTCGTATTTCAGGATGTTTTTCCCAATCGGCCCTATATTTTCCCGTACGGACTAAAGCGGCTTGAATCCCTACATTTTGTGCTCCCCAGATATCGTTGTAAAGATCATCTCCTACCATAAGCGTCTCTTCAGGACCGCAACCTATTTCCTCGAGTGCTAGCCGGAAAAAATCTTCCTCAGGTTTTCCCAATACGACTGCTTTTGTATGGGTCACATATTCCAAACCGGCAACAAAAGCCCCTGCGTCGATCTGGAGGCCGTTTTGAGTCGCAAAATAGCGACCTTTGTGCAGTGCAATTATACCTGCTCCTGCTAATATTTGTTGCATCAGTTCATTTATCAATGCAAAAGTCCAAGTTTCGCCAATGTCTCCAATCAGAATATGATCGGGTTCTATAACTGTTTGTGGGATAGATTCATAGTCCTCTAAACCAGAAGGTTGTAGTATTAAACGCACATTTTTGTAAGTTTTTTTTTGAAGGTATAAAACCCCAAGATAGTTGGCGCTCAGAATTTCATCGGGGTAGATTTCCAAGCCTAAGGTTTGAAGTTTTTTGGCGATCCCTTTTCTGGGCAGTTGGCTGTTGTTGGTCACAAAGCGATAGGGGATCTTATTTTCCCGCAAATAGCGTATACTGCTTTGGGCACCATGGATCAGTTGATTGTCCATGTAAAAAACACCGTCGAGATCTAACAATATCCCTTTGATTGGAGTACTCATCGAATTGTATTGTTCAGGGACTTCAATTTAGTGTAAAAACAGGATAGTTTCCCTATTTGTTGGCAAAAGGATAAATACTAGAAAAGTTGTACTTTCAAAAATGCTTAAAATAAAAGTAGCCGTCCGTCTGATTGCGCTTTTCTTGTTTAGTTCTACGGTTGGATTTTTTGGAGTTTCGGTCCTCAATGACTTAAACAGAAATGATCAAAAGCACCTTAACCATGCTTCAAGAAAGGCAGAAGTAATCCTTGATGAGCGCGTTTATCGGGTCTCTTACAATGAAATTTATGAACAGCCGAACTGGGTAGAGTACACCGTTCGGGATATAGTTAAAAAAGCAGATCGGAAAGGCCTTCGCTTTCGAACAGATCCAAGCGTCCATACTTCGGACGATGCCGACTATTACGACAATCCTTGGGATCGCGGCCATATGGCTCCGGCCGGATCATTTACAGATAGTTATGAAAATTTAAAAGCTACTTTTTCGTATACGAATATCGCTCTCCAAAAAGATCAGCTCAATCGAGGCGAATGGGCAGCATTGGAGGAACAAGTCCGCCGTTGGGCCAAAACCAGAGGACCTGTAAAGGTTCGGATCGAATTGCTGTTCGAAAAAGATACCATTCGCTTGCCTTCCGGGGCAACAGTCCCCACTGCTTTTATCAAGCGCCTTCAATTTTCCGATGGAGAAAAGCGCTGCTATGAGTTTTTAAACACAGATACTCAAACGTCTTGGGAAAATTTTCAAATGATTTGTATTCCAACGGGTCTAAACGATAGGACTTAAACCTAATTTTTTGTTAAAGCTTCAACAACGAGATCCAGAATTAAATAATTTTGATAAAAACACCCTTCATGAAATATTTCTTACAACTATTGTGTCTTGCTTTCGTCATTCCTCTCCACGCTCAAGACTTTCAGGGAGAGGCAACTTATGTTACCAAACGAAACTTTTCGGTGAATCTGGATGAAGCTCAGATGAGCGAGCAGCAGAAAAAAATGATTCGAGAGCGAATGAAACAATTTTCGGAGTCGACCCACAAGCTCACGTTTAACCGTACATCATCGATTTATCAAAGCGAAGCTTCTCTCAGTCCTCAGACCCCAGGCGGAAGAGGAGGGATGCGCTTTCGAATGATGGGAGCAGGCGGTTCAGGTAAATTACATGTGGACATTGCTCGCCAACAATATACCCGCCAGGTAGAATTGATGGGGAAATTTTTTCTGATTCAAGATTCGATAGAACGGCCCAAATGGCAAATGACACAGGAGACTAAAAAAATTGGGAATTACAATTGTTTCAAAGCTACTTATACGCAGACTGTACGTCGCCCAATGTTTCGTCCAGGACAGAGAGCTAGACGTGGAGAAGCGCCGCCGATGGAAGAAGAAGAGGTAGAAGTAGTCGCTTGGTATACGCCTCAGATCCCCGTTTCTATGGGGCCAGAGCAATGGACGGGACTTCCCGGTTTAATATTAGAGTTAAGCGATGGCAATGCAACGACTTTGTGTACACAAGTGGTAATGAACTCAAAAGAAAAAAAGGCGATTGAAGCCCCTAAAAAAGGGAAAGTGGTCAACCAAAAAGACTTTGAAGAAATTCAACAAAAACAAATGGAAGAAATGCGGGAGCGTTTTCGCAATAATTCCGGGAGAGCCCAAGGTCAACGAATTTTCATAAGCGGATGATTCAAAAGCATTTATTCGCCTTTCTATTGAGTGTCTTTAGTTGGGGCAGCCTTATGGCGCAGTACGCTCAGTATTCAGGGAAAATCCAAGATAGTTTACAACAAGCAGTGACGGCAGCAAACGTATTGGCGCTTCAAGCCGATACGCAAATCATGGACGATTTTGCCATTTCTGACTACCAAGGTTATTTTGAACTGAAACTTGAGAAAAATGTCGATTATATCATTCAAATCAGCTATTTAGGATATAAATCGATCAATAAAAGAGTGAATATTACGAAAAGTAAAACGGTCACCTTTACCATGGTCGCAGACCCTCAAACATTAGACGAGGTTGAGCTTACCTATGAAATGCCGGTAACCATAAAGGGCGATACTATCGTCTATAGCGCTGACGCATTTTCAGACGGTAGTGAACGTAAGCTGGGCGATATTTTGGAGAATTTGCCTGGGGTTGAAGTAACCGACGATGGGCAAATTGAGGTGGAAGGGAAAGAAGTCTCAAAGGTCATGGTGGAGGGAAAAGATTTTTTCGACGGAGACTCTAAACTTGCCCAAGAAAATATCCCTGCAGATGCGGTTTCAAAAGTGGAAGTTCTAAGAAATTTCACGGAGGTGAGCCAGTTGAGAAATGTTTCTGATAACGAAGACAACATCGCCCTAAACATACAACTTAAAGAAGGGAAAAAGAATTTTTGGTTTGGCTCAATTAACCAGGGGGGAGGTCCTGAAGAACGCTATTTATTGAACCCAAAAATCTTTTACTATTCCCCAAAATACAGTCTCAACACCATTGGGAGTCTAAATAATATGGGCATTAGTCCGTTGACACCACGCGATTACTTCAACCTTACGGGAGGCTTTCAAGGCTTCCAGCAGGGTGGGGGGACGTCTATCCGCCAAGCGGGTGATGGATTGGGACTCACCAATCTGACCAATAATCGTGCGCAACAGATCGCTACTCAATTTGCTGCGTTTAACTTTAGTTATTCGCCAATCGAGGCATTGGAATTTAGCGGTTTTGTAATTGCTTCTCGCAGCGATATTGATCTGGAAAATGCTCAACTACGACAGTACAACACCTCTGATGTTACCGAAAACACCCAAGAAATAATTGACCAAGAAAGTTCCAATCAGGCGGTTAAATTAAGCGCTGCTTACCATCCGGATGAGCGTCTTCAACTCAATTATGATCTGTTGTTTAAATCGAGTAAGGAGGACGAGTTTTCCGATTTGCAAACGCGGGCATCTGTGCAGGACAGTATACTTACCCGAACGGGCCAGACCCCGAATTCATGGAATCAGAATTTGAACGCCTATTATACCTTGAACGACAAGCACATATTTTCGCTTGAAAGTCGGTATGTTCACAGTACCCAAAATCCTTTTTACAACACCATCCGCGGGCAACAACCTTTCGGGGGCCTTCCGGTGGCTACGACCGAAGACCGCTTCAACATTCATCAAAATAAAATCACCAATAATCGGCAATTCGATATAACGCTAGATCATTATTGGTTGTGGGATAAGAAGAATAATTTACGCAGCTCTATCGGTTATAAGCAAAGTACTCAAGAGTTGAATTCGGGTCTTTTCCAGCGCTTAGATGATGGGACGCTACTCGCTTTTGAGCAAACGGAGCTCAACAATGCTGCATGGTATCGGATACAAGATATCTTTGGTCGGGTAAACTATCGGTTTGTTAAAGGGATTTTTACGTTTGACTCCGGTTTGACACTGCACAATTATCGTGTAAAAGATCGTCAACAAGGCAGTCTAATGGAAATGGAACTGAACCGATTAGTGCCCAATGTTCAACTGATGTTAAAGTTTAGATCAAGCGAAAATTTGCGACTTACCTATCGGATGACGAACGAGTTTACCGATGTTTCCAATATTGCAAGAGGCTTTGTATTCCAAAATTATAATTCATTTTTTAGTGGAAATCGGAATATCAAAAATGCTGTATTTCATAATTATAGCATAAATTATTTTAATTATAATATGTTTAATTTCACCACACTTATAGGTAATTTAAATTATAGCAAACGCTTAGATGCCATTAAGGGGGATGTACAGCTGCGGGGGATTAATCAGGTTCGATCGGTTCAAAACTCATCTTTTGCAGACGAGGTATATTCAGGTTTTGGTCGATTTCAGAAACGTTTCCGGAAGTGGAAACTCGATGCGAGAATACGTTTGTCCTATTCAGAGTTGTTTAATCAGATCAATCAGCAAGCCAATCGATCAACTTCACTGACACAAAATTATCAGGCGAGTTTGTCGACGAACTTTAAACAAGCTCCTAACATTGAATTGGGATATAATCTGACCAACAACCGTTACGACAACGGGGGGGTAGCATCTCAGTTCTTTACGGAGCGGCCGTTTATTCGTTTAGATGCAGTATTGGGGAAAAATTGGTTGTTCAATGCCGATTATAGCGCTTACCGCTACCGTACTCCCGAGCAGGTGTTGAATGAATATGCCTTTTTAGAAGCGACTCTGAGTTATCGGAAAAAAGATTCCCCTTGGGAATACAAACTAGAAGCAACGAACCTGACCAATAATCAGTCGATCAACTCCGATAGTTTTAATGCCTTTTACAATACCACATCTTTGTATTATGTCCAGCCCCGATATTTTTTAGCGACGTTAACCTATAACCTTTAAAAAAATATATTCTGTCCCGTCCAATAGACTGTTATTTCGTTTAACTTTGTGAAAATCTACCTTTATGCGAAATAAGTTACTCACTATTATATTATTGAGTTTTACCTATGTGCTAAAGGCACAGGTAGGAATTGGGACCAATAGTCCGGATGCTTCTGCGGCATTAGAAATTGTTGCTACTTCGAATAATAAAGGGATCCTTATTCCGAGGCTTACAGAAGCTCAGAGAAATGCAATCGCCAGCCCTGCAACAGGATTACTGATCTACCAGACCGACAATACCCCCGGACTCTATAATTACAACGGCTCCAATTGGGTTGGTTTTGGGGAAGTCCGCAGCGTTAACGGACAATCGCCCAATGTAACTAACGGAAATGTAGCCATAACTCTTTTGCCCACCCAAACGGGAACACAGGCCGACAGAACAGCAACAACCAGTCTTACGGACGGTCTAATTCACATCGTTACCGGAGACCCTACTCCAGCCGAAAATGGAAAGGTCTATATCTATTCAACTTCCACGGGCTCTTGGAATATCACTTCCGCTTTTACCGACACAGATGAACAAGACATCAGTGGCTCCAGTTTTGATAATACGACCAACCGATTAACGATAGGCATCACGGGTGGGATGAGTCAGACCATCGATTTGAGTGCGTTGGCGAGTACAGATTCCCAAACCTTAACCCTATCCGGGACAACTTTAAACTTGACCAATGGAGGCACTGTCAACCTCCCAAGCACTGCTGCGAACACAGACAGTCAAACCTTAAGTATAGCTGGTCAAGTGCTGAGTATTTCATCAGGAAACAGTGTTACTTTGGCCGAGACCGATTCCCAAACGTTGAGTTTGGTCGGTCAGGTGTTAAGCATTTCAGCAGGAAACAGCGTGACCCTCACCGATACGAATACAGACAGTCAAACTTTGAGTTTTATTTCAGATGTATTGACGATCAGTGGCGGAAACAGTGTTACCATTCGTTCTTTACCCTTCACGGTTTCTGATGGGAATACTTTGGCCTGGAATGGGACGACCAATCAATGGAATGCTGTCAACGATCTTCGAGTACCTGTAGCCGCAGCATCAGATCCTATTCAGATATTTAAATCATTAGTACCGGCGAATTCAACGGCAGAATTGGGCCGGGCAGCCAATGTTTTTGAAAAGCTATTTGCAAAAGAAATTCGTTCAGAAACAGCTAGCCTGGTGTTTAACACAGGGGTAAGTTCTTTGACCGTCCCTCAAATAACGTTTGAACAAGGCAGTACACAGATTGGGGGATTTGGCCAAAATCGATTTTTTATCGGAAGCTTTTCCGGAGGGGATTATTATATTTTCCCAGGGACAACGGCGGGTGCGAGCATTAATGATGTATTGACTTTTAACGGGACGAATGCCCTAAATTTTAATTCTATCAGCTCCTTAGAAAGTCAAAATTTTGATGATGTTGTTGCATTGGGAGGAACAACAACACGTTCCATATCTGTGGGGGATTTTTCTGCAGATGGAGATGTCAATGTTTACGGAGGCGATATCAATATTGCCACTTCACTTTCCAATGACACTATTGAACTGGGTAACAGTAATTCAGATACTTTAGTTTTAAGGGCCACGGTGTCTAACACTATAGAGGTCGCCAATAGTGCAGTTGATTTAGGAACCAGTTCTCAGGCTTTGGGGACGGTCTACACCCAAAATATCGACGCCAATACTTCTGATTTAGAATTTAAAAGAGCGGGAAATACTTGGGCAGGAATCGATACTTCCAACAACTTCTTTATTGGACAAGACTCTGCAACGGGATATACCCTTCCTCAAACAGAACCCCTTTCAGTGGATAATCAGGTATTGGCCTATACTTCCAGTAATACGCTGAGTTTTTTATCGATCGCCACCACAGATTCGCAAACAATCGCCGCTGCGTTAAGTGGGACAACCCTTGAGTTAAGACCTGAAAATATTACCACAGCTTCCATAACTGTAGACCTGAGCACACTGGCCAATACCGATACGCAAACTTTGGCTCAGGTAACGGCTCAAGGAACTATTACTACCGATAGTATACAGGTGGCAGGATTAACAGTGTCCGGGACAATTGGTCTTCGCGTGGGAGAGGCTGGCAATCAGTATCTTTTTCCAGTGACTCGCGGAACAATAGGGCAGGTATTAACCGTTTCGTCCACCTCCACCGGGACCTTGGTGTTTGAGGATGTTACAGAGGGAATCTCCCCCAGATTAATTGAGGGAACTTCTATCTATATCATGGAAGACCCGTCTGCTACGACCAGTTTAGCGGAAAGGAATACGGCATTAGGGTTTGATGCATTGGAAAGCATTACCACAGGAGATGATAATGTTGCTCTTGGGAAGAGTGCATTATCTAAGCTTACATCGGGTAGATTCAATATTTCAGTTGGAACCAATAGCCTAGAAAATGTAAGCAATGCTAATAGAAATATTGCTGTAGGTTATTCAGCTCTACAAAATATTTCCTCCGGGGAAGAAAATGTGTCTGTTGGGTATCGTTCAGGAAATAGTTTATCGTCAGGCTCCCGGAATACTTCAATAGGGATGGAAGCCCTGGACAATCTGACGACGGGCTCAAATAATGTAGCGGTAGGAGTGTATAGCCTGGGAACAACAACCGGTTCATCAAATGTTGCAGTTGGTCATTCCGCTGCCGCAAATGCTAATGGAGACCATAATATAGCCATCGGAACATCTGCATTAAATCAATCTGGCTCTGCGGGATCTCAGAACGTTGCCATTGGAAGACAAGCCATTGGACTGCAGAACGCTGGAGGGCGCGATAATGTAGCATTTGGCTATAGATCCATCTACAGCAATACGAGCGGTAGTTATAATGTTGGTCTGGGGCGAGAGTCTCTTCAGGATAATACCACAGGAGTTCAGAATGTGGCTCTTGGCTATTTAGCCATAGAGAACAATACTTCCGGACAAAAAAATATCGGGATTGGGCGAAGCGCTTTGGATAACAACACTACGGGCGATAGAAATATAGCCATTGGAGATTATTCAGATGTTGGAGCGAATAATTTATCAAATGCTATAGCCATAGGGGCAAGTGCAAGAGTAAATGCCAGTAACTCTATACGACTCGGAAATAACGATATAACCTCATTAGTCACCTCTGGTACCTTAACCCTAGACCAAGTTGTATATCCTAATATTATTGGAAGTACCGGACAGGTTTTAACTGTTTCGTCGACTACTGGGCAATTATATTTTGAAGATGCTACCACCAATACCGATACGCAAACTTTGGCCCAAGTAACAGCTCAAGGATCCCAAACTACCGATAATATTCAAGTGGGTGGTTTGAGGTCTACGAGTTATTTAGTCGTTCAGGGGTCAAGTAGCTTAGATGGAGAAGTTACCTTGGGAGGTGCCGCTTCAGATGACATCACTTTTCAAGGAAGAATTGCGAACAGTCTTGAGTTTAAGACGACTGGAAATTCTATTGCTACTTCGTCTACACCAACAACAGATATTTTTACCAATGCCCTTAAAGGAGGTTCGGGGACCGATCTTACTATTGATGCGAACAGTTCAGCCCAAGAAATTGAATTTGCCAATAATGGGAATACAAAGGCAGGGGTTAATTCCACCACTTTTTATGTGGGAGATAATACAAACTATTACAAATTTCCCATAGGGACGACTCCACGGGTGGCGGGACAAGCCCTTACGGTTTCTTCTTCTACCGATGAATTATATTTTGCGACTATCCCCACCTTACCCGTATCCACAAATGAGGGAGCTGTTCTTCGTTGGAATGGATCTAGTTGGGTGGAAACTACAGATTTTAGAATCGCTCCTGGGTCTGGTTTTTCTCCATCCACTGCCATTTGGACCAATCAGTCCATAATTCCCAGAGCAGCATCTTTAAATTTAGGACAATCAGGTGATGGTTTTGTAGAAATCTATGGAGACAGTTATATCAGTAGTCAAAATTCGATCACCTTGGGGAATGACTTAGGGGAATTTGTATACCTAAAGTTCGAGGATGATACTCATGGAAGCTTTGTTTTCAATGAAAAAGCTGCTGATGTTGGAGGGCGTAATACCGCTTTTGGATATCGCACTTTAAATACGACCAGCGGCGACGGAGACAATGTGGCCATAGGTTATGATGTTCTCAACGGAGGTTTTGGAGCTGGCTCCCGAAATGTGGGTATTGGACGTTCTGCTCTTGCACTCAACAGTGGCAGCCAAAACGTAGCTATTGGTAATCAGGCGGCTGGAAGTCAGACGGGGGGTGCCGATAATGTTGCGATAGGAGCATTTAGTTTACAGAATAACCTAACGGGTGAAAAAAATGTTGCTATGGGTACGGAGTCCTTACAAGACAATACCTCCGATGACAATGTAGCCATTGGATACCAAGCCTTATTGCAAAATTCTTCAGGGAATCAAAATACTGCTTTAGGATCCCAAGCGCTAGAACTCACTACAACGGGTTCTGATAATGTAGCTTTGGGGTATGCAGCTCTAAATACAAACACCACAGGCTCCGGGAATATTGGTATTGGTGATGGGGCCGATGTTCGAAATAATAATATGAATAATGCCATTGCTATAGGGCAAGATGCTGAAGTTCGTTTTAGTAATTCAATTCAATTGGGGAACAGCCTAGTCACTACGGTAACTACAGCAGGCGTGATATCTGCCACCGGGTTTATGGATACTTCGCTGGGAGACAAAAATGAAATCTTAGTCGTTGGCGATAATTCTCGGATCACTTCAACGGATCTTTTAACCATAGATGGAACCAATAATCACGTTGGGATTGCAACTAGTGTACCCAGTGTTACCTTACATATGGTAGGAGAAGCTACAGAAACCTCACAAATCCGATTGGATCAACACAATAGTGATTCTGACGCTCCAGATATTCGATTTTATAAGTCTAGAGGGAGCCAGAGTGCTCCAACGGCCGTAGCCAACAACGACTTTTTAGCGGCCTTTAACTCTTTTGCCTATGATGGAACCAGCTATGTAGGGGCTGGGAATATGCGATGGTATGCCGACGGAACCGATGGAGACTCCTATTTTAGAATCAATACCAGAGTGGGGGGAACAGATGCAACAAGAATTGAAATTGATGCGAACGGGGATATTGATATAGCTAATAATTTATTGGTGGACGGCAGATTAGGAATAGGAACTTCAGTACCTTCTGAAACTTTTCATGTCGTTGGAGAGTCGGATCAGTCTACTGTGATACGATTTGAACAAAACAATAATGGGTCAGATGCTCCCGATATTAAATTTTATAAGTCTCGCGGAACTAATGCTTCCCCTTCAGCAGTTGCTAATTCCGATAACTTAGCGTTTTTGAATATGTTTGCGCACGATGGATCAAATTATGTACATTCCGGAGCTGCAGGATGGACTTCTACGGGAACCGATGGGAACTCGGCTTATCATATCCAAACGATGGTTTCTGGTACCCGAGCACAAAGATTTGCCATTGATAGTAATGGGAATTCTAACATTTTAGGGTACTTAGATGTTGAATCCAATACTGCCGGAAATTTTGTGGAGTTTATTCTTAGTGGAACCCAGAGAGGGAGTATCAATGTAACGACATCAGCCACCAGCTATAATACCTCTTCAGATTATCGATTAAAAGAGGATTTTCAGGATTTTAATGGGTTAAATTTAGTCGATGCCATTAAGGTTTATGACTACAAATGGAAGGAAGATGGTTCTAGGAGTTATGGGGTAAAAGCGCATGAACTTCAGCAAGTAATTCCATACACTGTTACAGGAGAAAAGGATGGTGAAGACATGCAAATGGTCGATTATTCCAAGTTGGTCCCTGTCTTAACCAAAGCGCTCCAAGAACAGCAAGAACAAATTGAAACACAACAACAGCAGTTGGAAAGTCAAGCCGACCAAATCCAAGCCTTAAAAGAAATGGTCGAACAGCTAATAGAAGCGCAGGAGTAGATGAAAGCTAAAAATATATTTCTTGCTTTTTTATGGATATCCATGGGGAGTGGTGTCTACGGACAGCTCATCAGTGTGGGTACCCAAGAACAACTTTCTTTAGGGGCTGGAGGTGAAACTCTTTTTGTCGATGGGATAGAATTTAATCCGTCGACAACTGTGGTGCTCTCCAATACGGAATTAAGTCGTGTAAACAGTACTGCTGCCGCCTCGGGTATCGATAACATTCAACGGATTTATGTGTTTTCGAATCCGGTAGGGGGCTATAGTGGGGACCTGATAGTGAATTACGACGATAGTGAGGTGGGGAGTTTGGCAGAAGGAGACCTTCAACTAACACTCTATGACGGATCGAATTGGAACACCCAAAGTCCAACAACTATCGACACTTCTTTAAATACCCTACAGGCAACCCTTGCAGGCCTTGGGCTTATTCAAATTTCTGCGGCCATTCCAGTGAGTACGCCTCCCCCACCCGCCGACACGGATGGCGATGGCGTAATCGACAGCTTAGATGCCTTTCCAGCAGATCCTACTGAAACCGTCGATACCGATGCCGATGGTATTGGAAATAATGCAGACCCCGACGATGATAATGATGGTTATCCTGATTTGGTGGAAGCTGCCGAAGGGACCGATCCCTTAGACTCCTCTAGTACACCCATAGATACGGACGGAGACCTTCTTCCGGATTCTACCGATACGGACGATGATAACGATGGGTACGACGACAGTGTAGAGGCCTCAGAAGGAACCGATCCTTTAGACCCAGCTAGCTTTCCAACTGATACCGATGGAGATGGGACACCCGACTCTACCGATCCGGACGACGATAACGATGGTATCCCGGATGCAGATGATGATTTCCCGACCGATCCGGCAGAAGACACAGACAGCGATGGCGATGGTATCGGAGATAACGACGATCTTGACGATGACAATGATGGAATTCCAGATTCGGACGATGATTTCCCGACCGACCCGACAGAAACTACGGATACCGACGGGGATGGTATAGGAGACAATACCGACCCTGATGACGACAACGATGGTTATTACGATGGAATCGTAGAATTCCAAGCCTATTTCTTCCCCAACGGAAGCGTAACCATCGATATTCCTATAGATGCTTTCCCTTTAGACCCAACCGAACAAATTGATACGGACGGAGATTCTATTGGAAATGAAGCCGATCCAGACAATGATAACGATGGTGTTCTAGATGAAGATGATGATTTCCCTAATGACGCGTCTGAAACCCTTGATACCGATGGAGATGGCTTAGGGAATAATATCGATCCGGACGACGACAACGACGGCTATTCAGATGTGATTGAGTTGCAAGAAGGAACCGACCCATTAAACCCCAATGAATATCCGGCAGACGACGATGGCGACGGGGACCCTAATTCTACTGACCCAGACGATAATAACGACGGCTACCCCGATGATGAAATTCAAGTGGCTGAGTTCTTCTCTCCAAACGGGGACGGTATTAATGACGAATGGCGTGTCATTAATTTAGATCAATACCCCAATAGTGTTATCCGAGTTTATACACGTTCTGGGCGATTGATCTTCCAGAAAAGAGGCTACCAGAACAATTGGAATGGGACACACAATAATCAGTTATTGCCGGAAGCGAGCTACTACTATATGATCGACCTCGAAAATGATGGACAAATAGACTACACCGGTTGGGTGTATATAACACAATAAAATGCATAGACGACAACAGCTTATTTTAGTAGGGATTTTGGTGTTCAGCCACCTCAAAAGTTTCGGGCAACAAGAAGTTTATGCCACTCTTTTTCCGTATCAACTAGCTGCATATAACCCTGCCTATCAGGGAGCTGAAAATCAGCATCAGATGACACTTTCCTACCGAAATCAATGGTTGTCTATTCCCGATGCCCCCCGCTCACTTATGCTTAGTTACGGGCGCCCGATGGGGAATAGGGTTGGTTTAGGGTTAAATGTCATTTCAGATAAAGTATTCGTAGAGCAACAAACTTTTGTGTCCTTCGACTTTTCCTATCAACTCCCTCTAACAGATGAAGCAAGTCTTTATCTTGGTTTAAAAGGAGGTGGAAATTTCTACAGTGCTCGAACGCAAAGTTTAGAGACCTATAATATACTTTCCGACCCGGCTCAGCGACCTTACGACCGTTTTGTTCCGAACATAGGAATGGGACTATACCTCCATGCTCCTCGTTTTTATTTTTCTATGGCACTACCGCGTTTGTTCGATGCCAATCGAGATCTAGATCGCTTTCTCTCCGCCAAGGACCGCCGACATTTTTATGTAGCTGCTGGAACTGAATTTTCGCTGAATGTGGATTGGCAGATCAAACCGTCGGTGATGTATCGTTCCATTCGAGGGATTCCTGATACGATCGATGGCTTAGTGTTTCTGAGCTATCAGGGTGTTTTTGATCTTGGTGTCTCTTACCGATCCAACACAGCGCTTTCCAGTCTGCTGTTTATCAAAATCAATGAATCTTTGGATTTGGGGTATGCATATGAAACCCCTACAGACAGGCTTTTAAACGGCTTGCAGCCCAAAACACATGAGTTTACCCTGCGGATTAAGTTGGGGAATAATCTTGTATCAGATGCGGTTACGCCCACCGAACAAGGGGCAGAAGAAAAGTAGCTCTACTTAGCGCTGAGCTCTGAATTTTTGTTCCCAGCTCCAAGCGGTTTTCAGGGCATCGGCCAAGGAATATTTGGGAGTCCAGCCTAATAACTGAGTCGCCTTTTCGATATTGGCGTAGGCTTCAATAACATCTCCAGGTCTTCGCTTCCCGATCCTGTAGGGAAGTTTAATAGCATTGACTTCTTCAAACCCTCGGATCATTTCTAATACGGTCGTCCCAATTCCTGTCCCAACATTAATCGCTTCAAGGCCGATAGCGGATTCTTGCTTAAATAAATATTCCAAAGCGCTAATATGGGCACTTACCAAGTCCATGATATGAATAAAATCTCGAATACAGCTTCCGTCTCGAGTAGGGTAGTCCTCCCCAAACACAACCAACTCGGGATGCATTCCCAAAGCGGTCTGAGTAATGAACGGAAGAAGAGCTTCAGGTTTCCCCTTTTGGATTTCGCCAAGGTTTCCGGAAGGGTGCGCTCCTATAGGGTTAAAATAGCGAAGTGCAATGGCCGAAAAACTTGATGCTTGTTGAGCGAAATCCGCCAGAATTTTCTCGTTGATTTGTTTGGTTTGTCCATAGGGCGAAGCAGCAGGTTTAAAGGGGGCTGTTTCTTGTATGGGCATTTGGTCGGCTTGCCCATATACGGTACATGAAGAACTGAATACTAGAGGGGGGAGCTTATCGCAATGTTGTATGCCCTCCAACAGATGAATCAGACTATTCAGATTGTTATAATAGTATTTCAGCGGTTGTTCAACACTTTCACCCACTGCCTTATAGGCCGCAAAGTGGATAACGCCATCGATATCCGGATGAGATTTAAAATAGTCCTCTACAGCTTTTGCATCGCACAATTCTAAGGGATCAAAATCCGGGCGTTTACCGCAGCTGTCTTCTATTCGATCTAAACAATCGATATCGGCGTTTGCCAAATTGTCGACAACCAAGACTTCAAAATCCTGTCGGAGCAGCTCGCAGGTGGTGTGAGACCCTATATATCCTAAACCTCCGGTAACTAAAATTTTCTTCGCCATACGAAATTTATAAAATAACTTCCGTGTAAAGGTGCGAATATTTACTTTTAGGTGATAATTTTCTTTTATGTATCGCTTAATATTTTATTCACTAATTATTGTATTTGGATTAGCTCCTCAGCTTAAGGCCCAAACGGCTACGATTATTTCTCAACAAGATTTACCCTTAAAAATTCAAGAAACTTCTGGTTTAGCCCTTTTTGATGAGACCTTTATCACGCATAACGATTCGGGTGGAAGCCCGACCATTTATCAATTTTCCGCTCAGGGAGAACTGACGGGGGAGGTCAGAATTGAAGAGCAAAAGAATACCGATTGGGAAGATTTAGCACAGGACGATAATTTTCTTTACATCGCCAATACTGGAAATAACTTGGGAAAACGCAAAAAGTTGAGAATCCTCAAGGTTAAGCATACATTTGAAGCGCCCGTAACGGCAGAAGTCATTCGTATTTCATACGCAGCCCAGGAGAATTTCACCCCTCGAAAAAAGCATCCTTTCGATTCTGAAGCTCTTACAGCAGCGGGAGAGGAATTGCTGTTATTTTCTAAAGATCGATTAAATCTGCAGACAGATCTCTACCGAATTTCCAAAACCCCTGGTAATTACCGATTAGAACCCGAATTGAGTTTTGATGTACAGTCCTTAATCACAGGTGCTGACTATGATGCGGATTCAAAAACGCTCGCCCTTACGGCCTATACTAAGCAAGGGATGCAATATCTGTATGTAGCCCAAAACGTAGACCTCCAAGCTTTACAAGGCATCGAGTTTCAAGAATTCATCATTCCTCTAAACCCGGCTCAGTTCGAAGCGATAAAGGTGATTGATGCTGAACATTTCTGGGTAACGACTGAAGCAGAAAGCAAGGGATTTCCTCAGCTACTTCAACTTTCCATTACCGATCGATTTCCCATGCGGACCATCCAGGCAAATTAGTCGAATTCTAAACGAAAATCATCGATAAATACATCGAAGCGCTCTTCGTTGTCACTGTAGTTTACATCTTGGAATAGGCGGAACCTGGCCGGTAATCCTCGTTCTAAGCTGACGACAAGCTTGTATTGTCTTTGGTAATTACCATCGCCATTTTCATCTTCTCCCAGGAGTAATATGGGAGTGCCATTTTCTATTAAACGCGATCCACTCGGGTCGATCCCAAAGCGATAATTGCCAAAAGCTAACTGAACATAAGTACTGTCGGCCAGTACTTTCGGATAACCGATGAGCGTATTCGGATCCTCAGAAGGCTGGTATACTTGTAAGCTATTTGCATCTATAGAGGTGGGTGAAGTGGTGCTCACCGACCAGTTGGTCAGGTAAAGCGAGGGGTATCGCACTATAGATAAATCGAATTGCTGTTTGCGTCGTAGGGTAATCGTCGTATTGTAGAAGCGGTCATTTCCGACGTCGCGGACATCGAAGCGTTCAAAATCATCGATGAGTATCGAGAATTTTTTAGCACTACCAGTCCCCGCTTGTGCTGGGAGGTTTTTAGTGATTTTAAAGCTAAATTTCAATTTGGCATCACGCCCGTTTAATCCTTCAAATCGTTTGGAGATCATGAGCGAATCTGCCATCTGATCGACCAAGGTATCTCGCCCGATGAGAATATTACTCGGACCAAAATTTTCCCAAACATCGGGGCCGATTCTCAGATAAGAATTCCAATCGTTTTCAGTGTAATTGACATTGACAGGATCGGCATAGAGGGTATCCCGAATAATTCGGGTTCTAGAAGAAGAAGTAGAGTCGATTTGTGTAAGAGCGACATAGGGTCGGAAAGTTCCATACCCCTGAAAATCTGTTTGCGCCTGTAAGGCTCCGTCCACCCGATCTGGATTTGCTCCGGGGAAAACCCAAACGATACTGTCAAGAACAATATTACTGAGTAATTGGAATTTAACTCTTGAGCTTACATTACTCCCGTTGGTATCGTGCCATGTAAAGCTATCTTCATTTTGGCGTACCACTGCGGGAAGTCTTTCTCGTAGGGTAATTGGGCTTGTCGTATCAACGATTTCTTCTGCTATCGGTGTGCAGTTATGGAATAACAGAAGACTTAATCCTCCAATAACCCTATTTAAATTCATAACACAAAATTAAAGATTTTCAGCCAAACAAAATAAAAGCCACACATTTCGCTTGTTTTTCTAATTAAACTCAAATATTCACTTAAAATTTTGTGAAAGTATTTATTATGCTTGCATAATGTTTCAAAAGCATATAGATTTGTAGGACAATTCTTCATTGAATGAATTGGTTTATGGTTATGAACCTTCGGGACTACTTCCTGAAGGTTTTTTTTTGCCCAAAAAATAGTGTTAAATCCACTTCAGATAGCATTGATATACAAGTATTAGCTATTTTTGTAGTGTTATGCGAGGGGATTACAATAACAAATTAACGTGGGGTGCGTTGTGTTTATGCCTATTGGCTTGCTCAGAACCCACACCTGATGAAACAGACCCGGATCCAGTCTACGAGTATATCGGGCCGACTGGAAACGAGAATGATCGTTCAGGGGAGCTCACGGCGAGCTTTATTTCCTCCCAAGAGAATGTTATCCGAAATCAAAATCAGATTGGCGATAATGAATTCGTTCCCATAACCTTTATTTCTACCGCTCAAAACTACGATAGTCTGGTGTGGGTTTTCGAAAGAGGAATCCCGCTTGATTTTGATGGCAACAGAATTCCTCCCGACAATCTTTCAGCTGCTGCTGTTTCTGCTACGCTCGATACGATTAACAATATTCCACACCTCACTTTAAGAGGGAGAGCGGACGACCCCGTTTCTCCCATCAGTGTAAAGGTTGGTTTCTATCCTTTTGGACGTTTTACGGTTCGCCACGGTGTTTCTAACAGAACGAACTTTGATGTCAATACCAAACGTGATTTTGTCAAATTTGAATATGGCGAAAATTGGGGTAATCAGGTCACTACAGCAACCTCTAGTAGTTCCTGGAAATTAGAAGACACGGCCACTGGCAATGCGAGCTTATGGGTGCCCCCTTCCAATCATATGTATTCCAGTTGTCCGGACAGCATGCTGGCCTTCTTCACGCTGGAAGGAGATTCTTACATCTCTAAGTCATTTAGTGGTTTTACTCGTTCAGAAAAAAGCTTGGTCTTTGAATATAAATTCGAATACAGGTCTGCTACGACAGATGAAACATCAAAAAAACTTTCGGTGTCTATTTTTCCATCGACAACACTAAGTATAAATGCTTCGGATCTGCCCCCTATATGGGAAGAAACCTCCAATACTGTTACAGAATTTGAAGAGGCCATTATCCCGATCCCTCAAGTAGAAGAATTTACCCTTATCTTCACGAAATACGACGTTCCTAATGATGCGTCTTTCTCTGTTTGTATTCGGAATATGAAAATTATTTCGAACGAATAATCGTTCCCTTTTTGCCTGCAAAGTAGATCCAATATCCCACGGGAAAATATTAATTTATGTATCTTTAAATTATGTGGGATTATAGGTGTTATCAGGTCGCTCTGTCAAAAAAAATTCCCTTGGCGATCAGTCGTGGGGTTCGACAAAAATCACACAATATTTTTTTGGCACTTCAAAGAGATGGAATCACTGCTTGGGGAGAAGTCGCTCCAACTTCCGACCAACCGGAGTTAAGCCCCGACTATATTCGCAGCCAAATCGATCGATTTTTTTCCCATACAGATACGTTAATTCCACAGCAAGCCTATGCTATAGGTGTAGCGCTTGAGATTCCTAGGACCGTATATGCAGCAATTGATATGGCCTTATGGGATTGGTGGGGACAACAGGCGAACTTACCACTTTATCGTCTTTGGGGGTTGCCAAAACCCTCTACACCTACCTCAATTACCCTTGGTATATGTCCGCCAGATCAGGTAGCTCAACAGTTAAAACAAAAATTAGGTGATTTTTCTTTTCGCGCCTTAAAAGTTAAACTCGGTAGTCCCTTGGGAATAGAAGCAGACAAAGCAATGATGCAAGCAGTCATCCAAAACATTTCCCCTTCGATGGCACTTCGTGTAGATGCGAATGGCGGATGGTCGGTAGAGCAAGCCTTGGACATGATTCCATGGCTGGCCGACAGACAGGTGGAGTATGTAGAGCAACCCCTCGCCAAAGGAAATGAAAAAGGCTTAAAGGAGCTCAAGCGGCAAGCGGCACTCCCAATCTATGTCGATGAATCTTGCCATACGGCAGCGGATATTCCTCAGTGGTTTTCTTGGGTAGATGGGGTGAACATCAAGTTAATGAAGTGTGGAGGTCCGACAGAGGCTCTAAAAATAAAGCATACTACACAAGCATTTGGGTTAAAAACCATGATCGGATGCATGGGTGAATCTTCTGTGGCCATCAGTGCTGCTGCGCACTTGTCGGGGGATTTAGACTGTGTAGACTTAGATGCCCATTACAACTTAAATCCTGACCCTGCTACGGGCTTGCTGCTCGAAAACGGGATTACACAAGTGAGTGATAATCCAGGCCTAGGAACTTCTTTAAAACCAACTTTTTATGCTTAAACCTAATCAGAAAATAGTCGTGTATATGGAGGGCCACCTCCGAAGCGATTTTGGAAAAATGGGACACGGAGTTTTGCGTTACAGCAAGAATCCTATTGTTGGGGTTATTGATGCACAAGAAAAAGAGGAGGATTTATCATCCATTTTAGGCTATCCTACAACGATCCCTATACTGGAGTCCTTAGAAGAAGGGCGTTCAAAGGGAGGAGAGGTACTGATCTTGGGCATTGCTCCTTCAGGTGGAAAGATTCCTGAAAGTTGGCATAAGATGATACAAGCTGCTATAGCAATGGGCTACTCTATCGTAAATGGCTTACACGACTTATTGTGCTCCCAGTATGAAGATCAATTGTCCGCTAACCAATGGATTTGGGATGTTAGAGTCCCACAAAGCACTCCACCCATCGCCTCTGGGAAGGCAAAAAACCTTCAGAACAATAGAGTACTTTTTGTAGGAACAGATATGGCTTCTGGAAAAATGACGACTGCCTTAGAGGTCTATAAAGCACTTTTGGAAGAAGAGAAACAAGTGAGTTTTGTGGCGACAGGGCAAATAGGAATCACCCTGACAGGCGCTGGAATTCCATTAGATGCCTACAAGGTAGACCATGCCTGCGGATCGGTAGAAGAAGCTGTTTTAGCAGCGCAAGAAAGCGATTGGATTTTAATTGAAGGTCAAGGATCCCTTTTGCATCCCGGCAGTACCGCTACTCTTCCATTGATGCGGGGAAGCTGTCCTACCCATATGATTTTATGTATTCCTGCCCATCATACACACTTGCGGAATCTTCCAGCGTATGAGATTCCCCCGGTGCAGAAGATTATTCAGCTGAATGAAATCGTCGCTTCGGCAGCAGGCAACTTTCCGGCTGCTAAAGTTGTCGGGATCGCGTTGAATACCTCTCAATTGACAGCGGAAGCAGCTCTTGAAAAAATCCAGCAAATTTCAGCTGAGACTGGTCTTCCCACAACAGACCCCGTCCGTTACAGCACCCAGCCCTTATTAGAAGCCTTGGGTATTTAGTAGCCTTTTGCAAGATTTATCTGATGTATTAAGGGTTTTCCGTTTTCAAAATCATCGAGATTCTCAAAGATTTGTGCAGCTGCCGTTTCAGGGGCTGTAATACTAGCGAGGTGGGGAGTTACTTGAATTTTAGGATGTTCCCATAACGGACTGTTATGGCTCAGTGGTTCTTGTGGAAACACGTCCAAAAGGGCACCGCTTAGCTGTTCTCGATCTACAGCATCAGTCAGTGCATCGATATCCACTAATGATCCACGTGCAACATTAATGATATAGGTTCCTGGGGTACATTTTTCAATAAATGCTTCGTTTATTAAGTGATGAGTTTGGGGCGTAGCTGGGAGTAAAACAATAATAGTATTGACTTGCTGAAGAAAGCTTTCCAAAGCATCTATCCCAAAGGTGGGAAAGGACAATTCTGGTTTGGAGGATTGGGAGAGGCCATAGACATCGAACGATAAGTCTTGAAGCTTTTTAGCGATGGCTTGCCCCAGATGTCCGAGTCCCATAATTCCAATTTTTACAGGAATATTTTTGATTTGGACATTGTCCCATTTTTTGTGTTGTTGATTGTCTAAAACTTCATAAAATCTCCGATGATAATTTAGCACCGCCATGACTAAAAAATTTCCCATATCGTCCGCCATATAAGGATCTATGACTCTACAGATGGGCAGGTGCGGCGAGCGACTAGGATCGGCGAGAATATGATCTACTCCAGCCCCCATAGAATAGTAGGCCTTCAGATTGGGAAAATGATGGAGTTCCCCGGGTTGTTGTTTCCACAAGAGAAGGATTTCTATCTTGTCGGCTACGGCTAATGCATCTTCTAAGCAAAAATATAACTGATGTTTTTGGCCAAAACGTTGAAAGGCATTTTTCCAATTGCGATAATAGCTGTCGGGGGCTAATACAAGTATGTGCATATTTATTTACAATGATAGTCAGCTGCTCGCGTTGCGATTTGGTTATGTGGTTTTATATTGACTTTATACCCCAAGGAATTTGCCCAGCCCTTGGTCGCAGAAATCAGTTTGTGCGATTTAAATGAATCATCACTATTGTAGTCCATATCGATTTCGATTTTAACACTGATTTGTTGGGTGAGCCATTCAGCTACATCAATACTGAGTTCGGCCTCCTTCCACAGGCGTGTCCACATATCTCGAATTACATCGACCTGAGATTTACTGAGAATATAATGGACTCCTCTTCCACCTAGACGGTAAGCAATAACGGTAGTATACTTGGTTTTTTTCCCGATGTTTTGAGAGTCAGATCCAATATGAATTTCGGCATAGGGGTGTGAATGAAGTATTTTAGCCGTGTGTTTCACCGGATCCACCCGTTCTCCCTGTATGTTTTTAAACAACATCATTACCCCTTCCAAGATAGCAAATCCATGGGAGGAAGCCTATTTCAGCCTTCAATATTTAGGTCT
Organism: Flavobacteriaceae bacterium; assembly: GCA_049889695.1. Classification (GTDB taxonomy): domain Bacteria; phylum Bacteroidota; class Bacteroidia; order Flavobacteriales; family Flavobacteriaceae; genus WTJH01. The sequence goes on along the minus strand of JBMHCX010000013.1, from coordinate 179,209 downwards.
AAAAAGAGATTTATATCTTTATGCAGATGATAGAATCGCTCTTTAATTTTTGCAATACCGTAATCTTCGGTTGTTGGTTTTGTTTGTTGGTCTTTCCCAGACATAAGCTCACACAGAATTTAATCAATTATCCCTATGTTCCTTTGGTTCTGAGTCTGTTTTACCTCTACTTTTTGAGTCAATCTAAACCAATAACAGAAGCCGATTTCACTTCGCTGAATGGGATCTTACAACTTTTTTTGGAGGCCACACCCGCTTCAGCTGCAGCCGGTTGGATTCATTATCTGGGGTTTGACTTCTGGATGGGTACTTGGATGGTCAAAGATCAGCAGCAGCGAGGAAAACATTCTCTTTGGGTTCTTCCCGCTTTGTTGTGTACTTTTATGCTAGGACCAACAGGCGTATTGGTGTATTCCATCATCATTGTTATTCAAAACCTTAAGAAATAATGCAGATAGACGATACTACACTCTATATGTCCTTGGCGGTCGGTGTTCTGATGGGGGCATGGGGAAATTATATTTCCGAAAAAAAGGGGCGATCGCGTTTATTGGGTTTTTCCTTGGGTTTTCTCTTCGGAATTATCGGAGTCATTGTCATGTATTTTATTCCAGCGGTAGAAGCAGAGGATTCTTCCGACGATCAGCAGACCTATGAAAACTAAACTGCGGAAATTAGTAGCTGTCCTATTATGGATGTTGGCCTTAGGAGCGATTGGCGAAACGATATTTATGTATCGTATGCTGAGCTTTATCGATTGGCCGTATGCACTTATGGCCGGCTTTTTCAGTTGGATAGGCTATCGCTTATGGATCAAAAAATAACTATTCTTTCACCACTATATAGGTGGCTTTTACCCCAGTAGCGAGGTTCCATCGTTTGGCTGCTACTAAGGTGCCATCGTCTTCAAATACGCGGACCTCTGCAGTGTTGGGACCAGATTCTCCTTGATTTAAGGCTAGAAAATCTATTTTATTAAAACCGGGATCCAAGTCTAATTTAACCACCTTAAACTGGGATTCGAGCAATATTGTTGGGTGAACTACCACATCGTTGACCAACACTTGTATGAGGTCTCCATCGGGATGCTCATGGTCTCTCAAAACAATTTGTACGAATTTCCCTTCACTGCGTAAATCGCCTAAATATTGATCTTCTTTGAAATTAGGGGCGTTTTTTTCGCGCTCTTTAGGGTTCTTTAATTTTCGAAGGTAGTCATCGGCAGGATCCAAAAACTTTTCATCAGGCTGCATATCGAGCGATTTTCCAGGCGTTTTTTCGCGATCGAATGTGTAGGTCTTATCGTTCCCCATTTTCTTTAGGAAAGCATTGTCGGGTTCTTTTGTTAATAGGGGGTACCCTTGATCTTTGGGCTTCATCAGGTTTTTGATGGGTTGAGGCTTCTTTTCTTGTGCATGCATCGAGAGGGGGATCAATCCTCCGAGCAGAACTCCTAAAAGAACTCGCTTCATAAAACACGTATAGCTGATGTCGCAAAGAATCATATGTTCAAAAATAGCGCAGAAGATGTCCATATCCAACACGGCTGCTTGGCTTTCTGGAATTTTATAATACATTTAAGAAGTATTAATGATTTCCCTATGAACCTTCCCGCTCTAGACTTTGGCGTAATTGTCGTTTATTTTGTTGTTACCCTATTGATGGGATGGTGGTTTTCTCGTAATTCCGGAGGCTCCATACAAGATTTTTTTCTGTCGGGCCGAAAAGTGCCTTGGTGGCTTTTAGGGGTGAGTATGGTAGCGACTACATTTTCTGCAGACACCCCTAATTTGGTAACTCAATTGGTTCGAGAAAAAGGAGTTTCTGGAAATTGGTTATGGTGGTGTTTTCTAATCACAGGGATGTGTACGGTTTTTATCTATGCCAAACTTTGGCGCCGTTCAGGGGTTTTCACCGACCTTTCCTTTTATGAATTGCGCTACGGTGGTCGAGGAGCTGCAATTCTAAGGGGCTTCCGAGCTGTTTACTTAGGGTTGTTTTTCAATGTTATGATTATGGCGAGTGTTTGCTTGGCAGCACTTAAGATATTTGCTATCCTTTGGCCCGGCTATGCCCAAGAGGCCTTGTTCATCGGAGCGGGCATTACTTTAGTTTATAGCTTAGTTGGCGGACTGAGAGGAGTAATCATAATTGATTTTTTTCAATTTTTCTTAGCGATGGTGGCCACTATCGCCGCTGCTGTATATCTGATAGACCTGCCTGAAATCGGAGGTCTTTCACAGCTTCTAGAGGCGCCCAATGTGCAAGAACGAAAGTCGTGGCTTCCGGCTTGGGATGATAGCGAAGCATGGGTTGGACTGATTATTTTACCGCTTGCGGTTCAATGGTGGAGTGTTTGGTATCCTGGTGCTGAGCCCGGTGGAGGAGGCTATATTGCTCAGCGGATGTTGTCCGCAAAAACAGAAAAACACGCCCTATGGGCTACCTTAGCCTTCAATCTAATGCATTATGCTCTACGCCCTTGGCCCTGGATCCTGATTGCTCTCGCTTCGCTTGTTCTTTTTCCAGAACTGAGCGATTTGCAAGCAGCTTTTCCACAACTCGATGCTGCTACACTCAATCATGATTTAGCATTTCCGGCCATGTTAACGTTTTTACCAGAGGGTTTATTTGGACTGATGCTCGCAGCACTGATGGCGGCATTTATGTCTACGCTTTCTACTCATCTCAATTGGGGAGCTTCCTACCTTATTCATGATTGTTATCAGCGTTTTTATAGACCCGATGCCTCTCAGCGAGAATTGATCTTTATCAGTCGACTGTGTATCTTTTTTTTAGCGCTGCTTTCTTGTTTATTAGCACTACAACTTGAATCTGCCCTACAAGCTTTTCAAATTTTATTGCAAATTGGAGCAGGAACGGGTTTATTATTTCTCTTGCGTTGGTTTTGGGTACGCATCAATGTTTGGAGCGAAATTGCAGCGATGTTGTCCTCTTTTATCATTGCCTTGGTGTTGGAGATAGGATTCGGAACACAGCTGGAAGCTTGGCTTAAAATGCTGATTGGTGTAGGTTCAACCACTTACGTGTGGATAGTGGTAACGCTTATGACCGCACCAGAGTCCGATCAGGTCTTAATTAGTTTCTATAAGCGGGTACGGCCTTCGAGTCGCAGTTGGCGTTCGTTTATGGCCACTCAAGAACCTTCCGTCGACCTTGCCGAGCAAGAGAGCGATTTAGCGCGGTCTATTTGGTGTATGTTTTTGGGTATTTTTGCTACCTATGCACTTCTTTTTGGCACAGGCCAATGGCTATATGGTCAAACCCTTTGGGCAATTGTTCTTTGGGGATTTGCTCTAATCAGCGGAGGTTTGCTCTACCGGCAGTTTCGTTTACTACAATTTTCTTAGAGGGTTAGCATACCGATTATGGTAGCCGAAATAAGGGATACTAATGTTCCCCCAACCATGGCCAAAGGTCCAAGACGGATTAGGTCTTTTCGTCTCTCGGGAGCTAAAATCCCAATCCCACCAATCTGAATTCCAATAGAAGCAAAATTTGCAAAGCCACACAGCATAAATGAAGCCATTAATATCGATTTTGGATCTTGAAGCCCTCCCACAGCCATCTCTTTTAAATCGGCTAGTTGTGCATAGGCCACAAATTCACTTGCGACTAGCTTTATGCCCAGTAGTTGTCCCAACAGAGCAGTATCTGGTTCCGGAACGCCAATGATCCACATCAATGGGGCGAATATATAACCCAACAGAAATTCCAATGATAAGTGAGCGTAAGGGGTGTTTTCACGTATCCATAGATTTATATTTCCAATTTCCCCAACGACTTCTAGAAGACCACTAAGCATCGCTATAAGGGCAATAAAAACCAACAGCATAGCCCCTACATTCACCGCCATTCGAACCCCTTCTTGTGTACCATTGGTAATTGCCTCGAGTAAATTATCCCCGATGTTTTGTTTTGGTATCTCGATTATGGTCTGAATGGGTTGCTGAGGAGGATAAATGATTTTAGCAATGACTACTGCTCCCGGAGCAGCCATGACTGAAGCGGCCAATAGCGCCTTGGCAAACATTAATTGGGCCGTAGGATCCTCTCCACCCAAAAATCCTATATAAGCCCCCATTACACTCCCAGCCACAGTCGCCATTCCCCCTAACATCACTAAAAACAATTCCGATTGGCTCATGTTTTTCAGATAGGTTTTAATCAATAGGGGGGCTTCTGACTGGCCTAAAAAAATATTTCCAGCAACCGAAAGGCTTTCAGCACCGCTAATGTTTAGTGTTTTCGTTAAGCCCCAAGCCAACAGTCGAACAATAGCTTGCAACACGCCGAAATAATAGAGGAGTGATGTCAGTGCAGAAAAGAAGACAATCACAGGTAAAGCCTGAAAAACAAAAATAAATCCGCGTCCCTTGGCTTGTCCCAGCTCTCCGAACAACATTTCCGTTCCAGCGCCCGTATACTCCAGTATTTTCACGAAGAATGCACCCAGTATTTCAAACAGGCCTGCTAGGCCCTCCCAGTAGAGTAGGCCAAGGGCAATGGAGGACTGAAGCAACAAGCCCAAAAGAACTGTTTTCCACGGGATGTTTTTTTTGTCTTTACTGATTGCCCAGGCGATGGCCAAGAGCACCAGCAGACCAAAAAGACCTCTGACAATTGAAAGGGTAGTTTCTTCCATTCGGGTTGCTATAGCATAGTAACGCTAATATAGGCATCCCTGAGTTGGCCCTTTTAAAAATCTTCTCGAATTGTTTTTTCGATTGTCGATAAGGTCGTCATCAATGTAATCTTGTGAACGGAATCTTTATAAGTTCCATTTTTGATTTTACGCTCGAGGTGAGACACAAAATCTTTTAACAGCAAATTGTCGTTCTCCATAGGTTTTTTAATTCAGTAAAGGTATTTCCATTAATAATAACTGACTATCAGCGGCTACATCAAAAGAGATGGAAGAAAGTTCCCAGAGTCCTATCGCATCTCTTTTGTGAAGTTTTTCTCCACCTACTTCTGCAGTTCCTTCAATGACCATTATATACAATCCGTTCGCAGGATTCTTGAAGGTATAATCCAGATGGGTGTCGGCCGTAAAATCGCCCATATGAAACCAAGCATCCTGATGGATCCACACGCCCTGATCGTCGGGGGTTGGAGAAAGAATCTGATACCAGCTATTGGTGGTTTTTAACTCCGATATGCTGATCTGATCGTATCTTGGAGTGACATCCTTTTTATTCGGAAAAACCCAGATTTGAAATAACTCCACATCGACCTCCTGATTTTTGTTGTATTCGCTGTGGAGAATTCCTGTCCCTGCACTCATGACCTGAATATCGCCTTGGCGAATAAGCCCAACATTTCCCATACTGTCCTTGTGCTCTAGGTCGCCCGCAAATGGGATGGTAATGATTTCCATGTTGTCGTGTGGGTGTGTGCCAAAACCGCCCCCTCCTTTGATGAAATCATCGTTAAGGACACGAAGGACTCCAAAATTCATACAATCGGGGTTAAAATAGTTGGCAAAGCTGAAGCTGTGATAGGTTTTGAGCCATCCGTGATCTGCATGACCACGCTGATCCGCCGGAAATAATCTCTTTTTCATAGTTGTCTTTACAAATGTTGTATGTACAAATATAGAAAGAATTTTTTTTACTCTTCCTTGTTTTTCTTTTGCGCTTTGATAACGGTTTGTATCAATTCATTTTTGGTGTCTAAGTAACGAATTAGCTCTTTGACTTTTTCTTCGTCTGCTTTTTGCTGGGCATATTTGGCTTTTTCTTCGGCGATGGTGCTTTTAATTTCTTTGATGGTACTGACTACAAAGCCGATGAGGATAAAACCACAAGCGATCAGTGCAATTATTTCTTCTGTTTCACTTAGATACATAAGCGCTTTTTTTCAAAGGTACAATATATTGGGCGTAGATCAGGGAGTTGGTGTTTTAGTACCACCACCCAGGATGAGATATTCTAAAACCTTCGGTCAGCACAAAGTTCCAAATGGCCTTGCTAAGCGCTTAGGTGCTTTAGGAAACTGGAAATGATTAAAAATTATTGCTTTCAGAACCTTTAACTACCTAAAAAAAGGCCCTCCACATTATATTTTACCTGAACTTCCATTAGTTTGGCACGGTATTTGATAAAATTAAATGTTATTATAAAACACTTTTTTAACTAATCTTAATTACTATCAAATGAAAAAAAGTTTATTAAGTTTCTTGGCACTCGCAGGAGTACTTGTAGGATGCCAGAACTATGACGATCAGTTTGATGCGCTTAATCAAGAGATTCTTAGACTTAGTTCAGAACTTGACGGTCTAGAGGATGCTTTTCAAGACATCGAACGAATTCAGGCCGATCTTTTAGCGATTGATCAAGCTGTTCGGGATTTGGCTTCCAATGGTGCAACTCAACAACAGTTGACTGACGAAATTGCACGTATACTTGCTGAATTAGCCGCTTTAGAAAGTGACCTTGAGGATCAAATCAATAATATTGATATTGAAACTGCTGTAACTAGTGCAACTACAAGTATCAGTGATGAGGTTGACGAACTTAATTTAGAAATAGAGCGTATCGAAGCTGCTTTAGCAGACCTTCTTGATGCTGCTGCTGTTATCGAGCAAGATGTTCGTATTCGCAACCTTCCTGAATTGGAGTATGCGGAGACATTATTTAGTTTCGAATCAGGGCAGGTTACTTCTGTTATCGTTAAAGGTAATGTAACTATTGATTTAGGTGCTTGGGCAAATACACACGTTGCACGTGTCCAAAGCATTGCTACCATGATCCGTACGATCATTCAAGGAACTTCAGGAGGAAACCTTGATTTTACTTCAACACAAACAACAGCGATCGACTTTACATATCTTACGTTTATCGACGGAGGAGTTACTTTAGTTGGCCCTGCTGATATTACTGCCGTTCAACAAATCGAAGGTAATCTTTCTTTTGAGGGTATTGGAACTTCAGTTTCATTCCCAGATTTGACTTCCGTAGGTGATGTAATCATTACTGACGCTAGTGATTTGGAAGTACTAAATCTAGAAGGGTTAACAGGAACTGCTGGCCGTTTATTAGTGGGGACTGGTGCTTCTTCTAATGTATTAAACCTCCCTGACGCAACTCAAGTTAGATTAGGAACACTTGCGATTCCTACAATGGTTACGTTAAATGCTGGTACACTTACTTCTGCTTCTACTGCAGACTACAGTGGTACAATCAGTGCAACAGCTATCACGCTTAACAACACTGCTGAAGTTAGTAACTCTGTACTTACTTCTTCTGGTGCCATTGTTGCTGGTGATGTTGCTAGTACTACAATTACTACTGATGGAACTGTAAGAGTAGCTTCTGTTTCTGGACAAAATTCTAACACGACTATAACTGGTGACGGTATTACAATTACTGGAGCTGCTGTAGCTAGTGTTCTTACTTTAAATGGTGGAGATATTTCCACTGGAGTTGTTTCTGTTTCTTCAGCCTCAGCTTTTACAGGAAGTAACACTACGATTGAAGGGACTAATGGCTCTGCGACTTTAACCATCAACGCTACGGGTGATGCTGACGTAACAGTAACTGGAGATATTAATTCTGCTCTTGATATTGCAGATGCTGCTGATGTTACTTTTTCCGGATCAGATCTAGAAATTGGAGCTAGAACTGATGTTACTTACTCTGGTGAGTTCAGTGGGAACGGTATCGAGACGATTAGTAATATCTTTAACCTAACAGATACTGGAACTGGTCACGCACTCGAATTACCTGCATTAGAAACTGTATCAGGTGTTTTCACAGCGAATGACATCACTTCATTCACCGCAAATGCATTGACTGTTAACTCAGCTGCTATTAATACTGATAGCGCTACAACTTTCATCGCTGAATCTCTTGTTGTAAGTGCGGCTATCTCTCTTGAAGATGCAACTACTGTAGCCTTTGCAACTGCAACCAGTACTTTCTTAACTGCAGCAGATTCAGATGATTTTGTAACGTACAGACTCCATGCTTTAGACAATGCTTACAACTTTAATGATGGTAACCACGATAGCTTAGAAGATGTAACTATCATTGGAAAAGCAAATGCTGATTTAACTCTTCAAGCTAATCCTGTCACATTTGGATCTACTAACGGGGATCTTGAGACGTTAACCGTTCAGGGATATATTAGTGATTTGACAGTTGACAATACTCCACTTGAGTCACTTGTAACTACAACTGATGCTTATATTACGACGTTAAGAGTTACTAATAATGCTTCTTTAAGTACGCTTACAACTGGTCACCAACACATCCAGCCTGGAGATGCTTCGGATATCATTGTTACTTCAAATACAAGCTCTCAGCTATTAACTTTAGACTTTAGTTCTGTTACTAAGGTTCAATATGTTGAAGTTACTGGAAATGACTCAGTAACATCTATTACTGCACCTTCTGCTACCGGACTATTGGCTGAGCCTTTGGCAAATATTGATGTTACAGTTAGTGGAGCTGGATTATCGTCTACTTACACTACTGCTACTGCTCCTACAGGAACAACTTCATATGTAGCTGCAGAATTTACTACTTCATCTATCTCTGGATTTAGAGCCTTCATTGAAGCGTATCAAGCTCAAGCGGGTGGTTCACGTTCTGGAACAGTTTCTTACTCGTTCAACTTGAACACAACTGGCTTAAGTGGAGACACTGCTGCGGTAAATGGTCCTGACAATGTACCTGCTGGTACAGATGGACAGCACGATGGTGATGCCACAATTGATAATGATACGATGGAAGAATTAGAGCTTCTATCTACATCTAACTAATCTTAACGATTAGCTTTTTTAAACCTCCCTTCGGGGAGGTTTTTTTATGCCCTAACTTTAGAGAAACTTTTTAGTTGAATAGACTAGAAAAATAAATAAATGCTCCAATGAAGAGACCTTCTATCAGTAGAATTGTGCTCACCACGGCTAAGTGGTTTTGTAGTTTTTGGAGCAGTAGGTGATGTAAATGATTGGCATCGGGCTGGAAAGGAGACTTGCCTTGACGAAGGCGAACAATAAATATTCGTAATAGGTCTAGAAGTGGGTATGCTAAAATAAAGATGGCTAACCAAGCTTGGTGTGCCGCAGGTACGATGAGGGTGTCGCGATCCAAAAATTCAAATGCTAATACGGCTATTAGACTTCCTAAAAAAAGTGATCCACCATCGCCTAAAAAAACTTTTTTATTTGGTTTTAAGTTGAAGTAAAATAGGGGAATTAAAGCAGCGGTTACTAACCCAATAAGAGTTAATAGATGGTGGTCTTCGGCTGTCAATAGCACAAAAAGAGCCATCGCTTTTAGGCTTTGTGATAGCGCTAGGCCGTCCAGTCCGTCGATAAAATTAAAGGCATTGACTATGACTAAAAAAACAAAGCCTGTAAAGAGTTGAGAAGCGACTCTAGACATTTCATACCACCCAAAAACGCCGTGGAAATAGTCGATCAGGTAACCTTGATCGATCAGGATCTTCGCTACGATGAGTTGTACAAAAAGCTTGAGTTTGTAATCGGCCTGATAGAAGTCATCGTAAACTCCAATCGCAAACATGAGGGCTAAGGGAACAAAGAGGCCATAGTCAAAGAGTTTAACGCCTTGGAGGTAGAAATATAGACTTATGAGTAAGACGGTGAGGAAAATACCAATCCCCCCCGTCCGAGTGGCCGTGGTGGCATGTGAAGACCGTGCGTTGATTTGGTCGATTTGGTTGAAGCGTAAAAAAAGCCATTGCACGCCAAAGGCGAGTATTGCACTGATTCCAAAACTTAAAAAATATACTTCCATACTGCTGACATCTCTGTTAATAATCTTTAAATCCGGGTAGAAGGGACACCGTATTAATAGTTATCTTGTGCTACAAATTTGATGTTTATTTCTATGAGTACACAAAAAATTTCTTCACAACATCAATTCGTTGCATACGCTTTTATCATATTATTTATGTGTTTGGGCTTTGTCCCGAACTGGGGAGCTGTGGATAAAATTGCGCCACAATGGCTTTTGATGAGTGTTCTGAATAGCTTGGCGGGAGTTTGGATTTTGATTTATCGCAAAGAATTGGGCGATGGGTTTCGAGAGGTTTCCATGCGCTGGGTAAGCCTGTGTTATTTTGCTTTTATTGTATGGGCTGGTTTATCCTATTTCTACGCCATTAATCCCACCGAGGTATTGTTGAATCTGGGCCGCCAGTTCAACACCTTTTTTATGTTCTTTTTTGTAGCGATTTTCCTTCAATTTATCCCCAATAAAATTCGGTTTAGTAGCGTTCTTTTGTCTGCCATTTTAGCCATTGAAGTGTATGCGGTTTTGGATCAGGTGGTGGGAATGTTTCAAACCAATACATTTAGTTCAGGAAATGTCAAGGGAGTTACAGCTAATCGTAACATTACAGCTTTTTCCATCGCAGGGAAAATTCCTTTTGCATTGTATTTAGCCATAGTATTTGGAAAAAAAATATGGAAAATAGCGATGACGGTATTGGTATTTCTATCTCTCTTTTGCCTTACTTTTATAGACAGCCGTGCTTCGTATATAGCAATGCTATTACTTTTAGTAGTTTTCACCGCTATCAATTTTCTTCGTTACCGTAATAATGACCATTCTAAATTACCTTTCTGGCAAACGTTCTATTTAATCGTACCAATTTTAGTAGCTGTAGGCTCAAATCAAATTTTCTTTTCCGGAAATAGAGATGGAGATTTGGTTAAACGAGCTTCAACTATTTCTGTTACCAAAGCCGATGGATCAATAAAAAAGCGTTTGCGTTATTATAGATCAGTGAGCAAACAAGTTGCGAGTTCTCCAATCCTTGGAGTAGGCTTGGGGAATTGGAAGCTTAAATCTATATACTACGACCGAAATGATATCAAGGGCTATATCGTCCCTTACCATGCCCACAGTGATTTTATTCAGCTGGGAGCAGAATTGGGTATTTTGGGGTTTCTTTTGTATTTCGGCATTTTTGTAATTACGGGTATATATCTGCTTCGAATTTTAGCACGGAAAGATTTATCCGATGAAATCATATTGTTCTATGGGATCTGTTTGGGATATATGGGGATCTATTTTATCGACTCCAACCTTAACTTCCCTATTGCCCGTCCGCAGGTCCTGGCCCCGCTGACATTGGTGTTAGCCATAGTTTCTTGGAAAGGCAATCCTGCCTCCAAAGAAAACAAACGATTCACAAAGCTGACGGTTCCGGCAATGGTGCTCCCATTGTTGTTTGTCATACCAACTGTTCATGTCAACAATTTGGCGAATAAGTCGCTCCAAAGTCAATTGGTTCTATTACGCGATTTTAATTCCAACCAATATTCACTGACTCTGACCGAAGTGGAGAATGCTTTGCCGTGGATTCCAAATATCACCGTAACAACGATTCCCTTGGCCTCGGTGAAAGCGCGATATTTTTATAACGCGAAAAAGTACGATCGGGCTTTAGAGTTATTAGATGAAGGGTCTCCCGCAAATCCTTATTTGTTTTATAGTGAAATCATGAAAGCGCAAATTTATCGGGATATGGGTGTTAGAGATAGTGCTCTACATTACTCTAAAAAAGCCTTTTACAACCTCCCGGGAAATGCCTTACACGCCTCGGTATACATGTCTCAACTCCTAGAGGTGGGAGATTTAAAAGAAGTAGAGGCCATATTCGACAAAGTGCTTAAATCTAGAAATGAAAGTCTTCTTCGGAATTACTTTGCCATAGTGGTGAACATGAATCCACCCCGAACACAGTCATGGAAAGATAAGATCAATCAGGCAGTTGAGCTTTTCCCAACCAATGCCGATCTGTTGTCTTTTAGACGCATCATTGCATTAAGCCCAGAGGAATCTCAACGAGCAAACGACTTATCCGTTCAAGGGCAACAATTATATGCACAAAAGAATTTCTTCGATGCTATTCAATTGTTTGAACAAGCGTGCCAGTTAGATCCCTACCAGTACCAGCATTTCGAAAATGCTGGCTTGTCTTATTTTTCGGTGGGAGACTATACTCGGGCCATTCAAAAGTTAGATACGGTCATCGATGTTTTTAAAGCCCCAGGGGGAAAGTCTGAATATGTTAAAGCTTTGGTCTATACCAATTTGGGACAGCAAGATCGTGCTTGCGAATGGTTTAAGACAGCAGCTTTGGCAGGCTTTGAACAAGCAAAAGTAGAATATAGAAATCGCTGCGTGAAATAATATCAAGTACTTTTAGTGCTTGTTTAAATGTAAATTATTATCTTTGTTCTAGTAATTAAGATACTCGATATATGCTTGGGGAACTAATCACTTCGAAAACAAGACTGCGTTTGGTCATCAAGTTTTTTGTTTCCCAAGCCAATCAGGGCTACCTGAATGGTTTGGCTACAGAAATGGGCGAATCGACAAATGCGATTCGTAAAGAGTTGAATCATTTGCACCAGGCAGGCTATCTCCAGAAACAGAAAGAAAACAACAAAGTACACTACCAAGCCAATACTCAACACCCGCTTTTTGAAGTCATGCAAAAAGTAGTGATGAAACACTTGGGGATAGAAGATATAGTAGAAACTGTCGTTTCCAAGATTGGAAATATTCAAAAAATTGTATTGATTGGAAGCTATGCTGAGGGGATCGATAGTGGGCACATTGAAGTTTTTCTAATCGGAGATGAACTCAACACTACTTATATCCAAAATTTAGAGCAAAAGATCGAAAACACCATCGGGCGTAAAGTGAGCTTTTATTTATCTCCGACCTTTAGTCCGACACAAAAACACATCATTCTATATGCGACCGAAAAATCCCCGGAATAATACCGTCGGTATTACTTTTTCCACTTTCGACTTTTTCCATGCCGGACATGTCAAAATGTTGGAAGAAGCGAAGACCGTCTGCGACTACTTAATTGTTGGTTTACAATTAGACCCTAGTATAGATCGGCCTGAAAAAAACAAACCCGTTCAAAGTGTCATTGAGCGCTATATACAGGTGAGCTCTTGCAAGTTTGTGGACGAGGTTGTCCCTTATGTTTCTGAAAAAGACTTGGATGAAATCCTTCGTAGTTTTAAAATCGACATTCGGATTATAGGGGAAGAATACGCTGAAAAGGATTTCACTGGCAAAGCGTATTGCGAACAAAAGGGAATAGAGATTTATTACAATTCTAGAGATCATGAATACTCGTCCTCTGGAATTCGTAAACGCCTTACAAAAGATGAAGATTAAAGAAATTTGTTGCATCGGAGCTGGTTATGTAGGGGGACCTACAATGGCAGTTATCGCTCTAAAGTGTCCGCATATTCGTGTGACAGTAGTAGATATAAACCCTGATCGTATAGGAGCATGGAATGCTGAGGATTTAGATGAACTCCCCGTATATGAGCCGGGCTTAAAAGAGGTTGTTGGAGAAGCTAGGGGGAGAAATTTATTTTTCTCGACCGATGTTGAGGGTGCTATCGACCGTTCTGAAATGATTTTTATGGCCGTTAATACCCCCACTAAAACTTATGGTGAAGGGAAAGGAATGGCTGCCGACTTGACCTATGTGGAAAAGTGTGCTCGTGATATCGCACGGGTGGCCACATCTGACAAAATTGTCGTTGAAAAATCTACCCTTCCCGTGCGGACCGCTGAAAAAATTAAGGAGGTTTTGGAAGGCTCTGGAAACGGTGTAGCCTTTGAAGTGTTATCGAATCCAGAATTTTTAGCGGAAGGGACAGCTATTCAAGATCTCTTTAAATCTGACCGGGTCTTAATCGGAGGCGATAGTACCCCTAGTGGTCAGCAAGCACTACAAGCCCTGGTTTCTGTCTATGAAAATTGGATCCCCCGTGAAAAAATTGTGACGACCAATGTATGGTCTTCCGAGCTTTCAAAGCTTTCTTCGAATGCTATGTTAGCCCAAAGAGTTTCGTCTATCAACAGTTTATCGGCGCTGTGTGAGAAAACAGGTGCGAATGTAGACGAGGTTGCCCACGCCATGGGATTGGACAGTCGTATAGGGCCAAAATTTTTAAAAGCCTCTGTTGGCTTTGGTGGTAGTTGTTTTCAGAAAGATATTTTAAATCTTGTTTATTTATGTCGCTACTACGGTTTAGAAGAGGTGGCCGATTATTGGCATCAGGTGGTTAAGATTAACGATTATCAAAAAAGGCGTTTTAGTAAAAAGATAATCGATACTCTTCACGGGACGGTTAACCAAAAGAAAATAGCTTTTTTAGGTTGGGCATTTAAAAAAGATACCAACGACACACGAGAATCTGCAGCGATCTACGTCGCCGACCAGCTATTAGAGGAAGGAGCGGAAATCCATGTGTATGATCCTATGGTTTCGGAACACAGAATTCGCGAAGATATTCGTATTTGGAATGAATATAATGGACAGAATCCTAACGAAAAGTTAGGCCGTATTGTGGTGCACTCCACACCAGAAGCAGCATTACAAGATGCTTTTGGGGCGGCTATACTTACCGAGTGGGATGCTTTTGCCTCCTATGATTGGGAAAGTTTAACCCAGCAAATGGTTCGCCCTGTTAAATTATTCGACGGGAGAAATATTCTTCCAGAAAGCTTAAACTCTAATTCTAATCTACACATCTATCGTATTGGAAAAGCCCTCTAAAATATTAATTACTGGCGTAGCCGGATTTATTGGCTTCCATTTAAGCCAAAAACTTTTGGGGATGGGACATGAAATCATCGGCCTGGATGTCGTCAATGATTACTATGATCAAAAGTTGAAATGGGATCGCTTAAAACAGTTAGGGATAACTCAAGCGTCCCAACAAAACACTTCGGAGATCTATCCAAATTTCCATTTTTACAGAGTTGATTTAGCCAATCGAGAAGCCGTTAATGAGGTGTTTAAGGGGCATACTATAGATGCTGTATGTCATTTAGCAGCCCAAGCGGGCGTTCGGTATTCCATCGAAAATCCGATGGCCTATATCGATGCAAATATCGTTGGGTTTCAGCATATTTTAGAAGCTGTTCGAGAACACGGCATTAAAAATTTCTCCTATGCTTCCAGTTCCTCCGTCTATGGTGGGAATTTAGAGTTGCCTTACAAAACTTCCCATAGTGTAGACCATCCGATTTCGCTTTATGCAGCCACTAAGAAGTCGAATGAGCTCGTGGCTCATACCTATGCGCATTTATTTGGTATCGCCACTACAGGCTTGCGTTTCTTTACCGTATATGGTCCATGGGGACGCCCAGATATGGCCTTATTTTTATTTACCAAAGCACTTTTTGAGGGCAAACCCATACAGGTGTTCAATCGAGGAGAGATGTTGCGTGATTTCACTTATGTCGATGATATTGTAGATGGGGTGGTTAGTGTTATTATGAATCCGGCGAAAGCACCTGTGGAGAAAACAGCGGAAAACCCTACCGCAGCCCCTTACAAAGTGTACAACATCGGCAATAACAATCCCGTTAAGCTGATGGATTTTATTAAAACCATTGAGGAGGTTGTTGGCAAGTCATTTGAGATGGAACTTTTACCCATCCAACCGGGTGATGTTCCACAAACCTATGCACATATGGACGATTTTGTAGCGGCTTTTGACTATAAGCCGGAAACAACTATTCGTTCGGGAATAGAACGCTTCCTACAATGGTATGTGGATTATTATACTGTAGACGCACATTTAAATTTAAAAACTTCATGACGTCAAAAGAACCAAAAATTGGAATCATTGGTTTAGGATATGTGGGACTGCCGTTGGCAGTTGCCTTTGCTGAGCATTACACTGTTGTGGGGTTTGATATCAACACTACACGGGTAGCGCGTTTAAATCAATTTCAGGACGACACTTTAGAAATTAGCACTCCGGAGCTGGAAGCCGTGGTCGGAAAAACATTAATCGCGACCACCCAAGTAGAGGAGCTCAACGATTGTAATTATTATATCGTTACAGTCCCTACTCCGGTGACTGAAAATAAAATTCCAGACTTAACTCCTTTGGAAAAATCATCTCACACAGTCGGAAAACTCTTAAAAAAAGGAGATACGGTCGTCTATGAATCTACCGTTTATCCCGGAGCTACTGAGGAGGTTTGTTTGCCAATTTTGGAGCAAGAGTCGGGCTTAAGCTTTAATCAAGATTTTTTCTTAGGCTATAGTCCAGAACGGATTAACCCTGGTGATAAAGAGCATACAGTCACCAAAATTTTAAAAATAGTTTCGGGGTCTACACCTGAAACTTTGGAACAAATAGCCGCTTTATACGGGCGAGTGATTACTGCTGGAATCTATAAAGCCTCAAGTATTAAAACCGCTGAGGCTGCTAAAGTCATTGAAAATACACAACGGGACATCAATATTGCTTTCGTCAATGAACTCGCTTTAATATTTGATCGTTTGGGCTTGGACACCAATGAGGTTTTGGAAGCAGCAGGAACCAAATGGAATTTTTTAAAGTTTACACCCGGATTGGTAGGCGGTCATTGTATCGGAGTCGATCCGTATTATTTGGCTTTTAAAGCACAGGAAGTGGGTTTTAATCCAGAGATGATCTTAGCCGGACGACGTGTAAATGACAATATGGGTCGCTTTGTGGCTCAAAAATTAGTCAAATTAATGAGTCAAAAGGGGCTCCCTATCGCCCATGGGAAGGTGCTCATTTTGGGCATTACCTTTAAGGAAAACTGCCCCGATATCCGGAATTCTATGGTTCCCAGTATTGCACACGAACTATTAGATTACGGCATGGATGTGTCGCTTTATGACCCTTGTGCTGACACAGATGAAGTAGAGCAAGAATATGGTATACAATTGATTTCAAACCTAGAAGCTTACGATGCTGTTCTTTTGGCGGTGGCGCATGATCAATTTGAAACTTTAGATATGGAGGCATTAAAAATGCAATCGGAAACTGTTGTTTACGATTTAAAAGGAATATACCCAAAACAAAAAGTAGATGGGCGACTCTAATTACTTTTCGCATCCAACCGCAGTTATCGACGAAGGTTGTACCATTGGGACGGGGACCAAAATCTGGCACTTTTCTCATGTGATGAAAGACTGTGCCATTGGAAACAATTGTAATCTCGGGCAAAATGTGGTGGTATCTCCTGGCGTGGTTTTAGGAACCAATGTAAAAGTGCAAAATAACGTCTCCATCTACACAGGAGTGATTTGTGAAGATGATGTGTTTTTAGGCCCTTCCATGGTATTTACGAATATTATTAATCCACGTTCAGCCGTAATCCGTCGCGATCAATATGTAGAAACACGAGTCGAAAAAGGGGCTTCTATCGGCGCTAACGCCACCGTTATTTGCGGAAATACAATTGGTGCGTATGCACTTATTGGTGCAGGGGCTGTTATCACCAAAGATATTCCTCCGTATGCCTTAATTGTAGGAAACCCAGGGAAACAAATCGGATGGGTGAGTGCTTATGGCCACCGTTTACATTTCGATGATAATCATCAGGCTGTTTGTCCTGAATCTGGAGAAAAATATTTTTTAAACAATAATCAAGTTAAACCTATTTGATGAAAAACTTTATACTTATAGGAGCTTCTGGATATATAGCACCACGGCATATGCGTGCCATCAAGGACACCGGAAATAACCTGATTGCAGCGTATGACCCCTATGACGGAGTGGGGATAATGGATAGCTACTTTCCTCAAGCGCACTTTTTTACAGAATTTGAACGCTTCGATAGGCATATCGAAAAGTTAAAACGGAAAGGAGTTCAAATAGATTATGTCAGTATTTGTTCTCCTAACTATCTACACGATGCCCATATCCGTTATGGACTGCGTATAGGTGCCGACGTGATTTGTGAAAAACCTTTGGTATTGAATCCATGGAATGTTGATGCGTTGATCGAATTGGAACAGGAATACTCTAATAAAGTTTATAATATTCTTCAGTTGCGACATCACGAAGAAATCTTAAAACTGAGGGATAGAGTTCAAAAGGGACCAGCCGATAAAGTTTATGATATCGATCTTACGTATATCACTTCTCGAGGTAATTGGTATTATACCTCCTGGAAGGGAGATGAAGCAAAATCTGGAGGGATTGCCTCCAATATAGGGATTCATTTTTTTGATATGTTGCAATGGATCTTTGGTCCGATGGAAAGCTTTACGGTTAGCGAAAAATCTGCAGATACCAATGCAGGGACTTTACGCTTTAAACAGGCTCAAGTGAATTGGTACTTAAGTATTAATGCTGACAATCTACCCGAAGAAGCCACTTCTAAAGGATTACCTACGTTTAGAACACTAACGATCGCAGGGGAAGCCATAGAGTTTAGTAAAGGATTTACCGATCTTCATACTGTGAGTTATCAAAATATAATTGAAGGGAAAGGATATGGATTAAAAGATGCGCGGAATTCTATTGAAATTGTTAGTAAAATAAGAAATATAAGTTTAGATGCTTAATCATAAATCAATACTTATAACAGGGGGAACGGGATCTTTAGGGAAGGCTTTAGTACGAAGAATTTTAGCTGCCTATCCAAAGGTCAAGCGGGTGGTGATTTTTTCTAGGGATGAGCAAAAGCAGTTTTTGATGGCCCAAGATTTTCCAATTTCAAAGTATCCTCAAATTCGCTTTCTGATTGGAGATGTAAGAGATTTTGAACGACTGGAAAGAGCCTTCCAAGGGATTGACTTTGTTATTCATGCAGCGGCTATGAAGCATGTTCATATAGCAGAGTATAATCCTGATGAATGTGTAAAGACTAATATTGGAGGGGCTGAAAATGTAATCAAAGCTTGTTTAAGCACGCAAGTTTCAAATGTTGTAGCACTTTCGACAGATAAAGCATGTGCGCCAATAAACCTTTACGGAGCTACTAAATTGACATCAGATAAATTATTTATTGCTGCAAATAACTTCAAAGGAAAACGCGACATCAGGTTTAGTGTAGTCCGATACGGAAATGTCATGGGTTCTAATGGATCTGTGATTCCTTTTTTCATTAAAAAAAGCAAAGAAGGAATTCTCCCCATAACAAGCCCAGAGATGACACGATTCAATATATCAATTGATGGAGGTGTTGATATGGTATTACATGCACTTGAAAATGCTTGGGGAGGGGAGCTGTTCGTTCCTAAAATTCCTAGCTATAAAATCCTCGATGTAGCAAATGCCATTGGGCCTTCATGTGAAAAACCGATAGTTGGAATTCGTCCAGGGGAAAAAATCCATGAAGAGATGATTGCTGCTTCAGATTCATACAACACCTATGATTTAGGGAAATATTACGTTATCCTTCCAACAGTATGCAATTGGGATCTACAAGAATTTGTCGAGTCTTTCGAAGCTAAAAAAGTAGCGGAAGGATTTAGATACAGCTCCGATACGAATGAAAAGTGGGAAACCGTTAAATCCCTCAGGCAACTAATTATAAAACATATAGATAAAGATTTTCAAGTCCGATGAAACCGATTCCCTATGGAAAGCAACATATTTCTGACGCCGATATAGCTGCAGTTGTTGAGGTACTAAAGTCAGATTATTTGACGCAAGGACCACAGATAAAAGCCTTTGAGAATGCTTTTGCAAGCTACATTGAGGCGAAATATGCTGTGGCCGTTTCAAATGGAACTGCAGCTTTACATTTGTCTGCTTTAGCTTTGGGTGTTGGTCCAGGATCAAGAGTCTTGACGAGTCCATTAACGTTCGCTGCTTCGGCCAACTGTATCTTGTATTGTGGAGGAATAGTAGAGTTTTGTGATGTTGACCCCCATAGTTTATTATTGGATATTGATCAGGTACGAAAAAAATTAGCATCGGCCCCCCGAGGGACTTACGCTGGAATTATCCCAGTAGATTTTGCTGGGGCTGCTGTGGATATGGAAGCCTACAAGGAACTAGCAGATGAATACGAGGTGTTTTTACTAGAAGATTCTTGCCATGCTCCTGGTGGATACTTCATAGATTCAATGGGGAAAAAGCAAAATTGTGGCAATGGAGCTTTTGCAGATGCTGCCATTTTTTCGTTTCATCCGGTGAAGCACATTGCGTGTGGTGAAGGAGGGATGATTACCACCAATAGTTCCGAAATGTACCAGAAGCTGCTTAGATTAAGAACCCATGGGATTACCAAAGACCCAAATCTTATGAGCAAAAACGATGGTGGGTGGTACTATGAAATGCTAGAACTGGGATATAACTATCGTTTGTCAGATATGGCTGCAGCATTAGGCCATTCTCAGCTTTCAAGGGCAAAACAAAATTTAGAACGGAGGAAATCTATTGCGGCCACTTACGAAAGTGCATTTGACTCTTTGGAGCAGGTAGAATTTATGAATCTTGCTACCGAGGGTCATGCTTATCATTTGGCAGTTATTCAGGCAGAAAGTAGAGATCAACTTTATGAGTATCTCCGAGAAGTGCAGATTTTTGCACAAGTACATTATATACCGCTCCATTTACAACCCTACTACAAAAGTCTTGGTTTTAAACAAGGAGATTTTCCCCATGCAGAAGAGTACTATCGCAAAGGTCTCAGCTTGCCTATCTATCCTACTTTAGAGGAGAAAAGTTTAGAACGTGTAATTCAATCCATTTTTGAATTTTATGGGAGCTAAAGTCGCAATTATACCTGCTCGAAGCGGCAGTAAAAGAATTCCAAACAAGAATATTAAAGATTTCTTTGGAAAACCGGTTATAGCCCATGCTATTGAAAATACATTGAGGTCAGGAGTTTTTGACGAGGTGATGGTTTCTACAGACGATGATCAAATTGCAGAAATTGCATCTGCTTTTGGTGCAAAAATTCCTTTCTTAAGATCGAAGGAGAATGCTTCAGATATTGCTTCAACTACCGATGTCCTGTTAGAAGTACTTGAATATTATGGGAAAAATCGTCAATATTTTAAGTGGGGATGCTGTATTTACCCTGTTACTCCACTTCTTACCCCCAACTTATTTAAGGAGGCCTTCGATCAGATGAGCGCCCAGGAATGTACGTCAATTTTTACGGTTCAAGCGTTTTCACATCCCATTCATAGGGCAATGCGAATAGATCAGTATGGAAAAATACAAATGATGAATAAAGATCAAGTATTTGTTAGAACACAAGACATACCCATATCTTATCACGATGCTGGTCAGTTTTATTGGTTCGAAGTAGAGAAATTTAAAAGAGAAAAATCAATCATAAGCACTGATACTAGCGGGTTTATTGTGGATGAATTCCAAGCTCAAGATGTCGACACACTAGCGGATTGGACCATGATGGAAGTTAAATATCAGCACATTAAATCAATTTTAAAATGAGTTATATAACACCACAAGAGTCCTTTTGGGCAGGTCAGTTTGGCAATGAGTACATCGAACGCAACCAAGGGTCTCAATTACTCGCATCAAACTTGAATTTTTTCACCCATTGTTTAAAAAGCGCCCAACCCATTGACTCTTGTTTGGAGTTTGGTGCAAATATTGGAATGAATCTTAAGGCCTTCAAACTCCTGATGCCAAATATCCGTTTAGCTGGCGTTGAAATTAATGAAAAGGCACATGCTCAGTTAGAAAATACAATTGGAAAAGAATCGGCCCATCATACATCAATATTTGATTTCAAAACCGATTCCAAATATGATCTTACAATGACCAAAGGCGTTTTGATTCATATCCACCCTGATCAACTCCCCTTAGTATATGAAAAGTTATATCATCATAGTCGAAAATATATATTAATTGCTGAATACTACAATCCAGTTCCGGAAACAATCCTTTACAGAGGAGAGAGTGATCGTTTATTTAAACGCGATTTTGCTGGAGAATTTTTAGAAAAATTTCCAGACACTCATCTGGTAGATTATGGTTTTTCTTACCGCAAGGATCCCGTTTTCCCTCAAGATGATATCACCTGGTTTTTAATTGAAAAGAAGTAGCACCCTATGGAAATTCAGTATTGTTCTAAATGTCTATTCCCAGAAACCAAGCCAGATTTAACTTTTGATGAGAACGGAGTTTGCACTGCATGTCAATCAGCTCAACAAAAAGATATTGGTATAGATTGGGAACAACGCAAAGAAGAATTTGAAAAAATTATCCAAAATTATAAGAAAGATGATATAGGATATGATTGTCTTATTCCGGTGAGTGGAGGGAAAGATAGCACTTACCAAGCTTACTTTATGAAGGAAGTCTATGGGATGAATCCGCTTTGTGTATGTTTTGAAACAACTTATGCAACTGATCTAGGCAATCAAAATTTAGATAATCTGTCCCGAATGGGAATTGATGTAATTCACTTCAAGAAAAATCACACTGCCTATAAAAAAATGGTGGTTGAATCATTTAAGCGTGTTGGCGACGAAATGTGGCCCAATCATATTGGTATTTTCACTATTCCAGTGATGTGTGCTGTAAAATTTAATATTCCATTAATCATTTGGGGTGAAAATTCACAGATGGAATATGGAGGTCCGGATCTTCGGTCGATTCAAAGTAGAGTTCTTAATCGAAAATGGTTAGAAGAATTTGGAGGTCTATTGGGGAATAGAATAGAAGATATGGTCGGAGTAGATGGGCTTACTCGAAAAGAACTCACCCCTTATTTTTATCCTTCTGATGAAGAAATTAATAGAGTTGGCGTAGTTGGTATTTTCCTAGGGTCTTATTTTTTCTGGGATGCCCGAAAGCAACTTGATATCATCAAAAAAAAGGGATTCCAAGTCAAAGAAGATGGACCTATTGAAGGGACTTACACGAATTATGAAAATTTAGATGAACGCTTAGTCGGACTCCATGATTATTTAAAGTATGTTAAGTATGGATTTGGTCGGGCTACTGATCATGCGTGTATCGATATTCGCAATGCTCGACTGAGTAGAGATGAGGCACTTCAATTAGTTCAAAAATACGATGGTAAATATCCGCATTATGGGGTACAGTCGTTTGTAGAGTATTCAGGAATGGATAAAGCAGAAATAGATACTGTAATTGATTCATTCACGAATCCTTTGCTTTTTGATCAAAATTCTGATGGAACTTTTAAAAGAGATCAAGATTTTAATCTAATACCATTATTTAAAATTCAGTAAGATGATTGCAATTGTGGATTATGGTATGGGAAATTTGGCTTCTGTTCAAAAAGCTTTAAAGCAATTGGGACTGGATAGTTTAATTACCAATGACCATAGATCAATTGAGGAGGCCTCTTCCATTTTACTCCCAGGAGTTGGTTCATTTCATCAAGGGATGAAAAACTTAGAGAATCTCGGCCTCCCTGAATTACTGAAACAACAAGTCCTTATACACAAAAAGCCCTTTTTGGGGATATGTTTGGGAATGCAACTCATTATGGAAAATGGGACAGAGCCAGAAATTTGTTCAGGATTGGGATGGATTAAGGGGTGGGTTAAGCCTATAGAAAATAAAAAATTACCCATTCCACATTTAGGATGGAATAGAGTTTACGATCCCAAAATTAATGATCAAAAAGACACGATTGAAAACAACTTCTACTTTATTCACAGCTATCATGTCGTGCCGGAAGAAGACGTAAAATTAACCTATGTGAATTATGAGTACCCTTTAGTTGCCTCAATAGAAAAGGGACACATATTTGCCACCCAGTTTCACCCCGAGAAAAGTCAAGAATCGGGATTGGAACTGATGAAAGCTTTTTATCAAAAATATGCTTAAAATACGTTTAATACCCATCTTGACGTTCAATGGCATAAGTTTGGTTAAAACCAAGCAGTTTAGTCAAATGCGAATTGTTGGGAACCCGATCCAGGCGGCTAGAGTATACAACAGCCGAAATGTAGATGAATTAGTTTTTGTTGATATCATGGCCACCCAAAAGAATAGACAGATGAATCTCAATTTGGTAAAACGTGTTATTGACGAATGCTTTATGCCAGTAACCATCGGAGGCGGGATTCAAACGCATGAACAAATAAATGCTCTTTTGGGCATAGGCGCAGACAAGGTTTTAATTAAAAGCAAGGCTTTAAATGATACAGAATTTATTAAAAAAGCAGTAGAGTATTATGGGAGCCAATGTATTTCTATCGCTGCAGATGTTATTGTAAGGAACGGAGAATATCAGATTTATACGAATATTCGTGAAAATCTTTCTTTGAATGATTTCATTCAGGAGATGAACCAACTAAAGGTAGGTGAAATCATTGTAAACGCAGTGGACAGAGACGGAATGATGCAAGGATTTGATAAAGAATTATATACTCAAGTTGCCTCCCTTTCAAGCATCCCATTAGTTGCCGTTGGTGGAGCAGGCCAACCTAAAGATTTTTCAGAACTCGTAGCATCAGGATTCAAGGGAGGTATAGCAGCCGCTAGTATTTTTCATTTTACTCAGTATACACCAAGGGATGTCAAACTTGAGCTCATGCAACATAACTTTCCTGTTCGAATCTGATGGAAAACAAATATACATGCCTAGAACGTCAATGCTACATAGCAGACAAATACAATTTAGTTCCCATTCGTATGTTGGACAAAAATCGTATCAGGGTTTGGCGAAATGATCAGATGTATCATCTAAGACAGCAGGAAAAGCTTACCGTTGAGGATCAGGACCTTTATTTTGAGAAAGTTGTAGCTAAATTATTTCAGCAAACCCATCCAGATCAAATTCTTTTTTCATTTTTAGAGGATGAAGAATGTATTGGATATGGCGGACTAGTACATATAAATTGGCAGACAAAATCAGCTGAAATCTCATTTTTGATGGAAACTGCTCGAGAACCACAAGAATTTTCAACGCTTTGGTCTTGCTTTCTTTTACTTATTGAAAAAGTTGCGTTTGAAGGTTTGAAATTCAAACGAATATTCACCTTTTCATACGAACTCAGACCACGATTATATCCTATTTTAGAAGCTCATCAATTCGTCCAACAAAAGAGAATTCCAAATGCCTTAATCTATGACCAAAAGAGGGTTGACGCCCTTGTTCATGTAAAATTAAGTGATGACATGAACTTCAGAAAAGTGACGAAAGAAGATAAGCAGCAATTATTCGATTGGTCGAATGATCCATTGACACGACAATATTCATTGAACCCTGAACCCATCAGCTGGGATGAACATTCAAATTGGTTTAATCAAAAATTATCAGACTCATTTTCTGAGATGTATATTTTTGAAATAGACAAAGCTATTGGTGTCGTAAGGGTAGAAATGCAAGGAGGAGAAAGATTTATTTCCTTTCAAGTAGCACCCCACGCTAGAGGTCAAGGATTGGGGTATAGATTTATTGAAACAATAGGATTACTTCATATCGAACATGAATTATATGCGGATGTGCTGGAAGACAATATTGCATCCCACAAAATATTCTTAGCAAATCAATATCGAGTAGATGGCTATTATGAACATAAAGGACATCAGGTTACTCGATATAAATCCAAATATTATGAAGGGATTTGATTTTTTCCCACATGCTGGAGTTTTTATAATAGCGGAATTATCAGCGAATCACAATGGCTCTCTACAAATAGCTATCGATACGATTCGTGCAGCCAAACGAGCGGGTGCAGATGCCATTAAACTTCAAACCTACACTGCTGATACTTTAACGATCGATTCAACGAAAGAGGACTTCATTATCAATAACGGAAGCATCTGGGATGGTAAGAATTATTACGAATTATATCAACAAGCATACACTCCCTGGGAATGGCATTCAGAGCTGTTTAGAGTAGCAGAAGAGGAAGGGTTAGTTTGTTTTTCCTCCCCTTTTGATCGCTCAGCAGTTGATTTTCTTGAAAGGTTTAATCCTCCAGCCTATAAAATTGCCTCCTTTGAAATAACAGATATCCCGCTTATCCGTTATGTTGCTGCCAAAGGTAAACCCATAATACTTTCCACTGGAATAGCGAGTAAAGAAGACATTGAATTGGCGCTGGAAACCATCAGAAGTCAGGGGAATAATAATATTGCATTGCTAAAATGCACTTCAAGTTATCCAGCTCCATTAGAAGAAGCCAATCTAATTATGCTTCAGGAGTATAGGAATCGCTTCAATGTCATAAGCGGATTATCTGATCATACTTTAGGCATTACAGCTCCTCTGGTAGCTACTTGTTTTGGGGCGAAAATTATCGAAAAACATTTTATTCTCGATCGCTCAATAGGAGGTCCTGATGCTACTTTTTCTCTGGATGAACAGGAGTTTAAGGCTATGGTACAGGAAATTCGAAAGGCAGAAAGTGCAATAGGTGAAGTGAGTTTCCAGCTGACTTTCAAACAAAAAAAAGGGAAAGATTTTTCTCGTTCTCTTTATGTGGTCGATGATATTAAAAAAGGTGAAAAATTCACGGAGGAAAATGTCCGATCCATCCGTCCTGGATTTGGACTTCATCCGAAATATTTGGATTTTGTTTTAGCACAAAGAGCTCAAAAATCTTACAAGAAGGGTGATCGACTGACGCTTAATGAACTCAGTAAAAATGGTTAATGACAACACATACATATTAAATTTAGAGTGGACGTCAAGTTATTCAAGGGACCGTGTTGTTGCAAGCCTGGTATGTAATTATTTAAGACTTTTAGGGTATAATGTTGTTGAAGAATGTGTACATAATGGATTTCAGGCAATAGATAAGTATAAACCCGTTCTGATTTTTATGACTAATTCTATTGGAGCAAAAATCAACTTAAATCTAATTAAGTATGCACGTATAAAATCAATTCCTTGCCTAACACTTATTGCGGAGGGAAACTTTACTGGGGAATCAAAATCTGACATTGATCAGTTTACTTGGGGTGTTAATAGTGACAATGTTCTCTATGAAAATTTTGTTTTGTATTGGAGTCAAAAAGATAAAGATCTCTCCACCCATTTTTATCCCGAATTGAATTCACGCATCAAAGTCAGTGGAAGTGTAGGGACGGACATTTATAAAATTAAAAAGCCCAGTTCAAAAAGCTCTTTTTTAACGAAGTATCAAAAAAATCGATACAACAAGATAATTGGAATTGGTTGTTGGGAATTTGGAATTTTAAATACCAATGACCATCGGTACAAAGCAACAGAAGATTTCTATGGTAAAACTGTTGTAGAAAAGTTAAGACGAGAAGAACAGTTGTTTAATTCCATCCTACTACAAACTGTTGAATCTAATCCCGATGTCCTCTTTTTAGTTAAAATACATCCCGGTGCATTATTGGGCGAAAAGACATCAGGTGTAGTTGGTCTTTCAAATTTTGAAAACGTCCTAATATTGAAAAATCAAGAACCCATAATAGATGTCATTCAAGTTTCTGACATTTGGCTTTCTTTTGAATCTACGACTACTTTAGAAGCCTGGTTAATGGGGAAGCAAACATGTTTACTCAATCCTTCTGATTTTGATTGGAAAAGATTAAATATATCAAATGGATCGCCTATCTATAGAAATTTACATGAGCTGAATAATGCAATTTCAACTTATTACGAAAATTCAGAATTACCCGGATTTAGTGAAAAATCTGATACACGTCAAAGCCTTATTCGTGAACTTACTCAATTTTCAGATGGATTAAATCATGTAAGAGTCGGAAATTTTATTGTTGATATGCTTGAAGAAAACACCCTTCATTCATCTTTAAACAAGGGTATCAGAAGAAATCAAATGTATTGGTTTAAAGTCAAGCAGAAACTTATCAATCGATTTGGCCCTTGCTTTTCTTTTATTCCAACTCTAAAAAGTGCAACTAAACGAAATCAAATGTTCAGCTCAGAAGAGGTAAAATATTTTTCAAATGAACTCGCTCAGCAACAGATGAAGTTTTATGCATCTCTTAGTTTAGACTTAAAACGGATTAGCATTATTGATGATTAAATTGGTATTCAAGTGTCCTAAATATTGGTGAAAGACAAAATGAAATCAAAACAGATACACCAGGGAATTTGGGGGAAATCAATTTTCCTACATGGAAAGTGGTATATGCTATCTAGTATACTGACCAAGGGCATTAATATGATTGTCCTCAGAATCTATACAGAGTATTTATCTCCATTAGAGTATGGTATTCTCGACACTCTTAACGCTGTTGCACTACTTCTTCCTTTTTTTATTTCACTTTATTTAGATTCTGCATTTGGGAGATTCTACCATGAATACAAAGACAATAAAAATCAATTAAGAGAATTGTTCTCTACCATTTTTTTATTCGTTTTTGGATTTGGGAGTTTGGTAACAGTACTGGTAATTGGGACCTCTAAATTTTGGGTTGACGACCTATTGGAAATACCTATTTACCCTCATATTTTTCTCGCTTTTATACCACCATTATTTCTTCAGTTAGGGAATCTCGGATTAGTTTTTTTAAGACAGTCCCTCCTGTCAAAAGAAACATCTTTTGTGGAAATAGTAAGACTATTGATTAATCTTCTTGTCGCCTTGCCACTTTTGATACTTGCTGATTTCGGGATATTAGCCAAACTGTGGGGGACATTTATCTCAGCTGTTGCTATATTTATTTTTTATGTTTTTTATTTTAAGCATAAAAGATTACTCACGTTAACTTTCAATAAAAAGATCCTAAAAGATTCATTGGTTTATTCGATTCCATTACTCCCGGGATTTTTGGGCATGTGGTTAGCAGGATTGTCAGATAGATTGGTTATTGCCAAATATACTGGGATCGAGCAGGTTGGATATTATGCTGTTGGATTTATGTTAGGTAAACTAATGTATATTTTTCATGACGCTTTAACACAGGTAATAAGCCCCATTACAATGTCTGGATTAATACATGATAATTCGAGTTCGAAAAAAAAGATGGTTACTCTCTCTGAGTATATATGGATTTACATGCTACTTCTAAATTTTTTAATTTTTTGTTTTTCCGCTGAATTAATTCAAATTTTTGCCGAAAACTCTTACCGACAAGCAGCACAGGTCATACCAATTATAGGGTTTTCATATGTATTAGGAAGTCAATCAAGAATATTTTCAAATGTGATTATGTATCATAAAAAAAACTGGATTCTCTCTAGTGGAGGAATAATTCAAGGGGTGATGAATCTTGCATTGAATATACTTTTTGTTCCAGTGTTTGGATACATATTTGCAGCAATTTCAACTGTTTTATCGGTTTTGATTTACACCTTATGGATTGTTTATTGGGCGTTGAGAATAGATGATTTAAAATTTAATTTTAATGCTTATCTAGCCAGTTTTGGTATGTTTTCTTTGGGTATTTTATTTATCCATTATGGTGCAATTAGTTCTTTTTGGATAAAACTTTGTATCACCATCCCAATATTGTTTATCATATATCTTAAAAAACCAGTTCATCAAATATAATTTTGCACAATGGATATCTATCGACAAAAATTAAGTGAACACGAAATTAAAGACAAGATTCTAGAGCACCATAATAGTATTAAGTCGAATAAAAAAAGTCGATTTAACCAAACTGTATCTCTTATTGATGGACATTCTAGAAAAGTTCTTGATTACGGTTGTGGTTGGGGGTCAATTGCAAAAGAACTTTATGAAAGAGGACATGATGTAACAGGGATAGATTTAATTGCAAATGAAATTGAGATATGTCGAAGAGTTTGGGGGGAAAATGAGCATTTGAAGTTTAAACATACCTCTATACTTGACATTAACGATGCTTCATTTGATGTAGTAATTTCAAACCAAGTAATCGAACACGTTCATAATGCAGGAACTTATTTGAGCGAAATCAATAGGGTTTTAGTCGACCAAGGCGAGTTAGTAATCACACTACCAAATGTTTTGAGCCCAAAAATAATATCTTGGAATTTTCGTAATAATTTAAGTAGAGTACTAAAAAAAACGAATCAAAATATTATCAATGGCTTCGATAAAAGAAGCTTACATATTAATGCTTGGGACCCTTTACATTTCACTCATCTTGTTTCAACCCTTGGATTCGAGCTAATGGATTTTAGGATGTCAGAAGGTTTAGTTTTTCCTTTTGGTATAAAATTTCATTTCCCCTTTTTCAAGAATAATTATTACACCATGTGCTTTAAGCTAAAAAAAGTGAAAAGAATAGAAATAAAACCAACTGATTAATGTGCGGTATTACAGGGATATATAACCTCAGTGGACATGCTGTGTCTGCGGGATTAATTGAGTCGATGTGTAATAAAATTAAGCATAGAGGCCCTGATGATGAAGGTTATGCATTTATTGATACTTCCAAAAACCAATGTCAATTCGCTTCGGGTCAGGACACCTATCAGGCACTTCAAAACTCCTTGATCCCACTATCTCAAACAAAAGAAGCAAATTTAGGACTCGGATTTAGACGACTATCTATTCAGGATATTAGTGTAAAAGGACATCAACCTATGACAGACGTCTCAGAATCTTTAGTCATTGTTTTTAATGGAGAAATCTATAACTTCCTGGAAATCAGAGAGGTTTTGGAAGGGAAAAATTACCAATTTCGTTCTAGAACAGATACGGAGGTAATCTTAAATGCCTATTTGGAGTGGGGTGAAAAATGTGTAGAATACTTTAACGGTATGTGGGCCTTCGTAATTTGGGATAAAAGGACTAAAAAACTTTTTTGTTCAAGAGATCGTTTTGGCATCAAACCTTTTTATTACGCACATATGCGAGAAAATTTTGTTTTCGGGTCGGAGATTAAAGCACTATTGGAAGTTATGCCAGCTGAAACAAATGAAAATGCTGTGTTCAAATATCTATATTTTGACGAAAAAGACAGTTCCGATGAAACTTTCTTCAATAATATCTTTCAATTAAATCCAGGACACAATATGATTGTTTCAGAGATGGAGCCCGTCAACATTTATTCCTATTACACAGTCTCAGAAGCGAAAGAGGAGCTATCTTATGAACAGGCTCAAGAAAAATTCAAGAAACTATTCGAGCAAGCTGTAAAACTAAGACTTCGCAGTGATGTCCCACTTGGTTATGCTCTAAGTGGTGGATTGGATTCATCAGCCATAGTTGCTATGGCGCATAAACTTGGACCAGTAAATCAAAACACCACATTTTCAATTGTATATCCCGGAGAGTCAATCGATGAATCTGTTTATGTTGATGAAGTTCTTCATCAAACTAAATTTGACAACTCCCGAACAACTCCTTCCGCTCAAGACCTAGAAGAGGAAATGTCCAATTTTCTGTATTGTCTTGAGGAACCAATTCCGAACTTATCCTATTTTAATGACTTTATTCTCCGCAAGTTGGTCAAGAAAAATCAAATAACTGTAACGCTTGAGGGGCAAGGTGCGGATGAAATTTTGGCAGGATACAGATCCTTTGTACTCCCGTATTTGTTTGACTTATTGGATCAGCGGCGATTTAAGAAATTTATAATAGACAAAAATCACTTTCAAGGTCTTTATAAGACAACTTACAGAAATATCTTTATTAGATATATTGTTTCTAAGTTTCCAGATTATTTTAATATTCGGTTGAAGCAATTATTCAATCAATCCAGTAAACACCTATAC
Source organism: Flavobacteriaceae bacterium (assembly GCA_049889695.1). Lineage (GTDB taxonomy): Bacteria > Bacteroidota > Bacteroidia > Flavobacteriales > Flavobacteriaceae > WTJH01. Next base: position 147,827 of record JBMHCX010000013.1, on the reverse strand, counting down.
AAATCTGCATACTTTAAAAAGCATGTCATAAAAAATAAAAGGTCTAAAACGAGAAAAGGAAACCTAGATAGCGCACTTTATAACGCCCTTAATTTTCTTTCAATTCCCAAATTACTCACCAGAGGAGATAAAATTTCTATGGCTTATTCTTTAGAATCTCGTTTTCCTTTCCTGGATCATAGATTAATCGATTTCACATTCCAATTACCTATCAATTTTAAGATAGGGGAGGGGTTAACAAAAAAAGTCATGAGAGATGCACTACAGTCAATTATCCCTGAAAAAATTCTTGAAAGAAGAGACAAAATTGGTTTCATATCGCCACAAACCAGATGGATTAATGAAATGGAAACTTACTTTGATGCGATTGTGTATTCTGATGAGTTCAAAAAATTTCCTTATATCAATTGGGTTATATTTGAAAAAAAATACCAAAAGATTAAGCATTACCCTGAAGAAGAAGCAAATGAAATTTGGAAAATAATCGGTCTTTACCTTTGGCAAGAGAGGTTTATCGAAATAAAATAATATCTATTGAAAAGAGTTCTAATAATCTCCTACAACTTTCCGCCTAAAAGCGGAATTTCTTCAAGACGTTGGGCCAAATTAGCAAAAGCTTTAACCCGTAAAGGAGTTGAATGTTTTGTGTTGACAAGGAATGGAGGAAAAGAATCAGGATTCAATTGGACTCGTGATATCCAAGAACTCAATCCTAAAAACATTATCGAAATCTCAAGTCCCTATCCAAGAGTATTAGAAAGATCCAAGAGTTCATTCTTTTTTCGCGTTTTTAAATATTTTGGGATAAAGCTTTTAAAATCTTCATTATTTCCCATAGATGCCGCTCAACTCTGGTATAAGAAATTACTCCCTGAGGCAAAAAAAATCATTGATGAAGGAGTCCGAAACGTAATTGTAACTGGGCCTCCACATAGTGTAATGTACCAAATGGCAGTTTTAAAATATGAGAATCCACACATCAACTTCATCCTAGATTACCGGGACGCATGGAATGATGAAATTAATTACAAACTTTTTTCAGGGATTAAACGCTTTTCTGAAAAGTTTCAATCTATACAAAAAGAATTGTTTTCATTAAACTGTGCAAATAGTGTTTTATTGGTGACTAATGATATGAATAAGCGATTAGGATATACATTTCAACACTTATCTCATAAGTTTATCACACTACACAATTTCTTTGACTCTGAAGATTACACTAATGCTAAAGAGTTTCCTGAGACTCAAAAAGATATTGTGTATTTGGGTAGCTTGAAGTCTGGTCGCAGGGAAGCAATCAAATTACTAATAGAGGCATTAATCATACTCGAAAAAAGAGATTTTAGATTTAATCATAAATTTCACTTTTATACAGATGATCATTTTTTCTTTTTCTTTAAAAATCCAGATGAACAATTTATTTTAAAAAAATATTTCCAAATTCATCCTATTATAGATAGCGCAGAAGTGGCTCAAATACTCAATAAATTTGAATTCTGCTTATCAATTAACGATCCAACTTATAGCCATGCTTTCGGAACTAAAATTTTTGATTACATGGCCCTAAAGAAAAAAATAGTACACATTTCCAATGGTGGAGAATTATACAACCTCCTTAAAGAAAAAGAGCATTATGTTGCTTACTATGACATCAATGATCTTGTAGACCAATTAGTAACTCTCAATACTATTGAATTTAAGGGGAATACTGATTTTTCTTCATTTGACCTTAACTCTAAAGCAAATGAACTATTTCAACTCTTGCAATAGTTAAATGAAAAAATATAAAGTCTGCCATATTACCACAGTACATCCTGAAGATGACAACCGCATTTTTTACAAACAATGTAGATCATTAGCCGCTGCAGGGTTCAAGGTTTATTTCATGTGTTCAGGTTCTACAACTTGTATTAAGGATGATATTCAAATTATTGGATTAGCTAAATACTCTAATCGTATCCTAAATTTTATTCGATGTTCTGTAGTGGATGTAATTAAAACCTCGATTCGACTGAATGCAGATATCTATCAAATTCATGATCCAGAACTTGTATTTTCAGGAATATTTTTACGGCTAATTGGGAAAAAAGTAATTTATGATATTCATGAAGACAATTCTTCGAGTATCCTATCAAAGCCATACTTCAAGAGCACACTATTCGCTCAGTTTATATCTTGGCTAGTGAACATATTTGAAAAAATTTGTGTCTTGTTCTTTTCTCAAGTTATAACAGCGAGACCAGATATTACTGAAAAGTTTCAATTTGTTCATCCCATTACAGTCAATAATTTTCCTATTGTAGAAAACTTATTACCAAACAAGGCTAAAAATAATTTAGATAAGACCATACTTATTTATGTTGGTGGGATAACTAAAATCAGAGGGATTTTGGAATTAATTCAGTCACTTGAATATCTAACCGATACAGAATTATGGTTGTTAGGCCCTTGGGAGTCAAAAAGTTTTAATTTAACATGCGAGCAACTCCCTGGGTGGAAAAAAACTCGATATTTAGGGACTGTTAAGCCCTTTGAAATTTTTGAATATTTACAGCAAGCAGATATCGGCATCATAACTTTCTGGCCTGTTCCGAACCATCTTAAGACATTAGCCAATAAACCATTTGAATACATGTTAGCTGGATTACCAGTGGTGATGTCAAATTTTCCATATTGGCAATCATTTTTCGGGAAAGTGGCTAAGTATGCAAATCCAAAAGACCCCAAAAGTATTGCAGAGGGAATTAAATCTTTAAAGAATAATCCTGAATTAAGGCAAGAGCTCGGGAATAACGGTAGGTTACTAGTCCAAGAGAAACTTAATTGGAATGTTGAAAGTCAAAAATTAATTGAACTGTATAAAAGTTTAATAACATTATGAAGATTGTAACTGTAATTGGCGCTCGCCCCCAATTCATAAAAGCTGCTGCTTTATCCGCTAAAATAAGAGAATTCAAGGATATTGAAGAAATTATAGTCCATACGGGACAGCATTATGATCCGCAGATGTCGAAGGTGTTTTTTCAGGAATTGAAAATTCCTACCCCCAAATACAGACTTGACGCAGGAGGTAAGTCTCAAGGAGCAATGACAGGTTATTTACTCGAGGAAATTGAAACTATCTTACTGGATGAGCTCCCGGATTATGTCTTGGTTTATGGCGATACCAATTCTACTTTGGCAGGAGCTTTAGCAGCATCAAAACTTCATATACCATTAGTTCATGTTGAGGCAGGTCTTCGAAGCCATAATATGAAAATGCCCGAAGAGGTTAATCGTATAATTACAGACCGCTTAAGTAACCACCTTTTTTGTCCAACTGAATCTGCTTTTGAAAATTTGGTAGCTGAAGGATACAAACAATTTGATGTGAATTTTCGAGTCGTTGGAGATATTATGTTTGATGTTTCTTTAATGTTTCAAAAGTTTTTGCCTGAAGAAACACCCTATAAAGCCCCTTATATTTTAAGTACGATTCACAGAGCTGAAAATACAGATAATCAAGAAAATCTTACATTGATTATCGATCAACTAAACATTATAGCTGAAGAAATACAAATAGTCCTGCCTATTCACCCACGAACCAAGATCGCAATCCAGGAACTTAATATTGAATTAGGCGACAATTTAATTGTACGTGACCCCTTGTCTTATCTAGATTTTATGCACCACTTAAAGTTTTGTGAATTCGTATTTTCTGATTCTGGGGGGGTACAAAAGGAGGCTTATTTTATGCGTAAAAATTGTTTTGTTCTAAGGAATGAAACGGAATGGGTTGAATTAATTCAATCCAGAAACAACATTTTAGTTCCACTAACCAAAAATGCATTAATTCAAGCCTATGAAGACCGAGGCAATTTGAACCAAGACTTTGATTTTCCTTTTTATGGGGATGGTGACACTTCCGATGAGATTATTAAACATTTAAATCAATAAGTAAATTGTTGACAACTCCGAACATCTGGATCATCAGCCAGTTTTCTGGAGCCCCAAAAATAGGGGGAGTTCAACGACACTTTCTGTTAGCCCAGCATTGGCAAAAAAAGGGTTATGATCCAATAGTATTTGCAGATCCCAAACATCACTTAATTCTTCCTAATCAAAGAAGTTATAAGCAGGGTTTAGAGTTAATTGACGGGGTCAAATTCTATTGGATTCCTTCGGGTAAACATCCACAAACATCAATATTGCGTTTTCTTCCTATGTTTGTTTTTGCGTTTAAACTGGCGTGGATCCGTTTATCTTCACAATTGCCCAAGCCTCAACTTATTATTTTGAGTACGATGAGTATTTTTCCCATGCCTACCTTATTTTGGTTGAAATGGCGTTTTAGAGTTCCCAAATGCGTGGTTGAAGTTCGGGATCTCTGGCCTTTAACTCCCATATTGATGCATGGTATTTCCAAATGGAATCCTTTGATTCTGTATATGAAATTTTTGGAGCGATGGGGGTATCGAAAAGCGGATGCTATTGTTTCTGTATTGTCTAAAGCGGATGCTTATATTAATCCTATTAGTCAAAATCCCGACAAGTTTAAGTATATCCCAAATGGAATTCCAGACGCTTTATTGGATAATAACCTTCAGCAGAAATTCCCAAAAAAACAGACGTCTAGAATTAAATTGACGTATGCTGGTGCATTAGGAATAGGCAATGGGATGGATACATTTATGGATTTTTTATCCGCCCAACCTGAAGATATATCAGCTCAATACGAATTTGAATTTATTGGTTCGGGCTATCGTAAGGCGGCTTATGAGCAAGCGCTAGCAAAGGTATCCAATGTCTCTTTTCACCCGAAGATTACGCGAGAAGAGCTTCATAAGCATTTAGCTCAAACGGATATCTGCTTTATTGCTTGGCGGAATTTACCCTTGTATCGCTATGGGGTTGCTGCACAAAAGTATTTCGACTACATGGCTGCTGGGAAACCTATCTTGGCTGCTCAGGTTGGGATCGATGATTTTGTAGTCCAATCTCAAGGGGGAATCGTTTGCGAAAATAACACAACCGGCTTTCTAAAAGGTCTTCGCGCTTTTGCTGAACTTAGCCCTATCGAAAGAAACCAGATGGGGCTTCGAGGGCAAGCCTATGTCGATCAATTTCGCTACTCAAAGATTGCCGATCAATATTTGGCGTTTCTTAATAGCTAGCGGCTTGTTCTTTAGAAGATTATTCCTATCTTTGCCATCCAAAATTTAGAATAAATATGTACGCAATTGTAGAGATAGCAGGGCAGCAATTTAAAGTTGCGCAAGACCAAAAGCTCTTCGTACATCGTTTAGACGCCAAAGAAGGAGATAAAGTTTCTTTCGACCAAGTGTTGTTATTAGACGATGGAAAAGAGGTGAAGATTGGCGCCCCCGCTATAGCCGGAGCTTCGGTAGAGGCTAAGGTTGTCGGCCATTTAAAAGGCGACAAAGTAATCGTTTTCAAGAAAAAACGTCGCAAGGGATACCGTGTGAAGAACGGTCATCGCCAAGCACTAACCCAACTGCTCATTGAAGGGATCTCCGCCAAAGGAGGCGCTAAGAAAGCAGCCCCTAAAAAAGCAGTAGAGGCACCTAAAGCTGAGGCCAAGCCAAAAGCAGCTGCTAAACCTAAAGCAGCCGCTAAAAAAGAAGCTCCTAAGAAAGCTGCGCCTGCCGCTGAAGACTTGAGCGGAAAGACAGTAGCTGAGTTGAAGGAATTAGCCAAAGCAAAAGGAATTACAGGGATTTCATCCATGAAAAAAGCAGATTTAATTGCTGCATTACAATCATAAAACTTAAAAATAGAATACCATGGCACATAAAAAAGGAGTCGGAAGTTCTAAAAACGGTAGAGAATCAGAATCGAAACGCTTAGGCGTGAAGATTTTTGGTGGCCAGGCAGCCAAAGCTGGAAACATTATTGTTCGCCAACGTGGAACGGCACATAATCCTGGTGATAATGTATATTTAGGAAAAGATCATACCCTTCATGCACAGGTAGATGGGGTTGTCCAATTCACTAAAAAAAGAGATAACAAATCTTATGTTTCTGTAACGCCTTTCGAAGCATAAGACTTAAGCATTTCTAACGATAAAAAAACCCCGGAATTCCGGGGTTTTTTTATGGGATTTGTGGAAGATTAATATCGGTAATATTCCGGTTTAAATGGCCCTTCAACGGTAACACCAATATAAGACGCTTGTTCCGCTGTGAGTGTATCTAGTTCTACACCTAGGTGTTCTAAATGAAGCGCAGCGACTTTCTCATCTAGGTGTTTTGGGAGCATATATACTTTGTTTTCGTAAGCCGAGGTATTTTGCCACAATTCTATTTGTGCTAGCGTCTGATTGGTGAAGGAATTACTCATCACAAAGCTGGGGTGTCCTGTCGCACAACCAAGATTAACCAGTCGGCCCTCCGCAAGTACAATGATCTGTTTGTTGTCTTCTAGCGTATATAGATCTACTTGTGGTTTAATTTCGGATTTAGTATTTCCGTAGTTTTCATTGAGCCACGCCATGTCAATCTCATTATCGAAGTGGCCGATATTACACACTATGGCTTTGTCTTTTAGTTCTAAAAAGTGTTCTCCTTTTAGGATATCTTTATTTCCAGTAGAAGTAATAACGATATCTGCGTTGGCCAATACACTGGTTAATTTTTTAACCTCAAAGCCATCCATTGCAGCTTGTAAAGCACAAATAGGATCGATTTCCGTCACGGTTACAATAGCTCCTGCACCACGGAAAGAGGCTGCTGTCCCTTTTCCAACATCTCCATACCCACAAACAATGACACGTTTTCCGGCCAACATTACGTCGGTCGCTCGGCGGATGGCATCTACAGCACTCTCTTTACATCCGTATTTATTGTCAAATTTAGATTTCGTTACCGAATCATTGACATTGATGGCAGGTAAGGGAAGTGTACCGTTCTTCATTCGTTCATATAAGCGATGAACACCGGTAGTTGTTTCTTCAGACAAACCGCGAATTTCGTTCACCAATTCAGGATATTGATCCAACACCATATTGGTCAGGTCCCCTCCATCATCTAAAATCATATTCAGCGGTTGGCGGTCTTCCCCAAAGTGAAGGGTTTGTTCAATACACCAATCGAATTCCTCCTCGTTCATTCCTTTCCAGGCATATACGGGAATTCCAGCGGCGGCAATAGCTGCTGCAGCATGGTCTTGGGTGGAAAAAATATTACACGAACTCCAGGTCACTTCTGCACCTAGAGCAACAAGCGTTTCAATTAAAACGGCAGTTTGAATGGTCATGTGCAAACAACCGGCAATTCTAGCTCCTTTTAAGGGCTGGCTAGCTCCGTATTCCTCGCGCAGTGCCATTAGGCCGGGCATTTCTTTTTCTGCTAATTGAATTTCTTTGCGCCCCCATTCTGCCAAGCTGATGTCTTTGACTTTGTAGGGTAAATAATTCTTTTCCATAATTGTATCTTTAAACGCTGCAAAAATAACGCCTTTATTTCGCAATGCCAATTCATTCGATCATAACTAAACCTTTATTTAGTGCTGTATTATGGCAGATTGACCCCCATGAATTTTCTGAGCATTGCATGGAGGACCTTCCCATGCACATACAACCCCGATTGGCCCAGCGAAAATCGATTGTTCATCAAAGAGGTTTTTGGGCGGTTCGTGAATGTTTTAATAGTTTAGATTTAAACCCAAACCTAATCGACTATGCACCCGACGGAGCACCACTATATCCCGATGGCGAAGTAAGTATTTCGCACAGCAAATCCATGGCAGCAGTCGTTAAGGCTCCCAAAGCTGTGGGAATAGATATAGAACAGTACACTTCAAAGATTCATCGGATACAGCCTCGATTTCAACATCCTGCTGAAACCTTTCAAGGGGACATCACAAAAGGATTGGTGCAACTGTGGACCGCTAAAGAAGCCTTGTACAAAACCTTGCGAATCCCTGGTATTTCCTTTAAGGAACAATTGAGAGTTACTCCCTTTCAGCTAGGCGATTCCTTAGGTGATGCTTGTTTTCTGGATGGTAAAAATAAGAGACAATTTAGATTGCATTACTTTTACACAGAGGCTTATGTTGCCACTATAGCACTAGAAAAATAATACTATGAAGATTTCTGTTGAATTAACCTTAACACCCTTACAGGATAATTATGAGGCGCCAATCAAAACCTTCATCAAGAGGTTAAGAGCAGGAGGCTTTACAATCAAAGAAACCCCTTTGAGCACACAATTATATGGAGAATACGATCAACTGATGGCGTTTATGACCACTGAAGTAAAAAGTATTTTTGAAGCGGAAAAATCAATTATGCTCCACATCAAATTAATTAAAGGAGATCGAAGTGCTTATGTCCCTTCTTTTTGAATTTCTTTTTGAACCCTATGCCGACTATACTCTTCAGGAGATTTTCCTAGAATGCACGGCTGTATTTTTTGGCCTTTGGAGCGTTTGGTTTGCTCAACACAATAAAATTGGTGTCTATCCTACAGGTCTCATTTCTACGGCGATCTATGTCTACTTACTCTGGCAATGGAATTTATTAGGCGATATGATCATTAATTTTTATTACTTCATCATGAGTATTTACGGCTGGTATTTTTGGACACAAAAACCCTTGGATACTGCCCCAACTCCCATCAGCACAACAACTAAGAAAGAGCAAAAAATAGCGCTTGGCTTGTTTTTATTAGCGGTCGTGTTGGTCATGGGAATATATGTGCTTAACGATCGCTGGCAGCCCCTTATTTCCCCCATTGATACTTTTACAACAGGGATATTTTTCGTGGGGATGTGGCTCATGGCACGCCGAAAAATTGAACATTGGAGCTTTTGGATTATTGGGGATTTAATTTCGATACCTCTTTACTTTTACAAGGGCTATACACTGACCAGTATACAATACCTGATCTTTACCTATCTTGCTGTTAAGGGACTTCAATCATGGAAACTCAACCTCAACAAAGCCCGTTCGATGGATTAAGAATTGTCCTGTTCGGACCAGAGTCCACAGGGAAATCTACTTTGGCCAAGCAATTGGCACAGCATTTTAATACCCAATGGGTACCTGAATTTGCACGGGATTATCTGCAACACAAATGGGATACAAAAGGAGAGGTGTGTAATCAGCAAGATTTACTAACCATAGCGGAAGGTCAATTGACTTGGGAAAATAAACATGCAGCCATGGCGCAAAGATTCTTGTTTTGCGACACCAATATTCGCGTCACACAAATCTGGTCAGAAACACACTTTAACGGATATTGTGACCCGAAAATTAAACGCTGGACACAGCTGCTTCAATACGACCATTATTTCCTGACAGATATAGATATCCCTTGGGAGGCCGATGATCTTCGCGATTGTCCGAACGACCGTGCTCAAATGAAAAACACATTCCATGAGCATCTGCTTCAGGGCGGCTGTTCGTTTACTGAAATTAGCGGGTCTAAATCGGAGCGTTTTCAGAAAGCAATTGCTGTTTTAGAGTCTCTATAAATTAATTTTTGAATTATATTTGTGCCATCTCAAAGGGGTGCCTACAACAAGACAGGCTGAGATCATACCCATTGAACCTGAGCAGGTAATGCTGCTAAGGGAAACATATTTTCGTTAAATCATAAGAATAATCACCCCTTTTATTCGGATATATAAACAATTCGAATGAAAACGATTTTTCAATTTTGCATGTTCACTTGCTTGCTGGGACATGCGCTTAATGCACAACAACCAGCTACACCCGTAAATGACTCTTTACCGCAGATTTCTCTCGAGGAAGTAACCGTAGCTGGGATCCGGACAACGGCTAAGCAACCCATGAGCTTTAGTACGGTTACAAAAGAAGATCTAGCCCCGCGGAACTTGGGTCAGGATATGCCTATTCTACTCAATTTTTTGCCCGCTGTAGTAACAACGAGCGATGCCGGTGCTGGTATTGGCTACACGGGGATCCGTGTCCGTGGATCGGATGCTACAAGAGTAAATGTTACCATCAATGGAATTCCATATAACGATGCTGAATCACAAGGTACTTTTTGGGTGAACTTACCTGATTTTGCCTCCTCTGTAGAAAGCATCCAACTCCAGCGAGGGGTAGGGACCTCTTCCAATGGGACTGGCGCTTTTGGGGCAAGTCTTAACTTAAAAACCGATGCCATCAGTCCCGAGGCTTTTGCACAGTGGTCCAGTAGCTTAGGAACCTTCAACACCTACAGACATCATCTTAAGTTTTCTACAGGCTTATTGAACGATAATTTCGAATTTTCAGGGCGACTGTCCTATATCCGATCAGACGGATATGTGGATCGTTCCAATTCAGATCTGAAATCATATTTTTTTCAGGCAGCTTTTCAAGAAGGCAAAACCCTTGTGAAAGCCTTGGCTTTTGGCGGATATGAACGTACCTACCAGTCTTGGTACGGTGTCGATGCGGCTACTTTGGAAAGCGATAGAACGCGTAATGTCGCTGGTGAACAATACGATGATTCAGGAAATCTTACAGGTCATTACAACGATCAGGTCGACAATTACAACCAAGATCACTATCAGCTCCATTGGAATCAGCAATGGAGTCCTTATTTGAATACTGCTCTTGCTCTCAACTATACCTATGGAAGGGGATATTACGAGGAGTTCTTCGATCTATGGGCGACTCAGAATATCACTTTTGAGGATGATACCTCTTTTTCCTATTTAGGTTTAAGTCCAAGTACTACAGCCCCATCGATCGATCAAACCGAGAATGTGCAACGCAAGTGGCTAGACAATCAGTTTTATGTTGCTTCATTTAGTGGTCAATATCAAAAAGGTAAGTTGAACTTAGACTTTGGAAGTCTCTTTTCCGCATACAACGGAGATCATTTCGGGCGGCTTCTATGGGCGAACGCGGCCGTTCAGGTTTTGCCCAAACATGAGTTTTACAGATCCAATGCCAAAAAGCAAGAGGCTTCTATTTATACCAAATGGAATTACAATTATCGCTCCAATTGGTTCTTTTACCTCGATTTGCAATTGCGAAACCTCAACTATGTGACGGAAGGGACATTGGCAGGACCTTCGACCATAGATGTAGATCAACAGTATCAATTTTTTAACCCCAAGGCTGGAATTACCTATGTTTTAAGTCCTATGCATACTTTCTATGCTTCGGTTGCAAAAGCACAGCGAGAACCGAATCGTACCGATTTTGAAAATGGATCGCCCAAACCCGAAAAACTTTTGGATTATGAACTTGGGTGGCGGATTAAAACAGATCGTTTAAGCGCTCAAATCAATGGTTATTACATGGACTATACCGACCAATTAGTCCTGACAGGAGCCATCGATAATGTGGGAGCACCCATTCGAACAAATGTAGGGGAGAGCTATCGGTTAGGAATAGAAATAGATGCTGCCTATCAGTGGGACAACCGCCTCAGCTCACAAGCAAATTTAAGCCTAAGCCAAAATAAAAATCAAGATTACTTCGCCCGACAAGCAGGCCAAAGAGTTGCTCTTGGCAATACGAATCTAGCTTTTTCTCCAGGAGTAGTTGCTGCTCATACGCTCAGTTATCAGCTAGATGCCGATTGGCAGTTTCAATTGTTGTCTAAATATGTTGGAGAGCAGTACATGGGAAATATAGATTCTCAGAACTCTCTCTTAGAGGCATACTTTACCAATGACCTAAGTATCCGATACAGTACCAGTGATTTTCCTTGGTGTAAACGTTTTGAGTTTTCGCTCCTTATGAATAATATGTTCGATGTGGAATATGTTTCCAACGGATATTTCTACTATTACGACGACGACTTTAGTGTTCCAGGAGAAAATATTTATGTTGAAGGATCAGGCTATTATCCTCAGGCAGGAACAAATTTCCTAGTCGGGTTAAGTCTAACTTTCTAATTCGAAATTCGAAGAATATTTCCGTTCTGCCGCGTGATGTAGTTCAGTAGGGGGTAGGTATTGTCTTCATCCGGATTTAGCCATTGACCTGTGGCTAGGCTGTAACGCGCTTGGTGGGAACATTGGCATTGCGCTAAAACCCCTTCTATCTCTAAAGCAGAGCAGCTGCTGAGCGAATGATTCGGGCAGCTTGCTTCCCATGCAAGGATCTGACTTCCGTTTAGGTTTAAGAGCAATAGGCCATTAATTCCTCCTTGGCTTGTACGAACGGTTCCCCCCGTAAACCGAAGAGCATCGTATTGAGGTAAATTTAGATTGATTTCCACTTGAAAAGGGATTTCGTTTAAGTAAGGGTTACGATCATTTTGAGATGGGCTGCATCCCCATAACAAGACTGCTAGTCCACAATAGATCGACAAAAACCATACTTTACAATCCTTCAAGATTTCCGTATATTTGAGGTTCATACCGCTATTAGCGGTATTTCTTTTTGTTATTAAACGTATAAACGATGAGTAAAGTATCTTACTATACAGAAGAAGGCTTAAAAAAATTAAGAGCAGAGCTTAACCATCTGAAAGATGTGGAGCGTCCCAAAGCCTCTCAAGCCATTGCTGAAGCCCGCGATAAAGGCGACTTATCGGAAAATGCAGAATACGACGCCGCCAAAGAAGCCCAAGGTCTTTTAGAAATGCAGATCTCCAAGCTAGAAGAAACACTTTCGAATGCTCGGATCATCAACGAAGCCGAACTCGATACCTCCAAGGTATTAGTTCTTTCGACGGTTGAATTACAAAACAAAGCCAATGGAGCAAAAATGACCTACACGCTCGTCGCACAGAGTGAAGCAGATCTTAAATCAGGTAAAATTTCTGTTGATTCTCCCATCGGAAAAGGCTTGCTCGGGAAGAAAGTAGGCGAGACCGCCCAAATAACCGTTCCTAATGGGACGATAGAGTTCGAAATACTAAAAATTTCACGGAGCTAATGGCTTCTATTTTCTCAAAGATCATACGAGGAGAGATTCCGTGCTACAAAGTAGCTGAAGATGAAAGTCATATCGCTTTTTTAGATATCAATCCCAACGCTGCTGGTCATACCCTTTGTATCCCCAAAAGGGAAGAAGACAAATTATTCAATTTAGACATTCAAGAATATTCAGCTTTGATGGCATTTTCCCGAAAAGTAGCGATGGCGCTTCGAGAAACCGTGCCATGTAAACGTATTGGATTATCGGTGATTGGGTTAGAAGTCCCCCATGTCCACGTACACCTGATTCCGCTGAACAGTATGAATGATGCTACATTTCAACATAAAGTACAATTAACCCCCACTGAAATGGACCAACTGGCTGCTAAAATTCTTGCTGCGTTTGAGGCCTAATTTTTGGGCAATTGAATTTCGAAAGTGGTCCCCACCCCAACGACAGATTTAAGGATACCGATCTTTCCGCGATGGTAGTCGACTACAATTCTTCGGGCGAGCGATAGTCCAAGCCCCCAACCTCGTTGTTTGGTAGAATAGCCAGGCTTAAAGACTCGATCCAGGTGCTCTCTAGCTATTCCACTACCGCTATCCTCCAACAGGATTTGAATTGTCTTAGGGGTATCCACTATTTCTATGCGAATGCTCCCTGCACCTTTCATGGCATCGATTCCGTTTTTGATCAGGTTTTCTAGGGTCCAACTAAACAACTGTTCGTTGAGTGGAATGAGCATAAGCTCAGTAGGCATTTCCAATTTAAAGTCGATTTCAGGAGAGCTTCGCTCTTCAATATAGTTAAGCGTTTGTTGGACACAATGTCCTAAATCTTGTATTTGAAGTGTGGGAAGCGAGCCTACTTTTGAAAATCGTTCTGCTATGGTTTGTAGTCGGTTTAAATCTTTTTTCATCTGGGGGACCCCCTGAAGTTGGGGCTGCTCGTTTTCCCAGATGGCAATCCAACCCAAGAGTGAACTAAGCGGTGTTCCGATCTGATGTGCCGTCTCTTTGGCCATAGCGGCCCATAGCTGATTTTGTTCAGACACTTTATTTGTCCGAAAAACAAAATAGAGTACTGCACCAAATAAAACTATGATAAGCATTAGGGCCAAGGGGTAGTATTGTAGTTTTTTGAGCAGGGATGAATCTCCATAATACAATCGCTGATCGACAGAGTTTTCAGGATTTAGGGCATCGAAATACGTTACGGCAATCGGCTCATTTTCTCCTCGGATCTTTTCTAAAACGGAATAAACATGAGTAGTATCGTTGACTTTTTCTGGGAAATCGATGTTTTTATAGGCAACAATCTGTTGGTCTTTATCGACCAAAATCATGGGATTGATACCTGTTTGTTGTAACACTTCAAACGTTAAATTGGAAGGAGCATCTGAGCTAACGAATTCTCTTTGTGCCTGTATCCATAGTTCTACTTTACCGCGCTCTTCTTGTTTTAAAATTTCAAAAAAGCTGTTGGTATTCCAGATAATGAGCGCTACTACACCAAAAGCCAAAAGAGGCCAAAGATTGCGGATTCGAAACAACTGTTGTACTGGCATTAGCACGAAGATACACATTTGATAAAATCCTGTATGGGTCGGTCGTGGAGCTCCAAACTTTTTCTATTTTTAACCCATAAAACAAGTCCTATGGAAATTTCAGGGAAAATCAAATTTTTAGACGAAACCAAAACATACGGTTCCAATGGCTTTCGCAAGCGCGAGGTTGTGGTGACCACTGAAGAACAATACCCACAACACCTCATGGTGGAATTTGTTCAAGATAAATGCGATCTGCTGAATGCTTTTCAGGTAGGGCAGGGCGTCAAGATTGGTATTAACCTTCGCGGGCGCGAATGGGTAAGTCCACAAGGTGAAACAAAATATTTTAATTCTATTCAAGGTTGGAGAATAGAAGCGATGCAAGCTACTCCTTCCCAAGAGGTTCCACCCATGCCACCGCCACCACCATTTGAGACCTCCTCTAACGCACCTAACGAAATTGAAGACGATCTACCTTTTTAAAGCTTCGACCTCTGCATGGCGAAAGCAACCCACTAGATGATCGTTGACCATTCCCATGGCTTGCATATGTGCATAGACCACAGTTGGCCCTACAAAGCGAAATCCTAACTGCTTTAATTGTTTGCTGATTTTTTCAGAAAGCGGTGTGAATGGAGGTACTTCGTCTAGCGATTTATATGCGTTTTGCAGGGGTTGTCCATCGACAAAGTCCCAAAAAAAATCTCCAAACTCTCCGTTCTTCTCGCACCAATTTAAGTATGCCTGTGCATTGCTAATAGCAGCTTTTACTTTCAGTTTATTGCGAATGATTCCGGAATTCTGCAATAATAGCTGTTCTTTTTCTGGCGTGTAACTGGCTATAATTCCGGGATTAAAGTTGTCAAAAGCCGCTCTGAAATTTTCCCTTTTGCGAAGTATACTGATCCAGCTTAGTCCCGCCTGAAACCCCTCTAGGATTAAAAATTCAAAAATCTTCTGATCCTCGTACAAGGGGACACCCCATTCCGTATCGTGGTAATTTTCATATAATTCGTCTCCTAAACACCAATCACATTTATGCATATATAAAAATAAAAAAACCCCTGACGATTAAGTCAAGGGTTTATGGTGTATTTAAAGAAGATCTAATTTACACGAGGGCAGCGCGTTCAAAACCGGTGATGCTAGCATCTCCTTGGCTTTTAACGTAGTCTGCAACACTGACCTTACCATCTTTGATGAAGGCTTGGTTAACAAGTGTATTGTCTTTAAAGAAACGCTTCAGTTTACCTTTCGCAATGTTCTCTAACATAGCTTCGGGCTTTCCTTCTTGGCGTAGTTGATCTTTAGCGATTTCGATTTCTTTTTCAATAACGGCAGCGTCTACTCCTTCTTCATTCAAGGCTATAGGATTCATCGCAGCAGCTTGCATGGCTACATTTTTAGAAGTTTCAGCAGCATTGTCAATAGCAGCGGAAAGTCCAACAAGTGTAGCGATTTTGTTACCAGCGTGAATGTAGGAACCTACATAGGGAGCCTCTAATCGTTTAAAAGCACCGATTTCGATCTTTTCCCCAATAACTCCTGTTTGCTCGGTTAGTTTTTCCGCAACTGTCATGCCTTGGAATTCTGCCGCTAAGAAAGACTCTAAACTGTCGCATCCGAGGGCTAAATCTGCAAGGGCATTTGCCATTTCTAAATAGCTCTCATTTTTGGCGACAAAATCTGTTTCACAGTTCAGAGACACGATGATACCTGCCGTGTTGTCTCCATTTACTTTTGCCAATACAGCTCCTTCGGAAGAATCACGGTCGGCACGATTCGCGGCAACTTTCTGACCCTTCTTACGAAGGTTTTCGACTGCTTTATCGAAATCTCCTTCAGCTTCTACCAAAGCTTTCTTACAATCCATCATTCCAGCTCCAGTGGCTTGGCGTAGTTTGTTTACTTCTGATGCAGTGATTTTCACAACTTTTAGTTTTAAGGTTGAATTATGCTTTTGCTTGGTCGTTTTCTTTGTCTTCCTTCGCTGCTGTAGGGGCTTCCTCTTGAGTTGCAGGAGCTTCCTTTTCAACTGCTGGGGCTTCTTCAGCGGCTACTTCGCTTGCTGCAGGTGCTTCCTCAGCTCCTTTTTGGGCGGCATCGCGTTCATTTTTGCGTTCCTGAAGTCCAGTAGCTACAGCATCCGTTACGATGGAAAGAATCTTCTCAATAGATTTAGAAGCATCATCGTTCGATGGAATTACAAAGTCTACTTCGCGTGGATCAGAATTTGTATCGACCATAGCGAAGATGGGGATATTTAATTTTCGAGCTTCTTTTACTGCGATGTGTTCGCGAGTAGTGTCCACTACAAAAATAGCTCCAGGTAAACGGGTCATATCAGAGATAGAACCTAAGTTTTTCTCGAGTTTAGCGCGAAGACGATCGACTTGTAGTTTTTCTTTTTTCGAAAGGGTATCAAAAGTTCCGTCCTTCTTCATTCGATCGATAGCGGTCATTTTTTTGACGGCCTTTCGGATAGTCACGAAGTTTGTTAGCATTCCCCCTGGCCAACGCTCGGTGATGTAGGGCATGTTAACTTTAGAAGCATGTGTAGATACGATATCCTTCGCTTGCTTTTTAGTAGCAACGAATAGAATTTTTCGGCCTGAAGCTGCGATTTTTTGAAGTGCTGTATTCGCTTCTTCGATTTTAGCAGCTGTTTTGTACAGGTTAAGGATGTGGATCCCATTTCGCTCCATATAAATGTAGGGAGCCATGTTAGGATTCCATTTGCGAGTAAGGTGTCCGAAGTGGACGCCTGCTTCAAGCAGGGCTTTTACGTCAGTGTTTGCCATAGGTTTTAGTTTACGTTCTCTGATGGTGTAGCAATGCCCCTGAGGGACATTTAGATGCTAAACTATTCCGCCGTAGCGGTTAAGACAACTGGTGAATAATTAAAATTTAAATGAACTTGAACCAGTATTAACTGGTGATTAAGATTAACGCTTAGAAAACTGAAATTTCTTTCTTGCTTTTTTCTGTCCGAATTTCTTACGTTCAACCATACGCGGATCACGTGTTAATAGACCTTCAGGCTTCAAGGCAGAACGATTTTCTTCATCGATCTGACACAATGCTCTTGAAATGGCCAAACGAACAGCTTCAGCTTGCCCGTTGTATCCGCCCCCTTTAACGGTCACTTTTAAGTCGTAGTTCCCGACAGTTTCCGTGAGTTGGAAAGGTTGGTTGATCTTGTATTGGAGTGTTGCGGTTGGGAAGTAATCAGTGTAAGGCTTTTTGTTTACAGTGATGTTTCCTTTTCCTTCAGATACATAAATCCGTGCAACAGAAGTTTTTCTTCGTCCGATAGTGTGAATTACGTCCATTAGATTAATTCGTTAACGTTTACAGGAGTAGGGTTTTGAGCTTCTTGTTGGTGTTCCGCACCGGCATATACGCGTAGGTTACGGAAAAGCTCAGCCCCTAATTTATTTTTAGGCAACATTCCTTTTACGGCTTTTTCAACCAAACGAGTGTTGTCTTTTTTGTGTACTTGAGTAGCGTTTAGAATTCTTTGTCCGCCAGGGTAGCCCGTATGACGGATGTATTCTTTTTGCTCCCACTTGTTTCCGGTGAGTACTACATCGGCAGCATTGATCACCACAACATTGTCACCACAGTCTACGTGTGGCGTGTAATTGGTTTTGTGTTTTCCTCTTAACATGGTTGCGATGATGGAAGCTGTTCTTCCAAGGGGAAGACCTGCAGCATCAATTAATACCCACTGTTTGTCTACAGTCTGAGCATTTGCAGAAACGGTTTTATAACTTAATGTATTCACAATTAATACTTTTTTGTCCTATTTCAGGGGTGCAAATTTACGATTAATAATGACTTAGCAAAAGGATATGATTAGATTTCATGAAAAATTCTGGCAGAAGCTGTTTAATGCGCTTCTAACCAGTTGTTTCCTACCCCCATGTCTACTACAAATGGTACGCTTAATTTATAGGCATTTTCCATCGCAGTAGCGATCATCTTTTTTGCCTCCTCCAGTTCAGATTTTGGAACTTCAAAAACCAATTCATCATGTACTTGGAGGAGCATTTTTGTCTGCCAATTTTCCTGCTGTAGTTTTCGGTGAATATCTATCATCGCAATTTTAATGATATCGGCTGCACTTCCTTGTATCGGAGCATTGATACTGTTGCGTTCTGCTCCACCACGGACGACTGCGTTTTGGGAGTTGATATCTCTGAGATAACGCCGACGGCCTAGTACGGTTTCTACATAACCGTTTTCTCGAGCAAAATCCACTTGTTGCTGCATATATGCACGTAGTTTAGGATAGGTAGCATAGTAAGTGTCGATGAGTTCTTTTGCTTCTGTCCGGTTCAGATTGGTTTGTTGACTGAGTCCGAAGGCAGAAACACCGTAGATTATTCCAAAATTAACGGTTTTGGCATGGCTCCGTTGCTCACGACTTACTTCCTCTTGAGCTATTCCAAATACTTTAGCGGCCGTGGAACGATGAATATCTTCCCCCTGACGGAATGCTTCTACTAATCCTTCATCTTGGCTCAAGGCTGCAATAATTCTGAGTTCTATTTGGGAATAATCGGCTGCTAATAATACATGATTATTATCTTTTGCAACAAAGGCTTGGCGCACTTTTTGTCCCAAAGGGGTTCGGATCGGGATATTTTGCAGATTAGGATTGTTGCTGCTTAAACGGCCAGTGGCGGCTACGGCTTGGTTATAGACGGTGTGTACTCGACCCGTTTGAGGGCTAACTTCCTTAGGCAGCGCAGTCACATAGGTGCTTTGTAATTTTTGAAGAGAACGCCATTCAAGAATATTGGCGACTATGGAGTGGTCTTTGGCCAAATACGACAACACATCTTCTGCTGTAGAATACTGCCCAGTTTTTGTTTTTTTGGGTTTGTCTACTAGTTTTAATTTATCGAACAGAATAGGTCCCAGTTGTTTGGGAGATGCCAGATTAAAGGTCTCTCCAGCTTCCTCATAAATTTGGGTTTCTAAATGTTGAATTTGTATTGCCAATTCTTTTGAAAATTCAGCTAAGTAATCAGTGTCTATCTGAATACCATTCAACTCCATTTGCGTTAGAACACCGACCAAAGGGAGCTCAATCTCTTGAAAAAGCTTTTCAGTATTCGCCGCATGAATTTCTTTCTGAAAATGAGTTTTCAGTTGAAGGGTAACATCAGCGTCCTCAACAGCATATTCGGTTTGTTCTGCTAGAGCTACATCCCGCATTGACCCTTGATTTTTTCCCTTTTTCCCTATGAGGTCACTAATAGGTTTTGGGCTGTAGTTTAAATAGGTTTCTGCCAAAACATCCATATTATGCCGCATATCTGGGTTAATCAGATAATGAGCGATCATGGTGTCATAGAGGGGCTCGGCCACAGCAAAACCATATTGGGCTAAAACCTTGATGTCATATTTAAGATTGTGTCCTACTTTTTCGATGCTTGACGATTCGAAAAATGCACGGAAGGGAGTGAGGATTTCGATCACAGCATTCCTGTCTTTGGGCAAACTTAAATAATAGCCTTTTCCAGCTTCCCAACTGAAGGCTATTCCGACTAATTCTGCTTCAAAAGTGTTTAAAAAGGTTGTTTCCGTATCGAAACATACGGAGGTCTGTTGACTTAAATATTCCAGTAAAAGAGCTCTTTCTGTAGGGCGATTCACACTTTGGTAGAAATGTTTTCGGGAGTCCAAATGTATACGTGCCGACTCATGGATTTGTCCTTCTCCCGGTGCAGCGAAAAGATCCATCTGCCCTCCTAGGGCAGGCTGGCTAGGAGTGGATATTTCTTTTTCATCGGTTGCCGTCTCCATTGAAAATACTTTTTTGAGATTTTCCGCCAGACGTCGGAATTCCAATTCTTCAAACAGCTTTTCTACGGCAGCCATATCTGGCTGATTCAGCTCAAACGTATCCGCCTGAAAATGTACGGGGACATCGGTTATAATGGTCGCTAATTCTTTAGAAAGTAAGCCCAGTTCTTTATTGGCTTCGATCTTTTCTTTCATTTTACCTTTCAGCTCATGGGTGTGAGCCAAAAGTTGCTCCATACTTCCGTAGGCCTGTAAAAACTTTTTAGCCGTTTTATCGCCTACCCCTGGTAATCCAGGAATATTGTCAACGGCATCTCCCATCATTCCTAAATAATCGATGACTTGCTCTGGGCGCTCCACTTCAAATTTGGCTTGAACTTCAGGGATTCCCCAAATTTCTATCCCATTCCCCATTCGAGCGGGACGGTACATAAATATATTCTCACTCACCAATTGGGCGAAGTCTTTGTCGGGAGTTACCATGTACACCTGATACCCCTCTTTTTCAGCTTGCTTTGCTAGAGTACCGATGATGTCATCGGCTTCAAAGCCTTCCTTGACCACTACCGGGATATGCATGGCTTTTAAAATCTGCTCGATATAAGGAACTGCAATTCTAATCGCCTCGGGTGTTTCATCCCGGTTGGCTTTGTACTCAGTAAATAACTCTGTCCGACTAACCGATCCCCCTTTGTCGAAAGCGACGGCTAAATGATCTGGGCGTTCCCGCTTAATGACATCCAGCAATGAATTCGTGAATCCCATAATGGCTGAAGTGTCCATCCCCTTCGAATTGATACGAGGATTTTTAATAAATGCATAATATCCTCTGAAGATTAGAGCATAGGCATCGAGAAGAAATAAGCGCTTGGAAGAAGCCATAAGTATGGATGGTTTTTTTTCGAAAATACATTTTTTTGAGCTGCAAACTATCGCTCCTGCTCAAATCGCTGCGTTAGTTGTTCAACACTTAGTCCTGCTACCTTGTGCAGCTCTTCTACAGACCCGTGAGGAATGAATTGATCTGATATTCCCATACATTTAATGGGTATATTTTTCCCAACCGACTGCGCATATTCCTGAATTGCGCTTCCCGCTCCACCCATTACACAGCCTTCTTCTACATGAATAATTTTGGTGAATCGATCAAAAATTTCATCCAGGAGATCTGTGTCTAGGGGTTTAATAAACCGAAGATCGTAATGGGCGTATTGGTCGGGCTTTGAACTTTTTTCAATGGCCTTGGCAACCTTAGAAGAAATACTCCCGGTACTGATAACGGCAACAGATTCCCCATTTTTTAGGCAGCGACCTTTCCCCCAACGGACATTCGTCTGGGGGATTTTAGAGATGGCTTTGTCGGTTGCCCCCCTTGGATATCGTATAGCAATCGGGCCTTTCACCTCTGTACAAGCTGTTGCAAGAATTCTGCACAGTTGCTCTCCATCGGAAGGAGCAATAACGGTCATGTTAGGAATACAGCGTAAAAAAGCTAAATCAAAAACACCGTGATGCGTAGGGCCATCATGACCCACAAGACCAGCCCTGTCTACCGCAAAAATGATGGGGAGATTTTGAAGGGCAACATCATGAATAAGCTGATCGTAGGACCGTTGCAAGAATGTGGAATAAATACAACAAATGGGGAGAAGCCCTTGTGTCGACATTCCCGCGGCAAGGGTCACGGCATGTTGTTCGGCTATACCAACATCGAAACTGCGCTCGGGATATTTTTTAAACATCGGGATTAGGCCGCTTCCAGTTGGCATAGCTGGGGTAATGGCAACTAGCTTGGGATATTTTTCGGCTAAGGCGAGTAAGCATTCACCAAAAATTGTTTTGTACTTGGGGAATTGTTCATTGTTTTCTTTGTGGAGTTTTCCTGTCAGTGGATCGAACTTTCCCGGAGCGTGAAAACGAGTTTGTTCCACTTCGGCAGCTTCCAACCCTTTTCCTTTAATGGTTCTAATGTGGAGGAGTTGTGGGCCGTTTTGTTGTTGAATATGTTCGAGAGAGCGACATAGTGCAGCCAAATCGTGTCCATCTATAGGGCCGTGATAGGGAATGTTAAAGGCGGTCTCAAAGGGATTTGGCTCTTGCTTTTCTTTTGGAAGACTCTCAAAAAATGCTTTGAGTGCTCCTACACTAGGGTCGATTCCCATCGTATTGTCGTTTAAAACAATCAAAACTTTAGCAGCAGTAGTCCCTAAGTGATTGAGGGCTTCCAACGCCATACCGCTAGCTATGGAAGCATCTCCAATAACAGCGATGTGCCATTGGCTTTTTTGTTGAAGAGCACTGGCCAATGCCATCCCTAGAACAGCAGATATAGAAGTTCCCGCATGACCTGTTCCAAAAACATCGAAGGGACTTTCTTCTCGTTTGGGGAATCCGCTAAGACTATTGAATTGGCGGATAGTTTTAAAGGCTTCTCGCCGACCACTGAGGATCTTATGGGCATAGGCTTGGTGACCTACATCCCAAACCAAAAGGTCTTCTGGGGTGTCGAAACAACTATGCAGGGCTAAACTGAGTTCTACTACGCCCAAATTAGCCCCCAAATGCCCTTCGTTTTGGGCCATTACCGCAATAATTTCCTTGCGGAGTTGTGTGGCTAAACTCTTTAACTGATCTATAGATAGATGTCTGAGTTGTGCTGGATATTCGATTTCCTTCAGGTCCATAGCTACTACAAAGATAAGTTTTCGTTTGTAGGGCACACACTTTTTGTATTTTGGCCGCATGGAAATGTTGTTGGACCACGCTTACTTTATGAAACAGGCACTATTGGAGGCTGAAAAGGCAGCTGAGGAGGGAGAAATTCCTGTGGGTGCCGTGGTGGTAATCGAAAATCAGATCATTGCTCGGGCACACAACCAAACGGAACGTTTAAACGATGTAACTGCTCACGCAGAAATGATTGCGATTACTTCAGCAGCCAATTATTTAGGGGGTAAATACCTCCGCAATTGTCGGTTATACGTTACCCTTGAACCCTGCGTAATGTGTGCAGGTGCATTGTATTGGAGTCAGTTGAGCGGGTTGGTATTCGGAGCTTCCGATCCTAAACGAGGTTTTCAGCAGGCAGGTTTAAACCTTCATCCTAAAACAGAAATAATCCCCCATGTGTTAGCGGATGTTTCTAGTGAATTACTCGATAAATTCTTTCAGCAATTGCGATAAAAAAAAAGCACTTCGACTGAAGTGCTTTCTGAATTACAAAAAAGTGTTTCGATTATAACATCGATATGTTAGAGGCTTGAGGGCCTTTTTTTCCTTCTTCTTCTGTGAATTCTACTTTGTCACCTTCTTGTAGTCGAAGACCATTAAGAGCAGTGACATGAACAAATACATCTTGATTTGTTTCGTCGTTGGTAATAAATCCAAATCCTTTGGATTCATTAAAAAATTTAACTGTACCAGTCATTAATAAAAAATTAGATCGTAAAGGTACAACAGAATAAGCCGTTAATTATCAGAAAAATAGAATTTATTTCCGATCGGACTTTTCTTTTATCTTGGCAAGATTTTCAGGGGTTAAGGTGTAATCTTTTAAGTGCTTACCCTTCCAGCGCACTACCAAGAATAGAGGCATATACATAACAACACCAAAAAGAACGCTAAAGCCGATTATTTTTTCACCAAGGGCGTAGTCTTGAAACGTTCGGGTGTAAAAGCCGCCAAAAATGCCCACGAGTGTTATGGTGAACAATAAGCGCAATACTATTTTCATTGGTTTTCTTTCAGTCCAAGGTGAAGCTCATCCAATTGGGTGGAGTCTAATGGAGCAGGGGCATCGATCATAACATCTCTACCGCTGTTGTTTTTCGGGAAGGCGATATAATCCCGAATACTTTCATCTCCTCCGAGGATGGCAACCAACCGATCCAGGCCAAAGGCAATTCCAGCATGGGGAGGAGCACCATATTGGAAAGCCCCCATCAAGAATCCGAATTGCGCTTGTGCTTCTTCTTTACTAAAACCTAACAAGTCAAACATCTGGCTTTGGAGCTCCGCATCGTGAATCCGTACAGAGCCTCCGCCAATTTCATTTCCATTCAAGACCAAATCATATGCGTTTGCACAGACCTCTTCAGGCTTGTCTTTTAACCTATCTAGGTGTTCTGGTTTAGGCGCAGTAAATGGATGATGCATGGCGTGATAGCGTTGGCTTTCCTCATCCCATTCTAATAAGGGGAAATCTATGACCCACAGTGGAGCGAATTCATCTGGTTTTCGCAAGCCCAGTCGGTTTGCGAGTTCCATTCGAAGGGCAGAGAGTTGTGTGCGTGTATCGTGCTTAGGTCCTGCCAAAATAAAGAGAGCATCTCCTGGATTAGCGCCCATTCTTTGCGCCCATGATGCAAGTGTTTCTGCATCAAAAAATTTGTCGACGGAGGATTTAAAGCTACCGTCCTCAAGACATTTTACCCAGACCATTCCCTTGGCCCCTACTTGTGGTCTTTTCACCCACTCAATCCATGCGTCAATCTCTTTACGGGAATAGGCCGCCCCTTCAGGGACAGCAATTCCAACGACTAATTCTTGTTGGTCGAAAACCTGAAAGCCTTTGTTTTGTGCGATATCATTCAGTTCCCCAAAAGTCATTCCAAAGCGGATATCCGGTTTGTCGTTCCCATAGATCCGCATTGCATCGGCATAGGTAATTCTTGGAAATTCATCGACGCTTTTTCCACTTACCTTTTCGATTAAGTGTTTGGTTAATCCTTCAAAGGTTTGCAATATATCTTCTTGTTCCACGAAAGCCATTTCACAATCGATTTGCGTAAACTCCGGTTGTCGATCGGCACGTAGGTCTTCATCGCGGAAGCATTTCACGATCTGGAAATAGCGGTCCATTCCTCCGACCATCAAAAGTTGTTTGAATGTCTGAGGGGACTGCGGAAGAGCATAGAATTGTCCGCTATTCATTCGGGAAGGCACCACAAAATCCCGTGCTCCTTCAGGGGTAGATTTAATTAAGTAGGGAGTTTCTACTTCAATAAAATCTAGATCCGACAAATAGTTGCGTACTTGCATTGCCACCTGATGTCTGTGAATCAACTTTTCACGCATCGGGGAGCGTCTTAAATCCAAGTAGCGATATTGCATTCGGAGTTCCTCCCCGCCATCACTTTCATCTTCGATAGTGAATGGTGGAGTTTCAGAACTATTGAGTATGCTTAGTTCTTTGACCAATATCTCCACAGCTCCGGTGGGCATTTGCGGATTTTTAGACTCTCTTTCGATCACTTCTCCACGAACTTGAATAACAAATTCGCGTCCTAAGCTTTGCGCTTTTTCGAAAACCGATTCTGGACTGCGCTCTTCATCGAAGACTAACTGGGTAATGCCGTAGCGGTCTCTTAGGTCTACCCAAACGATAAATCCTTTATTTCGCGCTTTTTGTACCCAACCCGATAGGGTAACTGTTTGTCCGATGTGTTCAGGGCGTAGTGTCCCACAGCTATGTGTTCTAAGCATAATTCAATTTCTGCCGCAAAGGTAAGAAAGCCTAAGCTTTAACCCATTTTTTGAAATCGAGATTTAATCGAATAAACAATAGAAAAGGTCGCGGGGACAATGACAAGTGTCAGGAAGGTAGCAAAGCTTAACCCAAAAATAACGGTCCATGCTAGTGGCCCCCAGAAAATAACATTGTCTCCTCCAATATAGATTTTTGGATCCCACTCGCTCATCAAACTAAAAAAGTCAATATTGAATCCAATTGCCAATGGAATCAGTCCTAGTATTGTCGTAATAGCCGTCAGTATAACAGGCCGCAAACGAGCAGCCCCTCCATTTACGATAGCGTCTACGGTGTCGGCTTTAGACAACATCCCTTTTTCAGGGATTCCTTGGGCTACCTTTTTTCGATCGATCAGTAATTGGGTGTAGTCCAACAATACAACCCCATTGTTCACCACAATCCCTGCTAGGGATATGATTCCCATCATCGTCATCAATATAACAAAGGGCATACTGAAGGAAATAAGGCCCAAGAATACTCCCGTAAAGCTCAAGAAAATAGAGAGTAATATAATCAGTGGTTTGCTGATAGAGTTGAATTGGAAAACCAAGAGCAATAAAATGAGTCCCAAAGCGGCTAAAAGTGCATTGGATAAAAAGGTCATATTCTTTTCTTGCTCTTCTATTTCTCCGGTAAACTTATAACTAACGCCTTTGGGAAGATTAAAATTCAGCATGGCTACTTGCGCATTATTCATCACTTCATTTGCGTTGTAGCCAGCCAATACGGAAGAGTATAAGGTTACTACGCGGTTGAGTTTTCGGTGTTTAATGGCACTAAATGAAGTGGTTTTATTCTCCTTTACGAGCGCTGCAACGGGAATCTCTTTGATTCGTCCTGAAGCCTGATCTCTAAAGATGATGTTCTGATTGAATAACGCACTCTGATTGTAGCGGTTTTCTTCATTGAATCGAACATTAATTTCATAGTCTTCCCCGTCTTTTTTATAAACGCCTGCTTTGCTCCCGAAAAGGGAAGTCCTGAGTAGTCGACCAACCATTGAAGCCGAAACACCTAATTCTCCGGCTTTTTTTCGGTCGATGTTCAGCTCTAATCCAGGTTTGTTTTTATTGACATCAATCTTGAGTTCTTCTACCCCTGCTATGTTTTCAGCATTGAGATAATCTTTCATTTGCTTGGCGGTAAGAATTAACTCCTGATAATCTTTCCCTGTAATTTCAATATTGATAGGATACCCGACCGGAGGCCCTGCGGCATCTTTTTCTACGGAAATACTTATCCCGGGAAATTTTCCGATTAAAGCTTGCTGCACTTCTCTTCGCAATTCTTCACTCGAAAAGCCTTCACGGAATTTGAACTCCCGCATCGTGAGTGTTATTTTAGATTTATGGGGCATTTCGGAGGTGTTTCCTGCATCTGTCTCCGGATTTCCGGCACCTTCTCCAACCTGTGCTACCCCAGAATCTAACATAAAATTATAATCCCCCTGGTTGTACTTTGGCTGGGCGAGGACAGCATAAATATCTGCCTCTATCCTTTTAGTAATAGCATCGGTTTTTTCGATTGCAGTCCCTTCTGGGTATTCAATGTAGGTGATAATCTGATTGGGCTGATTATCCGGGAAAAACTCCACTTTTGGCGGGAAAATACCCATCAGCATGAATGAAAAAAACAATAACCCAAAAGTCCCCAGAAGGAAAAGATATGGGCGGGCCCCTTTAAGGGCAAATTTTAAAAAGCGACGATATTGATTTTCTAGCCATACCAAAAAGCTATTCTGAAAGGCCAAGGCCCATCGTTTCACAAAGAATTTATACGCCCAGAAAAATAATGGAATCAGGGTCATCAAAGTCCCTAAACC
Source organism: Flavobacteriaceae bacterium (assembly GCA_049889695.1). Lineage (GTDB taxonomy): Bacteria > Bacteroidota > Bacteroidia > Flavobacteriales > Flavobacteriaceae > WTJH01. The sequence goes on along the minus strand of JBMHCX010000013.1, from coordinate 120,273 downwards.
ACGCATACTTCCTCCGCTGAGGATCAGAATTATTCCGAGACCTCCTAAGATGAACGTCATTCGCCAAAGGGTTTTGGTAGGGAGTTCTTTTTCTGCAGTATCCATAAACTTCGAGACCAACATAGAGTTGAAAAAGACAGCTACTATTAACGAAGACCCTAACACGACCGATAGAGTGATGGGGAAGTAAATCATAAATTCTCCCATGAGTCCTGGCCAGGCCCCTAATGGAACAAAGGCCGCTACAGTTGTCGCTGTAGAAACGATGATGGGGAAGGCAATTTCGCCAATCCCAGTTTTGGCTGCCTGAATTCGCGATAAGCCTTCTTTGGCCATGAGTCGATATACATTTTCGACCACTACAATTCCATTATCGACCAGCATTCCTAATCCCATCACCAAGCCGAACAATACCATAGTATTCATCGTATATCCTAAGAAATCCATAATCATAAATGACATAAACATGGACATTGGGATGGCAAATCCAACGAATAAGGCATTTCGGAAACCGAGGAAGAACATTAAGACGGTAACGACTAAAATGATTCCAAAGATGATGTTGTTCACCAAATCACTTACTTGGTTTAAGGTTACATTGGATTGGTCATTTGAAATGCTGACATCCAATTGAGGGGGATAATAATTTGCCTGCATATCCTCCACAATAGCACGAATTTTTTGGGCGGCTTGTACTAGGTTTTTTCCACCTCTTTTTTTCACATCCAACATTACTGCCTTCTGTTGCATGGAACGAGCAAAGGAGGTTTTGTCTTTCTCTTGGAAGCTTATCGTTGCAATGTCTCCCAAATAAACCACTCCATTTTCACTCTTGATAACGAAGTCTTTCAGAGCTTCTGGATTACTGATTTCACCGATAACTCGAATATTCCTTCTTTGATTATCAGTGATGATATTTCCTGCCGACATGGTTGAGTTTTCACCTCCAATGGCGTTCATGACAGAATTAAGACTCACCTTCGCAGCTGTCATTTTATAGACATCTACTGCGACTTCCACTTCAAAATCTTGAATTCCACGAATATCCACTCCTTTGATTTCAGGAAGCTGTTCGATTCGATATTCGAGTTCTTCGGCATAGGTTTTCAGTCGTGTGATCGGATAATCCCCGACCAAACTGATATTGAGGATAGGCATCAATTCCGAGAAATCCATCTCGAAAACTGTTGGCTCTACTTTGGCATTATTAAAGACGGGCCAATCGGCACCAGAGGTAACGCCGTCTACAAAATCCGAGACTTTTTGTTTGGCCTGATCGATGGTGATATTTTCATCAAACTCCACCGTAATCATCCCGAAATCTTCTTGTGAAGTGGAGGTAAGGTCTACTAAGTTCGTAACCCCTTTAATTTCTTCCTCCAACGGATCGATGATGAGTCGTTCAATATCTTCGGCTGTATTTCCGGGATAAACGGCTGTTACGAATACTCGGGTATCGTTAATTTCAGGAAAATTTTCCCGAGGCATGGTAAAATAGGCTCTTATTCCGAGGAAAAAGAAGATGACCATAACTACATAGATAATCTTGCTATGATCGATCGCCCAACTGGAAAGTGAAAATTCTTTTTGATTCATTTCTTTCATCTTTTTCAATGGTGGATTTAGGATTGAATGAGTCGAACTCTCTGTTGATCTTCAACGATAGCAGCTCCCTCCTGAATGATCTGATCTCCAGCGGAAAGACCTTCCAAAATTTCTACATGGGTTCCATTACTCTGACCTAATCGGACAAATACTTGTTCCGTCACAAAGACATCTTTTTCATCTGTTTTTTGCATGCGATATACAAAGCTCTGCCCGGCAGCATTCTCGCTGACAATACTAACGGGTATTACAACAGCCGTTGGGTTGGAATAGTCATTGACATACAGCTTTGCAGTGAGGTTGGGTTTTATTTTTCCTTCCGAATTTTGAAGGGGTGCCTCAATTCTAAAAGTTCGGTTTCCAGGATTGATGAAATTTCCGGTTTGTCGGATCTGCGTTTTTTGAGAAGTTGCCAGCATAGGGATTTCTACCTCTATTGGGGTGCCTTCATGGATGGCTGGCAAAAACTTTTCAGGAACCTGCGCTTCCATATACATGTCGTTGAGGTTTACCAATCGTATAATTGGGCTATTCCCGGGACTAACAAGGCTCCCCACGTTGGCAATTAACTCATCGATGACTCCCGAAAAAGGAGCTTCGATGATAGCCTTACTCAATTGGCTTTTCATTTGCTCTACATTTTGGGCAAGGCTTTCATATCTGGTTTTTGCTTCCAGATATTGCATTTCAGAACCTATTTTCTGTTCCCATAGTCGGCTGACACGCTCAAAGGTGGTTTTCGCTAATTTTTTTTGCAGTTGTAACTGTTCTAACTGGTTGCGCATTCCCCCGTCGTCTACACGGGCCAAGACTTGACCTTTTCTCACTTGTTGGCCCTCTGTCACTTCAAATTTCATCAAGGTACCTGGGATTTCACTAAAAAGAGTGACGTTTTTTCTCGTTTTTATATCGCCTTGCAGTTCAACAAAATGTTCAAATACGGAAGTCGAAAGGGTGTAGGAGGTCACTAGTGGAAGTCTTCGACTATCGTCTAGGGTGTCTAAGACTGCATTGATCTGATTGATTTCTAACTTCAAAACATTCAGTTCTTGAGTCAACATTGTTTTCCGACCGATAAGAGCATCGAGATCTCCGCGTTCGATTAAGCTGGCGGTATCTTCTTTTGGCTTATCAGAGCAGCCGAAGGCAAAGACAAGGATTGAGAGAAAAACTATTTTTTTCATGACGAAAGGTGTATTGAGGGTTGATTGAGCAGTTGATATCATTGATTCAAATTTTCAGGTTGGGGGCTATTGAGAAGTGTTTCTAGGGTGGTTGCACTATTGATGACGTCTTGTACTGATCGGAGTAATTGACTCTGAGAACTGTACAGTTGTAATTGGGCTTGTCGGAGTTCAAAGGCACTTGCCATTCCTTCAAAGAACTTAGTGCGATTTTTTTGCTCTATGCGCTCAGCTAAACTCAGACTCTCTTTTGCAGTACTGTAATTTTCTAAAGCAAGTTCAAGGGCCGACTTACTTTGTTCAATTTCCAAGCGTATACGATCTTCAGTTTCGGTCAGGGTGTTTTCGGCTTTGATGACAGAAAGCTTCGCTTTCTGAGTACTAGCAGAACGGCCTAGAGAACTAAAAAGAGGAATTTTTAAGCTGAGTCCAAATAAGGAAGACCCAAACCATTTCTGATCGCTGTTTAAAAAAGTAAACCGATCACTGTTTCCCGTGTAGGTCCCGCTTAAAAAGGCGGATAGTCGAGGTAGTGCTCTCGATTTTTCTAGTTTTAACAGTAATTCCTGGGAGGCCAGATCGTTCTGTGCAATCTTAATGTCGGCGTTGTTGTTTAAGTCTGCTTCGGCTGTTTGGAATTGTGAGCCATTAGCGGACAACAATAGGTCTTCTAACTCTTCCTGTAAGCTCAGCGGCTGGTCAGGGTCTAGTCCTAAAAATAGGGCCAGATATCCACGGGTTACTTTTTGCATCCGTCGGGCATAACGCAGTTGCGATTCTATCCCAGCCAATGTCAGTCGCATTTGCTCCACACTTTCTTCTTCTTCAAAACCATTCCGGTAAAGGGCATGAAGTTCAGATAAACTTTCTTCTAATGCACTTTTATTTTGAAGCGTTACCTCTACATTTTCGTCGGCAAACAGCACAGCAGTATATGCTTCCACAATTCCTTTTTTAATTTCTAATTGTGTTTTTTCAAAAATGTTTTCCGAAATCTGCAGATATACTTTAGAGGCTTGAAGCCCTACAATATAAGAACCGTCAAATATCAGTTGATCCCAACGTAGGGAACCTACTAAATTTTGTTCGGTTCCGAACTGGACTTCGGTAAAGGTACCTGGCGTCCCGCCAAATATTTCAGCTGGGATTAGACTCACGGGGAGTCTTAAAAAATTGGTGTAATCCGAGGAAGCACTGATCTGGGGGAGTCCAGTAGCAATAGTCTTCCATTGTTCTTTAAAAGCTTTCTGGACCTCTAAATCTGCATTGCGAATCTGGCGGTTGTTTTCCATACCGTATGCAATTGCTTTTGGAAGGGTCCATACCTTTGGGACCAGATTTTCCTGGGCGTATGTCTGGAAAAAGCTGCTCCATAAAAGTGCTGCTATCCAAAGCTTCGATCGCCATGGAAAAGGAATAATAAATTGTTGTGTCATAGGGGGGTCGAATAAGAGATAGGCTGTTGGTTATTTTCTTTAGATTTATATTTTTCGAGCAAATCAATGCCTTTTGGGGTGCAAATCGCCCGTAGATGATATTCTATAAAGGAGGCAAAACAATAATTGAGATCAAATTGTTTTTCTGGGAAAAGATGAATGTTGTGAAACCCACTGATTCCATTGAAATATACGCGTGTAACAAAGTCGACATCTATATCCGGGCGAAATAATCCATCTTTAATGCCCGTTTGTATGCTTTCTTGGAAGACTCCGCCAAGAATTTCAAGCTTTTTTTGTTCTAGGGAACTATGGATGTCTGGGTAGTATTTTTGCAGTTGAAATCTTGCAGATTGGGAGGTTCTGTCCATTAATTGAAGTACATTTTTCTTGGCTTCAAAAAGCTCTTGAATCGGGTCGATTTGGGTCGATCGGATATCCATTATCCGCTGCATTGTTTCTAAAAACAATCCCTCGATACACTTTTCGATGAGAATAGATTTATTCTCGAATATCTCGTAGATCGTTTTTTTTGAAATGGACATCTCTCGAGCGATGTCATCCATCGTAACACTCTTGAATCCCAGTTGAAAAAAGAGTTGTTTCGCTCGAAGAAGAATTTCCTTTTTCACAGCAATTTTTTTACAAAAGTAGTCTAAAAACTTTTTTAACGATTAAAGTTTCCGGCGTTTTTTGTGAATTTAATGTTAAACTTTTATCGCGTACCTTTAGACACAAACTTCTGCTATGCAATTGGACCATCAACGCCAACTTTTTGAAGACTACCTTGCCAGCCAAATCAAAGATCGGGAACCCCGAAATTTGTACGATCCTATTTCCTATATCCTTCAGTTAGGAGGGAAGCGTATTCGTCCGTCTATGGTGTTGTTGGGAGCCGAGGTGGTTGGAGGGAAAGCAGAGCAGGCGTTAGCTGCTGCCATGGCAGTCGAAGTATTTCATAATTTCAGTTTAGTACACGATGATATTATGGATGAAGCACCCCTCAGAAGAGGACAGCCAACAGTTCATAAGAAATGGAATATCAATACGGCCATACTTTCAGGCGATGTAATGCTCGTAAATGCCTATCAATATTTAGAAGTCTACCAGCCGAGCTTACAAGTAGCACTCTTTCGTTTGTTCAGTCGAACAGCTCAAGAAGTTTGTGAAGGGCAACAATGGGATATGGACTTTCCAAAACAAACCCACGTAGAGTTAGAAGATTACTTACAAATGATCACAAACAAAACTGCTGTTCTATTGGGTTGTGCACTTGCGATGGGTGCCATGATTGGCGGAGCAAATAATACCTTAACACAACAGCTCTATGATTTCGGAAAGCAGTTAGGAATCTCTTTTCAACTCTTAGATGATTATTTAGACACTTATGGCGATCCGGAAACTTTCGGGAAGCAGGTCGGTGGAGATATTATAGAAAACAAAAAAACATGGCTGTTTTTATACGCTCAGCAACACCTTCCAATTGCAGATAGGGAAGTACTCGAACAATGGTTTAAGACAACCGATAAGGCTCACCAAGAAAAAATTGAAGCCGTAAAATCCCTATTTGAAAAAGTTGCTACAGCAGCTGCACTCAAAAAAGAGATTGAACAGCAAGGGCAAAAAGCTTTTTCGATTCTCGCAGCCATGGAGATTGATGCAGCAGCTAAGGCTTCTCTCGAAACCTTTGGCACCAGCTTGATGGGGCGTACTTTCTAGAATAAACGCTTCCACAAAGCACTTAAAAACAAGGGGATTGGAAAGGTCGTCATAATTCTGATTTCTTCCCAAAAAGAAGTTTTTTCGTCTAAGAATTTAAGAATCAAGGCTGGGGAGTTTTTTTCAAACATGGTCCGAAAAAGTTGGTGTCCTTCAGCATTGTATTTGGCCAATACATCTAAGAATAAAAGGTCATAGAACCAAAAGCGATCGGGTTTCCAAAATTCTGTGAAAGATTTCGAAGTTTTCAGAAAGGTGACCAGTTCATCTACTTTTTGGGTCGTCTTTTTAAAGGTAAAGCCAGTACTCGCTTTTGTCCATCCGCCGGCTGTCCCGATATAAATGAAGTTTTTACGGTTGTGTCGATCAAAGCGGTAAGAAGTCATGGGAATAGACCCTTTCTCTGTTTCCAAAACCGTATAATTTCCACAATCCAATTGGTCTAAGTAGGCTTTAATGCCTCCTTCATACGCCTGGTTGTCCAACAAGTCTTTGGAGAATAAAGTATACTCCACAAGGGCTTTATTCGGTGAAAAGGGGAGTATATAAATGAATCGAGTAGCTCCCTTTTGAGGGATGTCGAAATCCATAAAATGAATGCTTTTGGGGTCAAAAACATTCTTTTCAGTGGTCACAATCCACCCCATAAAATGTTGTTGGAGAACGGGATATTTCTGTTGTTGATTTAAAAGCTGGGGATCAAAAAGGCTCGAAAAGACTCTATGAGCATATATTATACCCTCGGATGTATCAATACAGTGTAGTTCTTTTTCCTCTTGGACATGAATAATTTCAGCTCGAATCAGATCGATGTTAGGAGCATTTTGTAAGGCTTCATGATACGCCCGATAAAAAGGCTTGGACCGGAGCATTTTATAGGTAAACGGGGCTAGTGAAAAGTCTTGTTTATATTGGGGCGCACCGAAAAACCCCTTTTGCCATTGGGCGTGGAGTAGATCGTCATAAACCCCCTCTTCCGCTTCCCAAAAGCACCAAGTACGATCGTTCTGATCTTTCTTGTTTTTCTCGATTAATGCTATACGTTTATCTGCAAAAAATGAATCCTCGCTCAGTCGTTTGGCAAGTAATAGGCCGGACGCGCCTCCCCCGCAAATAACGTAGTCATATGTATTCTCCTTCTTGATAGCTATCAAAAGTACATAAATCCCTTCAATAGTGAATCCTCACCAAGCTTCCCTTGAATTATCGTATTTTTGTAGAAATATTTTTGTAGCCGTTATGGAGACTTTAATTGCTTTTTTTGAAAATACAGATCCCGTTCTAGGGGCCCTATATGCGACTTTATTCACTTGGGGTCTTACTGCTTTTGGGGCTTCCTTTGTTTTCTTTTTTAAACAGATGAACCGAGCAGTCTTAGACGGAATGTTAGGTTTTACGGGAGGCGTAATGGTGGCCGCTAGTTTTTGGAGTTTGCTTGCTCCTGCCATAGAGATGAGTGCAGGGGAAGGGTTCCTAAAAGTATTACCCTCCGTGATCGGCTTTGGTTTGGGAGCACTCTTCATTTTTGGATTAGATAAAGTACTGCCGCATATTCACATCAACTTTAAAGAAAGTGAAGGCATTAAAACGCCTTGGCGAAGAACCACACTTTTGGTTTTGGCTATCACACTTCACAATATTCCTGAGGGTCTGGCCGTAGGTGTTCTTTTTGGGGGTGTAGCTGCAGGCTTACCGGAGGCCTCCATCGCAGGAGCAGTGATCTTGGCAATTGGCATCGGAATTCAAAATTTTCCAGAGGGGATAGCTGTTTCTATGCCCCTACGTCGCCAGGGCGTTAGCCGCTTTAAAAGCTTTTGGTATGGTCAGTTGTCCGCTGCTGTAGAACCAGTAGCAGCCGTTTTAGGAGCCTTAGCAGTGACTTTTTTCACCCCTATCCTTCCATATGCTCTAGCCTTTGCTGCGGGAGCTATGATATTTGTAGTGGTCGAAGAGGTGATACCTGAAACCCAACTCGACCGATATACCGATATTGCAACCCTGGGTTTTATAGGAGGGTTTATGGTAATGATGACACTGGACGTGGCTCTGGGTTAGTCCTTAAAATTTTTCCACCCCTGAGCAGTTAGTTCTATTTGTTGTCCTAAGCCGGTAATGAGGTGCACTCCTTCTTCTTTAGGTTTAAAATGTCCAATGGGGCTGAGGAAAGGATGATCCTTAAGCTTGGCGTAATCTTTTGGAGAAATCGAGAGTAGTAACTCATAGTCCTCTCCGCCTTCTAGCGCGGCTGTCGTATTGGGAAGTTTAAATTCGTCACACAGCTTTAGCATTTCTGGGTCCATTGGGATTTTATCTTCGTATAGGGCACATCCTAAGTTAGAGGATTTACACAGATGTAGTACTTCAGACGACAATCCATCACTAATATCGATCATAGCGGTGGGTTGAATCTCTAGTTCTTTCAAAAGCTCCAAGACATCTTTTCGCGCTTCAGGCTTTAGTTGTCGCCCTACACAATAAGCATAGTCCGATAGATCTGGCTGATTTTGCGGATTCACTTCAAAGACAGCCTTTTCCCGTTCCAATACTTGAAGTCCCATATAGGCGGCGCCAAGGTCCCCACTTACCAAAAGTAGATCCCCAGACTTCGCTCCTGACCTTTGAACGGGATGCGGGGTTGCGCAATAACCAACTGCCGTCACAGAAATGATGAGTCCTTGCTTGCTGCTACTCGTATCGCCACCTATCAGGTCTACTTGGTAATTTTGGCAGGCCAAATGTATACCCTTGTAGAGTTCTGCTAAAGCTTCCACCGGAAACCGATTGGAAACTCCTACAGACACAGTTATCTGAGTAGGTTGCCCCCCCATGGCATAGATGTCTGAAAGGTTAACGACCACACTCTTATACCCCAAATGTTTTAAGGGCACATAGGACAGATCGAAATGAATGCCTTCTAAAAGCAGATCTGTACTTAGCAAGCTTTTTCCTTGATTATGGTCGATAACAGCAGCATCGTCTCCTATGCCTAAAACAGTACTCTCATTTTTAGGATGAAAGCTTTTCGTTAAGTATTCTATAAGTCCAAACTCTCCTAGTTTTTCAAGTGGGGTGTGGCTGGGATTTTTATCTTCAAACATGTGACAAAAATACACATCCTTTAGCCAATTGGCGTTAAATTTTTTCTCTCCAAATTAAACAGGGTCTAGGGCTTATTCATTGTATATTTGAACATTAAATTAACATTTATGCGTCTCAAAACGTCTATCTTGTTGTTGGCTGTATTGCTCTGGAGTTGTAATTCCGATGACTCTTCAGATCCGATGCCCGACGTACAACCTCCTTCAACTACAGATCCAACCCCTAATTTACCCCCTTTGGTAGTGGTTGAAAATACAGGAGCACCCTGCCAAAATGGAATGGCGGGAAGCTATCCTTGTAATGGGTTTGATCTTTTGGCCCATATATCTCTAGAAGTATTTGGGAGTCAGGCTGCGAATGATAATTGGGGCTGGACAGATCCGCAAACGGGGAAAGAATATGTCCTGAATGGGTTAACGGATGGAGTAGGTTTTATAGATATCTCCGAACCAACTGCACCTATCTATATCGGAAAATTAGCGTCCTCTCGGTCTGGGAATGGCGATATATGGCGAGACATAAAAGTCTTTAACAATCATGCGTTTATCGTCAGCGAGATCGATGGGCATGGAATGCAGGTATTTGATTTAACTCGACTCAGAAATGTCGAAAACTTTACGTCTTTTCAACACGATGCTTTACTGACCAGTTTTGGTGGAGCACACAATATTGCCATAAACACTACAAGCGGATATGCCTATGTTGTCGGTTCAGACGATTATGCAGGAGGTCCTAAATTCATCAATATTAACGACCCCGATAATCCTTCAGATGTTGGAGGCTTCGAAGCAGCCGGCTATACGCACGACGCCCATGTTTTCAGCTATCAAGGTCCTGATCCAGACCACCAAGGCAAAGAAATATATTTAGGAAGCAATAGTGAAGGAAACAGAAATAATAACCGATTGGTTGTAGTGGACGTTACCGATAAATCTAACCCGGCCTTAATTTCCGAAATAGAGTATAATAACCATGGATATACCCACCAGGTCTGGATGGACGAAGAGCATCAGTATGCTTATCTTGGAGATGAATTAGATGAAAATAATTTCGGAAATAACACACGGACTTTTGTTTTTGATCTCAGTGATTTAGACAGTCCAACCCTTCACCATATATATGAAGGCGCTACACGTGCTATCGATCATAACGGCTATATCAAAGACGACAGTTTCTTTTTAGCCAATTATACGGCAGGGATGCGGGAAATAGATATATCAGATATCGCCAATGGGAACATGAACGAAATTCGCTTTTTCGATACCTATCCGGCGCACAATAACGCAAGCTTCGATGGGGTGTGGAATGTATATCCATTTTTTGAAAGTGGCGTAATTGCCATCAACGACTCCAATAACGGTCTATTTTTGGTTCGAGCTTCTGAATAGCTAGCTGTTATGGTTCGCTTTCTCTTTTTCATCACTATCGGTTTTCTCTTCGCTTGTGATCGGGAAGAGGGTAGAATAGTAGGAACGGCAGAAATAGCTTATCTGCAAACTTTTGGGGGCGAGCGCAACGAACAAGCAGTAGATCTTCTGATTGATCCAGATGGGGGCTATTGGGTTCTGGCAGAGACCCAAAGCACTGCTGTGGAAGATATAAATCGTTCAGGGAATGACTACGATTATTGGCTATTAAAATTTTCAGCCAGCCATCAACTTCTTTTTCAGCGATTGTTAGGAGGGAATTTAAACGACCGTCCGTCCCGCATTTTATCTTTGGCAGACAATCATTTGCTTTTGGCGGGTAGCACAAGTAGTCCTCCCTCGGCCGGATTACAGGATTTTTGGCTACAAAAGCTAGCGTCAGATGGGACAACTATTTGGCAACATACCTACGGATTTGCCGGAGTTGAAACCGCCTACGATGCTCTAAAACTGCCCAACGGAGATATCATTGTTGTTGGAATTATAGACGTAACTGCCTCCCAAGGCCAAGGCAATACTGTCGATAGCAAGAGTACTCAAAAACACGCCGGAGGCGATTATTGGGTGCTTCGAATCAACGCGAATGGCGAACTCCTCTGGAGCAATTACTTTGGGGGGACAAATACAGATACCGCTTACGCTGTACAAGCAGCTTCGAACGGACAATTACTAGTGTTGGGAACCTCCGATTCAGAAGATTTTGATGTGCTAAACAACCAAGGAAGCTATGACGGATGGTTAACCTTGCTCGGCCCTGAAGGAAATCTGCTTCAACAAGCAAATTTTGGAGGGACTCAGATTGAAAATATCAGAAGTTTGGTGGCTATTCCCGACGGAGGATTTTATGTGGTTGGCGATACACGCAGTTCAGATGGCGATATTGCCCATGCGCTAGGAGGTGCGGATATTTGGGTTGTAAAGATTAATACGGCATTGCAAATTCAATGGGAGAAAACCTTTGGGGGGCCTGATTTTGAATCTGCTTATGATGCAAAAATTTCTCCAGAAGGAGATTTAGTTGTGGTCGGAAGTTCGCGGTCCAGCATTGGAGATTTTTCTGAAAATAAAGGGAATAACGATGCGTTTGCATTGGCCATTGACGCTCAAGGAAATGTTCGTTGGCAAAAAACTTGGGGAGGAAGTAATTTTGATCGTGCCTATCGACTTGCTCTTCACCCTGAACAGGGATTTATGATTGTTGGTGCTACAGCAAGTGTGGATGGTGATATTTCCTCTACCCAAGGATTTAACGATATTTTTGTAACTCATTTAGTTCCATGAAAAAAAACGCTTTTCATCTTTTTTGGCTTTTATCTGTTCTGTTGTATAGCTGTTCAAATACTACTGAGGAAACAACGACAATACAGTTACAATGGCAGCACAGTTGGGATCAACAAAATGTGAGTCATGCCGATTTAGAAACGACAGAATTCCAAACAGCCCATGGAGAGTATATAACCATCTCTCGTTTGCGATATCTTATTTCGAGAATTGTGTTGGTCCATTCTAATGGGGAAGAATACGCGGTGGAAAACCCTTATTTTTTGGTGGATATCTCCCAGCCAGAGACTTTGCAAATCTCCTTAGGAAATGACCTTCCGATGGGAACCTATTCAGCCTTGAATTTTACGTTTGGTTTTATGGATGCCGATAATCTAGATGGAGAATATCCTACGCTGAATACCGCGAATTGGAATGTGCCAATGATGTTGGGAGGCGGCTACCATTACTTACAATTGGAAGGAGAATTTCGTTCGGTCAATGACCAACCCCAGCCCTTTAACTATCATATGATCCGAGCGGCCGATCGGACCGACCCCGACAATTTAATTTTACAAGAAACAGCTTTTCGAGTGAGTTTGGGGGAGTTTGAAGTTTCTGAAGATGCTACCTTACAAGTGGATATGCAGTTAAACGAATGGTTTCAAAATCCTTACCTTTGGGACTTAAACCAATGGAATACTATGCTTATGCCCAATTTTAATGCGCAGTTAAAAATGAAAGAAAACGGCAGCAATGTTTTCCAATATCCATCCCTATGAAATTTCGAGGTCTATATATCGTAGTCCTCCTTGCGGCACTCACAGGCTGTAGTTCCGATGAGCCAGAAATTTCCGAATATCGTTTGCCTATTCCGACGGTATTCGAGGAATATTTAATCTCCCCGCTAATCCCAACTGAAAACCCTTTGACCACTCCAGGAATTGCTTTGGGGAAGCGTCTTTTTTTTGATCCGATTTTATCTGGCAATAGATCCATCTCGTGCGCCCACTGCCATATGCCCCAAAGAGCTTTTGCAGAGCCTCGACCGACTAGTCTCGGAGTTCCAGGTATTCCGGGCGAACGCAATGCAATGCCCTTGTTTAACTTGGCTTGGAATTTCAACAATCGTTTTGCATGGGATGGGAAAGAGTTTGGCCTTGAAGAGCAAGCATTAGAACCAATTACGAACCCTATAGAAATGAACGCCGATTGGGCGGTTGTTCTCCAGCGATTGACCAATCATCCGGAATACCCTGCCCTTTTCAATGCTGCTTTCGGAAGTGCCCAGATCGATTCGTTAGCGGTGGTGAAAGCCATTGCTCAATTCGAACGTACACTGATTTCTGGAAATGCAAAATTCGACCGTTATCTCAGAGACGAAGTGACTTTAACGCCTCAGGAAGAAAACGGATTAAATGTATTTATGGATGAAACCAAGGGAGACTGTTTTCACTGTCATGGAAGCCCCAACAATCCTTTATGGACCGACAATGATTTTCACAACAATGGTCTAGATTCAAGCTTCACTGACCTAGGCTTGGGAGCCGTCAGTGGCGATCCTAGCGATGAAGGAAAATTCCGCACACCCTCCCTCCGTAATTTATCTTTCACGGCCCCCTATATGCACGATGGTCGTTTCCAAACTTTGATGCAGGTCGTTGACCATTATTCCGAGGGGTTGCAATATTCAGCTACCATAGATCCGCTCATGAAGAGTGTTGCTGCAGGTGGAGTCCAACTAAGCCCCCAAGAGAAGCAAGACTTAATCGCTTTTCTTCGAACCCTCGACGATCCGGATTTTATTCAAAATCCTGAGCACCGACCCGATCAGAGAAACCAATAGTAGCATAGGGAAAAGCAAGAGAATCTGTGGGTTATCCATGGGATTCGTTGTATATTTGTAGTTCGAATACCCTTAAAGGTTTTTGACATGATAAAAGTTGCTGATTCTGCTCGTTCTAAAGCAGAAGAACTTATGCGGGAGGACGGATTCGACCCCACAACCGATTTTATCCGAGTTGGGGTAAAAAGTGGTGGTTGTTCAGGACTTTCCTATGAGTTGAATTTCGATCGTAATACTTCGGATGCAGATCGTGTTTTCGAAGACAACCGCGTGCGGATTGTCGTCGACAAAAAAAGCTTACTCTATTTAGCTGGGACCACACTAGAATTTTCCGGAGGATTAAACGGAAAAGGATTTGTCTTCCACAACCCCAATGCACAGCGTACCTGTGGGTGTGGAGAAAGTTTTTCGCTCTAAACTGTAGATGAAGATGAGTTATACTGAAGAAGAATTAAAAAAAGAACTCGAAACAAAAGAGTACGAATACGGGTTTTATACCGACATCGAGTCTGAAACTTTTCCTGTTGGCCTAAACGAGGACATTGTTCGTCGTATTTCACAGAAAAAAAGTGAACCTCAATGGATGACCGACTGGCGCCTAGAAGCCTTTCGGGTATGGCAACAAATGGAAGAACCCGACTGGCCCAATGTTACCTATGAAAAACCCGATTATCAGGCCATCTCATATTACTCGGCTCCCAAAAAGAAAGATCAATACAAAAGTCTAGACGAGGTAGACCCTGAATTATTGGAAACCTTTAATAAACTCGGGATATCTATTGAAGAGCAAAAGAAGCTTGCTGGAGTGGCTGTAGACATCGTCATGGACTCTGTTTCTGTTGCCACTACCTTTAAAGAAACGCTCGCGGAAAAAGGGATTATATTTTGTTCTATATCCGAGGCTATTCAAGAGCATCCGGACTTGGTGCGTAAGCACCTAGGAACCGTAGTGCCGACCAAAGACAATTATTTTGCAGCCTTAAATTCAGCTGTTTTCTCAGACGGCTCTTTTTGTTATATCCCTAAGGGGGTTCGCTGTCCAATGGAACTTTCCACTTACTTCCGAATCAATCAGGCGGGTACTGGACAGTTCGAGCGAACCTTAGTAGTGGCCGATGAGAGCAGTTATGTAAGCTATTTAGAGGGCTGTACTGCTCCTTCTCGAGACGAAAATCAATTGCACGCCGCTGTGGTTGAGCTCATTGCTATGGACGACGCTGAGATAAAATACTCTACTGTACAAAACTGGTATCCCGGTGACAAAGAGGGAAAAGGAGGCGTATTTAACTTTGTCACCAAAAGAGGCTTGTGCCACACCCGCTCTAAAATTTCATGGACCCAAGTAGAAACGGGTTCTGCTGTTACGTGGAAATATCCTTCCTGTGTACTCAAGGGCGATCATTCAATTGGTGAGTTTTACTCGATTGCAGTCACTAACAATCACCAGCAAGCCGATACTGGAACCAAAATGATTCACTTGGGGAATAACACGCGAAGCACGATTATTTCTAAAGGAATTTCAGCTGGGAAGTCACAAAACAGCTATAGAGGTCTAGTGCAAGTCGGGAGCAGAGCAAAAAATGCGCGTAATTTTTCTCAGTGCGACTCCCTACTGATGGGCAATGCATGTGGGGCACATACCTTTCCCTACATCGAAGCGAAAAACAATTCAGCTCAGATAGAACACGAAGCCACGACCAGCAAAATTGGGGAAGATCAAATCTTTTATTGCAATCAGAGAGGAATAGATACTGAAAAAGCCATCGCACTTATTGTGAATGGTTTTAGTAAAGAAGTCCTGAATAAGCTTCCTATGGAATTTGCTGTGGAGGCTCAAAAATTATTAGAAATTTCCCTCGAAGGATCGGTGGGTTAATCCAAAATACTATGTTAAAGATTCAGAATTTACACGCAGAGATAGAAGATAAACCTATCCTAAAGGGAATCGACCTTGCGATAAATCCCGGAGAAGTACACGCCATAATGGGCCCTAACGGATCAGGGAAAAGTACCCTTTCCTCTGTCATTGCTGGAAGCGAAGACTACACGATAACCGATGGTGAAATTCTCTTCCGAAAAGAAAACATAAACGAAGACGATGCCGAAACAAGAGCGCATAAAGGAATATTCCTGTCTTTCCAATACCCTGTAGAAATCCCTGGAGTTTCGGTGACAAACTTCGTCAAAACCTCTATCAATGCAGCTCGCGTTGCGCAGGGATTAGAAGAGATGCCGGCCAATGAAATGCTAAAGAAAATTCGCGAAAAGGCAGCTTTGCTAGAGATTGATTCAAAATTCTTGTCTCGGTCTTTGAACGAAGGTTTCTCTGGAGGTGAGAAAAAAAGAAATGAAATTTTCCAGATGGCCATGTTGGAACCCAAACTAGCCATACTGGATGAAACAGATTCTGGACTAGATATCGATGCTTTAAAAATTGTAGCCAATGGAGTGAATACTCTACGTTCTCAAGACAATGCTGTTCTTGTAATCACACACTATCAGCGATTACTAGATTATATCGTTCCAGATTATGTCCATGTATTGTTCGACGGAAGAATCGTTAAATCGGGCGATAAAGAATTGGCAAAAGAGCTGGAAGCGAAAGGATATGATTGGATAAAAGCCGAGGTATAAGATGGAATTAAAAGAACAACTTTTAGCTTCATTTATCGCATTTGAAGAAGGGGTCGACCAAAAAAGCCCCTTACATCAAAAAAGAATCGAGGCGCTCGCTTATTTCGAAAAAAATGGATTTCCAACCAAAAAAAACGAGGCGTGGAAATATACCAGTTTAGGGAAAATTTTAGATGAAAATTACATCCTCTATCCTCAGGTGGAAACACCCATAGAGCTAAAAGATGTAAAAACCTATTTCCTGTACGAGATCGATACCTACAAGATCGTTTTCATCGATGGTGTCTATAGTCCTTTCCTTTCCGATACGACTCACGATGGTTTAGACGTTTGCTTGTTCTCAGCGGCTATTTCCAAACCTCGCTATGCTCAACTGATTCAAAAATATTTTGGAAATGTTGCGCCTGAAAACGATAGCCTAACAGCCCTAAATACTGCCTATGCAAAAGAAGGGGCGTATATCTATATTCCTAAAAATACCGTCGCTCAAAAACCGATTGAAATACTTCATTTCAGTACGGGAAAAAATGCCCCTATATGGCTGCAACCTCGAAACCTGATTGTAGCCGATGAAAATGCTCAGGTGCAAATCATTGAACGTCATCAGAGTTTATCGGATGCCCCAGTGACCACGAATAGCGTCACTGAAGTATTTGCTGAAAAAGAAGCCCTAGTCGATTATTATAAAGTCCAAAACGACCGAAGCACGGCTTCTTTGTTAGACCATACGTATATTTCACAACAAAAAAACTCTCATGTTTCTGTTCATACGTTTGCAATGGGTGGAAACATAGTCCGGAATACGTTAAACTTCTATCAAAAAGATCGGCATATTATGTCGACCTTAAAAGGGGTTACGCTTTTAGAAGACAAGCAACATACCGATCATTCTACTTTAGTGCACCACGCTCATCCGGATTGCGAAAGTCATCAGGATTACAAAGGGATAATCGGCGGACGCGCTATAGGGGTTTTCAACGGGAAAATATTGGTCGATAAAATTGCCCAAAAAACAAACGCATTTCAGCAAAACAACAACTTGTTGCTCAATGATAAAGCCACCATCAATACAAAACCGCAACTAGAAATTTTTGCGGATGATGTTCGCTGTTCTCATGGGTGTACCGTCGGCCAGTTAGATGAAGATGCTCTGTTCTACTTGAGGTCCCGTGGGATCCCGAAAAAAGAGGCTCAAGCGTTACTGACCTATGCGTTTGCGAGTAATGTATTAGAGAGCGTACAGATATCCGCTTTAAAAAAGCGTATTGAGGATGCCATCGCTAAAAAATTAGGAGTAAACCTCGGGTTTAATTTGTAATGAACATCAACATCGACCGTATACGGCAGGATTTTCCTATTCTCCATAGAGAAGTGAATGGGAAACCTTTGATATATTTCGACAACGCGGCAACCTCTCAAACCCCTCAACAAGTCATCGATGCCATAGTCGACTATTATGCGCATACCAATGCAAATATTCATCGAGGTGTTCATGCCCTCAGTCAGGAGGCTACTGATGCTTTTGAAAATGCCCGTCGAAAAATTCAACATCACTTTAATGCGGCCCATCCACATGAAATAATTCTGACCTCTGGGACGACTCACAGTATTAACATAGTGGCTTCCGGCTATACTGCTTTGCTTCAGCCGGGAGATGAAATGTTAGTCTCCGCAATGGAGCATCATTCGAATATTGTTCCTTGGCAGATGGCTGCCGAAAAAACAGGAGCAATCCTACGGGTAATTCCAATGCTGCCTAACGGAGTTTTGGATATGGACGCTTATCGATCAGCCATTTCTTCGAAGACTCGCTTAGTATTTGTCAACCATGTGTCGAATGCCCTCGGGACTGTTAATCCCATCGCTGAAATTATAGCCTTGGCGCATCGCAATGAAGCAGAAGTATTGATTGATGGAGCACAGGCTGCTCCGCACATAGTAGCAGATGTACAAGTACTAGATATCGATTATTACGTAACCTCCGCTCATAAGCTTTGTGGTCCCACAGGCATTGGGATGTTATATGGAAAAGAAGAGTTACTCCGAAAGTTACCTCCCTATCAAGGCGGAGGAGAAATGATAGCCGAAGTAAGCTTTGAAAAAACAACCTATGCAGACTTACCCCACAAGTTTGAAGCAGGAACCCCCAATATCGCAGGGGGAATTGCTTTTGGTGCTGCTCTAGACTATATGAACGCTATAGGTTTTGATACTATAGCGGCCTATGAACACGAGTTATTGCTTTATGCTACTGCTGCCTTATCGAAAATTCCAGGGCTTAAGATTTATGGAGAAGCTCCAGAAAAAACAGCAGTTATATCCTTTAATGTGGGGGAGCTTCATCCGTATGATATTGGAACAATCTTAGATAAGTTAGGAATTGCTGTCCGTACCGGACACCACTGTGCCCAACCCATTATGGATTATTACAAAATTCCGGGAACCATTCGCGCTTCTTTTTCTTTCTACAATACCAAAGAAGAAATAGACAGCATGGTAACAGCCCTCGAGAGGGCCGTTCAGATGTTATCTTAATTCGTATTTTTACATATGGACACGATTAAAAGCCGACAGCAAGAGATCATAGAAGAGTTTTCCATCTTTGACGATTGGATGCAACGTTATGAGTATATGATTGAATTGGGGAAATCTTTACCCCTGATCGATCCAGCCTATAAAAACGACGATCATATCATTAAGGGTTGTCAAAGTAAGGTGTGGGTTCATGCTGCTTTAGACGACCAGCAGTTGAAGTTTACGGCCGATAGCGATGCCATCATCACCAAAGGTATCATCGCGATACTGATTCGCGTATTTTCCGATGCTCATCCAAAAGACATCTTAGCTGCCGATACAGATTTTATCGATGAAATCGGCCTAAAAGAGCATTTGTCACCTACACGCGCAAATGGTCTAGTTTCTATGATTAAGCAATTAAAAATGTATGCAATTGCCTATCAAACTCAATTGAATTAATATCCAATGGAAAACGACAATACAGCAGATTTAGGAGAAAAAATTGTAGGGGTACTGAAAACGATTTACGACCCTGAAATTCCTGTGGATATTTACGAGCTAGGACTCATCTATGATGTTTTGGTCAATGAAGACCAAGATGTAAAAATCCTGATGACCCTCACGACTCCCAATTGTCCTGTAGCAGAAACTCTCCCGATGGAGGTAGAGGAAAAAGTAAAGTCGCTGGATGAGGTGAATTCAGCTACCGTGGAAATTACCTTCGATCCGCCTTGGACACAAGACCTGATGAGCGAAGAAGCTAAACTGGAATTAGGGATGCTCTAATGGAACAGCCGATCCAAAATAAGGTTGCCGAAAGTGCACTAGAAGTCTTGGATCCAATGGATTATTTTGGGGATCGCCCCATTGAGTTAGATTTAAAAATCTTTTTGGATCAAGGATTAATCTTACGAGAAAAAGAATTCCGGCAACAATTAAAAGACCATCCTTGGGATCAGTACAATCAAAAAGCAGTAGCCGTATATTGCTCTTCAGATGCTGTCTTGCCGGCATGGGCGCCACTATTAATTGGTGTGTACTTGTCCAATAGAGCACGTACTTTTGGCTACGGTAGTCCAGCGGCGATTGAAGTACAAGAGTGGTGGGAAAATATACAGGCAGAAGATTGGCGAAAATTAGCCGATAAACCTGTTATTCTGAAGGGATGTGCCGAAAAAAACCTGCCGCAAAGTCATTATATGAAGTGGGTAGAACGCATTAAGCCGTATGCGCGAAGTATCTTTTATGGTGAAGCGTGTTCCGCTGTTCCACTTTGGAAAAAACCAAAATCAACATCTTAAGTATACCCTTCAATGTTCCCCTTTAAAACCTACTCCTATTTCCTCGTTTTCTGTTGCATATTTGGGCAACTGCTCATGGCTCAAAAAGAACCCAAAAACCCCAAAGACAGTCTTTGGACACGTACGGCACAAATTAGTTTACTGGCCAACCAAAGTACCTTCAATAACTGGACCTCTGGAGGGGCCAATAGTTTAGCAGGAACTTTAGGTGCAAAATACGGCTTGGCTTATAAAGATTCTCTTTGGCGGGGAAGTGGAATGATAGAATCTTCCTACGGACTTAACCGGGTAGAAGACAATCCCTTTACACGAAAAACAGACGACCGTTTACAAGTAGATATTCGTGTAGAACGGTTTTTAAGCCCTGAATGGACAACTCACGCATGGATGAATCTACTTACCCAGTGGGCTGTAGGATATAAGTACAGTGGCAGTGGCGACCAGGCTACCCGAGAACGGATTTCCAAAGGATTTTCACCGGCCTATTGGAAAACAGGAATAGGATTTACTAATGTAATAGACGACACCAACCGCATTGATATGGCTTTAGCCACCCTTAAAATGACTTTTGTCTCTAGAATTTTCACTAGAGACCTGGCACCAGGGCAACAATATTTTGGTGTAGATGCGAACAAGACCAGCCGTGCTGAAATTGGATTGGATTTTGTCTGGAAGGCACAATGGAAACTATGGGAAAATGTCCGTTGGAAACATTTATTAAACATCTATTCGAATTATCTGGATCGCCCAGATAATTTAGATATCAACTATCTGTTGGAGCTCGATCTAAAAGTAAACGACTTTATCAGCACTCAATTTGTCGCCCAATGGGTTTATGACGATCATGCGATCGATCGGGTGCAGTCGCGCCAGATATTAGGCATACAATTCCGGAAAGATTTTTAAGTCCCGTTTGCAGCTTTTGTATCTTGCAACCCATGGCTTCCAATAAGCGTGTTTTAATTCTGAGCTATTATTGGCCTCCTGCGGGAGGATCGGGGGTTCAACGCTGGATGTATTTCGCCAAATATTTACAGCAATTGGGCTGGGAGCCCATCCTGATTGTTCCCGACCCCAAACAAGCTTCATACGCTGTTTTAGATCCGACCTTAGCAGCCGAAGTTACGCATATTCGCCGAGTAGAAACCCCTAGTCTAGAACCACTCCGTTGGTACGCTCGGTTTCAGAAATCTACTCAGGGGATTCCCCAGGGCGAGGTGCCCCGCAAGTCTCTTTTTCAAAAAGTGGCCGCCTTTATTCGGGGAAACTTTTTTATTCCCGATGCCCGGAAAGGCTGGGTTCCCTATGCGGTAACAGCAGCCGAAAAAATCTTGGCCGAAGGTCCCGTTCACACCCTTGTCACTTCGGGTCCTCCCCATTCTACACACTTAGCCGGCTTACAACTCAAAGAAAAATATGACCTCCATTGGTGGGCCGATTTTCGTGACCCTTGGTCTGAAGTATTTTACAATCAAAGTCTGTATCGCTTGGCTTCCAGTATCCGTAAAGACAAAGCCTTGGAAGCCCAAGTCCTTCAAAAAGCAGATGGAATATTAACAACTATAGGGGGGGCTTTTCACAACGCGTTAAAAGCCATTGCTCCCCGTCAACGGTTGGTAGCACTCCCCAACGGCTTCGATGACGAAAGATTTAGCACCATCCCACCGGAAGCTCCTTCCGACAAATTTCATCTAGTCTATGCGGGTCTGCTCACTCAAAATCAAGCGTATGATCGAGTGGTTGAAGCACTCAAACCCTTGGCCACCAAAACAGCTATCCGTTGGACTTTGGCCGGACAAATTGCCCCTGAAATAGTGGCTTATATCCAAACCGAACTCCCCCAAATAGAGGTCGATTATCGCGGCTATATTTCCCATCCGGCGGCCATAGCCCTGATGAAAAGCGCAGACCTATTGCTCAATTTTAGTTTCGAAGGGGCCCACCAACAGATGATTTCAGGTAAATTATTGGAATATACCGCCACTCAGGTTCCCATCCTTTCTTTAGGCGACCCCCAGTCGGCAGCAGCTCAGTTTTTGATGCAGGGATCTGCCGCTCAAATGATTGCTCCTGCCAATATCCCTGCCATTACTCAGTTTTTAGAAAAAGTTTTAGGTCAACATAAGTCGATAAAAAACACTTTTCCAGAATTAGAACAATGGAGCCGTAAGGCTATTGCAGAACAACTCATACACGTATGGGAAAAGAAAACCCGTTAAATCTAAAATTCAGCGGGCTCGTAAAGAGGAAAATAAAAAACTCTTAAGCGCTCATAAGGTTGAGATTTGAGGGTATGGGAAAGAAACGTATTTAATTTGATTTTGAAAGGTTTGTCAAAGAGTAACGGATCCCAGCTAAACTTCTTAGGTTGCCCTGATCTCCCTCAAAGTTGAGGATAGGCGCTAACTCAAATAGTATCGAAAGTTGTTTCATTTTCTTCCAAGGAGACAGTCTTAACCTGATCGGTAACACAAAGGAATTTCCATAAGTCAATCGGTCAAATACATCCACTTGTATTCCAAACCCAAGATTCAAATGATGAAATTCCCCAGATAGTGTAGGATAAAATAAATCGATCTCAATCGCTCCGGTAGCTAATTCAAAGCCCTTTCTACTAGTAGCAATTTTGATTTCCCCTACAAGCGTTCTATCAGCTATTTCAAATAAAGGGCTATCTATCCCGATAAATGTATCTGTATAAAAACTTATTCCTGTTTGGGCCCGAGCAGTTGTCCAAATAAACATGAGCAGTAGCGAAATTTTAAAGTACTTACGCATTACAAAATATTTATTGGTTGATCCAAAAACGTACTATCCCTGTATTATACTCAGATCCTTCTCCAATAGTATTATCATTATAATAGACTATACTTTCACCGGCTTCATCGTCTCTTGAACGAATAGTTACCTTTGTACTTTGTGCATTTGATTCACCAAAAGTAGATGTTGTATTTATTTGTAGCTCAACACTATTTCCGCCAGAATCTTGCTCAATCCATGTATATTTTACGGAATCACCATATTTATTTTTATCCCAATTCAATATGGAGATGTTTAACTGCTTAGTTTTTAATTCAACCCAAAAGGCGGTATAAAACCTCTTGTCTTAAAAGTGAAGCCGGGCGACCGGAATACGATATGGAACTAAAAAACACGGGAATCCATCACCATAGGTTCGTAAGTTGGTGGGGTGGTTGCTCTAAGGTATAGATCTTTTTCTAATCTAAATAGTCCGCTATAATTTCGGGTGGTAGGAGGTGGGACACATCTTTTCCGGCTTGGGAAAGCTCTCGAATTTGGGTGGCCGAAAGTTCTAGGGTGGGCGCATCGAAATGCTGTACATTAGGGTGCTCAGCCAAAGCTTTGGCAGGGGTCTCTGGTGTTTTTCGGGGATAGATATAGAGCGGGTATTGGTCCATCAATTCCCGATAGAATTTCCATCGCGGCAGCTGTGTCAAAAGGTCAGTTCCCATCAGTAATACAAAGCTGGTGTTGGGGTATTTTTTTTCCAAAACTTGGAGGGTTGTATAGGTATAGTGGGGTGGAGGAAGGTCAAATTCTACAGTACAGCATTCGACCTGAGGGAGCTGGGCAGCAACTTTTTGGACCATAGCTAAGCGTTTGTCGTTGGGCAGCAGTTCCGAGGCCTCTTTTAAGGGGTTTTTAGGGGTGAGGACCAACCAAACCTGATCCAAATCGGTCTGTTCCACAAAATAGCGCGCTAAGGCTACATGTCCTTTATGGATGGGATTAAAGGAACCAAAAAGCAAGCCTGTTTTCACGAGAATAAGGTACGTAAATCCTTAGGATGCAATAAATGTTTCGACTAACCCAACAACTTCCTCTTTGGCAGCCTCTAAATCATCGTTGATGATCACCGTATCGAATTGGGGAGCAAATGCCAATTCCTGAGTCGATTTTGCCAAGCGTTGCTGAATTTTTTCTTCAGATTCTGTGCCGCGTGAACGCAACCGATTTTCAAGTTCGTCTACCGTTGGGGGCTGAATAAAAACGGCTAAGGTCTGATCGGGAAATTTTTCTTTGATTCGCAGTCCACCCACCACATCAATATCAAAAAGTACATGTTTGCCTGCTGCCCAAAGGCGTTCCACTTCACTTTGCAAAGTGCCGTAATAGGTGCCAGAATAGACTTCCTCATATTCCAGGAAAGCGTTTGCAGCGATTTGGGATTGGAAGTCTTCGGTACTTAAAAAATAGTAGTCTTGTCCGTCTTGTTCTTTCCCTCGAGGGTTCCTGGAAGTGGCAGAGATCGAAAAACCTAAGGGTAAATCCTGTTCCAATAAATGCCTGACCAAAGTAGTTTTTCCACTGCCGGAAGGAGCTGAAAAAACAATAAGTTTACCGCTCTTCATCAGAGGATATTCAACAATTGTTCTTTAATTTTTTCGAGGGCATCTTTTTTCAAGACCACTAGCTTTTGCATCGGAGCATATTGGGCTTTTGAGCCGATGGTATTTATTTCTCGTCCGATTTCTTGAGCAATAAAGCTCAGCTTTTTACCCGCGCTTTGTGGGGATGCCATTACTTCTTCAAAATAATCGAGATGATTTCCAAGGCGGACGATTTCTTCGTTGATATCTAATTTCTCTGTGTAAAATATCAATTCCTGTTCCAATCGATTTTCGTCGTAGTCGGCCTTTAAATCTGTCAAATTTGCTTGAATTCTTTCGCGTACATGTTCCATGCGTTTAGGGGCCATTTCTGCAATTGAAGACAATTGCTCCCGTAAGAAATCCAATTGCGATTGAAGATCTTTTTCAAGACTTTTTCCCTCTTCGATTCGGTGTTTTTGAACCCCTTCAAGTGCCGCATCGACAAGGGCGTAGACCGTCGTTTTAGTCGAATCGTCTATGCTTTCTTTATCTGTTTTAAGGGCATCTGGTAGTCGGATGGCCATTTGCAATGCTTCAGCCGGACTAATAGTGGCGATCGTTTGCAGCTGCTTTATGTAGTTATCGACTACAGCCGTATTAATGGAATTTGGACTTTGCCCATCGACCAACTCTAAATAGATAGAAAGGTCAATTTTCCCACGGGTAAGTTGCTGTCCTACCGTCTTACGGATTGAAGGTTCCAATTCTCTGAAAAAGGAGTTCATCCGCGTATTTAAATCTATATTCTTACTGTTTAAACAGCGGATTTCAATACTGATTTTTTTACTGTCAAGGGTTTGTTCGGCACGGCCAAAACCCGTCATGGAAGCGATCATATAGCGTTACAGTTCTCGGATTTTTATATTGCGGTAGTAGACCACATCTCCATGGTCTTGTAAACTGATTTTTCCGGTTTTAAATTTACCAAAATCAGGAGCTTCCGTATAGTAGGGGTGATTCTTGTCTCGGAATTTACAGTCGGCTATAAGTTCTTCCCAAGCCTCGCCATTGACAGGAAAGCGGACAATCTCAGTACCATTTAATTCTACATAGCCTTCATTTTTGTTATGATCGATATGGAGTAGTACATGATTCCATTGTTCTGCTGGTTTGCAGACGTCTGCACTGGGTTGTACGATATCATATAGGGCTCCTGCCTGATGATATTTGGGATTGATTTTAGCATCTGGATGACCATCATTGTCCAGTACCTGAATTTCAGGACCGGTTAAGTAAGGCTCTCCATACGCTTTGCTTTCGCGAACTCCCCAAAAAATTCCACTGTTTCCTTTTTTGGAAATTTTCCATTCAATCGATAGTTCGAAATTGGTGAATTCTTGATCTGTGACGATGTTGTGACCGCCGTCGCCATAGGTGCGGGCCTCCTTCGGATTGAATTTCATGGCGCCGTCTTCTACACTCCAGGCGGGACTCATCTCTGAATGATTGTATCGGTGCCAACCATCGAAATTTTCACCGTTGAATAAACTGACCCATTCGGAGGTTAATTCAGTTGAATTTTTTGGCGTAGTAGGCATAAGGCTAAAAAGTAAAAATAAATGAAAGAGGAAGTGCATGTTAAAGATTTAATATGTTTCTAAGGTGTTGTTGGTCGACTTGTCCTCCGGCGAAATCATCGAAGGTTTTTTGGGTGGCTTCAATAATGTGTTGCTGAATAAACTGGGCGCCTTCTCGTGCGCCTTGTTCGGGACTTTTAATACAGCATTCCCATTCCATTACAGCCCAAACGTCACATCCGTATTGGGTGAGTTTACTGAAGATTGTTTTAAAGTCTATCTGCCCATCGCCCAGCGAACGATAACGTCCGGCACGGTCGGACCAATCTAAATAGCCTCCAAAAGCTCCCTTTTTCCCGGTAGGATTAAATTCAGAGTCTTTTACATGGAAAGCTTTAATGAATTCATGATAATGATCGATATAGCTGATGTAGTCCAGTTGCTGTAAAACAAAATGACTTGGATCATAGAGGATATTAACGCGCGGGTGTTTCCCAGTGGCTTCCAAAAAACGTTCGAAGGTAACTCCATCGTGGAGGTCTTCCCCGGGATGGATTTCATAGCAGACATCCACGCCATTTTCATCAAATACATCTAGAATAGGAGCCCAGCGTTTTGCGAGCTCTTCAAATCCCATTTCCACAAGTCCTGCTGGGCGTTGTGGCCACGGATGCCATGTGTGCCAAAGCAGTGCTCCTGAAAAGGTGGCATGCGCTTGAAGTCCTAGTCTTCGGCTGGCAATGGCAGCTTTCTTAACCGTTTCAACCGCCCATTCGGTACGTGCTTTGGGGTTATTTTTAACCGCATCAGGGGCAAAATTGTCGAACATGAGGTCATAGGCGGGATGTACCGCCACTAGTTGTCCTTGTAGGTGAGTGGATAGCTCCGTAATTTCTAGTCCATAACTTGCGATGGTTCCTTTGAGCTCGTCGCAATAGGTCTGGCTTTCCGCAGCTTTGTCTAAATCGATCAGAAAAGACTCCCATGTGGGTATTTGTATACCCTTATACCCTAGGTCGGCAGCCCATTGGCATAAGCCTTCTAAACTATTGAATGGTTTTTCTTGATCGACAAATTGCGCTAAAAATACGGCTGGTCCTTTAATTGTTTTCATAGCTGTTGAAATTTAGGCTTCGAGAGCGATCCAAACATTTCCTTGATTATGCGAGTTCACCACTTGTTCGATAAAGTGCATTCCTCTAACCCCGTCTTCCATGGACGGATATTCTCCAGAAAATGCTGTCTCGGAGCGAAGTGCTTTGGCCACGCCTTTATAAATATTTGCCATCGCATCAAAAATTCCCTCGGGATGTCCGGAGGGGATCTTTACCCCGTCTTGAGAAAAATCTGAATTGTATGGATTTCCACGTTTTAGAATTTGGTAAGGCTGGTCTTCTGTCAGGTGGTTGAGGTAATTCGGGTTTTCTTGTTCCCATTTAAGGGCACCCTTACGGCCGTAAATGGCGACTTGGAAATTATTTTCCTCTCCTGTCGCAATTTGGCTGACACGAATAACCCCCTTAGCACCGTTCTCCAATCGTACTAGAATGGTTGCATCGACGTCCATAGTATTATCGTTATAGACGGTGTTGAGGTCCGCTAAAACGGAGCTTACTCGAAGACCTGTTACATATTCTAACATGTCAAAGGCGTGGGTTCCAATATCCCCGACACAACAGCTAATCCCAGATTTTTCTGGCTGTAAACGCCAGGTATTAGCGCGTTTATCGGTATCGTGAATGATGGGGTTTATCCAGCCTTGATAGTATTGTAAATCCACGCGTTGAACCTCCCCGATTCTTTCTTCAGCAATCATGTGTTTCATTTGCCGGACCATGGGGTAGCCTGTGTAGGTATAGGTGACTGCGAAAATCGCTTGTTTTTCTTTTTGG
Source organism: Flavobacteriaceae bacterium (assembly GCA_049889695.1). Lineage (GTDB taxonomy): Bacteria > Bacteroidota > Bacteroidia > Flavobacteriales > Flavobacteriaceae > WTJH01. The sequence goes on along the minus strand of JBMHCX010000013.1, from coordinate 92,442 downwards.
ATGTTTTCTAAGATTTGCGCCTCCGCATATGTGGTGGTGAGTGGCTTTTCACAAATCACATGAAAATCGTTTTCCAAAAGTTTTTTGGCCATAGAGAAGTGCAAGAAGTTGGGGGTTAAAACTGAAATAACCTCCATTCGTTCTTCTGGCGGTAGCGCTTTTTCACCCGCAATGAGCGCGTCAAAGTCTTTGTAAATACGGGAAGGGTTCAGCTGTAAACGCGCTCCAAAGGCACTGTTTTTATCCCAGTCCGGATCAAAAACTCCTCCAATAAGTTCGTATCTATCAAACATTTGAGCCGCTATTCTGTGGACAATTCCTATCAGGGAATCAGGTCCCCCACCGGCTATTCCTAATCGTATTTTGCTCATTGTGGATCTTCTATTTTTTCGTTTTTAAAGCTAATGAAAAATATGACCAATACCCCCAAGGCAAACACTGCAGGAAGCATCCAGATCTGACTCCAGTCGTGCCCACCATCGCTGAGTGCATAGTGGTCCGTGATTTGCCCGGCCGTTCGAAAACCGACCAGCATTCCCAGACCATAGGTCGCAAGTGTTATTAACCCCTGAGCAGCGCTTTTATAGGTTTCTCCTGCTTTGTAATCGGTGTATATTTGGCCGGAAACAAAAAAGAAATCATAGCAGATACCGTGTAGTACGATCCCGAAGATAAGCATCCAACTTTGAGCCCCTACATCGCCAAATGCAAAAAGGGCATAGCGTACTACCCAAGCGATCATTCCAACGGCAAGGGTTTTTTTAATACCATATCGCTTCAGGAAAATGGGGAGGAGTAGCATAAAAAGTACTTCAGAAACTTGTCCTAATGTCATTTTTCCAGCGGCTGCTTCCATCCCTAGCTCATTGAGGAACTGATTGGCGTGTTGGTAGTAAAATGCCAACGGAATACAGATCAATACTGAGGCGACAAAAAACACCAAATAGCGAGTGTCTTTGAGAAGTTCGAGTGCATCTAGGCCTAAAATTTGTCGAATCGATGGGTTTTGTTGGCCTGCTGCCTTTGGAGGAGTGTTGGGTAAAAAGAATGAAAATATCCCCAAGACCGCGGCTGCCCCTGCGGTGAGGTAAAAGGTCAGTTGGAGGGTGTTTTGCGCTTCCCATTCCCAATAGCCAATAAATAAACCAGCGACAATCCACCCGACTGTTCCCAATACCCGAATAGAAGCAAAGTCTTTTGCGGGGTCTTCCATTTGGTTAAAGGCAACTGAATTCACCAATGCCAATGTGGGCATGTACAGCAGCATATATAGTAGAATATAAGGATAGAAACTACTAAAGTCATTTGCTATTCCAGCGGCATAGAGGAGTCCGGCACCAATCAAATGTAAAACGCCTAATATTTTTTGTGCAGCAAAATAGCGATCAGCGATTAGTCCTATCACAAAGGGAGCGACGATGGCTCCGATCGACTGCGTTTCATAGGCCATGGCCAACTGTGCGCCTGAAGCACTAAACTGTTGACTTAAAAATGTTCCCATGGTTACAAACCATCCGCCCCAAATAAAAAATTCGAGGAACATCATCAGGGATAACTGAATTCTTGTTGTTGTTTTCATGTTAAATCAATTTGGTTATTCTGTGTTTATGTCAATTCTCTTCCGTAGCGAACTAGTAAATCTTTGGTGCTGAGGATCCCCTCTTCTTCAGACAAGCGATTTCCTTCATATTCTACTCCAATGTAGCCATCGTAGTTGGCTGCTTTCACAATTTCCAGCATGCGTTTAAAGTCGATCGTCGTTTCGTTGCCTTGGTCGTCGAAGTCATAGGATTTAGCACTCACGGCAAAGGCTTTCGGCATGAGTTCAGCCACACCTTGGTAGCGGTCATAGGTTTCTATACACGCATTCCCCCATCTGGAATTTCCTTCCCGTTTGAGACAGAAATTCCCAAAATCTGGAAGTGTTCCACAGTTGTCGATATTGATGTTTTTCAAAACATCCATCACATGTTGGGCATGGGAAGATAGGTACCCATGATTCTCCACAAGGACATTAATATTGTAGGCTTTAGCATAGGTTCCTAATGTGGCCATACTTTTTTGAGATTGCTCTTTCCATCGTTCAACCTCGAAGGCTCCAAAAAGATTGATGCGTATCGAGTGGCAGTTCATAGCTGCCGCAGTTTCTATCCAAAATTTGTGATTTTCGACGCCCGCTACCCGTTTACTTTCGTCATCGTCGGACAAGTCGCCTTCTCCGTCGATCATGATCAGTAGATTTTCTTGCTGGTGGACTTTTGCCAGGTCATTATTTTCACGGATGAATTTAGTCGCGGCTGCGACAGATTTTTCTCCTTTCATTTCCGGATAAAGACCAGCGACGTATTCCAAACCGCTAAAACCCCATTTGGCCGCAAGAGCAGCAAAATTGTAGGGACTCACTTGACCGCTTTCAATCATTCGATGGATGGACCATTGAGCGAGCGAAAGCTTAAAAAAAAGGTCTTTCTCTTCAAATGCTTTTTTGTGTTTTGGTTTTGGATTAGCACACGCTTCTGTAAGTAATGTACTAGCGCCAAGAGTACCTAGTCCCAGCTGCTGTAAAAATATGGATCGTCTCATTGAGTTATCGATAGTTGAATTTAAACCCCAAAATAAGATATATGTTTAAAAAATATAGTTGAAAATTGATTATTATTCTATCGTCTGACTTTTATTTGAATATATTTGAGATGCAATCAGAAAAAAAATCGAATCAAATTACGGTATGGAGACATCTTATGACGCTGTAGTCGTTGGAACAGGAATAAGTGGTGGCTGGGCAGCCAAAGAGTTGTGTGAAAAAGGGCTGAAGACTTTAGTTTTAGAACGCGGTCGAATGGTCAAGCACATTGAAGATTACCCAACTATGCACGACGATCCTTGGGACTATCCTGCAGGAGATAAGATCACATCAGAAGCGCGGAAAAGACAACCCAAACAGAGCAGAACAGGCTATACGACCACGGCCTCCAGAAAGCACTTTTTTGTGGATGATCTCATTCATCCCTACAACGAAGTGAATCGTTTCGATTGGATGCGAGGCTATCATGTCGGGGGGAGATCCATCATGTGGGGGCGACAGAGTTATCGATTAAGTGATTTCGATTTTAAAGCCAACCTTAAAGATGGAATCGCTGTCGATTGGCCCATTCGTTACAAAGACATTGCACCTTGGTATGATTATGTAGAACAATACATTGGTGTCAGTGGAGAAAACCTAGGGCTACCACAATTACCGGATGGGAAGTTTTTAAAGCCAATGGAGCTGAATTGTGTCGAGGACGTTTTAAAGAGCTCCATTGCTGAAAAATATGATGACCGCTTATTGACCATCGGTCGAACCGCACATATTACGGAAGGCACTAAACCAGGAGCTGGCCGAATGAATTGTCAATATCGTAACCGTTGTATGCGCGGATGTCCTTTTGGGGGATACTTTAGTAGTCTCTCATCTACCTTACCCGCGGCTGAAGCCACCGGGAACATGACTCTTCGCCCTAATTCTATAGCCTACGAAATCATGTATGATGCCGATCGTAAAAGAGCAACGGGCGTTAAAATCATCGATGCTGAAACCAAAGAAGTCATTGAGTTTAAAGCAAAAGTGATCTTTTTGTGTGCTTCTGCAGTGGCTTCAACATCTATCCTTATGCAATCTACTTCCGATCGTTTCCCCAATGGTATGGGCAACGACAGTGGGGAACTTGGACACAATCTTATGGACCATCACTTTAAAGCGGGTGCTCGTGCTAAATGGGATGGTTTCGAAGACAAATATTATACCGGACGTCGTCCGAATGGAATCTATATCCCACGCTTCCGTAATTTAGGAGGAGACACCGATCAGAAAGACTTTGTCCGTGGCTACGGATACCAAGGTGGTGGTGGCCGTGGCGCTTGGACGGACGCCGTAAAAGAAATGGCTTTTGGAGCTGATTTTAAAGCAGAAATCCTAAAACCAGGTGGCTGGACCATGGACCTCAACGGTTTTGGTGAAATTTTGCCTTATCACGAAAATAAAATGACGTTAGACTTCGACAAGAAAGACGGATGGGGCTTACCTACCGTAACTTTCGATGCAGTGATTCGACAAAACGAACTCAATATGCGGGAGGATATGAAGAAACAGGCAGTAGAGATGTTAACGTCTGCTGGTTTCCAAGAGGTCGAAAGTTATGACAATGACTATGCCATCGGGCTCGGAATACACGAGATGGGAACTGCTCGGATGGGACACGATCCTAAAACCTCGGTTTTAAATGCCAACAATCAGTTACACGATGTTCCTAATGTCTATGTAACCGACGGAGCTGCCATGACATCTGCGGGAAATCAGAACCCCTCTTTAACCTATATGGCCCTTACAGCTAGAGCAGCATCGCATGCCGTTAGTGAATTGAAAAAAATGAATCTTTAATCCAAGGATGATGAATAGAAGAACAGCCCTTAAAAATTTAGGATTATCCTTAGGTGCAGTTACTGTTGCACCTGCACTAGGGAACTTACTCCAAAGTTGTGAATCGGGACCTCAGTGGACCCCTCAGTTTTTTAGCCAAGAACAAGCGCGTCTTTTGGAGCTAATGGTAGATGTTATACTTCCAGAAACGGATATACCGGGGGCAAAGTCACTAGGACTAGCTTCCAAAATTGATCTGATGATTCATATGTTAACCGAGGAGGAGCAGAAGCCATTACTCACTCAATTGGCCAACCAATTCACGACTTTACTACAAAAAGATCACGATAATATTTCGCTTACTGCCGTTGGAACAGAACAGCTTGCAGCTCAACTCCAAAAGTACCTTCGTGCAACAGAAGAGCAAATGCAAACTTGGTGGGAGGAAATCAATGCTGATGAAGACGCCACCATGGCTCTTTCGGATGAAGCCGCAAGTTTTTTATACGCCAATCAGATCAGAGGGCTTGCCGTCAATGCATTTAAGCAAAACGAATACATAGGGGAAAACGTTATGGCATATGCCCCTATCCCCGGTCAGCAGAAAGGCTGTGTAGACCTGAATGAAACTACCGGAGGAATGGCGTGGTCCCTATAGGGTTCTAAGGTATTCTGCGATGGATCGGGCTTCCTCTTGGGTCAGATTCTGATTTAGCATTAAAACATTGTTATACTCTTTTAGGAGCGCCATTGCCGTAGGGTCCTCTTTGAGCATCTGGGTAGGATTTAGCATAATGTTTAACACCCAAGCAGGGTGTCTTCGTTCATAAATACCTTGCATTGCAGGCCCTATCAGTCGGGCATTGGTTTTATGGCATGCCGTACATTTCTGTTTAAATGTCGCTGCACCTTTTTCTGCTAAGGCATTGTCGATACTTTCAGGAAATTCAAAATCTTTGATGGGGCCTATTCCTTTATTATTCAGATCGATAGGAGTTTTAGAAGCTTGTGCTTTTTTCTTCTTTTGGGTCTCTACTGGAACACGCTTGTATTCAAACTTTTCTTTTTTTTCGTTGGGACCGCCACATCCGACCAAAAGGATCAGGCTGATCAGGGCATAATTTTTTTTCATAATCAATTACTAAAGGAATAAAATTAGCATAGTTTTGAAAATAAAAGATGTTTTTAAAAGATTTTGAAATTCGATGGAATGATTTAGATGCCAATCGGCACTTGGCCAATACTAGTTTTTCGGCCTTTGCTAGCAATACGCGTATGGCCTTTTTAAGCTCTATCGGTTTTGGACATGCCTATTTGGAAGCTCAACAATTAGGGCCTGTTCTGTTCCATGAAAAAATGTATTATTTCAGAGAATTTCATCCGGATGAATTGGTACGAGTATCATTAGAACTAGCGGGATTAAGCGAAGATGGTCGTTTTTTCGAGTTCAACCATAATTACTACAATAGAGAGGGAATCAACAAAGCTCGCTCCAATGTCATGGGGGCGTGGATGGATTTAAACACCCGCAAACTCACGGGCCTTAGCGAAGAAGCTATGGCGTTCTACGAAACTGTTCCAAGAGCAGCAGGCTTCCGCTTTTTAACTTCAGAAGATACGCGAAAGGAAATGCAAATCCCAAAGGATATTAGCTTTTAAGCTTTTCTTTTGGTCGTATAGAAACCATATATACACCGCCAAATACTAGTAGACAAGCGCCAAGCTTGGTCACTGTTAAGGTGTCTGCTCCGACCCAAAGAGCGTAGACTATTGCAATAATGGGTTGAAGATAAATGAAAGCACCCACCGTACTAGGAGGAACGGTCTTGAGGGCATATACATTGAGCAAGTAAGTCATGTAGGTCGTTCCTAAGATAACAAATGCCATTCGCCAGATCACATCAAAGGGAAGCGTTTGCCAGCTGACTTGGGAAAACTCTCCGATCGTCAGTGGCCAGCTGAATAACAAGCCCAAGCTAAACATCCACTTCATGAGTGTAATGACATGATATTTTTGGGTTAGTGGTTTCACCAAAACCAAATAGCAAGCAAAACTACTGGCATTCACAAAAAAGAGAACATTCCCTAAAGGGATGTTGGGAGCATCTGCAACAGCAGCTGTTCCAGAAAAAATAAGGAGTAATCCTCCGACAAATCCCAATACAATACCGGATACTTTCAGTAAGGTGAGGCGTTCTTTTAAAAAAAGCACCGAGAGTATGAGTACTCCTATAGGCGTAAACCCAACAATAACACCACTATTGATGGGTGTTGAAAGCTCTAGTCCTTTAAAAAAGGAAAGCATATTGATACACATTCCAAAAACAGCACAAACGACTATCCTCTTCCAGTCCGATCGTTCTATTTTTTCTTGAGGAAGAAATAAACTCGACAACCAAAACAATAGGGTCGCCCCCAATAACCGAAGCATAATAAAGCCAAAACCCTGAATATATTGGGGCATTACCACTTTCGCTATGGTGTGGTTGAGTCCGTAGATAGTAGTGGCAGTAAAGGTTGCCAACAAAGCAAATACGTAGTTTTTATTCATGAACGACTTCCTTCATTTGTGCGACAGCAGCAGCTGAATTACCGATGATGATAGTGTTTTCCGTTAACAGGATAGGACGTTTTAAAAAAGTGTAATGCTCCAGAATCAATCGTTTAAAGTCCAATTCAGACAAGGACTGATCTTTAAGATTTCTTTGTTTGTAAAGTTGAGCGCGTTTGCTGAATAAAGCTTCATAGCTGTTGCTGTGGACCAACATTGCTTGGAGCTCTTCTTCCTTAAGTGGAGTCGATTTAATATCGATTAATTGCACCTGATCTGGCAGCTCTAGCTCCTTTAAAATTCGCTTGCAAGTGGAACAACTGTTTAAGTAATAGAATTTTTTCATCGGCTGAAATCTATACTGCAAAGCACGTGATTTTTTTGTTTAGAGTTCTGCTGATGACGCAGAATAAATACCTTTGTCTGCAAATTGTAATTTTATGAAGGAAAAGATACGGTTCAACACAGCTGTTATTCATGGCGGTCAGGCTCCAGATCCTGCTTATGGTGCAGTGATGCCTCCCATATATCAGACGTCGACCTATGCCCAAACGACCCCGGGAGGGCACAAAGGTTTTGAATATAGCCGCACGCACAATCCTACGCGTTCAGCATTGGAAAATGCATTCGCCAGTATAGAAGGCGGGCAACATGGTTTAGCTTTTGCTTCGGGCTTGGCGGCAATGGACGCTGTCATGAAACTTCTAAAGCCCGGCGATGAGGTGATCTCTACCAACGACCTATACGGTGGATCGTATCGATTGTTTACCAAAATATTTGAATCCTTTGGCATTAGCTTTCGCTTCATAGACTTACAGCAAGCCGACAACCTGCGCGCGAATATCACTGAAAAAACACGCTTGATTTGGGTGGAGACCCCAACGAATCCGATGATGCAAGTCGTCGATATTAAGGCGATAGCCCATCAGATCAAAGATCATCAAATATTACTAGCTGTCGATAATACTTTTGCGTCTCCATATGTCCAAAATCCTTTGGCGTTAGGGGCAGATATTGTTATGCATTCCGCTACTAAATATCTGGCCGGGCATTCGGACGTAGTTTTGGGGGCCCTCATCGTAAACGACGCTCAACTAGACGAGCGTCTGCGATTCATCCAAAATGCTAGTGGAGCAGTTCCTGGCCCCATGGATGCTTTTCTTACGCTAAGAGGAATCAAAACGCTTCATGTTCGTATGCAAAGGCATTGCGAAAATGCAGCTGCCATTGCTCACTTTTTAGAGCAGCATCCGGCCATCGAAAAAGTCTATTGGCCCGGTTTTGAAAACCATATCAATCATACTGTTGCACGATCGCAAATGAATGGCTTCGGGGGAATGCTTTCGTTTATTCCCAAAGGAGCAGACTACGAAAAAGCCATTAAAATAGTTGAAAACCTCCGTTTGTTTACGCTAGCCGAATCTCTTGGTGGAGTGGAAAGTTTGGCGGGGCATCCGGCGAGTATGACCCATGCTTCCATCCCTAAAGATATTCGTGAAAAAAGTGGAGTAGTGGATTCTCTTATTCGTCTGAGTGTAGGGATAGAGGATGTCCAAGATCTGATAGCAGACCTAGAACAAGCCTTGTCTGCCTAGCTTTCATACCTTTACACTCATGCAAGATACAGCTACTAAGTCCGTCTTTTTCGCTTCCGATCATCATCTGGGAGCTCCCGACAGGGAATCGAGTATGACTCGAGAAAAAGTTTTTGTGGAGTGGCTGGAGTCTATAGCGCCTAGAGCAGAGGCTTTGTTTCTATTGGGCGATCTTTTCGACTTTTGGTTTGAATATAAGTCTGTAGTTCCCAAGGGTTTTGTTCGGGTATTGGGAACCTTGGCTCGTTTGGCAGATAGTGGCTTGCCGATATACTATTTCGTAGGGAATCACGATTTGTGGATGAAAAACTACTTTGAAACCGAATTGGGGATTCCCGTCTACCACAGCCCTCAGGATTTTAGCTTACAAGGAAAAACACTGTTAATCGGTCATGGCGATGGGCTTGGACCCGGCGATAATGGGTATAAACGTATGAAAAAAGTATTTACGAATCCTTTCGCCAAGTGGTTATACCGATGGTTACACCCGGATATTGGGGTACCCTTTGCACAGTATTTATCCTTAAAAAATAGACTAATCTCAGGCGATGAAGATATTCAGTTCCTCGGGGAAGAGCAGGAGTGGTTGGCCCAATACAGCAGGCGAAAATTATCTCAAAAGCATCGGGATTACTTTATTTTCGGACATCGCCACTTGCCGATGGAAATAGCCGTTTCCGAACAGAGTACTTATTTTAATCTGGGCGACTGGATTCAACATTTCACCTATGGCGAGCTCCAAAATGGACGCTTTGCCCTCAAAACTTGGGAAGCCGCAAAAGCATGATCGAAAGCCAAAAATTGGTATACGAAAAAACAGTTTTGGTGGGGATCATCAATGCCCAACAAGACGCAGACCAATCCAAAGAATTCTTAGATGAGCTTGCCTTTTTGGCGTTTACAGCTGGTGGAGAGGTAATTAAACGCTTCACCCAACGCATTCAAATGCCTCATCCGAAGACGTTTATAGGGGCAGGGAAAATGGAGGAGGTAGCAGATTTCGTTAAAGCAGAAGACGTTTCTACCGTTGTTTTCGACGACGAACTCACTCCAGCGCAGCAGGGAAATATTGAAAAAATTCTCCGTTGTAAGATCTTGGATCGAACAGGTTTAATCTTAGATATTTTTGCACAAAGAGCGCAAACAAGTTATGCAAGAACCCAAGTAGAACTCGCTCAATATCAGTATTTATTACCCCGTCTGAAAGGTCTTTGGACGCACTTAGAGCGACAACGCGGGGGAATTGGAATGCGCGGTCCTGGGGAAACAGAAATTGAAACCGACCGACGGATTGTTCGCGATAAAATATCCTTGCTCAAAAAGAAGCTACAAACCATCGATAAACAGATGGCTACCCAAAGAGGTAATCGCGGAGCGTTGGTCCGTGTTGCTCTAGTAGGATATACCAATGTTGGAAAATCGACCTTGATGAATGTCATTTCCAAAAGTGATGTCTTTGCAGAAAATAAACTGTTTGCTACGTTAGACACCACTGTAAGGAAAGTAGTCGTTGGAAACCTCCCCTTTTTATTAAGCGATACGGTAGGTTTTATTCGCAAACTCCCCACTCAGTTAGTGGAATCATTTAAAAGTACCTTAGACGAGGTTCAAGAGGCCGATTTGCTGCTGCACGTAGTGGACATATCGCACCCTAACTTTGAGCATCATATCAGCTCGGTGAATGAAATTTTAGCCGACATCAACAGCTTAGACAAACCTACACTGATGGTGTTTAACAAAATAGACAATTACCAGCCAGAGAATTGGGACCCTGAAGATCTGACAGTGGAAAGAACACAGCGTCATTTTAGCTTGGCGGAATGGGAACAAACTTGGATGCACAGAGCGGAGGGAAAGGCTTTGTTTATTTCTGCATTGAACAAAGAAAACCTAATGGATTTTCGAAAACAGGTGTATGCTGAGGTGCGGAAAATACACACGACCCGTTTTCCCTATAATCACTTTTTATATCCAGAGGATTTAGTAGAGTTCGACTGATGGGGAATAGCCCCCAACAGCAGAATAGGAAAATGATCGGAATACCCGTTTAATCTTTTCCCGCTTAAGGCTGTCCGATAGGGATAGCCCTTATATCGCCCTTGAGGAGTCACTAACCAAGGAGGATGATATACACTGGCCCGATACCAAAAACTACCGCCATTCGACCGTAAAAAGTGACGGCTGTATAAGAATTGATCGAATAAAAACCATTCATCTCTATAGGCCAAACTCCCACGATTAGGACTTTCGAATACTTCCATGGGGTTGATGAGCGGAGGGGCGTATGGGTCGCTGTCTTCAGAAGAACTCAACGATTGCAGACTTAGGTCAGAAGGATTATCATTAAAATCTCCCATGATTAAAACTCGATTATCTGGAGAAGAATTTTGTATGGAATCTATAATCGATTTTTGCAACCAAGCGGCTTTGCTACGTAAAGCTCTTGGGCAGTCCATTAGTATATCTGCCTACAAAACAGATGATGATACTTCTGAGACTTGGTTGGTGAGTCCACCTATACCTATTCCAGAAGAGGGAACTTCTTTTTTAGCCTTCCGAAGTTCGGTGCGAAGAGCCGATAAAAGTGCATTACACAGCTGGATTTGTGAGGCCAATCCAAGTCCCGAGGCGCGAAACTGGCTCCCATTAGATGCCCTATTGGCAACTCGAGCAGACGATCCTCTCTATTGGATTGAATCTGGGAATATCTCGCTCGATGCATATAAAGGCAAATCTATTCAAATAGGATTTCAATACTTAGGAAGTGGAAAAACGACCTATGACGGGACTTATGAATTGGATGATATTCGGATTGTCACAGAATAGAGCAGCCATTTACTGCATCAGCTTAAACAGTGTTGATGAGTGTTTATGCTTCTGTTCATTAATACTTCCCGAAGCGCTAGAGTATACCCACCATAGAAAGATTTAGTACCGCTTAATTATACTTGATCTTTCTGAGGATCCTTTCGGTTTCTTTATAGACTTTATAGATATTTTCGTCGTAGGCTTTTAGCAAAGGTTTTGCCCGTTGGAGTTGCCCTTTGGCATCTTCGATGGAGTTAAAAAAGCAAAGCATATAAGAGGAGGGAAGTTGGTAAAGATCAGCTTCTTCTAAAGGGTTTAAGGGGAGTTTATTTTCCAACCTATCTAACAGACTGGTATTGGCGTTAAATCGATGGAGAAGATAAGCTTTGTCTAGTCGTGGTGGCTCAAAGAGCAAGCGAGTATTTAGGTTGTAAGAACCGTTTTGGGAGAATTGAATTTGTACTTGCTCTAATGGAAAAAACTTAAAAGTATTTTGAATTTGAAGTCGAACGTACTCAGTGATTTTAAATTCCTGAGGCGTCCATTCGATCTCTACCTCATCCAAATTGGAGTAAAACAATTTTACTTGCTCATTGATCAGTTCAATATCTACCCGAGAAAAGTAGGTCCTATCCTTGACTGTTTTTTTCATGCCTGCCCAACACACCACAAAGGTTTCTTGAAATACCTTGTATTCGGTGGTCAGCGGTTCCCCATGCGCCCCTAAAAAGTCGACAACACCATCGAGTGTTAACTGTATATTGTTCTGGGCATGATTTTCTATTTCTTCGACAATGCCACGATTGTGGGAACTGTTTTCGAAAGCAGTATTCTTGGGAATTGAAATGCTGCCCTCTCGGATAAAAACACTTCCTTTTTCGTATTTCCAGATGTTTTTTTGAAGGCTCGTCCGCTCACTATTGGGCATAATGGTCACCAGCCCAACTACCTTTCCCACGGGCAAATGCGGAAAGGGAATGTTTTCATAGCTGACACGAGGAGGATTCTCCAAATAAGCGTTGATGAGGTTCTGTATTTTACTGTCATCAAAAAAATCGACCCCCAAAATGGTATTGTTCTGATCGGAAACACCAATGACGATATAGGAGTTATTGGCAGGGTTGCTATTGGAAAGGGCGCAGATATGCTTAAGGAATTTAGCCTTCCCTTCTCGGTGGCTCAAGTCAACCTTTAGTTTTTTATCGTAAAAACTATTCTCGTCGTTATGCGCCAACAGGGCTTTTACCAATAGCCTTTTATTGATCATTTTTTACGGGACTTTATGCCCTTGGCTAGCTTCTAAAAGCAAGAACCAATCGGTCAGGCTCAATTCAATCGAAGTGGCTGCATGGGCGAGTTCCCATCGGTCGGGTTGTGTACTGCCAATGACGGGATAGATTTTTGCTGGGTGTTTGCACAACCAAGCAATTAGGAGTTGGTCTGGCGTACATCCATAGCGCTTGCTCAAATCATTGACTAAAGGCGCTAATCGCATATGTTGTTCGTCTGTCTGTTTGAAATAGGTGCCTAAGGGACTCCAGGCCATCGTCCCGATACCTACTTGCTGATGGAAGTCTAAGCTATCATCAAAAAGAGGATCAAGATGTGTCAGAGAACATTGAATCTGATTCCACTCCACCGGGATGTAGGTCTGAAGTAACCGTATTTGTTGGGGAGTGAAATTAGAGACCCCGACTTTTAGGACTTTTCCGCTTTTGAGAAGCTGTTGAAGGGTTTCACCCACTGCCTGTGCATCCAATAGGGGACTGGGGCGATGCAATAAGAGCAGGTCCAAATAGTCGGTTCTTAGATGATTTAAAGAGGATTCTACTGAAAACGCTATATGCTCTGGACTATAGTCGTAATGTTTAACGGCTAATTCTCGTGCCTCACAGGGGTACTGTATCCCACATTTGGTTATCCATTCAACCTTTGATCGTGGAATTCCTGTCTTTTCGAATGCTGCTCCAAAGTTTTCCTCTGTCGTATAACCTCCATAAATATCCGCATGGTCGAAAGTCGTAAACCCTTTGTTTACAGCCGTTTCTATGCTATCTGCCATTTGTTGGATACTTTTTTGTTTTCCCCAACTGCCCCATGTCATGGTCCCTAAGATGATACGTTTCATAAAATTTATCAGTAAACTGATTTAAAAATACCCACAAATACTTGTATTGACGGTCTCAAAGCCATTATTTTTAACCAATTGTTAACAAGCCACCGGTAATATATTTTTCAATTTTGTATTGACTAAAAAAAGAAGATAATCAATGGAGTCGGATACCCAAAACCCAGTAGATATTCAAGCCCTCAATGAAAAAATCCAACAGGAAAGCGCTTTTTTAAGCCTGCTTACCCAAGAGATCAATAAGGTCATCGTTGGACAGGAACAAATGATCGAACGCCTGCTGATCGGTCTGTTAGGCCGAGGGCATGTTTTGTTAGAAGGTGTTCCTGGTTTGGCCAAGACATTAGCGATTAACACGCTAAGCCAAGCCGTTAAAGGAAGCTTTAGTAGAATTCAGTTTACCCCAGATTTGCTTCCAGCGGATGTTGTCGGGACTATGATCTACAACATCAAGGAAAATGATTTTTCCATTAAGAAAGGACCCATTTTCGCCAACTTTGTCTTGGCAGATGAGATTAATCGTGCTCCTGCGAAAGTACAGTCGGCTCTTCTAGAGGCTATGCAAGAAAAGCAAGTGACCATAGGCGATTCTACCTTTAAGCTGAAGGCTCCATTTCTGGTTATGGCTACGCAAAACCCTGTAGAGCAAGAAGGAACATATCCACTCCCTGAAGCTCAGGTAGACCGATTTATGCTCAAGACAGTCATCGATTACCCCAAGCTAGAAGACGAGCAATTGATTGTGCGCAATAACCTCAATGCGAACCACACCCAGATAAAACCCATCGTAGATGTCAAGCAAATTTTGAGCGCACAAGAGACTGTTCGAGAGGTGTATATGGATGAAAAAATTGAAAAATACATACTCGATCTCATTTTTGCTACTCGCTATCCAGAGCGCTATAAACTCGAAAAGCTTAAGCCACTCATTAGCTTTGGAGCTTCACCCCGTGGAAGTATCAATTTAGCCTTAGCGGCTAAATGCTATGCATTCATCAAGCATAGAGGATATGTAATCCCCGAGGATGTCAGGGCAGTGATTTATGATATTTTGCGTCATCGTATAGGGCTCACCTATGAAGCAGAGGCTGAAAATATTACTGCTGAGGACATGATTGCTCAAATCATCAACGAGGTTCCTGTTCCCTAAGTCGGAACCCTTTAAATCTTCCTTGGTTGGTCTATGGACACGAAAGAGCTACTTAAAAAAGTTCGGAAAATCGAAATTAAAACCCGTCGGTTGAGCGATCATATCTTCGGGGGGGAATACCACAGTACCTTTAAGGGTCGAGGGATGACCTTTAGCGAGGTCCGCCAGTATACCTATGGAGATGATGTCCGCGCGATCGACTGGAATGTCACAGCTCGCTACAATAGTCCGTTTGTCAAGGTGTTTGAAGAAGAAAGAGAGCTCACTTTAATGTTGGTGATCGATATTAGTGGTTCGGAATCTTTTGGAACAGCTCATGGATTTAAGCGAGAATTTTTAACCGAGATTGCCGCCACCCTTGCTTTTTCAGCATTGCAGAATAACGATAAAGTCGGATTATTACTCTACACCGACCAGGTGGAATTATTTATTCCCCCCAAGAAAGGGCGTTCCCATGTACTGAGAATTATCCGCGAGTTGTTAGAGTTTAACCCGCAAAACAAACGAACCGATACGGCAATGGCTTTGGAATTTCTTTTGGGAATTATGAAGAAGAAAGCTATCGTCTTTGTGTTATCCGATTTTTTGGATAGTGCATATGAAAAAACACTTCAGATATGTGCTAACAAACACGACCTCACTGGAATTCGTATCTACGATCCCTTTGAAGCGGACTTGCCCAATATTGGGCTCGTCCCGATGATGGATCGCGAAACAGCTCAGTTCGCATGGATTGATACGGCTTCAAAGCGAGTTCGCCAAAACCATCGAGAGGCCTATCAGACACATGTCGATTATTTCGAGCAAACGTTTAAGCGTTCCGGTGCAGGGCACATCAGTTGTGCTACCGATCAGAGTTATGTGAAAAAACTTTTGGGATATTTTAAAGCACGCATATGAAAAAATATCTACTCGGATTGTTTTTTTTGGTGACAACAGTGCATGCTCAACAAACAGCATCGCTCAACTGTGCTGTAGATAGCTTATCCGTCCAGATAGGGGCTCAAATAAACTACAGCCTTCAACTCAAGACCCAGGCCGGAGCTGAAGTGCTCTTCCCAGATAATCCAAAATTTGGTCCTTTTGAGATTTTAGAAATCAAACCTCTGGAAACGCTTCAAGCGCCCAATCATCTTTTACTGACTCGAAAAATTGCACTAATTCAGTTCGATTCAGGTCGCTACTATATCCCCCCCCAAAAAGTGCAGGTCAACGGGCAGGTTCTAAGCAGTGATTCTCTTTTGGTGGAAGTAGCTGATGTGGTTGTAGATACGCTAAAGCAACCGCTATACGATATAAAACCTATCGTCGCTGTAGAACAAAATTATGAAGCTCTCATACAACAATTGGTCATTGGCGGTTTGGGACTCATCCTCTTGGGAATACTCACATATATCTTTATCCGCCAGTGGCGCAAACGGCGAGCTCTACAGCAAGGGCTTCCGCCTTTTGATCGAGCTTTAAATGCCTTAAAGGATTTGGAAAATGAGTCGCCCCAAACCCAAGAAGAGTACAAGGACTACTATTCCACTATGACGGAAATTGTTCGTGAGTATCTGGAAGAGGAGGCACAGATATCCGCGATGGAAAGCACTACAGACGAGTTGCTTTTAAAATTGGAATTACTGAAAGAAAAAGGTACATTAGAACTCGATGATCAGATTTTAAGAGACCTTAAATCTGTTTTGCAAAAAGCTGATTTGGTAAAGTTTGCCCGATCGGTCCCCGAGGCTGGTACCCTGGCAGAAGACCTGACCAAGGCCGAGCTCATGGTTGTGAAAACCCAAGAAGCACTCCCGGAACCTACCGAAGAAGAAATGCGTCAGAAAGCCATTTACGAAAAGCAACTGAGAAGCATTCGTATTAAGCGGCTTTGGACAAGAGGGGCCATTATTGGGGCCTTTACATTACTAACCACACTGGGACTAAGCATTGTTTATTGGGGCTATTATCCTGTGCGTGATACATTACTCCTCTATCCGACTAAACGGCTGATTTCCAATAACTGGTTCGCAAGTCAATACGGCACCCCACCTTTACTTCTCGAGACTCCTGAGGTACTGCTCAGAGCCAGTAATAGCCCTAAGGGAGTAGAACGCTTTACCTATGGCTCCGTAGATGAAGCTTTCTATTTCGATTTAAAATTTGATTTCCCTCAGAAAAAGCCTGCCGATCAGCAAAATGTTCCACAGCAAGCCGATGAAGCCGCTGCACAAGCATTGGTAGATGCAATTATTCAAGATTTTGAAGCCAAAGGGGCGGTGAATATCCTCATCAAAAACGATAAAATGGAATTGCCCTCTGGCATAGAAGTCGCTAAAATATTTGGGACTTTAGATTATCCTCAAAAAGGGGCTTCTAAACGTGTGCGTTGCAAGTATACCACTTTGTTGATGGTTTTCAACGAAGGCACCATTACGGTAACCTGTATGTATGCTAAAGAAGATCGCTATGGGGAAGCTATAGAGACACGAATTTTCAACAGTATTAATTTAATTGAACAGCTTTAAGTGTTAGAAGGAGTATATTTTGCGGATCCATTGTATTTATGGCTATTGGGCCTTCTCCCAATAGGGGCCGTTTTTTACGGATTAAAGCGGAAATATTTTCAAGCGTATCTACACGTTTCTACAGTCGCTCATGCCCGAAAAGGAAGTTCTCTTAAATCCCGACTGCGTCCAGCACTAATTGGAATGCAACTGTTGGCATTTACTTTGATTGTTTTGGCCTTGGCTCGACCACAATCCATGGATGTTTCTACCCGCACGAAAACCAATCGAGGGATCGATATTGTTATGGCGATCGATGTATCTTCCTCCATGCTCGCCCAAGACCTTAAGCCCAATCGATTAACCGCCCTAAAAAAAGTGGCGACAAATTTTGTAGGGAATCGACTAACCGATCGTATAGGCTTGGTCGTTTATGCTGGAGAAAGCTACACCAAAACCCCCATTACCAGCGATAAAGGGATTGTTAAACGCGCCCTTTCCGAAATTAGATATCAAGGCAACCTTATCGAAGATGGTACTGCGATTGGGATGGGACTCGCAACAGCGGTGAATCGGTTAAAAGAGAGCAAAGCCCAAAGCAAGGTCATTATTCTTCTGACCGATGGGGTTAATAATGCGGGCTTTATAGACCCTAAAACAGCTGCTGAGCTAGCGGTAGAATTCGAAATTAAAACCTATACCATCGGATTGGGAAGTAATGGCAATGCCCTAGCCCCTGTGGCCTTAAAACCAGATGGATCTTTTCAATATGGCTTAACTAAAGTAGAAATCGATGAAGAGCTACTAGAAGAAATTGCGACGGCAACGGGGGGGCTGTATTTCCGGGCAACCAATACCGAAAAGTTGCAGGCTATTTACGATGAAATCGACAAATTAGAGAAAACTGAAATTGAAGAGTTTAAATTTTATAATTACGATGAAAAATTCCGGCCCTTGATTTGGGTAGCTCTTGCTCTACTCGTCTTGGAATGGATCTTACGCAATACCGTCTTTAAAAGTTTTATTTAATTATGTATCAACTCGACCAACCTGATTATCTATACCTACTGGCCATACTTCCGTTGTTATGGGTAGGTGGTTTGTTGGTCTTTCGATGGAAAAAAAGAAAGCAATTAGCGTTTGGAGGAGATGAAGTTTTAAACCGATTAAGCCCACAAAGGTCTCACTTTAAACCCGTGCTAAAATTGATTTTACAATCCTTAGGGATCGGTTTTCTAGTGCTTGCGCTGGTGAATCCCAAAATTGGGACAGAACTGGAAACGGTAAAACGAGAAGGGGTCGACTTGGTTTTTGCGGTCGATGTGTCGAAAAGTATGTTGGCAGAAGACGTAGCCCCCAACCGTTTAGAAAAAGCCAAGCGATTGGTATCTGCCATCATTAATCAGCTCACCAGCGATCGGGTGGGAATTATTGCTTACGCTGCTCAGGCGGTACCACAACTGCCCATCACAACCGATTACGGAGCAGCCAAGATGTTCTTACAAGGTTTAAACACCGACATGCTTTCCTCTCAAGGGACAGCTCTGGACGCGGCGCTGGACCTCTCAGCAACCTATTTCGATGATATGGACCAAACCAATCGGGTGGTATTTCTTATTTCTGACGGAGAAGATCATTCAGATGAAGGACTATCCGCTGCACAACGGGCAGCCGACTTAGGGATTAAAATATTTACCTTAGGAGTAGGCTCAGACAAAGGAGCTCCCATTCCCATGAAGCGGAATGGAGTAGTGGAGCGATATAAAAAAGACGGAGAAGGAAATGTAGTCATTACCAAGCGAAATCCAGAAATCTTAATCGAGATTGCCGAGGCAAGTGATGGTAGTTATCAGGATGGAAATTCTACTCAAGAGGTACTGGCTTTCGTTTCGGAGACCCTAAAAGCGATGGATAAAAAAGAGTTTGAAGCAAAAACATTTGTTTCCTACAAAGATCAATTTCAGATTTTTTTAGCAATTGGACTGTTTTTCTTGCTTTTGGACTTCTTTATCTTTGAAAAGCAAACGCATTGGATACGCCGCCTTAACCTATTTAACGATTAAAAGCATGAAAAAGCAGCTGATATTATTACTGTTCATTGGTGGAGCCATGCAAGGGTTTTCACAAACGGCAGAGATCGAAAATTATATTTTTGATGGCAATGAAAATTGGAAAGCTTCTGCCTTCCAAGCAGCTGAAACAGAATACCGAAAAGCGATCGCCCTTGACGATAAAAATTTAAAGGCCTATTATAATCTTGGAAATACACACTACCGAGATTCGGCCTACGATGAAGCCACCCAGCGTTACTTACAGACACAAAAACTAGCGGCCAACAAATCTGAACGTCATGCTGCTTTCCACAATTTAGGAAATGTAATGATGCAAAAAAAGGCTTACGAGAAAGCAGTCGAAGCCTATAAAAATGCGCTCCGAAACAATCCTGCCGACGAACAAACACGCTACAACTATGCTCTCGCAAAAAAAATGTTAGAGGAAGAACAGCAGCAACAAGATCAGCAAGACCAGCAGGATCAACAAGATCAGCAAGATCAGAAAGACCAAAATCAGGATCAGGATCAACAGGACCAACAAAAAGATTCTGAAGGAGATGGGGATCAGGAAAAGGAAGAATCGGATAAAGATTCTGACCAAGGCAAAGACGGAAAAGATCAGGAAGATTCTAAATCCAAAGAAGACAAAGACGGCAAACCAAAAGACCAAGAGAAAGACCAAAAACCTCAGGATCCTAAAAAACCACCGCAACGGCCAAAAGGGCAAATGTCGCCTGAGCAGATCAAGCAATTGTTAGAGGCTATGAATAATCAGGAAAAGCAAGTGCAAGACAAGGTGAACGCAAAAAAAGTAAAAGGTGTTCCCGTACAAGGGAAAAAAGATTGGTAGATTGTTGATGAATAAAATTGCTACATACAGATTTTTATTCCTTCTCCTTTTGGGGAGTTTTGTCGGCTGGAGTCAGGTAGAATTTAAGGCGCAAGTCAGTAAAAAGCGCTTGGGCATCAATGAACGACTCCGAGTCGACTTTGTCATGAATCAGAATGGAGACGATTTTGTTCCACCGGCCTTTAAAGGATTTCAGGTAGTCGGCGGGCCCAACCAATCTATCAGTAATTCGTGGGTGAATGGCAAGCGATCTTTCTCCAAAACCTATACCTATTTTTTAACTCCTGAACGAAAAGGGCTTCTTAGAATCGGACAAGCACAGATCACTGTTGATGGAGAAGTTTATAAATCTGTTCCAATCGACATTACCGTTACGGGTGCTGTTAAAAATCCTGGAGAAAGAGATCAGGATTTAGTGAATATCGAAGATAACCTGCATTTAGTAGCTGAAATTTCCGATAGATCCCCCTATTTAAACGAAGCTGTAACGGTTATTTACAAACTCTATTTTAGAAGTCCACTCTCCATTTCCAACCCTAGGGAACTAGACACCCCTAGTTTTAGTAATTTTTGGAGCCACATTATTAGAATTCCTCAACTCCGAGTAGAACAGACCACTTATAAAGGGGAATCTTACAATGTCGTTGTTTGGCGCAAAGCAGTGCTTTATCCGCAAAAAACGGGGGACTTAGATGTTGAACCGCTAACCGTGCGTCTAAATGTTGAAATTCCTACGCGTAGACGAGATTTTTTTGGAAATCGGATCTATCGTCCGGTTCAGCACACTTTAACCTCGGGTACTCGAAAGCTTCGTGTGAAAGAACTACCGGAGAACGGTAAACCGGCTTCTTTTAATGGGGCAGTAGGACAATTTGAATTGGATTTAATTCTGAGTAAAGAATCACTCAAGGCATCAGAATCTTTCCAAGCGCAACTGAAATTGTCAGGTCAGGGGAATTTAAAATTAATCCAGTTGCCTCGACTAGTACTACCCGGTACTATGGAGGTTTATGAACCGGAACATACCGAACAAGTAAAAACGTATTTAAGCGGTATGCGCGGGAACATTCAAGACCAATATACGGTGGTACCACAATATCAAGGGCAATACCCTATTCCACCCGTTGAATTTTCCTATTTCGATCCGAAGCAAGAAGTGTATAAAACCCTGAGTACACTTGAACTCAGTATTGATGTTTACGATGGCCCTGTTGCTAACAATACTCCTTCATCTCTGGGAAGTGCTCCTAAAAAAGAAATCCCTCAAACCAATTCTTTCCGGTTTATAGGGCTTAAAACGACATTGGTCCCTGTAGATCAGCAATATTTTTGGGGCAGCCAATTGTTTTATCTTTTGGTGCTTCTGCCCTTTGTCATTTATTTATTGGTTGGGTTGTATTTGCGCAAGCAGCAAGCCTTTCAAAACAACAAGACGGCTGTTCTTCAACGGACATCGAACCGATTGGCCAAAAAGTATTTGGGTTCTGCTCAAAAATCTTTACGAGATAAATCTAATTTCTACGAGGCTCTAGAACGAGCGATGTTCCAATATCTACGATCCAAGCTGCAAATTGATATGAATGGCTTTTCGAAGGATCGAATTGCTGCTATTTTATCTGAAAAAGAGGTGTCGACTGAAGACATTGAGGCTTTACAAAATTTATTGATGCGCTGCGATCAAGCTCGATTCACACCCTCCGAAAAAACAGCTATGGAATCGGACTATCAGGAGGCCATATCCATTATTGCAAAACTCGACCGTGTATTATGATGTTCAGCCGTATACAATACTATATATTCATTGTTGTTGCACTTGTAGGGGCTTTCAACGGTTCTGCCCAAGCAAATGAAGAGCTCTTCGACCAAGCTAATCAGGCGTATAATAACGGCCGTTTTCAACAAGCTGTTGAGAGCTATGAAGCCATACTGGCCACCGGATTTCACTCAGAGGAGTTGTATTATAATTTAGGGAACAGTTATTACCAGCTCAGGCGCGTAGGGCCTGCCGTGTATTACTATGAAAAAGCACTCTGGCTTGATCCGAATTATGCGGACGCCCGATACAATTTAAGTTTTGCTGAAAATATGAAGATCGATGCAATAGAGTCGCTTCCCCAGACTCAATTGCAAGTTCTGCACCAGCAATTAAGTCGTCTGTTTAATTTAGACACTTGGGCCATCCTTACGTTGCTATTCCTCTGGTGCATTTTTCTGTTCTGGGGACTTTTCCGAATGGCGGCCCAGAGTCGTAGGAAAAGACTCTATTTCGGATGTAGTCTTTTCTTTCTCGGCCTTAGTCTTCTCAGCGCTTATTTCAGTTGGCAGAGCGATATAAGCCGATATGATCCCACTTATGCTGTCCTATGGGATTCAAAAGTTCAAGTGCAGTCTGAGCCGAATCTTCGATCCGAATTTTTATTCGAAATTCACGAAGGGACTAAAGTGCAGATATTGGATAGGCTAGAAGGATGGCAGCAAATTGAATTGGCAAACGGGTCGGTTGGCTGGGTGAAAAATGCTGAGCTAAAAAGTATTAACCCAAGTCTCTAAATTTCAAGATAAGGGCTTTCGGTTATGTTTGCCTGACGAAAACCGTCTAATAAGAATCCTCCGATTTCTTGGAACAAAGCGTACAATATAGACCCTTCTAACTGATCGGGGTGTATAAGAATTACCCACTGGTTAAATCGTTCAAAAAAATAAAGTCCTAAACAAAGCACCAAAATCCACTTAGCTGCACCAAAAACAGCCCCTGCCAAACGATTAAGAAATCCCAAGGCGACCCATTTTAATAGTTGTGTCAGAAATTTTCCGACCAATGTAATCAGGTAAACCCCGAGAACAAACAGTGCAAAAAAGGCCACCCACGAATGCCATTCTTCAGGGATATTTAAATAGCTATTGACCACAGGAATAAGAATAGGGCTGAATGTGCGCGCAACAATATAGCCGGCAAAAAGAGCAACTATTGCCGTAATTTCACGGATCAGTCCTTTTCTGAATCCTTGAAAAGCTCCGATAAAAACGAAGCCACCTAATACCAAGTCGACTGGGTTCATGCCCGCAATTTAATTAAAATATATACGGCTGTCTATTACCTTTGTCCCGTTGAATCCTAATACCTTTATACTGTGATAGAAAAGCCGAATAGAGATGAAGAACTCAAGCAGCGTTGGGAAATATTGGTCGATCAACTGACAGATAAATTCTCGGATGCGGACGCTCTCAATGTAGAAGGTATACTCTATCTCATCGGTCTTCAAGAATTGGGGAAGTTTCAGGGACGCTTTAAAAAAGACGACAATGTGAACCTGATACATGTCGGGATCTGTACTGTTTTGGAACCTTACGGCCATTATCGGTTCAGCCATCACGACGAGGAAGGCTGGCCACATTTCGATCTGATTCAACCCCTGCCCAATCTCAAGCCTGGAGAACAGTCGATTCTGATGAAACAAGCGATTGTCGATTACTTTCTCGCTCGGGGCTTTTATGAAACTTAGTTTGTTTATTTTTGCCCCATGATTGAAAGCGTTAAATCTCATTTAGAGGAAGTTCAAGCCTTTACGGCCACGGATCCTGAAGCTATTGAAAAATTTAGGCTGCGCTATGCCGGGAAAAAAGGAATACTGAACGATTTTTTTGCCGCGTTTAGAGAAGTTCCACCCGCCGAAAAAAAGGCCTATGGGCAGGTGCTTAATCAACTTAAACAAGCTGTCCAAGAAAAAGTGGAGACCCTTAAGCAAGGTCAAACACAGCAAAAAGACAACAATCAACTCGATTGGACACGTCCCGGCTTTCCTCATCAAATTGGTGCCCGGCACCCGATCAGTCTCATCAAAAACAGGATCATAGAAATCTTTTCCCAGATCGGCTTTAGCTTGTCTGAAGGTCCGGAAATTGAAGATGATTGGCACAATTTCACGGCGCTCAATTTACCCGAATACCATCCTGCACGAGATATGCAGGACACTTTTTTTATACAAACACAACCGGATATCCTGCTCCGAACTCATACCTCTTCTGTTCAAGTGAGGTATATGGAAAAAAATGAGCCCCCGATTCGTATTTTATCACCGGGGCGAGTTTTTAGAAATGAGGCAATTTCTGCCCGTTCGCATTGTATTTTCCATCAGGTAGAAGGTCTTTATATCGATAAAGAAGTCTCCTTTGCAGATCTAAAGCAAGTACTGATGTACTTTACCAAATCACTTTTTGGAAAATCTCAGATTCGCTTACGTCCTTCCTATTTTCCATTTACTGAACCCAGTGCAGAGGTAGATATCTATTGGGGGCTGGAAACCGAAACCGATTATCGCATCACAAAAGGAACCGGCTGGCTAGAAATTATGGGGTGTGGAATGGTCGATCCGAATGTACTTCAAAACTGTAATATCGATCCTGAGCAATACTCGGGCTATGCTTTCGGAATGGGAATTGAAAGAATTGCCATGTTGATTTATCAGATTGGTGATATTCGACTCCTTTTCGAAAACGACCTGCGCTTCCTAGAACAGTTTAAGCCAACGCGTTAACCCAACCAGCTGCTCCATGGAATACGACTGAGGAGCAAGACTAATCCTAAGCTGTAGAAAACGCCGATTCTGAAGAATTTTTTGGAATCTTCTGTCGCTCTTTTGTGAAGCGACCAGCCAAGTGTAATTAGAATGAGTGCAATAATATTCACCGTAGGATGTTCAACTAAATAAAGTCTCAGTTGAGCGTCTTTCATCACATAGCCCATTCCTTGTTCCCACATATCCGACCATGGAGAAACAATGTATAGAATGGTACCAATCAGCAACTGAATATGTGAAACGATCAGTCCAAAAAGTCCAGCGCGAAAATCGGCTACCTGAAATGTCTTTTTCCCAAAAAAGCCGACTAGCGTGCGAAGGCTCGCTAAAAAAAGGATGATCAGGACGATAAAAGCCCAATAAGAGTGAATGGTTTTTAAAATAGCGTACATAATTTAAGGTTTTAAACATCAAATGATATGCCTTGTGCTAGGGGCAAGTCATCCGAAAAATTAATGGTATTGGTTTGGCGTCTCATATAAGCTTTCCAGGCATCGGAACCGCTTTCGCGTCCGCCACCGGTTTCTTTTTCTCCTCCAAAGGCTCCTCCGATTTCAGCTCCTGAGGTACCAATGTTAATATTTGCAATTCCACAATCGCTTCCCCAGTGGGATAAGAAGCGTTCTGTTTCCTGTAAGTTTTGGCTCATCAATGCGGATGAAAGTCCCTGACGAACATCGTTCTGAAGTTCAATGGCATTTTCTACACCTCCAGAATAAGGAATGACATACAATATAGGGGCGAAGGTCTCTTTTTGGACCATGGGATGATCCGCGTCTACTGCTGCGATGGCGGGCTGTACATAGCAGCCGCTTTTATACGCGTCTCCTTTGAGAACTCCCCCTTCAACGATCCACTCGGCTCCATGTGCTTCGATAGCACTTAAGGCGGTAGTATATTGGTTAACAGCATCGAGGTCAATGAGTGGGCCAACATGGTTGTTTTTATCCAACGGATTTCCAATCCTTAGCTGTGCATAAATCTTCCGAAGTCGGGTGATAACATCTTGGTAGTGGTGCTCGTGAACGATCAGCCTTCTTGTAGATGTACATCTTTGACCACATGTACCTACAGCACCAAAAACTGTTGCTCTGAGTGCAATATCCAAATTGGCGTGTTCAGAGATTATTAGTGCATTATTTCCGCCTAGTTCGAGGAGTGTTTTTCCGAGTCGTGCTCCAACTGTAGCTGCCACAGATTTCCCCATTCGTGTAGACCCTGTTGCCGATAAAAGGGGAATTCGTCGATCTTCTGCCATCCATTGCCCTACGTTTGCTCCGCCATTAATCAAACAAGAAATACCCTCAGGCATGTTGTTTTCTTTTAACACTTGGCCAATCAGTTTTTGGCATGCTATGCTGCATAGGGGTGCTTTTTCGCTGGGCTTCCAAAGAGTAACATTCCCACACACCCAAGCAAGGGCAACGTTCCAGCTCCAAACGGCCACCGGAAAGTTAAAGGCCGAAATGATCCCTACAACTCCCAAGGGGTGATATTGCTCATACATGCGGTGGTTAGGGCGCTCGGAGTGCATGGTAAATCCGTGTAATTGCCTCGATAAGCCGGTAGCAAATTCACAGATATCGATCATTTCCTGAACTTCTCCGAGACCTTCTTGAAGAGATTTTCCCATCTCGATCGATACAAGATGACCGAGTTCATTCTTGTGTTGTCTGAGTTTTTCTCCAAACTGACGAACCAATTCACCTCTTTTGGGTGCCGGAAGTTTTCGAAATTTTTCAAACGCTACCTCCATGGCATCAAAAAGATATTCATAATCGTCTACTGTTCCTTGAATTACAGAACCCAATTGGGCTCCATCGATTGGGGAATAAGACGTTATACTTTCGCCTGAACCCAACCAATAGGTTCCTGTACTGCAGCCAAAAGACTCTTTAGAAATATCAAAAGTTTTTAAAATGGAAGTCAGCTGATGTTGATGCATAGCTACAAATAATGAAAATTAAATTTAAGCTATTTTAGGGAATTATGGTTAATTTAAAAGTATGAAAACAAGATCGTATATCCGTTTGTTGTTGTGCCTTTGGCTGCCAACAATTTCGCTATTTGCCCAAAACACTTCTGATGTTCCAACCGCTATCGTCATTCATGGTGGTGCAGGGACTATTCTAAAAAAGAATATGACACCAGAAAAAGAAAAAGCTATCCGAAAGGTATTAACAGCCGCTGTTGAAGCAGGGCACACCCTGCTCAAGGAGGGGCATAGCAGCCAAGAAGCGGTTGTTGCTGCCATACGGGTCATGGAAGATTCTCCCCTCTTTAATGCTGGCAAAGGGGCTGTCTTAAACCATAAAGGAGAAGTAGAACTAGACGCTTCTTTTATGGATGGGAAAACGCATCGGGCAGGGGCAATTACTGGAGTTCAACACGTACGTAATCCGATCGAAGCAGCCATCGCTGTCATGGAAGCTTCCCCACATGTACTTCTTGCTGGAGCAGGGGCAGACGCCTTTGCACAGGAACAGGGCTTGGCCGTTGTCGAACAAGATTATTTTATAACAGAGTCTCGAAAAAAAGCGCTTAAGAGAGTGCAACTTAGACAAAGTCAGTCGAGTATTCCGGTGGAGAAGTCGGAGGATGCTTTCTATAAGAATCAGCGGTATGGAACCGTAGGCTGTGTGGCTTTGGACAGTGAGGGAAATATTGCTGCTGGGACATCTACAGGAGGGATGACCAATAAAAAATGGAACCGTATTGGCGATGCACCTATTATTGGCGCTGGAACCTACGCCTCTAATGAAAGTTGTGGTATCTCTGCTACTGGTTGGGGGGAATATTTTATTCGTAATGTGATTGCTTATGACATCGCTGCTCAGATGGTTTATGGCGATAAGTCCATTGGCGAGGCAGCTGCTTTTAGTATTCACAAACGATTAACATCCATGGGTGGAACAGGAGGAGTAATTGGTTTGGATGCAAAGGGTAATGTCCTGATGGAAATGAATACACCAGGGATGTATCGGGCAGCAATTGATACCAATGGGCAGTTAACGGTGAAGATATATGCAGATGAGTAAAGCCCGTTTTGTTGTCGTTTTCACCAGTAGTTTAAAACCTAATGCGAAAGAATACCAGCAGTGGGGACGTCAGATGAAACGCTTGGTGTGCCAACAGCCCGGTTATGTTTCTCATCTCAGTTTACGCAACGAAGAAGGCCTTGGAGTGACCCTGAGCTATTGGGAAAGTCTAGCCGCCATAGAAGCGTGGCGTGAACATGCGGAACACCACAAAGCTCAAGAGTATGGAAAAGCAGAAGCTTACATGGAGTATTCTATTGAAGTATGTGAAATAAAACGGGCCTATTCTTTTCAGCCTTAGCTATAGCTGAGCGTTGTAATAAGCCGGATTTCCAGTGACTTCCTCTCCTAACCATTCGGGCTTAGGAAAGTTTTGATCTGTGTTTTGTAATTCTATTTCTGCCACGACCAAGCCTTGGTGCTTGCCATGAAATTCATCTACTTCAAATATAAATCCTTGGACGTCGACTAAGTAGCGTGTTTTGTCTAAGGGATCGGGTAAGCACATTTCCATCAGTGCTTTGGCATCGTGAAGGGGGATAGATTTTTCCCATTCCAGCCGTTCTTTCCCATCTGCACTAGAAGCGCCTTTGATTGTAATAAGCCCTTGGTTTTCTTTTACACGGATCCGAACAGTACGCTCCGGATCTTTGCTGAGATAGCCCTGTTTGATGCGATTTTTTTCATAGGCTTCCGATTTGAATTGATCTGATTTTACTAAAAATTTCCGTTCGATTTCTATGTTTAAATTACCCATGAGATTACATTAATTGATGAACTTAATTTAAGCATTTTGTACATTTCATTCGAATAGTCGAAAAATAAATCCATGAAGGCGTATTCATTCAACATTGATCGGAAAATTATTCACGTAGATATGGATGCTTTTTTTGCCTCCGTGGCACAATTGGACGATCCATCTTTAAGGGGGAAGGCCATCGCTGTTGGAGGCAAAAGCGAAAGAGGAGTAGTTGCTGCGGCGAGCTATGAAGCGCGTAAATTCGGCGTTCGGAGTGCTATGAGCGGTGTTTTAGCACGAAAGCTTTGTCCCCATCTGATTTTTGTCCCACACGATTTCGATCGCTATAAAGAAATATCTCAGCAAATACGCTCTATCTTTTTCGAATATACCGATTTGGTAGAACCTTTATCCCTAGATGAAGCTTACCTAGATGTTACGCACAATAAAAAAGGTCTTCCATCCGCCACCCTAATTGCTAAAGAGATCAGACAGCGTATTTTCGAAGAGTTAAACCTCACTGCCTCTGCCGGCATTTCTGTCAATAAGTTTATTGCTAAAGTGGCCTCAGACGTGAACAAGCCCAACGGACAAAAAACAGTCGGACCAGATGAGGTACTTCCTTTTTTGGAAGGCTTAGAAATCAAGCAATTCTATGGTGTTGGTGCAAAGACCAAAGAGAAAATGTATCAGCTAGGGATATTTACAGGTGCAGACCTTAAAAAACACCCAGCAGATTTTTTGGTGGAACATTTCGGCAAATCGGGCCAATATTATTACGACGCCGTTCGAGGGATTCACAATAGTCCTGTGAAAACGGAAAGAATTCCTAAGTCGGTAGGTGCCGAACGAACATTTGAGCAAAACTACAGCAGTACTATTTTTTTAGAAGAAAAACTCCATCAAGTCATGGATAGCCTAATTAGACGTTTAGAACGCCAACCGCAGGCGGCAAAAACGATTACTTTAAAACTGAAATACAGCGACTTTACTGTCCAGACGAGAAGTCGTACGTTGGCGTACTACATATCCGATAAAGCGCTCATTACGGATCAGGCTATTTCGTTACTTCATCAGGAAAAACTCAAAAATTCTGTTCGTCTGTTGGGCGTAAGTTTGTCGAATTTTAAGTCTCAACAGCAACCTGCTTCCAAACCTACTTTAGAAGATATGAGTTCGGCTCAACTGCAATTTCCCTTTTAAATGGTCGAAACGCGAAGGGTGTTCACCATTCCTTTTTCTTGGATGGGCATTGCTGCTAAATTAACCACCATATCTCCAGGTTCTACAAAGCCTTTATCCAATGCGATCTGATTGACTTCCTCGACTGTTTTATCGGTACTGGCTAAATTATCGTAGTAAAATGCTTTAACACCCCATAAGAGATTTAGTTGCGATAGAATCTTTTTGTTGGAAGTAAATACCAGGACATGGGCCGACGGCCTCCAGGCAGAAATTTGAAAAGCAGTGTAGCCACTATTTGTTAGAGTACTGATCGCCTGTGCTTTGATGTCGTTTGCTATATGGGCCGCATGGTAGCATACAGACTTCGTGACGAACCGATTAGTTCGTATAGTCGGCGGGGACTGGGGAACCTGAATAAGAACGGATTCTTCTACACTTTTCAGAATATTGCTCATGGTTTCAATCACCTGGGTAGGGTATTGTCCAACGGAGGTTTCTCCTGAGAGCATTACTGCATCTGCACCGTCCATTACGGAGTTGGCTACATCGTTAACCTCCGCACGGGTGGGCGTCAGGCTATCGATCATAGTCTCCATCATTTGAGTAGCAATAATGACTGGGATTCTGGCTTTTTTAGCCAAATGAACCAATTCTTTTTGGTGAAGTGGTACTTCGGCAGCAGGAATTTCCACTCCTAGGTCACCTCTGGCCACCATTAACCCATCGCTGTAAGCGATAATTTTATCGATGTTTTCGAGGGCTTCGGGTTTTTCGATTTTCGAAATGATTGGGATTTTGGAAGCGCTGTGCTTTTCGATCAATTCTTGAAGTTGCAATACATCCTCTGCATTACGAACGAACGATAGAGCGATCCAATCTACCTCTTGTTCGATGGCAAACACTGCATCTTTGATGTCTTTCTCGGTTAAAGCCGGGAGAGAAATGGCGGTATTTGGGAGGTTAACTCCTTTTTTGGATTTGAATGCTCCTCCTTGGATGACTTTAGCCACCACTTCAGTAGATCCATTTGTGGAGACCACTTCAAAGATAAGTTTACCGTCATCGAGTAGCACTCGCTCTCCTGCTTTTACATCTTTGGGAAAGTTCTGATAGTTCATGTAGGCCTTTTGGGCATTTCCCACAAAAGGACTTTCTGTAGAGAAGGTTACTTGGTCCCCAGGGGTAACAATAGTACCGTCTTCCATTTGCCCGACACGTAGTTTAGGTCCTTGCAAGTCAGCCAAGATAGAAGTGTGATAGTTTAATTTTGCGTTTAGTTTACGTATGATTTCTATCCGTTCTCGAACGTCATCATAGTCGGCATGTGAGAAATTAATTCGAAAAACATCTACTCCTTTGAGCATCATTTGTTCGATGGTTTTTTCATCTGAACATGCGGGGCCTAGGGTGGCTACAATTTTGGTTTTCTTTCGGTTCTTCATTATATCTGGTGTCTGTTCCTCATCTTTATCTTCTTTCGTTTTGGTTTAATCCCAAATCAATTGAAAAAGACTGCGATGTTTTGCATCTCGGATAACCTGACTCATTTGAATGGCCGGTATCTGTTTAAATGCTTGTAAAAAAGTGTGTGTCTGCTCCCAATCTTCTTGAACGACAAAGAAATCTAACTTTTCAAATTCTGGTAATAAAGATACTTTTTTTGAAGGGCTTAGCTCAAATAAGTCTAAAGAATTTTTGTCTTGCCCACTTTGTTCGAGCCAGCAATGGTTTGCAATTAAATGACAACTCAGCCCTCTACTGTCGTCTGCCCATAGGAAGTGCTGGAAATAGCTTTGTTGGTCTGGCTGGAGGTCTTCTTTTTTTCGGTGAAAACGCGCCCCCATCTTTTCATTAAGCTGATAGGCTAACTGATGAATTTCAAGACCGGTTACTAGTCCAATCGGGTAGTATTCGTTTTCCTCGAAGTCTGAAAGAAGCAGCTCCACAACATCAGGGGTTGGTTAATTCTTCCACGGTTAGTTTTAAAGCATAAACTGCTCGTCGGGCTGCTTTTTCCTCAGCTTTCTTTTTTGAAATTTCACGCGCTTTTACCACGACTTTGTGGTTGAGGATAATCTTTGAATAATAGTTGATTCCTCGATCTAAGCCCATGTCTGTATCTGTTTGAAACTTAATCCGGTGCTTGTTCTTTTGGGCCCATTCGATCAGAGCCCCTTTGTAGCTGAGAATGACACCATCCAGCGTGTCCAGATCAAAATTTAAAGCCACGATTTTATCGAGAACAAAGGCCTTGCATTGCTTAAACCCTTGATCGACAAAGATAGCGCCTACCAAAGCTTCCAATAGGTTTCCGTGTATATTTTCGCCAAATTTATTTTTGTCAAAAACAGCATTAGCCATTTGAAGAAGTTCAAACTTTTTTCCGATGGAATTTAGACTTTCACGGCTGACAATTTTGGACCGGAGTTTGGTGAGTTCACCCTCGTTTGCCTTGGGGAAATAGTCGAATAATTGTTCCGAGATGATCATTCCAAGTAGGGCATCTCCTAAAAATTCTAATCGTTCGTAATTAATCAGATTGCCGTCTGCGTCTTTTCGGTTACAAGAGCTATGTGTAAGGGCTTTTTCAAAAACAAAAGGGTTTTTGGGTTTAAAGTCCAACAGTTCTAATAAACGCGGGTCTAGGTCGGCTAGCTCTTTGGTCCGTTGAGATTTCAGAATGTAGCCAAAGACCTTCAAAAAGCGTTATATTTTTTTAAAGATCAAACAAGCGTTGTGTCCTCCAAAACCAAACGTATTGGATAGAGCAGCGTTGACTTCTCTTTTTTGAGCTTTATTAAAGGTAAAATTCAATCCTGAATCGATTTCGTCATCGTCAGAAAAATGATTGATGGTTGGCGGAACCATACCATTTTTGATGGCTAGGATTGATGCAATTGCTTCTACAGCTCCAGCAGCACCAAGTAAATGACCTGTCATGGATTTAGTAGAGTTGATATTGATGTTGTAAGCATGCTCTCCGAACACATCAACGATCGCTTTCGATTCAGCGATATCTCCCAGAGGGGTCGAGGTTCCGTGCATGTTAATAGCGTCTATATCCTGTGGAGAAAGTTGGGCATCGCGCAGACAGTTTTCCATCACTTTTCGAGCACCTAAGCCGTCGGGATGTGGTGCAGTCATGTGGTAGGCATCTGCAGAAAGACCCCCTCCTGCTATTTCAGCATATATTTTAGCTCCACGTGCTTTGGCATGTTCATATTCCTCCAAAATTAGCGTTCCTGAACCTTCCCCTAGGACGAAACCATCGCGGTCTTTATCAAACGGGCGTGAGGCTGTTTCTGGGCTGTCATTTCTGGTCGAAAGGGCATGCAGTGCATTAAATCCGGCAATACCTGCTTGGGTAACGCCTGCTTCCGAACCACCCGAAATCATGATATCTGCGTAGCCTAAACGGATGTAATTCAAAGAATCAATCAGGGCGTTTGAAGCCGACGCACAGGCCGATACAGTGGCAAAATTAGGTCCTCTAAGACCGTATTTAATGGAAATCATTCCCGGGGCTATATCTGCAATAAGCTTGGGAATAAAAAATGGATTAAATCTTGGTGTACCGTTTCCGGCAGCAAATTCTAGAACTTCCTCTTCAAAAGTTTGTAGACCACCAACGCCAGATCCCCAGATGACACCTGCTCTATCTTTGTCGATAGTGTCGAGATCTAGTCCTGAGTCTTTCATTGCCTCTGCGGTAGAGGTCATGGCAAATTGGGCAAAGCGGTCGAGCTTCCGTGCTTCTTTTCGATCCATATGGTCTCTGGGATCGAAATTCTTCACCTCACAAGCGAATTGGGTTTTGAACTTTTCAGGGTCAAAATAAGTAATGGGGGCAGCACCAGAGGTGCCAGACAATAAACCCTCCCAGTAGGCTGAGAGGGTGTTTCCAATAGGAGTAAGTGCCCCCAATCCGGTAATTACTACACGTCTTGGATTCATGGGGCTTCCTTATTTAGCTTGTTCAATATACTGAATGGCTTGTCCTACAGTAGCGATGTTCTCGGCTTGGTCATCTGGAATCTGAATATCAAATTCTTTTTCGAATTCCATAATTAATTCCACTGTGTCAAGGGAATCTGCGCCAAGGTCGTTTGTAAAGCTTGCATCTGTAACAACTTCGTTCTCATCTACTCCAAGTTTGTCAACGATGATTGCTTTAACACGTGATGAAATGTCTGACATGATTTATAGGTTTAAATTAAATCTGTGCACAAAAATATAAAACTTTATACAATGTGAATTTTCAGGGACAATATATAACATTAATTTTACGGCACGCCCTATGTGAATTCTGATTTTGTTCAATAGAATAGGACCTTATGTCTAAAAAAATAATCCTTTTTGCCTCTGGAAGTGGCAGCAATGCTGCTCGAATCGTCGACTTTTTTGAAGATGACGACACTGTCGAGATCGTTGCTCTTTTTTGTAATAAAACAACTGCAGGGGTTCTAGAGCGTCCGCAATTTAAAACGCTTCCAACCATAGTGTTTAACAAAAGTTACTTCAACAGTCCTTCTTTTATCGACGCAATGGAAGCTTTTCAGCCAGATTTAATTGTTTTAGCGGGCTTTTTATGGAAGGTCCCTAGCGGAATTATTCAGGCCTTTTCGCAAAAAATCATCAATATTCATCCTTCCTTATTACCCAAATACGGTGGGAAAGGGATGTATGGGATGCACGTTCACCGGGCAGTTTTCGACCATGGGGAATCTGAGTCAGGAATCAGTATACATTACGTTAATGAACACTACGACGAAGGGCAACTGATTTTTCAAGCTACGACAGCCTTGCTTTCAACAGATCAGCCAGAGGCTATTGCCCAAAAAATACATCAATTAGAACACCAACACTTTCCTGAAGTGATTGCTCAACTTTTAAACAGATGAGTCCAGATATTGTCCTTTATACCGATGGTTCTGCTCTTGGCAATCCGGGGCCGGGAGGATATGGACTTATATTGGAATGGGTCGGCAAGAATTATCGGAAGGAGTTTTCAAAAGGCTTTCGCCATACCACGAATAATCGTATGGAACTCTTGGCCGTTATTGTTGGATTGGAATTACTGAAACAACCCTCCCTAAATGTTTTGGTTGTTTCTGATTCCAAATATGTGGTGGATGCCATTGAAAAAAAATGGCTTTTAGGCTGGGAGAAGAAAAATTTTAAAGACAAAAAAAATCCTGATTTGTGGCGAAGATACTCGCAAATTTCTCGTCAGCACCAATTGCGTTTTCAATGGGTTAAGGGGCATAATGAGCATCCACAAAATGAACGTTGCGACGCTTTAGCCGTGCAAGCAGCCAAGTCCAAAGGCTTGGCTGTCGATGAAGCCTATGAAAAAATTAATCCGCCTAAATCCTAAGCTTAAATCAGTCTAAACTTTGTTAAATTTGTTCCATGAATAAGAAGTTACTCATTGTAGGAGTTTCAGCCTACGATGCTATTCAATCTCCCTTTGGAAAGGTCGATCGAATTTTAGGCGGCTCAGGCGTATACAGCGCTCTTGCCGCAAGTTATTTACAGAAAAACACCGCGCTGGTTTCCATAGTCGGGGAAGATTTTGAAAGTACTGATCTTGATTTACTACAGAAACACAGCGTAGATGTGGATGGGGTAGAGCAAGTTGCGGGCGCCAAAACATTTTTCTGGAGCGGCGAGTATCACAACGATCTCAATACGCGAACAACTCTCGAAACTCAACTCAATGTACTGACTCAGTTTCAACCGAAAGTTCCAGAATCCTACAGAGATTCAGATGTCGTTTTTCTAGCCAATTTGCACCCGGATCTACAGTGCCAAACTTTAGATCAACTGACAAAACGCCCAGAACTGATCATCATGGATACCATGAATTATTGGATCGAAAACAATTGGGAAGAGCTTTTGGTGGCGCTCAAACGCATCGATGTCTTATCGATTAACGATGAGGAAGCTCGACAAATTACCGGTGAATATTCTCTGGTGGAAGCGGCCAGAAAGATTCAGGAGATGGGGCCTCGATATGTGATCATCAAAAAGGGAGAACACGGAGCGCTTTTGTTTGAAGGGGAACAAGTTTTTGCGGCCCCTGCCTTACCCCTCAAAGAAGTCTTGGATCCCACAGGTGCTGGAGATAGTTTTGCGGGTGGTTTCGCAGGCTATCTGGCTTCCCAAAAAGAATATGGTTTTGATCAATTGAAATCAGCTGTGATCTTTGGGTCTGCTTTGGCCTCTTTTACGGTCGAGGCTTTTGGGACCGAACGCTTACTTAGTATTCAGCCGCAGGAATTCAGCCAAAGGTTACAAACCTTTCGACAATTAACCCAATTTGAGATAACTCTCCAACCCGATGTTAAAGGAACAGAATCATGAGTGATGCTATTAAACACGAGTGTGGTATTGCATTACTGCATCTAAAAAAACCATTAACCTATTACAAGGAAAAATACGGAACAGCTCTGTTTGGCATAAACAAAATGTACCTGATGATGGAAAAACAGCACAATCGGGGACAAGACGGGGCAGGATTTGCGAGTATTAAGTTTGATATGGAGCCGGGAGAGCGATACATCAGTCGTGTGCGCTCCAACGATCCACAGCCCATTCAAGATATATTTAGTCAAATCACGCAGCGAATTCAGCAGCAAACAAAAGAATCTCCTCAACTATTAGAGGAGCCGGAAAAGTTAAAGACACAGGTGCCTTATGTGGGTGAACTTATGTTAGGGCATGTTCGTTATGGGACATTTGGGAAAAACTCCATCGAAAGTGTCCATCCCTTCTTACGCCAGAACAATTGGATGCACCGAAATTTAATTGTCGCTGGAAACTTCAACATGACCAATGTTCAAGAGTTGTTCCAAGATTTAGTTCGCCTGGGGCAGCACCCTAAAGAAATGGCAGATACCATTACGGTCATGGAGAATATTGGCCACTTTTTAGATGATTCTGTCGCCAAAGTCTATAAAAAATTAAAACACGAAGGCTATACTAAGGCAGAGGCTTCTCCTCAAATTGCAGAGCGACTTAAAATTGGAAAGATTTTAAAGCGGGCAGCCAAAAATTGGGATGGAGGATATGCGATGGCAGGACTGTTAGGGCATGGCGATTCTTTCGTGTTTAGAGATCCCTCTGGTATCCGTCCGGTTTTTTATGTGGATAACGAGGAGTTTGTCGCTGTTGCCTCTGAACGCCCTGTGCTGCAGACAGCTTTTAATTTACCCATCGATGCAATTCAGGAATTGCCACCAGGGCACGCCATCATCACCAAGAAAAAAGGAGAAGTTGCGATAAAGTCGATATTGCCTGAAAAAACACCCAAGTCTTGTTCTTTTGAACGAATTTATTTCTCGCGAGGAAGCGATGCTGATATCTACCAAGAAAGGAAAAAATTAGGGGCCTTACTTTTTCCTCAGGTCTACGAAGCCATTGGTGGAGACATCGAAAAGACAGTTTTCTCATTTATTCCCAATACTGCAGAGACTTCTTTTTTCGGTCTTTATGAAAGTGCACAAAAACATCTTAACACAGAAATTCAAGAGGCCCTAAGGCAGCAACCACCAGCCATAGAAAAGGCGCAATCGTTGTTAAAGATCCGTCCGAGGATGGAAAAGATTGCCATTAAAGACGCCAAACTGCGCACATTTATTACAGAAGACAGCAGCCGCGACGATTTGGTTGCTCATGTATATGATGTGACTTATGGAGTGATACAGTCAGATGATCATTTGGTGATTATGGATGATAGTATTGTCCGTGGGACTACCCTCAAAAAGAGTATTCTAAAAATGATGGATCGGTTGGGTCCTAAGCAAATCGTCGTGGTTTCTAGCGCACCCCAAATCCGCTATCCGGATTGCTACGGTATCGATATGGCTCGTCTGGGCGATTTTGTTGCTTTTCGGGCGGCTTTAAGTCTGCATCACCAAAGGGGAACTTACGCTGAGGCTACAGAAGAGGTCTATCAGCTTTGTTTGGCCAGTCTAGAGCAAGAGAGAGATACGATCGAAAATCACGTCAAGAAAATATACGATCCCTTCACAGATGAAGAAATATCCGCAGAAATCGGTCGATTACTCAGTGGGAATGATATTCAGAGTCCTGTCAAGGTAATCTATCAAAAGGTAGCCGGTCTTCACCAAGCTTGTCCAAATCACAAGGGGGATTGGTATTTTACTGGAGATTATCCTACTTCTGGTGGTAATCAGGTGGTTAACCGCGCATTTATTCACTTTTATGAGGGAAAGCAGGGGCGGGCCTATTAACCGAATATCGAAAAAAAATGCCTTTTGTCGTAATTTAAACTCAAAAACTACACTTTGGTGCATCTTTATAAAACCAGAACATAAGTAGGTTAAGTTCATGGTAAGATTTGGGGCAAAAGGAGGAATTTATTCCTCCTTTTTTTTTGCCTAAAAGCGAGCGGCTACTTTAGCCCAATCGACTACACTAAAGAAAGCTTCAATATAATCTGGACGACGATTTTGGTAGTTTAAATAGTAAGCGTGCTCCCAAACATCTAACCCTAAAATAGGCGTTCCACCACAGCCGATATTTGGCATTAATGGATTGTCTTGGTTGGCGGAAGAGCAGACCTCTAATGTACCATCAGCTTTTTTACACAGCCAGGCCCATCCGGAACCGAATTGAGTAGCGGCAGCATTTGAAAATTGAGTTTTAAAGGCATCGAAAGATCCAAAGTCACGATCGATAGCGGCAGCTAGGTCGCCTGTCGGTGTTCCTCCGCCATTAGGACCCATTATATCCCAGAAAAGACAATGATTATAGTAGCCACCTCCGTTGTTGCGAAGAGCTCCATTGTTCATGTCTAAGTTTTCTAAAATCGATTCGATACTTGCAGAGTCTAGGTCAGTCCCCTCAATTGCTGCATTGAGCTTCGCCGTATAACCTGCATGATGTTTCCCATGGTGTATTTCCATAGTACGCGCGTCGATGTGAGGTTCTAAAGCATCGAAGCCATAGTCGAGTTGTGGTAATTGAAATGCCATAACAAAATATTTTTTTGATTGTCGAACAAAGGTATTTAAAATGCGTAGGCCTTTGATGTACACCAAAAGATATTTTTTAATATTGAAGAATGGAAGCCGCTTTTCAAATTATCAATGCCTCGGCAGGTTCTGGAAAAACCTTTACCCTGGTGCGCCAATATTTGAAGCAGCTACTATCGAGTTCTCAGCCGTTTCATTTAGAGTCATTTCTCGCCTTAACGTTTACCAATAAGGCAGTGCATGAAATGAAAGAGCGCTTGTTGTTCCATTTACACCAACTGACCTTGGACAAGCCCGAAGACCCTAGCATGCAAAAATATTTGATGGAAGATTTAGGGTTTTCAACTTCGCAACTCCAACAAAGAGCTGCCGTAATGCTGAGCTATTTATTGCATCATTACAGCCGTTTCGATGTGATTACTTTAGACGGTTTTACCCACCGAATTACTCGTGTTTTTGCCACAGATCTTAAATTACCCCCACAGTTTGAATTGATTTTGGACAGTAACAGTTTTTTGAATGAACTGGTGGATGAGATGATTGATGATGTTGGGAATGACAAGGACCTAACGAAAGTGTTAATGGATTTTTCCCGCCTAAAAGTAGAGGAAGGAAAAAGCGGTCATATAGATCAAGACCTTAGAGAAATCGCTAAAGTACTTATTCGTGAAAATGACTTAGCCGCCTTTCAGGCATTGGCAAAATGTTCCCAAGAAGAACTGAACGATGACTTAGTTCAACTGCAAAAACTTCGAAAAAGTACGCAAAAAGAATTCCAACAGTTGGCCCAAAATCTACTGAACTACTGTGTGGAGTTGCAACTAGAAAGCAGTGATTTCTACAGAGGAGAACCGTTTAAAACTTTCCAAAAAATCCAAGGAGGGACATTCAATAAATTTGGGACTACAGTTGACAAACAACTTCAAGGCGAGCATCCTTTTTTAAAAGAAAAGAATAGTGCTGAAAAAGGGATAGATATCCTTTCGTTTAACAGCCACCTCTACGATCAGCTGGAACGATTAATTCGTATCTGGACCAACAACCGAATTGTGAATCAGATGGTACTCACAGCCGTCCCAACGATGTTGTTAAAGCAGATGGAGGATCGGTTTCGGCAAAAACAAGAAAGAGAACAAAAAATATTACTTGCTCGCTTAAACAGTATTATTGCTAATGTTGTTAAAGAGCAACCGACGCCTTATATCTATGAGCGCTTGGGAGTGCGCTACAGACATTTCTTTATAGATGAGTTTCAAGATACATCCATACTGCAGTGGTTCAATCTTACCCCTTTAATCGAAAATAGCCTTAGCTTACAAGAGAGTGAAGAGGGTTCAGCTACCGTGTTTTTAGTAGGGGACCCCAAACAAGCCATTTATCGTTGGCGGGGAGGGCATGTAGAGCAATATTTAGATTTATTGCAAAAAGATACTTTTGGATATACGGCTATCGACCAACAAAATCTGCCGAATAATTTCAGATCCAACAGCACTATAGTTGAATTTAATAATCAATTGTTTTCACACTTAAGTCAGCAACTCACCTCCCAGGCTTTTCAGGATATTTATCGGCAGACTGTTGCTCAGCAAGTCGTCCACAATACAGCTGGTTATGTGCAGATCGATCGGTATCAGAAAGCTAGTGAAAAAGCAGACAATGACCAGCAAATATTGGAGTGGACACACAAGACACTTTTAACACTTCAAGCCAATGGCTATGCTTGGCAGGATGTTGCATGTTTGGTACGTAGTAATGTCCAGGCACAGTTGTTAGGGGAATATTTAACGGCTAAGGGGATCGATGTTTATTCGTCAGAATCCTTAGTCCTCAATAAAAATCCATTGGCCATTGCATTAATGAGCCTGATGGAATGGGGGTTACATCCAGAAAATAGGATGGCACAGTTTAATTTTCTACAGCAATTATGGAAGCTCAATCATGCTTCAGAAATTACCTTTCACGCGTTTGTATATCCGCTTCTCGCATCTGCACAACCAAAGCCATTTTTTAAGCGTTTAGAACAATCATGGGACTATGTTTTTGATTATGGATACTTTCAAAAAGCCTCCTTATATGAGGCATTGGTCTATGCTGCTGAAGTCTTTTTAAAACCGCATCAGCAAGAGAGTAGTTTGATGTTTTTATTGCAAGAGGTGCATTTATTTTGTCAGCAGAGCCAAGCTTCTAAACAAGCGTATTTGGAACATTGGGAGCTTCACGGGGCGCAAATGTTTATCCCGGGAGAAAATTCTTCGGACGCCCTTCGACTAACCACTTTTCACAAGGCTAAGGGACTTCAATTTCCAGTGGTTTTGCTGCCTTTTTTAGATGAAAAAATCAATCATTCCAAAGATCGGGTCTGGTATCCTGTCCCAGAAAATATGGGGTTAAAATCCAGGGTGTCATGGATGCCGTTGAATCAAACGTTAAAAACGCTCGGGGAATCAGGGGAGGCACTGTGGAAGGAGCACGAAACCAATAGCCAATTCGATGCTTTAAATCTGTTTTATGTAGGTTGTACAAGAGCAGAAACAGCACTCTTTTTAAACCTGCCTGACCTGAACGGTCCCCCCACAGAAAATCTGGCCAATGCCATCAATACATTCTTAAACCCTAACAATTCAGCAACACAGAATGAAAATCAGTGGAATTGGGGAACTTTAGCAAATTATAAAGCTTCCTACACTATCGAAGCGGATGTAGGAGCAGTTTCCTTTCAGTTGAACCATCAGTGGCGTT
Source organism: Flavobacteriaceae bacterium (assembly GCA_049889695.1). Classification (GTDB taxonomy): domain Bacteria; phylum Bacteroidota; class Bacteroidia; order Flavobacteriales; family Flavobacteriaceae; genus WTJH01. The sequence goes on along the minus strand of JBMHCX010000013.1, from coordinate 51,138 downwards.
CAAAACTATTGGTTGACCCTTATGTTATTCAACACACTTCCGATGCAATTTCCTATGGAATAGTCGTACACGATTTAATGCGCGAAATAAAAGATATGGACGATGTGCCATCGGTTTTGGAATCTTTTGAACACTCGCAAACCACCATAGCAGCTCATCATCGGCAGGCCATAAAAAAGTTAATCGTAGACTTGGTGGAACACCCGCGTTTAGCTTCCTTCTTTGCTCCAGGTCAGTCAGCAAATATTTATAATGAACGAGATATACTATTAACAGATGGGAGAACTATACGTCCCGACCGATTACAAGAAACCTCCAATGGGTGGGTGCTAATCGACTATAAAACGGGGGAGCAACGCGAATCGCACCGAAAACAATTACAATCCTATGCGCAGGCCATTAGCTCCATGGGATATAATTTACAGCACAAAATCTTAGTCTATTGTTCAGAAACTATTGAGCTCGTATGGGAATGAAATCATTTATAGACATTGCTGTAGAAGATATTTTAAATCGGGCGATACCGCTGGATAAAATAACTATTGTTGTTCCGAGTCAACGCGCCATCCGTTACCTTCAAAAAAGTTTAGCGGCACAGATCAATCAGCCGATTTTTGCCCCTGTCTTTCATCACATTGGGAGTTTTGTAGAGTCATTGTCGTCTTTACAGCGGACATCGACCCCCTTTTTGTTGGTAAAACTTTTTGAAGCTTATCAGAAAAGTGCGACAACAGAGACCGTTCACAGTTTTGAACGATTCCTTTCTTGGGGCCCAGCGGTTCTGCGAATGTTCAATGATTTGGATGCACACCTAGCGCCAACCCCAACCTTTTTTAAAGATTTAAGCGCGTATTATCGATTGCAAGAGTGGAGTCAGGGAGATTTCAATTCATCATTCATAGAGGAGCAAAATCAGTTATATGAACAACTTCCGGCACTTTATACGGCCTATCAACAATTACTTTTAGAAGAAGGCTTGGCTTATATGGGATTGCAGTACCGCCAAGCCATCGATGCTTTGGAAAGTTACATACAAACCAATGAGCAATTTCATTATTTCTTAGGGTTCAATGCTTTAAACCTAGCTGAACAAACATTGGTAAGAGAGCTGATTAATCAAGACCAAGCGACGATTCTATGGAATTTGGATAGGTATTTCTTTCACCAGCAACAACATCAGGCGGGGCGCTATATTCGTCAGTATCAAAAAGAGTGGCCAGAACTTAGGCGAAAAGAACTCCCTGAGTTTTCAGATGATTTTAGTGCACACAAAAACATCTATTCGTATGGGATTCCCGGGAATGTAGCCCAACTTAAGGCGGCTGCGGCATTGGTAGAGCAAGAGGGACTCGATCCTTCTAAAACGGTTCTGGTCATCGGAGATGAAAATTATCTAGTCCCACTGCTATCGGCATTGCCCCAAACTTTCGAGTGGAACGTAACCATGGGGTATCCCATGGCCGAATTACCCTTGGTATTGTTTGTTCAGGAATGGTTGCAGTTTGTCGAGCAAAATACTGCGGAGGAGTTACCGCTAAAAGAATTATTTACGCTGACGAACATTCCTTTATTTGGAATGATCTACGGCGAGCAATGGAATTCAGTCGAATTATATCTTAAGGAATCACTTCAACAAAACAAAGGAAAAATTCAGCGCTCTGCTTGGATGAATCAGTTAGCTCATTTAACGGATTTTCAATTGCTTTTCTCTCCGGTAAATCATCCGGCAGAGGCTTTGGAAAAGCTCAGAAGTTGGATATGTCATCTATCGGATCAGGAGCATCTCGGGTGGGACGATCTGGATCGTAGTACTTGCCTGCGACTCAGGGAAGTTTTAGAGACTATGGCGGAACAGGTGTTTGAAAATTATCCGATAAAACGAATTTCCACCCTTCGGTTGTTTTATCAAATGCTGATGGCCTTGGAAAGGCTGGATTTGGTAGGATCGACTGAAAAAGGATTGCAAATCATGGGGGTTTTGGAAACGCGACTGTTGGATTTCGAAAATGTAATTGTGACGCATGTCAATGAAGGGACACTCCCCAAGCGGGCAGAAACGACCCATCCACTCATTCCATTTGCACTGCAGAAGGCCTATGGTCTCCCTACGTTTTTAGACCAAGATGCGGTCTACACCGATCATTTCTACAGACTCATTCAAAGAGCTCAAAAGGTATTCCTCTTTTATAATGATCAGGCTGAAGGGCTTAGCCCTGGAGAAAAAAGTCGTTTTATCTACCAGCTCCAATTTCAGGGACTTCCACAGCATAATTTTCAAGAAAGACAGTTGCAATTTTCCAATCAGTTGGGGCCATGGGAGTTGTCGACTATTGAAAAAGACACGACTATACTGGATAAACTTTCCACTTGGACCCAAAAGGGAATTTCAGCAACTGCTTTAGGGACCTACTTAAGAGACCCTCTGATGTTTTATCAGAAATGGATTTTAAGTGTGGATGACCACCCCATTACCCTCGGAAGAATGAGTCCGAAACATCGGGGAAATATTTTGCATTTGACCCTAGAAAAACTCTACGAACCCTGGGTACAAAAATCATTAAATCCAGCAGCCTTAACTCAGATGCTCGAAATTTTCCCCGAGGTCTTGGCGGAGCAATATCAAGCAGAATTTAAGGGGGATATCCATAGAACGGGCTATGCCTACATCGACTACGAGCTACTTCAACAACAAATTAAAAGCTATCTATTAACGGAAAAGGACTCGCTTGAAAAAGGCATGTCGATAGAGATATTGGCATTAGAACACAAAATTGATTGGAGTTGGGAAGCCCCTACACTCGGTCCTTTGCGGTTTAAAGGATATATCGACCGCTTGGAAAAAAGAAATGGGCAACTGACCATTGTAGATTACAAATCTGGTCGTGTTGAAGCCAGTGCTTTAAAACTGTCCTCATGGGAAGATCTTTTACAAAACAATAAGAAAGATAAGGCTTTACAGCTATTGTTATATGCTTGGGTCCTCCACAAGAGCGAGCAGTGGACAGATATGGTTGCTGGAAATATTGGATTTAAAAATGCCAAACTCACGCTTTTGCCTTTTCAGTTCCAAGCAAAAAGGGGAGATCCTTCGCCAACAGTATTGGATACTTCCCTGATGAAATCATTTGAAGAAATACTTTTTGATCTTATCCGAGAAATTTTGGATCCAAAAACTCCTTTCCAAGCCCGCTGATGGTAGTAAACTAATTTTTATATTTACTAATTAATAAGCCTGAAAAGTGCCAGAAAAATTTAATGAAAGGCGTGAAGACGTCAATTGGTTTGTACGTTTAATCACCTTAGGGGATCGATTCTCATTACGCGATTTTTACGACCGTATTAAACGAGGGATAGTCGAATTCCTGATCGTATTTTTTGGGGTGCTTTTATCTTTTTCTGTCGAACGAAAAGGAGAGGATTTCGGCGACCGGGAATCCAATATCGAAAACTTACACGGGCTGAGAAGTGAAATTAAAAAAATCAAAAACTACACCCTAGAATATAAAGAGTCTATCGAATTCATCAGTGATCTCTATCAGTCTCAATACGAAAGATGGGACGCGCCACAGGACAGCGCATTCATCGATATGATAGAAGACGAGGACGGAAAATACTACTTTTCCCCCATGTCTTTATATTTAAATAGAGACCCCTTCGATCCTCCTCGGGTGACCTACGACGCCATTAAGTTGGATGGGACCTTCCGCTTTTTGGGATCTCGAGTGGGGAAAACCATGACAGATACCTATGACGGAACTTTTTTAAAGTACCTGATTATTAATACAGAACAAGAAGAGCGCGAATATGTGAAGCAGTTCAGCGACCGAATCGCAAACCGTTGGGTCTATGACCTGCCTCGTATAGACATTGAAGAGAACAGCTTCTGGATTAATAACCGAAAATACATTCAGAACGACCGATTCATTAAATACAATCTGTTTAAGCGACTCGAACTCTGGGCCCAAATCAAAGAGCAGCTAGAAGAATATACCCAAGTACTCGACAGCAGTACGGCCCTCTTAGATTCGGTTATTCAGGCGAAAGACGACGAAATCGAGATTATTTGGTGGGTCTTTTAATGTTTCACCCATACTTCTCAATGAGCTCGGCTACTAACTTTCCTGAAATTAATGCAGGCGGAACCCCTGGTCCGGGGACGGTTAACTGTCCAGAGAAATAGAGCCCTTCTACTTTTGGACTTTTCAGTTTAGGACGAAGAAATGCTGTTTGTAAAAGCGTATTGGCCATTCCGTAGGCATTGCCTTTATAGGAATTATAGACTTCAACAAAATCGTTTACACAAAACGACTCTTGAAATAAGATATGTTCTTTAACGCTTTGTCCGGTTAGTTTTTCCAGCCGGTCCATGACCTTCTCGAAATACTCTTGGCGAAGTGCGGCAGTATCTTCCAATCCTGGAGCTAAAGGGATTAATAAGAAGAGTGCTTCTTTCCCTTCTGGGGCCATACTCGCATCGCTGATCGATGGAAAATTAGCATAAAAAAGAGGCTCTTTCGGCCAGGCTGGCTGATCATATATGCTGGCAGCATGGGCATCGAAGTCCACGTCGAAAAACAAGGTATGATGCGCCACAGATTTTATTTTTTTATTTAACCCTACATAAAACAAGAGCGAAGAAGGGGCAAAGGTTTTCTTGTCCCAATAACGCTCCGAGTATTTCCGCAAGGAGGAGGGCAAAAGCGTCTCGGTATGATGATAGTCCGCTCCACTGAGGACCACATCTGCCGCGACGAATGAATCTTCAAATTCAAGGCCGACCACTTTTTTATTTTCTACGCGGATAGCTTTTACCGGCATATCATCGTGTAGCTCAACCCCTAATTCTCTGGCGAGTGCAACCATTGCCTCCACTACAGCATGCATCCCCGTCTGGGGGTGCCAGGTACCTAAGCCTAAGTCAGCAAAATTCATAAAGTTGTAAAAGCCTGGTGTATTGCTAGGCTTAGCACCTAAAAACAACACTGGAAACTGCAAAAGCTGCTGAAGCTTTGGGTGTTTAAATTTGGAGGTGACCTCTTTCTTAATGTTGGTGATAAAATAATTTAATCGACTGATGGTGGTCGGGGTAACTAACTCTAAAGGAGAAATGCCAGGGCGGTAGACTAAATCTTTGATCGCAATATCGTAGTTTTCTAGAGCCTTCTGTAAAAAGGTTTTCAGATGTTTGGCCGAACCAGGTTCAATAGCTTCAAAGTTTTGGTAAAGAAGTTCCAAATCTGCATGTACTGGAAAGCGATCGTCTGGTCCAAAATATACTTCGTAGCCGGGATCGAGACGTTCTAGTGCATAATAATCGCTTGGCTTTTTGTTAAAATCACCAAAAAATGATTCAAATACATCGGGCATCCAATACCATGAAGGTCCCATATCGAAAGTAAACCCATCTCTTTTAAATTGTCGGGCACGGCCGCCGAAGCCTTTATTTTTTTCAAATAATTGGACTTTATGTCCTTGTTGGGCAAGGTAACAAGCCCCGGCTAAGGATGAAAAACCAGAACCAATAATGCAAATGTTTTTTTTCATAGGGATTTAAGATCTCGGTATATTAGGAATAAGGCAGTTTTAACAGATTAATATGTATAGGTTTTTAGCGGGAAACAGTTGTATTGTTTAACTTTTTCAAAAATAAATTAAAAATATGTTTAATTAAAACTTGTTTTGTATAATATTTTTTTAATATCTTTAAACAGTTTAAATTCAATTTGGTTTCTAACGCCTCTGCTGCTTCTTCCATAAGTCAAATTCTAAAATCCTCAAGCAGAGGCGTTTTTACAAAATAAAGGAAACCATGATTACCACCGTTACTTTTTTCCACTTTCAAAATCACCTCTGGTGGGCGTTTACGCAAATGGGCGTTTTCCCGCGGAAATTAAACAATATTCAAGGACTACAGTTTTTTAAAATGCTTGGGACTGGTGGCGGAGCGGGCTTTAGTTTACGCCCAGATTTTAAGACATACGCTTTTTTAGCACATTGGGAATCGCCAAAACGAGCACAAGAATTTTTTGATGAACATCCTGCTTTCACAGCCCAAACACAAAAATGTTCATCCTATCGTACCTTGTTTTTGAAACCTGTCCACAGTCACGGACATTGGGATGGTCACGATCCTTTTGCCTTTAAACGCGACCCCTTTGTCGATAAGCACACTGGACCTGTGGCTGTTCTAACGAGGGCCACTTTGCGGTGGCAACGGCTGTGGGACTTTTGGAAGGCTGTGCCCAGGGCCAGTGCAGCCATTAAGCAAGCTAAAGGAGTCGTTTATTATAAGGGAATAGGGGAACTGCCATTTATTCAACAAGCAACCTTGAGTATTTGGGAAAACTTCGAGGCAGTTAAAAAGTTTGCTTATCAGGATCACGCTCATGCAGATATCGTTAAAACAACACGCAAAAATCGCTGGTATAAAGAAGATCTTTTTGCACGCTTTGTTGTACTTTCAGACATCCAAAAGCATCTTTAATTTATGAAAAGAGCCATAGTTGTGGGAGCTGGTATCGGGGGTTTGGCGACCAGCATACGATTGGCCCACAAAGGGTATCAGGTAGAGGTTTTTGAAGCAAATTCTTACCCCGGTGGGAAGCTCAGCGCCTTTAAAGAAAAAGGCTTTCGCTTTGATGCCGGTCCTTCCCTGTTTACCATGCCTCATTTTGTAGATGAGCTATTTCTGCTGGTGGGAGAAAACCCGCGCGACCACTTTAACTACAAACGGAAAGATGTTGCTTGTGAATACTTTTGGCCAGACAATACCCGACTGACCGCCTATGGCGACACCGATACTTTTGTGACCCATGTAGAAGAAAAACTAGGGGTTCCAGCGGCTAAACTCAAAAGATATTTGCAAAGAGCTCAACAAAAGTTCGACCGGACCTCTCCCTTGTTTCTAGAAAAATCCCTACATAAACGCAGTACTTTACTGCGAAAGGATACTTTAAAGGCACTTCTGAATTTACACCGTTATGATCTGTTGTTCAGTCTGCATCAAACAAATAAGAGACAGTTGAAAGAGCCGCATTTGGTCCAGTTTTTTGATCGTTTTGCAACCTATAACGGGTCGGATCCGTTCCAGACTTCTGGAATGATGACGCTTATTCAGCATTTGGAACAAGCCTATGGGACCTTTATACCTGACGGGGGAATGGTGCAAATCACCCAGGCGGTATTTGAGCTCGCTCAACGACAAGGGGTTCGCTTTCATTTTAACACGACCGTTGAAAGAATCGTTACTGTACAAAAAAAAGTAACAGGCATCCGAACAGCGGAAGATTTCTTTCCAGCCGATCTTGTCGTTTCCAATATGGATATATATCCTACCTATAAGTTTTTACTGCCCGATCAGAAATCGCCCACGCAGATACTTTCTCAAGAACGATCGAGTTCTGCGGTGATCTTTTATTGGGGGATTCAGAAGTCTTTTCCCGATCTGGATTTACACAATATTTTGTTTTCTGAAGATTATAAGCATGAATTCCATCAGATTTTTCAAGAAAAGACAGTGGCTGAAGATCCAACGATCTACATCAATATCACCGCAAAAGATGTGCCGGGTGATGCGCCTGTTGGAGGGGAAAACTGGTTTGTGATGGTAAACACCCCAGCCGATCACGGTCAGGACTGGGATCGCTTAGTGGCAGCTCTTCGCCAACGAGTACTTGATAAAATCGAGCAACAATTAGGGACTTCTGTCAGCGAACATATAGCGACAGAAACGATCCTTACTCCTCCATTAATTCAGCAAAAAACACAATCGCACTTGGGGGCCCTCTATGGCGCCTCTAGTAACAAAGCAATGGCCGCTTTCTTACGTCATCCAAATTTTAGTCGCCAACTGAAAAACTTATATTTTTGTGGAGGCAGCGTACATCCCGGCGGAGGAATCCCCCTTTGTTTGCTGTCGGCCAAAATAACAGCTGATTTAATCCCCTAAAAAGTTCATGGATTATCAAAAACAAATCAAAGAGCTAGGCCCCATTTTCCTGATTTGGCTGTTTCATCTAAGCGGTATACTCGGTATTATTTACGGAAACGCCGAGTGGTTTGTCAGCGCAACACCGCTCAATTTAGGGATTAGCTTTATCCTTTTAGTGGCCTGCACTTATCGTACTCCAAATATTTTCTGGGTTTATGCGATTGCTTTTGCTGCCGGGATGATTACAGAATATCTAGGGGTCAACCACGGTTTAATTTTTGGAGCCTACATCTATGGAGATGCCTTGGGACCTAAAATTTATGGTGTTCCATGGTTTATTGGCGTTAATTGGAGTATGCTAACCGTCATTACGGCCATCATCGCAACAGAAATGGTTCGTCCTTTTTGGGGAAGAGTAGCCTTAGGAGTAGGGCTGATGCTTTTTTTAGATCTGCTGATTGAGCCCATGGCGCCAAAGCTCGATTTTTGGGAGTTTGCCGGCGGAAAGGCGCCTTTACAAAATTATTTCGGGTGGATCTTGGTAGCCCTTCCGCTGCATTTAGTCTTTCATTTACTTCGGCTGAAGCCTCCCTTTCTATATGCTGTGCATTTGTATACCCTTCAAGTATTATTCTTTTTAATTTTACTGATGCGTATTTTTTCGGCTTAGTAGGTATGAAGCATTGGATTTTATTTTTCGTTGGAACGTTTTGTTTGCTTGGATGTCGAACTTCAGACTCGCAACAAGCAGTTGTGACCACCGAACAGGACTTTATTGATCTTCCTGCGGTCGAAGCCCTCCCGACACTAGACAGTACTTTTTTCACACAACATCAAAAAGAGGTTTGGCCCGAATATATTGAGCTACACAGTAGTTTTAATAATTTGAGTCAGCTACGTCCAGAAGGATTAGATGTGTTTTTGACAGATTTGGAAAAGCAAAGTCTAGACCTACTTAAAAAGTCATTCCCAGAAGCATATGAAAAACCTCCCATCCGCGGGCGGATAAAAGTCATGCATACCATGATAATGCAAGCGCGCTATGCCGCCTTTCGCAACGATAGTCTTTTGTTAGATCAGTCGCTAAAACAGCTGAAGGATGCTATTCAAGCTGTAAATTCCCGATTGTTAAGTTTGGAAACCGTTTCACCTACTTGGGAGCTATCCCCAGCTGATATAGATCCTGAACCGAATAGATAAAGCCTGTTTGTTCGCAGAATTTTGAATGATCGACGATTCGAATTTTTTCGACTTGTTCCCCAAATTTCGGAGGATCCAAATTCATGAGTTTTGCTATTTTCGGATAGTAAGCACCCTTCTTAGGATGATGAGGGCTGACAAGATTGTACGTCTCACCTGCCAACCGAAGATGTCTACAAAGCTGGATAGCGGCGATGACATCAGAAATATGGATACAGTTAATTTTACTGTCTGGATTCAACAGTAATTTTCCGGCCAGTCTATAAATGGGATGTCGATCGGAGCCTAAAAGCCCTCCCAAGCGGAAAACCACGCTGGAGGGGAAATGAGTCCTGATTTTATCCTCAGCTAGGGCTAGATTTTGGACTCTTTTGAGGGGCGATTGTACGGGTAAATCCTCTCTACACAGTCCTTGCTGATCGTTATAAATTCCAGTAGAACTGAGAAAAACAAGTTGTCCTGAATACGACTTCAGCATTTCCACCAACCGATCGATTTTTGACAGGTATGGGGAGGATTCTTCGGCTCGAAGTTTAGGAGGTATCCCAATGACCAATGTCGAACATTTCAGAAATGGGTCTATAGTCCCTTGTGCCCCTTCCGGCGTTATTTTAAGCAGATAGGATTCAATATTCGCATCCTTTAGTTGGTTTAGTCGGGAGGCTTGAGTCGTGGAGCCCAAGACTTTAACCCCCTCAGAAAGGAGGCTTTTGGCCAAATTCATCCCTAGCCAGCCACAACCAATTATCCCTACACTATTCTCTTGCATGGATGCGAATTAATAAATTATTTCGGATATAGATATCAAAAATTCAAGAAGAATAGGGCAGAAGTGCAAATAATTCATTATATTAAGTAAAAATCAAGTAACCATGCCGATTAAGAATTTTGTAGCTGCCAGAGTTAAGCCTCAACGTCCTAAAGCCAAGCACTTTTTAGTTGCTGATATTATGACTCAGAATTTAGTGCTCTTCCAACCGGGACAAACCATTCATGAAGTGATGCGTGCGTTTGTGAAGCACCGTATTTCAGGGGGGCCAGTCGTGGATCCCTCAGGAAAGCTTATTGGGATCATTTCCGAAGCCGATTGTATGAAACAGATCTCTGAAAGTAGATATTTCAACATGCCGATATTAGACAAGTCGGTTGCGAATTTTATGTCTACCAATGTGGATACTATAGATGCTGGTCTGAGTATTTTTGAAGCAGCCGATCGGTTTTCCCAGTCGAGTAGAAGACGTTTCCCCGTTCTTAAAGACAACAAGTTGGTCGGTCAGGTCAGTCGAAAAGATATTGTCATCGCAGCGCTGAATATGAAAAGCCAGACATGGTAATTAATGCGTAAGAGCTTTGGCAATGCGATAGGTATTGGCATGTGCCTCGACTATGCGTTTAATTTCAGGAGAATACCCTCCGCCCATACTGCACATTAGCGGGACGTTTTTATTCCAGAAAAACTCAAGGACGATTTTGTCTCTCTGTTTGCATCCTGCTATACTTAGGCCTAAGCGGCCTAACTTATCGGAGGCGAGTACATCCACACCGCTTAGATAAAAGACAAAATCTGGAGCTACTTTTTTCCATAAGCTGGGCAGTAACTCTTCTAAAAGCCGAAGGTAAGTGTCATCAGAGGTATTGTCTTCCAGGGCAATATCCCAATCGCTTTTTTCTTTCCGAAACGGGTAGTTTTTTGCTCCGTGAACAGAACAGGTATAAACGTCCGGATTATTTTGAAATATGACAGCCGTCCCATTTCCTTGGTGGACGTCTAGATCAAGGATCAATATTTTTTTAGCTTTTTGATGTGCCAATAACCAATCTGCAGCGATTGCCTGATCGTTCAACATACAAAAGGCTTCCCCATGGGCAGGATATGCATGGTGGGTTCCTCCAGCAATATTCATGGCAATACCATGTGTTTGTGCTAATTCTACTGCTTTAAGGGTTCCCCCAGCGATTAATAATTCTCGGTCGACCATTTCTTTCGACCACGGGAATCCTATTTTTCGGATTTCGCTTCGTTCGAGTAATCCCTGTTGCAGTCGATCGACGTAAGTGCTATGATGTGTTCGGGTAACATCTAATAATTGAGCCGGCTGGGGTTGAAAAAAATCGGAAGTCTCGCAGGAGCCTTCGTGAAGTAATTGTTGCGGTAAGAGCTCATACTTCTCCATCGGGAATCGATGTCCCTCCGGCAGTGCGAGTACATAGCTGCTATCAAAAGCAATGGGCAGCATACTAACGAATTACAGCGCCGTTGGAAATGTCTGAATCTTCAGGGCTCATGAATATAAGTCGACCATCTTCATCTTCAGCGAGAAGAATCATCCCCTGACTTTGGATTCCTCTGATTTTACGTGGACTGAGATTAACTACGACACTGACCTTTTTCCCCATTAATTCATCAACTTCAAAATGCTGAGCAATCCCAGAAACGATGGTTCGTTGCTCATACCCTAGGTCGACCTCAAGTTGCATGAGTTTATCTGTCTTTGGGACTCGTTCAGCCGCTTTTATTTCTCCTACTCTTATGTCTAAAGCCGAGAATTGGTCGAAAGAAATGGGCTCTTTTTCGGATGGTTGTTGCACAGCAGCTGTTTTGGATTGTGTTTGTTGAAGTTTTTCTATTTGGGATAAAATTCGATCATCCTCTATGGGTTGGAATAGCAATTCTGTGGCACCCAGCTGATGGCCGGTAGGCAAAAGTTCAGCGACTTGTGATACGGACTGCCAGTTCAATCCAAGGGATTCTATTTGAAGCATTTTAGACAATTTAATGGCCGTATGGGGGAGCAAAGGTTCGCTTAATACTGCGAGTGCTGCTGTTACTTGTAAGGCCGTATGCATGATTGTCTGTACTCTTTCCGGATCAGTTTTAATGAGCTTCCAAGGCTCTTCATCAGCCAGATATTTATTCCCAAGACGCGCTAATTGCATCAAGCCTTGAGCTGCTTCTCTGAACCGGTAATTTTCGATACTCTGACCAATTTTGGCAGGAGTATTGGCAAGCTCCTCTAGTAGTGTTTTGTCTTGCTCTTTCCCTGCAAAAGTCGATGGAACAACACCGTCGTAATATTTATGGGACAGCACCAATACTCGATTGACAAAATTTCCGAAAATAGCCACCAATTCGCTGTTGTTTCGAGTCTGAAAATCCTTCCAAGTAAAGTCGTTGTCTTTGGTCTCGGGGGCATTAGCCGTTAGAACATACCGAAGTATATCCTGATGATTGGGAAAATCTTCTAGATATTCGTGCAGCCAGACAGCCCAATTTTTAGAAGTCGATATTTTTTGCCCTTCTAAGTTTAAAAACTCATTGGCAGGAACATTTTCGGGGAGGATATAATCGCCATGTGCCTGTAGCATGGTTGGAAAAATAACACAGTGGAAGACGATATTGTCTTTTCCAATAAAGTGCACTAATTCGGTCTGGGGATCTTTCCAATAGTCCTCCCAATTTCGGCCTGTTTTTTCCGCCCATTCTTTTGTAGAGGAGATATAACCGATGGGTGCATCAAACCACACATAGAGCACTTTTCCTTTCGCGTTTTCTAGGGGAACAGGAATACCCCAATCCAGGTCTCTAGTCACCGCCCTCGGTTTAAGCCCGTTATCTACCCAAGATTTCACTTGCCCGTAGACATTGGGTTTCCAGTCGTCCCGATGTCCTTCGATGATCCATTTTTGTAAAAAGGATTCGTATTGGTCCAGGGGTAAAAACCAGTGTTTTGTCTGTTTTAATTGTGGTGCGGCACCACTCAAGGTCGATTTAGGATCGATCAGGTCTGTCGCATTTAAAGAGCTTCCACAAGATTCGCACTGATCGCCGTAAGCCTCCGGATGTTGGCAGTTTGGACACTGCCCAGTAACATAACGATCCGCTAAAAAAGTTTTCTCTGTAGGGTCGTAAAGTTGCTCAGATGTAATTTCCTGAAAGACTTCTTTATTATGCAAAGTCGTAAAAAATTCCTGTGCGGTTTCGTAATGAATAGCCTTAGAGGTTCGAGAATAATTATCGAATGAAATTCCAAAATCTTCAAACGCCTTGCGGATAATAGTATCGTATTTATCGATGACTGCCTGAGGAGAGGTTCCTTGTTTCTTTGCCTTCATCGATATGGCTACGCCGTGCTCGTCACTTCCGCAAATAAAAGCGACATCTCTATTTTGCGCTCTCCAGTAACGAGCGTAGATATCCGCTGGAATATATACACCTGCCATATGGCCGATATGGAGTGGGCCATTGGTGTAGGGGAGCGCCGCTGTAATGGTTAGTTTGGAATCCTTCTTGGACATGCAAAAAATTTTTTCAAAAGTACGACTTCTCAACTATTTCTTCTTTCTCTACCTTAGTATGTCCACAATCTTTAGTGATGTCCCAATCGAGCCCCCTTGGAAAATTTGCAGAACAACTAGCAGTAGATTATCTACAGGGACTGGACTACACTATACTCGCTCGTAATTTCAGGTATAGGCATAAAGAAATCGACATTGTCTGCCTTCATCAGCAAATGCTTGTCATTGTGGAAGTTAAAGCCCGAACGAATCTTTTTTTTGGTGCTCCTGAAAGTTTTGTGGGCCGGCGTAAAATCCATAATCTAGTGGAAGCGACCAATGCATTCATGGAGCAAAGACAGCTTCAATGGGAGGTACGCTTTGATATCATTGCTGTGTATTTTTCCAAGGGGAAGTGGCACATCAATCATCTTCCCAATGCTTTTCTAGCACTGTAGGTGTTTTATTTAAAACAATTTGTGTAAAATAACTACATTTGCATTCAAATTCAACATATGAAAACCATCGCCTCCGAGGTACTGGCCTACGTTAAATCAAAACCATTTTTATCTTCTGCCTTGTCTCAAGGGATCATTAATCTGACTTCTTTAGCACGTCAAATACAACCTCAAATTGAAGCCAATCTTCGCAAACCTGCTAAAAATGGAGCAATTGTGATGGCACTTAAAAGGATTTCGGAAAACTTAGAATTCCTATCAACGCATAAGATTGTCCATGTGTTAAAGCATCTGGGAGACATTACTGTTCGTTCCTCCTTGGTCGACTACTGTTTCGAGGTATCGGATAGTTTACTGACCCGCCAGGCGACTTTATTACGACAAATCGATCAGCAAAAAGATGTTTTTTATACCTCTTCTCGTGGTGTAGCTGAAACAAATATGATTGTTAGTGCCAATATTGCCCATGAAGTAGAAAAGGTATTTGAGGGGGAAAACTTACTGGATAAAGTCGAAAATTTATCTTCAATCACCGTAAAACTACCTCTTGAAAATGTTCAAATTCCCGGTCTTTACTTCTTTATTTTTCAGCGTTTATCCTGGGAAGGAGTAAATATCAATGAAGTGATTTCGACCTCAAACGAATTTACGATCATCGTCGACGAAGATGCGGTGAATGTTGCATTTGAAGTCATCAAAAACCTCAAGCATCTGTAAGTTCTGGCTGAAGCGGAGTTAGTTGTTCTATCAGCTCAGCTATTTCTTCTACTTGATCTACAATCAGCAATAATTTGAGTTGTTGACCAACTTTCTTTTCTTTGAGTTGCACCTTTGGATACATTTGAGGTACTTTCTGAATGATCCATTGAAAGCGCTTTGTTTGGTAAAATGGGCTTTGTTGGTCAGCAATAAAATAGCCGACTACTTTTTGATTTTTAATAACAATTCGCTCGATTCCAAGCTGTGTAGCTATCCATTTTAAGCGGAGACTTTTTAGCAGTTCTGCAGCCTCGTAGGGGATAGGTCCAAAACGATCCGAAAGTTGTTCTTGAAATTGCACTAATTGTGCTTCGGTTGTGGTTTGGCTCAGTTGTTGGTAAAGTCTTAAACGCTCTTGTACACTATTGACATAGTCGTCTGGAATTAAGATTTCCCAATCGGTGTCTAATTGAACTTCCTTGACAAAATGATGTTTTTCGGAAGCAAGTTCTTCTGCATACAAGTCTTTGAATTCTGTTGTTTTTAATTCTTCAACAGCCTCTTCTAATATTTTTTGATAGGCATCAAAACCAATGTCATTGATAAATCCGCTTTGTTCTCCGCCTAGTAAATTTCCTGCTCCTCGGATTTCCAAATCTTTCATGGCTACCTGATAGCCTGATCCTAGAGCAGCAAACTGTCGGATCGCTTGAATTCTTTTTTGGGCGTCACTGTTCATTGCACTCATAGGGGGGGTAATGAAGTAACAAAAGGCTTTCTTGTTACTTCGTCCAACGCGACCTCTCATCTGATGCAGATCTGACAATCCAAAACTTTGCGCATTATTAATGAAAATAGTGTTTGCATTGGGAACATCGAGGCCATTTTCGATAATCGTAGTCGCCAAAAGAATATCGATTTCCCCTTCCATGAACTGCAGCAGTATTTTTTCTAGTTGAGCTCCTTCCATCTGCCCATGACCAATTCCTATTTTAGCATCCGGGACCAATCGTTGAATCATTCCAGCCACCTCTCGAATGTTTTCCACTCGATTATGAATAAAGTAGACTTGTCCACCCCTTTTGAGTTCATACAAAATCCCGTCTCTTATAAGCTCTTCTGAAAAGCGAACCACTTCCGATTCTACAGGATAGCGATTGGGAGGAGGGGTAGCAATCACGGACAGATCACGAGCCGCCATAAGACTGAATTGTAGTGTTCTGGGAATAGGTGTTGCCGTAAGTGTCAGGACATCTACATCGGTTTTGATGGCTCTTAATTTTTCTTTGACAGCTACCCCAAATTTTTGTTCTTCATCGACAATTAGCAAGCCTAAATCGTTAAACTTTACATTCTTATTCACCAGCTGATGGGTGCCGATGAGAATATCTAAACGACCGCTCTCTAGGTCGGCCAATATTTTCTTTTTGTCCGCTGCTGAACGAAAGCGATTTAAGTAATCGACTCGAACAGGTAAATCTGCCAAACGTTTGCTAAATGTTTTATAGTGTTGAAAAGCCAAGATCGTAGTGGGGACTAGGACCGCAACTTGCTTACTATTGTCCACTGCCTTGAAAGCAGCGCGGATGGCCACTTCTGTTTTGCCAAAGCCAACATCGCCACATACGAGCCGGTCCATTGGCCGATCACGCTCCATATCTGCTTTAATATCAGCTGTAGTGGTAGACTGATCTGGTGTGTCTTCATATATAAATGAAGACTCTAATTCTAATTGAAGGTAGCTATCAGGGGCAAATGCATATCCGATTTTCGATTTTCGTTTGGCATATACCTGTATGAGATTGAAAGCAATCTCTTTAATTTTCTTCTTGGTTTTCTGCTTTAAGCTTTTCCAAGCTTTAGACCCTAATTTGTGAACTTTCGGACTTTCACCGTCTTTTCCTCTATACTTAGTGATTTTATGTAGGGCGTGTATGCTTAAATAAAGAACGTCGCGCTCTCCATAAATCAGTTTAATGGCCTCTTGCCACTTGCCTTCAACCTCAATGCGTTTGAGCCCGCCAAATTTTCCGATACCATGATCGATATGGGTAACATAGTCCCCAATTTGCATATGGGTCAGCTCTTTTAGACTTAAGGCATCTCGCTTGGTTTGTTGCGATTTTAAAGCAAATTTATGATAGCGTTCAAAGATCTGATGGTCCGTAAAACAAGCAATTTTACATTCTAGATCTTCGAAGCCTTCGAAAAATGAGCTGACCCGTGTTTGATAATTAACCGTGTCTTCTATTTCTTGGAATATATCGTGAAAACGCTGGGCTTGTTTAGGGCCATTACAAAGCAAATAATTCGTGTAGCCGTTTTCATGATTGTTGTTTAAATGCTCTATGAGCAGATCAAATTTCTTCTGGAAGATGGGCTGAGGACTTTGTTTGAAACTGATCTGTTCCGTGGCAGGGTATGTATCGGAGTTTTCCAGCAATATTACCGACCTATTTTCCAGTTGATTGTTGAGCTCTTCCACTTTTAAAAAGAGAGTTTCCGGCGGATACTGTATACTGGTATCCAGACCGTCAAAATGATCTTGCGCTTTTTGAAATAATTTTTCGAGTATTCCACCAGCTTTGTCACGGTTGTAAAACCAGTAACTGCTGTCTGTCGCTAAGGTCTCTATCAGTGACTTTCGTTTGTCAGTGAATGAAACTTGGGAAGTATTGGGCAATAGATCAATCTGATCAAAATGAACAATAGACAACTGAGTACTCACATCAAAACTTCGAAGACTTTCGATTTCATCGTCAAAAAATTCTATTCGATAAGGGTGCTGGTAGGCAAACGAAAAAACATCGATGATTCCCCCTCGAACCGAAAATTCTCCGGGTTGACTTACAAAATCAACTCGCTCAAAGCCATATTCAAAAAGGGTTTCATTGATAAAGTCGATCGAAAGAACATCCCCTTTTTTGAGCTGAAGTGTATTTTTTTTGAGCGTGTATTGAGATATGAGTTTTTCAAAAAGCGCTTCTGCATAGGTGACTACCAGTAATGGTTTCTTACTACGCGCCATTTTCTTTAACACCTCTGCTCGCAATAGAACATTGGCGTTGTCTGTATTTTCGGTGATGTATGGCTGACGTGAACTGGCAGGAAAATAAAGCACTTGTTTATTCCCTAATAGCGCTTCCAGATCGTTCAAATAGTAAGCGGCTTGTTCTGGATTGTCCAAGACAAACAGGATAGATTTCTGGCAACTTTCAAACGCGGCAGCCATCCGAAAACTGAGCCCTGAACCCACCAGACCACGTAGATGTGTTTGCTGGGGGAGTCCCATGGCTTTCGTTAGGGATTGTTGGGTGGCTAAGGCCGATAATTGTGCTTGAAACTCTTGTATCACGGGAGGCAAAGATAATTGTTTTGGGGGTTCAATGTGGGTGTGGATATACTTCTTGATCGCCAAGAACATAGACTTTGTCCTGAGGACCCAGTTCAAGGAAGTGTAGTCCAGTGAATGCTCCAAAAGCCGGAAGAATTAGCTGATGAGGTCGATGGAAAAAGCAACTCACCTTAAGGCGTTGTCTTCCTTTTCCTTTGAGCAGAATCCCTGGATGTACATGTCCACATATGTTAAAGTGATGTTCTTCTTCGGGATGGTGGGTGAGTACAAAACTTCCAACTTGTAGTGTTTCTACTACTTCCAGGGGTGTTTTTTCATAGGCAGAACTGGGAAGAATGTCGTGATTCCCACTGACTAAGGTCATGGCGTAGGCTTGCGACTGACTCCATTCCTGAAAGTTCGACCATTCCCGGTTAAGACTACTGTGAAATAAATCTCCTAGAAAGTAGAGGTGGTTAAAATCATATTTGCGTTTTAGTCCCTCCATCTTCTGGTAAAAATCGAAGATTGGAGCTCTGGGAACTGCAAAACCGTGTTTGCGAAAGTGAGTCACTTTACCCAAGTGAGTATCCGCCAATAGCAGTGCTTTTTTTTGAGGCCAATATAGTGCCCCAGTTGCATCCAATAGAAGTGTCTCTTCTAAAATAGTTAGTTCCACGATTATCCTATCTGTTTCATTTGTTTGAGCATTCGTTTAATTCGATCTTCTAATTTTTCGGAGGAAAGTTTTCCCCTTAGGCGGTCGGTAATGATGGGGAATGAAAATGGGGTAGGGTGTTCTGTCTCCATCCATCGAATGCTTTGTTGCGCAATCCGCTCAAAGGAGAGTTGAAGCCTTCCTTCTTCCATCCCGTGCTCATAGGTTTCTTGCAGGGCTTGTAGGTAGAGTAAGTTGTCGGGTTCATAGTCCTTAAACACTTCATAGAACAATTGTGTACCCGATTGAAGGTGTTTTGCCTTCACAGGTTTGTTGGGAAAGCCTTGAAATACCAAGCCGCCAATCACGGCAATATCTCTAAACTTTCGACGTGCCATCTCACTGACATTAAAACTCTGTCTTAGATCCTGAAAAATATCTTCAGCACTCAATAAATTATTATCCAAAAGCCCTTGGATATCAATTGGTTTATCGGACAACAACTCAAAACCGTAGTCATTGAATGCGAGAGAAAAACTAATGGGTTCCAGTAAGCCGAGTCGATAAGCGATGATACTGGCCATGGCTTCATGTACTGCTCGTCCTTCAAAAGGGTAGAACACAGCGTGAAAACCCTCTCGGGAACTAAAACTTTCAATTAAGAACTCGTTGGGTTGTGGGATAATCGATTGCTTTTTTTGTTGATCGATCACACCGCTCAGGGCAATCCGTTCTGGAGAGTGGTTGTTTTCTAAGTCGTAGAGGGTCTCTCGAAGTAGTTCACTGAGGTGAGCGGAAAAGCTCATTCGACCTCCCATCCAGCTCGGGACTTTTGCTTTTTTTGCTTTGGATTTTCGTACCAAAACTTCCATGTTCTGAATCCTGACCAGTTCTAGAATCCTACCGGAAAAGGTAAAGGTATCGCCGGGTTGAAGTTTGCTGATAAACCATTCCTCGATAGATCCTAAATAGCTGCCTTTTAAATACTTGACTTTTAAATCGGCTCCTCCAACAATCGTTCCCATACTCATGCGATGACGCATAGCTATTCCTCTGTTGACGACTTTGTAGCAACCGTTTTCATCGACGACCACTTTTTTATATTCGTCGTAATGCTCTAGGCTTTGACTACCATAGCGCAAAAAATTCAGGCACCACTGCCACTCTTCCGGTCGAATTTCCTGATAACAAAATGTTTTTTGAACAATTGCCAGCAGTTGCCTCGGAAAAAACCCGTCAGCGACAGCCAGGGTCATTAAAAATTGTACGAGAACATCATAGCTGAGCAGGTAAGGTTGGCGATCTTCAATGGCTTTTCTATCAATGGCCTTTTGAAGGGCTAATGCTTCGATGAGCTCCATGGCATGGGTAGGAACAAAATGGATAGTACTGGTGGCTCCGGGCTGATGACCACTCCGTCCTGCCCGCTGTAAAAATCTTCCTACTCCTTTGGGACTTCCGATTTGTATGCAACTTTCGACTGGACTAAAATCTACTCCTAAGTCCAGGCTAGAGGTACACACTACTAACTTGAGTCGTTCTTCTCGGAGTTCATTTTCTACCCATAGTCGGACTTTTTTCTCCATGCTACCATGGTGCATAGCCATGCTGCCTGCCCATTCGGGGACCATTTCGAGTATTTTTTGAAACCAAATTTCACATTGCGCTCGGGTGTTTGTAAACAAAAGCGTCGATCGGTTTTTTTGAATCTGCCGGATGACTTCCGGGAGCAAGTGAAGTCCTAAATGCCCTCGCCAAGGAAAGCTGCTCATGGTTTCAGGGACCAACGATTTTACCTTGATTTTTTTAAGTGTATTGGCTCGAATACACACCCCTTCTTGTCCGCTAGGACGAAGAAGGATTTGTTGGGCCAGTGTTAAGTTTCCGATGGTCGCAGAAATCCCCCAGATTCTTAATTGAGGATACAAAGAGCATAAATAGGCAATGGCGAGTTCTACCTGTACTCCTCGTTTAGATCCCATGAGTTCATGCCATTCATCTACGACCAAACATTGAAGGTGTTTAAAATATTTTTGGTGCTGTTTATGACTGAGCAACAGATGAAGACTTTCAGGGGTTGTTACTAGGCCGAAGGGTAACTTTTTTTTAAAGGCATTTCGCTCTTTGGAGCTGCTATCTCCAGTGCGTTTGTGCACTTCAGTTCCCGGCAGCAAGTCGTCGTTCATTTTTTGTGTGGTTTGCTGTATTTCAACAGCCAAGGCGCGTAGCGGGGTAATCCACAGGGCGCGAAGACCTTCTGGCGGCGATGAATCTTCTAGACTTTGTTGGACAATTGCTCCCCAGAGGGCATAGGTTTTTCCACTCCCTGTTGGGGCATTTACCAATCCAGAATGACCTGTATTATACGCTTTCCATGTTTGCCGTTGAAAGGGGGCCGCTTTCCACCCTTGTTGTTCAAACCAAGCCCCAACAGATTTAACCCCATTGCTTTTCTTCATACGATAAGTGCTTTAAGATCGGTTAGCGTATTGGCCTCTTCAATGGATTTGTCTTTTCTCCAACGTAAAATGCGAGGAAATCGAACGGCTACTCCGCTTTTATGACGTGTGGATAATGAAATTCCCTCAAAGGCTATTTCGAATACCAATTCGGCTTTCACCTCTCGAACCGGTCCAAAACGAGCAGTTGTATTTTTCTTGACAAATTGGTCGATCGATTTAAGTTCTGCATCTGTCAGACCCGAATAGGCTTTGGCAAATGTTACCAGCTCAGCGTCCTTCCAAAGGGCAAAAGTGTAGTCCGTAAATAAATTGCTTCGTCGGCCATGCCCGCGCATAGCGTAGGTCAGGACAGCATCTATGGTATATGGGTCGGACTTCCATTTCCACCAATCGCCTTTTTTTCTACCAACGCCATAGCGACTGTTCTTCCGTTTAAGCATAAGCCCTTCACTTTTCATTTGAGTGGCTTTTTCTCTTTCTTCTTCAACTTCTTTCCAGCTTTTGCAAGCGATAGTTTTGGATAAAAACCAAGGGAGCTGTTTCTGATGGTGTTGTTCGAAAATTTGCTCTAAGATTTCACGTCTTTCCCTTAAAGGTTTGTCTCGAAGATCCTGACCTTGATGTTCCAGCAAATCATAAACGCCAAAAATTAGCGGAATATCTGCAAGAAGTTTAGGACTTACATTTTTTCGTCCTATCCGCTTTTGTAGCATTGAAAAATCGGCAATTTGACCATCGATATAGGCTAAAATTTCCCCGTCCAAAACTGTGCCGTCGGGTAAATATTCCTGTAGCAGCTCGAACTCCGGAAATTTATTGGTCATTAGCTCTTCTCCACGACTCCAACAAAACCATTCCCCGGAGCGGAAAATGAGTTGCCCTCTCATACCATCCCATTTGTGTTCTATGAACCAGTCAGCAACTTTTTCCTCGGAAAAAAAAGATTCTTCAAGAGCATAGGCAAGGAAAAATGGATAGGGTTTGCTCAATTGATCTTTGGGATCAGGATGCAGCAATAGCGCATCGAATGTAGTTTGGGTTGGCGACCAGTCGCCCATGAGTCGATGGGCTAAAGTTTGCTCTTCTAGATTCAAGGCTTGCGATAGAGCTCTTGTCATAAGTTTTTGGCTTACACCCAAGCGAAAACCACCCGTCATGATTTTATTGAAGGCAAAGCGTTCTAGTGCCGATTGTTGCGCCCACATTCGGCAAATGAATGCTTCTTTTTCTGCATCGGATTTAGGTTTTAAGGCAATGAGCTCTAGTATAATTTCCGTCAGCGAATACTGTTGAGCTTCCCCCTCAACGGACGGATATATTAGAGCGATTGTTTCCGCTAAATCTCCGACAATATGATAGGTTTCTTCAAAAAGCCAATCGGGGATTTGCGCTTCTCGAGCTGCCCAAGTTCTCATTTGTGTTGTGGTTACCGGTCGTGAGGGTCGTCGATGGGAGAGCAATGCAATCGTCCAAAGCGCATCGGTTTTTGGGGCCTGTTCAAAGTAACGCTTCAGTGCCGCCACTTTTGTATTTGTCTTGGTAGTCCGATCCAAGGCCTCCACTAATGCAGCGAATTGTTTCATGTACTTTCGACAGTTTCTTCGTTAGAGGGCTCAGCTTCAAAAGCTGTTTTTTCGGTTTTAGCGTCATAGCCTTGTTCACGGAGATATTGAGCAAAAAGGTGTGTGTATCCATGGGTGGTAATCACTTGTTCGCAGCCTGTTGCTCGGACGGCTTTAAGTAGTCCTTTCCAATCGGCATGGTCAGAGAGGACAAATCCTCGGTCGAAACCTCTCCTTCGGCGGGCTCCTCTAAAGCTCATCCAGCCAGAAGCATAGCCAAGGCTTGGCTGTGGCAGCTTCTTCATCCATGCTCCTCCTGCAGATGCTGGTGGAGCCAATACGATAGCTCCAGCTAAATCTTTTTTATCGACAGCAGCCGTCAAGGGGATGGTTTTCGGAAAAACGGTATTTGCCGAGGTGACTTCCGTCATGTTTGTAATGGAGCTGTAGGTATAGATTTTTCCAATCGAAGGATCCAAATGCTTCAGTAACCTTTGGGCTTTCCCAAGAGAATAGCCAAACAACACACAAGCTCCTTTATTGTCTTTATGTGCGGCCCACCAATTATTGATATCCGAATGAACTTTCGCGGGGGGTTGCCAATCAAAAACAGGTAATCCAAAGGTGCATTCACTGATGAAGGTGTGGCATTTAATCACTTCAAAAGGTGTGGAAACTAAATCATCTTCGAGTTTATAGTCGCCGGTGAATACCCACACTTCTCCTTTGTATTCTACTCTGATTTGTGCTGAACCGATAACATGTCCTGCCGGATGAAAAGAAAATTGCACCCCGTTGATGGAAAACTTTTCGCCGTATTTTTTTCCAGCTACGCTGATGTTACCCAAGCGGTGTTTTAAAATGGGCAGGCTGTTTTCGGTACAGATATATTGCTGATGTCCCCAACGGGCGTGGTCGGCATGCCCATGAGAAATGAGTGCCTTTGGGACAGGTCGCCAAGGGTCTAGATAAACATCTGCAGCCGCACAATAGATCCCCTTACCACTGAATTGTAGTAAGGGCGTTTTTTTCTTTTTCACGGGCTTAAGATACAAATTCCAGTTGCGGAGTACAAGGCTTTAATAGGACTCTATCTTGTTCATATATGTTGAAAAAGGGATGTGGTTTTGAAGGGTGAACAGCAATATATTTTTTTACATTCGTCTTATGTATCTGATTTTTGACACGGAAACTACAGGCCTTCCAAAACGTTGGGATGCACCCCTTTCTGATTTAGACAATTGGCCAAGATGTGTGCAGATTGCTTGGCAGTTGCACGATAGTTCTGGAGGCTTACTGGAGCACAAGGATTTTATTATTCGTCCGGAGGGCTACACGATTCCTTATGAATCAGAAACAGTCCATGGGATATCTACCGAGTTGGCACAACAGAAGGGTGCTAGCTTGGCAACCGTACTTGAGGAATTCACCACAGCACTTCAACAGACCGAATATGTCGTAGGACACAATGTTTCTTTCGATTTAAATATAATGGGGGCTGAATTCTTAAGGAGCGGTCTTCAAAATTTACTTGCGGAGTATACGATTTTAGATACGTGTACAGAGCCCATCGCACAATGGTGCAAAATACCCGGAGGTCGTGGCGGGAAGTTTAAGTTGCCGACGCTTACAGAGTTGCACGAAAAATTATTCGGAGAGCCCTTCAGGGAAGCGCACAATGCCACTGCGGATGTAGAAGCGACTACCCGATGCTTTTTGCAGTTAGTAAAAGCTCAAGTTTTATCTTTTCCGGATAGTCCAGTAAGTGGATCACATCAGCAAGAATTAGTGGAAGCTCTCCCAGCACAAGTGGAGCCGCTTGGTCTTAAACATCAGAATTTAAAAGCGCTTTCTGCACGATTGGTAGCACCAGAAGAGCGTCCTAAAGGGCCTGAACAAAATAAGGAAGGAGATGCGGTTTTAGCGGCAGCACCCTTTACACATTTGCATGTTCACTCACAATTTTCCGTCCTGCAATCTACCTCTCGGATCAATCATTTGGTCAAGGCGGCTGCTGAAGATCAGATGTCGGCCATTGCGCTGACCGATCATGCCAACCTCATGGGGGCCTTCCATTTCATTAAAGCCATTGAGCAACACAACAAATCCCTAGAGGAGGGAGAAGCACCGATTAAGCCCATAGTTGGTTGTTAATTTTATGTGTGTGAAAACCGGCGAGACAAAACACGACGCGACGATGGCTACCAAGTCGTGTTTTTGGCCCAGAATAAGCAGGGCTATGAAAATCTTACCAAAATGAGCTCTATCGCCTATGCGGAGGGGTTCTATTATGTGCCAAGAATCGACAGGGAAGTGGTTGTCCAATACGCTTCTGATTTAATTGTTTTAAGTGGAAATTTATACGGTGAGATTCCTGCTAAAATTTTAAATGTCGGGGAGCATCAGGCCGAAAATGCATTGCTTTGGTGGAAAGAACATTTTTCAGAGCGTTTCTACATCGAGCTTATGCGCCACGAACAGGAAGATGAAAATCGGGCGAATAAAGTATTGCTAGAATTGGCTCATAAGCACCAATTACCAATAGTAGCAACCAACAATTCATATTATACCACTCAAGAAGAAGCTTCTGCACACGATATTTTATTATGTGTAAAAGAAGGCGAAAAACAAACAACCCCTATCGGTCGAGGTCGGGGCTACCGCTTTGGTTTCCCCAATCAGGAATACTACTTTAAGACGTCTGATCAGATGAAGAGCTTATTTGCGGATATTCCTGAAGCCATATTGAATACCCAAAAAATTGTCGATCAGGTAGAGGCCTATACCTTAGCCAGAGATGTATTACTCCCCAAATTTGATATTCCAGAAGCCTACCAACAGACCGACGATCCCGACGGGAAGAAAGGAGAAAATGCCTATCTACGCTATTTAACCTACAAAGGAGCAGAAAAGCGATATGCTACTGTAGACGATACGGTAAAGGAACGATTAGATTTCGAACTTAGTGTTATCGAAAACACAGGCTATCCTGGCTACTTTCTGATTGTTCAGGATTTTATTGCAGCCGCCCGCGATATGGGAGTTTCCGTGGGGCCGGGGAGGGGTTCTGCGGCAGGGTCAGCTGTTGCCTACTGTCTTGGGATTACCAATTTAGACCCTATTCAATACGATTTGCTCTTTGAGCGATTCCTCAACCCCGACCGGGTGAGTTTACCCGATATCGATATAGACTTTGACGATGAAGGTAGGTCCAAGGTCATGGATTATGTGATAGAAAAATACGGGTCACAACAAGTCGCACAGATCATTACCTACGGAACCATGGCTGCTAAGTCCTCCATTCGTGATACGGCCAGAGTGCTGGACTTGCCGCTTGGAGATGCCGACCGTGTTGCCAAGTTGATTCCGAACATCAAGCTCTCCAAAATTTTTGGTTTAAAAGACGAGGAACTTCAGCAAAAATTGCGCTCAGACGAGATGCAACGAGTAAACGAGCTCAAGACCCTCGCCGAAGGAGATGACTTAGTTGCCCAGACCATTCAACAGGCGCAAGTTTTGGAAGGGTCATTGCGAAATACCGGCATACATGCATGTGGGGTGATCATTACTCCTGATGAGATCACCAACTTTGTGCCCATAGCAACCGCTAAAGATTCTGATCTTTTTGTGACCCAATTTGACAACTCTGTTGTAGAAGATGCGGGCTTACTGAAGATGGATTTTCTGGGGCTAAAAACCTTGACCCTGATCAAAGACACGGTGGAGCTGGTAAAGTATAAACACGGAATTTCCCTTGAACCGGACAATTTCCCGCTAGACGATGTTAAAACCTATGAATTGTTTCAGCGAGGGGAAACAGTTGGGATATTCCAATACGAGTCGGCCGGAATGCAGAAATATCTGAAGGATCTTAAACCTACAGTTTTTGCTGATTTAATTGCCATGAACGCTCTCTACCGTCCCGGACCACTGGAATATATTCCGAGTTTTGTTGCCAGGAAACACGGGGACGAACCGATTACCTATGATCTTCCCGAAATGGAAGAGTATCTGCAAGAAACCTATGGAATTACGGTTTATCAGGAGCAGGTAATGTTATTGTCTCAAAAATTGGCAGGCTTCACCAAGGGGGAAGCTGATGTCCTCCGAAAAGCGATGGGGAAAAAGATATTTGCCCTTTTGGAGCAACTCAAGCCTAAGTTTTTGGATGGAGGGAAAGCAAAAGGATTGGACGTTAGCGTCTTGGAAAAGGTGTGGAAAGATTGGGAGGCTTTTGCGTCTTACGCCTTCAATAAATCACACTCGACTTGTTATGCCTGGATTGGGTATCAAACGGCTTATCTAAAAGCGCATTATCCAGCAGAATACATGGCTGCAGTGCTGTCTAACAATATGAACGACATCAAGCAAGTGACCTTTTTTATGGAAGAGTGTCGACGTATGGGATTAAAGGTCTTGGGGCCAGATGTCAATGAATCTTTTTACAAGTTTACTGTGAATAATCAGGGGGCTATACGCTTTGGTATGGGAGCCATTAAAGGCGTTGGAAAAGGAGCAGTTGAGACGATAATCGCCAGCCGAGAAGAAGAGCGTTATAGCAGTATTTTTGATTTGGTGAAAAAGATTGATCTGAGAGCTGCCAATAAAAAAGCGTTTGAAAATCTAGCCTTTTCTGGCGGTTTTGACTCGTTTGGGGAAGCCCATAGAGCGCAGTATTTCAATCCAGATGAGGAGGGAGTAATGTTTTTAGAAAAGGCGCTTCGCTTTGGAGCGAAGTATCAGGAAAACTTACTATCTGCACAGACCAGTCTTTTTGGGGAAAGCACCGATTCTACCTATCAGGTATTGAAAATTCCGGATTGTGATCCTTGGAATCGGCTCTACACCCTACAAAAGGAAAAAGAGGTTGTAGGAATTTATATATCAGCTCATCCGCTCGATGATTTTAAATATGAAATAGATCATTTTGTGAATACTGAACTCAGGGTATTGGATGATCTGTACCCCTTGGTTAGAAGAGAATTTTATGTCGCTGGAATTGTCAACGAAGTTCAGCACCTGGAAAGCAGAAATGGTAAAGGGTGGGCACGCTTTATATTGGAAGACTATTCCGATCAGGTTGAACTTAAAATCTTTGGGGAAGAATACCTCAAATACAGGCACTTTTTAGCGGTTAACCAGTTTATACGGATCAAAATAATGGTTCGAGAAGGATGGACCAATCGAGAAACCGGGAAGGTAGGTGCTCCTCGAATGCAATTTTTGAAGTTCGAAATGCTTCAAAATACCTTGGATACGCACGCTAAAAAAATATTGCTTCAGCTGGATATTCGTCAGTTAAATTCAGGACAAATCGAAACATTGCAGCATATTTTGGACCAGCATCCGGGCGATAAAGGCTTAGAAGTGGAATTGCATCATCCCGATGAAAACATCCGTGTTCCTTTAAAGTCTAATCGAAAAAAAATAGATATCTCTACAGCATTATTAAAGTCTTTAGATGCACACAAACAGCATTTTATTTTAAAATAAGGCACTTTTTGGTCCATGAGATGAATTTGTCCTCTTGAAACATTTAAAAAAAATTATGCTTTTCCTTAGCTCTTTCCTCTTAGGGGTAATCCTTTTGTATTTAATCGTAGTACGGTTGGTTCCATCTTTTGGAGGTGACTTAAGCCCTCAAGAAAAAAAAGCCTTCAGCAGTTATGAAAATTTCGAAGGGGGGAAGTTTGTGAATCGTAGAAATGTACCGGAGAAGTTAAGTTTTCGCAAGTTTATGGAGCTGGGGTATATGTTTTTCACGACTGAGGTTAAAAATGGAAGGCCTGCCCAGCCGCTTGAAACAGTTAAAATAGACCCCTTAGCGCTCCAGACGACTGCTAAAACCCGCTTGTATTGGTTGGGTCATTCAACATTCCTTATTCAGCATGCAGGGCTTAATATATTGATCGATCCCATGTTTGGGGATGTCCCTGCGCCACTCGATTTTCTGGGGAGTAGCCGATTCAACCCAGAGTTGCCCATAGCACCTGAAGACCTCCCGCCGATCGACTATGTGCTTTTTTCACATGACCATTACGATCATTTAGATTATGGATCCGTACGGAAATTAAAAGACAAAGTCGAGTATTTTCTGATGCCCTTGGGTATGGGAAATCATTTAAAGCGTTGGGGGGTGTCTCCTCAAAAAATTATAGAGTTGAATTGGTGGGAATCCAAAGCATTCAGCGACATTGGTTTTGTCTGTACGCCGGCACAGCATTTCTCGGGGCGTAAATTTTCGAATGGCCATGAAACCCTGTGGTCTTCATGGGTGGTCCAAGCAGAGGGGCTTTCTTTGTATTTCAGTGGCGACAGTGGCTACGATATTCATTTCAAGACGATCGGCGAAAAATATGGTCCCTTCGATTGGTCCTTACTCGAATGTGGTCAATACAACCCTATGTGGCCAGATGTACATATGTTCCCTGCCGAAACAGTGCAAGCCGCGATTGATCTCAATTCAAAAGCGTTTATTCCGATTCATTGGGGAGCGTTTAAACTAGCCCTCCATCCATGGAATGAGCCTGCACTAAAAGTATCGGCTGAAGCACAAAAAAGAGGAGTTAAGGTAGCTGTTCCAAAAATAGGGCAGCCGATAGATTTTGACTACTTGCCAACCGATCCGCCCTATTGGTATGAATAGTCGGCAAGGACTGGAAATTTACGATGGCTCTTTATCACAAGGGGTAATGGGTCTATTGTTAAATTTGATGATGCGCAAGGGTCTCTCAATGACAAATAGTTTATTTTAGCTAAAATTTTAATTATGGCTTTAGAAATCACAGATGCAACTTTTGAAGAAGTTGTGTTAAACTCAGATAAACCCGTAATGGTCGACTTTTGGGCTGCTTGGTGCGGTCCATGCAGAATGGTAGGACCAATCATTGATGAATTGAGCAATGAGTATGACGGCAAAGCGGTAGTAGGAAAAGTAGACGTCGACGCGAACCAGGAGTTTGCTGCGAAGTATGGAGTTCGAAACATACCGACCGTATTGGTGTTTAAGGGTGGAGAGCTTGTCAACCGCCAGGTTGGAGTTGCGCCTAAAACGACCTATAGCGAAGCTTTAGACGCAGCGCTTTAATCTGTACAGAGCGCTTAAATATTATATTGTCTCTATCCTGATGAAAAGCAATTAGTTGCTTCGTGACTGCACACTTTCGTGCAAAAAGGTTTGGACAATAAATTTTGAGGTGTATCTTTGCAAGCGCATAAAAGGTCTGGTAGTTCAGTTGGTTAGAATACATGCCTGTCACGCATGGGGTCGCGGGTTCGAGTCCCGTCCAGACCGCTTTTAAAATGTTGTGTGTTGCTACGTTTTTAAACTCAGCAACTAGTGAGAAGCTTTCCCGTTAAAAGGAGGGCTTTTTTTGTGCTTCAATTCATCCTTTCACCCCCTGTTGATTTACATTCGATTATTATAAGGAATTCCCTTACAGCACACTTTACATAAGTTTTTCAAATAAAAAAATAAATTAACATAGCTTAAATCTATAGGTGATTATGTTTCTCATCGAGATTTACAAATTCTGTAGATAAAGCTCAGTAACTTTTGATGGAATTTTAGTGAAACTGTTTGTCTATTAACAGATAACGATCATTTTTAGAAAAATCCTTTCCAATGTCGTCAAACTAGTTCTTGGCTATTTTTTTGTTTAATTACTTATGGTTATTTCTATACATTTGTTTAATAACCTCCGCCAAAAATTGGTTTAAAACGTCTAAACCATGAACAAAAAGAATGTCCAATGTGCAACAGAGTTCCAGCAAATGCACACCCTTTCCACCGCAGACATCCAATGGAATTTATCATCAGAAGAATTAACACAGCTTTCCGTAGCACAGGGGGATGCCCATCTTTGCCAATCGGGTGCAATTGCCGTCCAGACGGGAAAATTTACAGGTCGTTCCCCCAAGGATCGCTTTTTGGTTAAAGATTCCATCACTGCTATTTCCGTCGATTGGGGAGAGATTAATATCCCCTTATCTCCAGCATCGTTTGAACTCCTCTATGCCGATATGATGTCTTTTCTGCAGCACAAAAAGCTCTATGGGAGACAAGTTCATGCCTGTGATGTTCCCAAGTATCGGATGAATATCAATGTGATAACAGAAACAGCATGGTCCAACCTATTCGTTCATAATATGTTCTTGGAACCGTCCGAAAACAGTTTAGACCGATATGAAAACGACTGGAGTATCTTTTGTATTCCCTCTTTTTTGGCAGACCCTGAGCGACACAATACCAGAGCAGAAAATTTCAGTGCGGTTAATTTTAGTCGTAAAATGATCCTTATCGGTGGAACCGCCTATACGGGGGAGATAAAAAAGGGAATTTTCTCGGTCCTAAACTTTTTGCTACCGACCTACAAAAACACACTTTCCATGCACTGTTCTGCAAATGTGGGTAGCCGTGGAGATACCGCTTTATTTTTTGGTCTTTCAGGAACGGGGAAAACAACACTTTCCTCTTGTGCTGACCGAAAACTAATTGGTGACGATGAGCATGGATGGAGTCCCGAAAATCAAATATTTAATTTCGAGGGCGGATGTTATGCTAAAACTATTGACTTAGACCCCAAAAAAGAGCCCGAAATTTATCAGGCGATTCGACCGGGAGCACTGCTCGAAAACATTGGTTTTTATCCCGATTCGAACAAGGTCGATTTTACAGATGATAGGACTACCGAAAACACGCGTGTTTCTTACCCGCTGTCCCATTTGAATAATATTCAACAACCGTCGGTCGGAGAAGCGCCTCGGCATATCTTTTTTTTAAGTTGCGATGCTTTTGGTGTTCTTCCCCCTTTAAGTAAGCTGAGTCCTAAGCAAGCCATTGTTCAATTTCTTTTGGGCTACACGGCTAAGGTGGCTGGCACTGAGTCGGACGTACAAGAACCCCAAGCTGTTTTTTCCACTTGTTTTGGTGCACCATTTATGCCCTTACACCCCACGGTATACGGAGATTTATTGGAAAAGAAAATAAATGAACAGCAAACAGAAGTGTGGTTGGTCAATACTGGATGGATAGGTGGGGCCTATGGGGTGGGAAACAGAATTGCGTTGCGCCATACGCGCGCACTAATTGATGCTGTTTTAAACGAACAATTAACCGATTGCAGCTTTTCGGAGAGTCCAACTTTTGGCTTCCAAATTCCAGATCGATGTCCCGGAGTACCCGACGAGCTGCTGAATCCCAGACATCTTTGGGATCGTCCTACCGCTTACGATCGCCAAGCAAGCCGCCTGAAGCAGGATTTTGATGATCACTTAAGTCGCTTGTTGGTTCAAAAAAGTTAAAAAGGAACTTATTGGGTGTTACTTCTATGTAGAAATGCCTGAAGTTGAGATAATTCAACTAACTTTAGAAGAATTCAACGAAAAGGACATGATACTTATACTAGGAGCATTAGGTCAGCTTGGAGTTGAGCTTACACTTAAGCTGAGGACCCTTTTCGGGTCCCAGGCAGTTATTGCTTCTGATATACGGCAACCATCCTCTGATTTTTTAGCATCAGGCCCATTTATTGCATTGGACTGTCGAAAAACACATCAGCTGGAAAATGTTGTTCAAAAATACAAGATTCGTCAGCTCTATCATTTACCTGCTCTGTTATCGGGTAGAGCAGAGGAGTCTCCTCAAATGGCAGTCGAAACAAATTTATTCGCTCTTTTTCAAAGCCTAGAAGTAGCTCGTCGGCATCAATGTCTTTTCTTTTTTCCTTCGACCATAGGTGTTTTTAGTGCGGAGTCCCCCACCATCGATACTCCTCAGGTTTGTCCGATGCGTCCAAAAACAATTTACGGAACAACTAAATTAGCCGGGGAACTCTTGTGTGATTATTACCACCATAAATACGGTCTAGAAACTCGGGCGATTCGCTTGCCAGGAATTATATCCTACAAGACTTGTCCTAAAGGTGGGACCACCGATTTCGCTGTAGAAATGGTTTTTGCAGCACAGTCCACAGGCCACTACAGCAGCTATCTGAGCGCTACTACTCGGCTGGATATGGTATTTATAGACGACGCTATAAATGGAATTATACAACTGATGGAAACACCTCAATCCCAATTAACCACCGGATCTGCCTATAATCTAACAGCCATGCAGTTTTCGGTTGAGGAACTGTATTGGGGTCTAAAAAAACATTTCCCTGACTTTCAAATACGTTATCAAATAGACCCCGTCCGTCAGCAAATTGCCGATAGTTGGCCCGATCGTATAGACGACAGTTGTGCCCGAGAGGAGTGGGGGTGGAATCCCCAATATGATTTTTCAAAGATGATGCATACAATGATCTCAGAACTTAAAAAAAGCACGCATGACAAAAGCTCTTGATAGAAGCTTATCAGTAGCCTTGCAACAGCTTCAGCAAGCAGGAATATTGAAAGCACCCGAACGAATTGTTAGGGGGCGAATAGGTTCGAAAGTATTATTAGAAGGGTTCGATGAACCCTTTATTCGAGCCAACTCAAACGATTATTTACAGCTGAGTCAGCATCCTGCACTAGCAGCAGCAGCAGAGGCAGCAACAACTCTTTATGGGGTAGGGCCCGGAGCTGTTCGATTTATAGATGGCACCCATTTGCCACACGTTGCCTTGGAAAAAGCCATTGCTTCATTCATGGGCTATCCTTCTTCTTGTGTGTTTAATTCTGCCTATGCAGCTAACTTATCATTGATTGGTTGTTTACATACTCCTGAAACCTATTGGCTCTGCGATGAACTGAATCACAACAGTCTGATACGAGGGTTAAAAATGGCAGGGGTACAATCAGATCAAAAAGCCATATACAAGCATTTGGCCCTTGAAGATCTTAAAGCTAAAATCAACAGCATTCCCAGCCGATTTAAACGTGTATGTATACTGACGGATGGGGTGTTCAGTATGCGTGGAGATGTCGCTCCTCTAAACGAGCTCCAACGGATAGCTGAAGACTACAGTTCCCACTTTTCGGAAGGCGTTTTACTGATCGTAGATGATTCTCATGGTGTTGGTGCTTTTGGGGAAGAAGGAAAGGGGACTATGGCCTTAAGGCCTAGCTCCCCTTCTATTTTGGTCGGTACTTTAGGAAAGGCTTTCGGAGTTAATGGAGGTTTTGTGGCCGGTTCCCAAGTGCTGATCGATTATTTAAAACAGAAAGGCGACACCTATGTCTACACCAATCCATTGGGACCGGCAGAAGCAGCAGCTGCTCTAGCAGCGGTTGAAATCCTCCAAAAGGAAGAAGGAAAAAGACGGCTGACAAATCTGGAGTCGCTTCGACAAAAATTTAGGAAGGGGTTGCGTTTGGAATCGATTGAAGGACCTCACCCCATAGTGCCTATCCTCACGCGAGAAAACAACAAAACCCAAGCTTTGGTTAAACATTTATTTGATCGAGGAGTACTGGCCACTGGTTTGACCTATCCGGTCGTTCCAAAAGATGAAAGTTGTGTACGCATCCAGCTACATGCAGAAATGTCTGAAGAGGATATTGCAAGCATGCTTGAAATTATCCATGCATTCTAGGTTTTATCCATTTTAATCGGTCAATCTTTATTTGAGTTTTATCTTCGCGTGTCTTTTTGACGATACACTTCTTAAACATTTTCTTCATGCGTAAGATTCAACTCTTTTTGTTGTTTATGACGGTTTCTTCTTTAAGCGCCCAACTCAAAGGAGTTGTTGTAGGACCCGACGGCCCCCTTCAAGGAGCAAGTATTTGGAATGAAGATCAAAACAAGGGTGTACTAACCGATGAAAAAGGGCAATTTGAGTTCGTCGCTAATGGAGATACGACATCTACATTTACTGTTTCTTATGTTGGATTTAGACCGTTTCGTTTTCAACCCAATGCGATGGAAAAGGATAATCCTATTCAAATTACCTTGGAGCCTGATACCTTTTTAGATGAAATTGTTGTCACCTCTGGACTTCTTCCAATAAAACGCTTAGAAAGTACCATTCCTGTTGAGGTATATGGAGCCTCCTTTTTTAAACAGAACCCAACTCCAAGCCTCTTTGATGGATTGTTAAACATCAACGGTATTCGGACACAAATCAATTGTAGTGTCTGTTACACAGGCGATATTCAAATCAACGGATTAGCCGGACCCTACACCTTTGTGCTTATCGACGGGATGCCGATTATGAGTAGCCTATCGAGTGTTTATGGGCTCAATGGAATTCCTACTGCGATGATTGAGCGCGTAGAAGTGGTAAAAGGTCCTGCGGGAACTCTTTATGGGAGTCAGGCGATGGGTGGGCTGATTAATGTGATCACAAACTTGCCTGAAAAGAGCCCCAAATTATTTGTCGAAACTTTTTCGACCTCATGGTCAGAGCATAACTTAGACATCGGGTTTAGTCAAAAATACGGTGAGGATCTATTCCAGTTGATCGGGGTGAACACTTATTTTTACGATACACCCATCGACAATAATACGGATGGATTTACAGATTTAAGTCTGCAAAAAAGAGTTTCTCTTTTTCACAAACTTCAATGGAAAAAGAAGCATCAGTTGGCTGTTCGATTCTTGTATGAAGATCGTTGGGGTGGAGAAATGGATTGGACCTCCGACTTCCGCGGAACCGATCAGCTCTATGGAGAGAGTATTTATACCCGGCGGTATGAAATCATCGGCCAACATGGAGATTTATTTTCGAAGGGTGTTCAATTGCAATATTCATATATCGATCACGATCAAAATTCTGCCTATGGTGATACGCCCTATTTAGCAAAAGATCGGGTAGGATTTATGCAACTATTTAAACAGAAACAGATCAACAAGCACAAATTGCTATACGGCTCCGCGCTTCGCTATAACTTTTATGACGATAACACCCCAGCTACCGAACAGGCAGATATCAATTGGTTACCTGGGATTTTTATAGAGGATGAATTTAGCCTCCATCCGAAGCACGATCTTCTTGTGGGACTCCGTTGGGATCACCATCAGTCACATAAATCTATTTGGACCCCTCGAATAGGCTATCGTTGGAATCTAGATGATCAGAGTCGTTTTCGTCTTAATTTAGGCACTGGTTTTCGTGTGGTCAACTTGTTTACTGAAGATCATGCTGCCTTATCTGGAGCAAGGGATGTGATTTTAGAAGAAAATCTATCGCCGGAACGCTCACAAAGTATTCACTTAAACTTTAGTAGACGATTTTATACGACTACAGGATGGATACTTAATTGGGAACTACAGGGATGGTACACCCATTTTGACAACCAAATACTTCCGGACTACGACACTAACCCCAATCAGATTCGTTATGCTAACCTAAATGGATATTCTTTTTCTAAGGGTGTAAGTACTGATTTAGATTTTCGTTATGGGAATTTTTCCGGCAATTTGGGCGGAAGTTTAATGGATGTTCGAGCCAAACAAGACGGTGTATTATTCCGCCCTGTATTTACGGAAAATTGGTCGGCCTTGTGGGCGCTTAATTATCGCAATCGCAAAGGAAATTTAGTGCTCGATTATACGGGAAATCTGTATGGTTCTATGCGATTACCCTTGTTGGGAGAGAACGATCCTCGAGATGAATACTCTCCTGCTTGGAGTATTCAAAATATAAAAGCTTCATGGGTAATTAATGAGCAATGGACGGGCTATTTTGGTATTAAAAACTTACTGGATTGGACCCCGGCTAAAGATGCTCCTTTCTTGATTGCCAGATCGGATGACCCTTTCGATCGACGTATCGACGACCCCGTCGATAATCCCAATGGACTGTCGTTTGATCCTACCTATAGCTACGCCCCTCTTCAGGGGAGAAGACTGTTTATTGGATTGCGTTTTATGATTCTTTAATTAGGGTTATTTTTTTGATTAAATTTCAGAAAAGAATTGAACAGCGATGGAAGTTATCTAAATATCCCTGGAATGAACAATTCATTGGTCAGGAGATATTAGCGACTCTATTCACTTAGATATACTTCCTCTCGAAAGAAATGATAAATTAAACCCTTATTCCTTATGGACATGATTTTATTGGTAGTGTTGTTGCTTGTGCTTGCTTTACTGGTCCTCGTACTTTTTCGACTCAAAGGACCAGCCACCGACCAGATGGCTGACGCTTTTCGATTAAGTCTGCAGCAAGAATTTTCGCTACAACGATCAGAGCTATCTAAAAACTTGAAAGAGAACAGGGAAGAACTCACCCAGGGAATTAACCAGTTGACAGAACTAATACGCAAGAATGCAAAGGACGACCGGGACGAGGTCCGAAAAACATTACAACAATTTCAGGAAGCATTCACCCAAAATGTAAATGCCTTTAACACCTTACAAAAGCAGAAGTTTGAACAGATGGCATTGAAACAAGACGAACTGGCTAAAACAACAGAACTCCGTTTGGAAAAAATGCGTGCTACGGTCGATGAGAAGTTGCATAAAACATTGGAAGATCGCCTAGGAAAGTCTTTTGAACGAGTAACTAAACAACTGCTAGAGGTGCAGAAAGGGCTTGGGGAGATGCAAAATTTAGCCACTGGAGTAGGCGATCTGAAGCGAGTACTGACCAATGTGAAAACACGTGGTGTTTTGGGAGAAATCCAATTGGGGAATATTTTGGAACAGATCCTGGCCCCAGAACAGTACGAAGCCAATGTAAAGACCAAGCCTCAGTCCGATGCTATTGTTGAATTTGCAATTCGACTGCCCGGTAAGCAACAAGATAAGCCTTTGTATTTACCCATCGACGCAAAGTTCCCCCAAGAAGATTATGTTCGTTTACAAACAGCTTATGAGTTAGGAGACCCACAACAAGTAGAAGTATCGCAAAAGGCACTGATGCGTTCTGTAAAGTCTTTTGCTAAGGATATTTCCCAAAAATATTTGGAACCACCCTATACGACCGATTTTGGAATTATGTTCCTGCCTACGGAAGGCTTGTACGCGGAGTTGGCGCGTTTTCCAGATCTCATTGCCCAACTGCAGCGCGAGCACAAGATTATCCTCACAGGCCCTACCACATTAGCCGCTATGCTGAACAGTCTGCAAATGGGCTTTAAAACATTGGCAATTCAAAAAAGGAGTAGTGAAGTGTGGCAAGTTTTGGGAGCTGTCAAAAAAGAGTTTGTAACATTTGGAGGAGTGCTGGAAAAAGCACAGAAAAAAATAAAAGAAGCCGATACCGAAATCGAAAAAATGGTCACGACGCGAACCAAGATGATGTTGTCTAAGTTGAAGAAGGTGGAAAAAATTGAACCTGAAAATATAGATACACCACAACCTCCACAGATCGATTTAGAACTTTAATACCGCAAAAAGGCTCCTGCAACTTTGTGCGGAAACTGCTCTTCCATTGGACGCATGGCATTCATCAGGACGAAACTTTCAAAATTGGGTAAGTCTCGCCAGTGAATTTGCTTGGGAATTAGTTTTTTTTGCTCGATTTGTTTTTGGCGTTCAACACCCGGAAAGAGTGGTGGATTAGGGGTGTACCATTGTCGACCGTCGAAGAGGGCAATATTGCAGTAGGAAGTATCTCGAAGCCAACCATTTTGTAAAAAAAGAACATCGTCTGCTTCTCCTCTGTTTTGAAAAGCCTGATCGATAAATGAGCGGTCGGTCCATTTATAGGGGTAGGCGTATTCCTGAATCTCGACACATCGCAGGCTGCGTATACTTTGCGATCGGTACGGGAGAATGGCCGAAGTATAGTCCGTAGCTCCATAAGAAAACCGCCATTTTAAACGAGTAGTACTGGTACTCTTAGGGACCAAGCGGCTCAATTTCCAAGGGCATGCCTGGTTAAAATTTACCTGATAGGTCTTTTCTAATCGCTGTTGGTGCAGTTCCAAAAGAGGAGCTTGCCCACTATCTATTCGGATCGATTCAAAGAGCAGGGACATATATTTTTTGGATTAATTCGTCGTATTCCTCTTGACAATTACTCTGTGCCGTAATTCCTCCGCCGCTTCGGTAGTAATATTGTCCTTCCTTTAGTTCTATATATCGAATGGCCACTGCGCTGTTGAGGTTTGTACCGTCAAAAATACCGTATACTCCGGTGTAATATCCCCGATTTTGAGCTTCAACGCTTGCGATTATATCACATGTTTTGGTTTTGGGGGCACCGCTAACAGAGCCGGCGGGTAGCATCTCCCACAACAATGTACCGATCTTACTTTTCCAGTCGTCGTTTAGGTGGCCGCTGATTTTTGAACTGACTTGTAATAACTTTTTATCAGAGGTTTCTATGGTGTCTAAATAACGAAACTGATCTACCTCAATACGATGGGCGTGAATAGACAAATCGTTCCTCAACAAATCTACGGTGGTGCTGTGTTCCCAAAGTTCTTTGCTGTTTTGAAGAATTTTTTGGGCAGCTGCTGGGTTTTGGGCATCTGCAGTGCCTTTCATCGGATAGGTTGAAATCTGATTGTTTTGAATCTGGATGAAACGTTCGGGAGAGAAACAGACAAAGCGATCTTTTAAATAGAGTTTATGGGTGCTTTGGGCTGCGAAAAAAACATCTCTCAGGGTTCCTTCTAAGTCTATTGGGGTTGGAAATGTCAGGTTCAGCAGGTAGCTATCTCCTTGTTGCAAGTGTTGTTGAACTCGATCAAAAGCCCGTTGATAATGGGTGTAGTCTAGTACTTTTTTATGACGTATCCGAGGGCTGTTCGCAGGTGCTGTAGGGGTGAAGTTGCGTTGATCTTCCAGCTGAAAATAGATCCCCTGTTTTTGGGCATCTGCCAAGGGAAGTATCAAGGGATTTTGTTTTTCAAAATCAATCAGAAAGAAAAAGGGTTTTTCGGATCGCCCCCACTCATTCAGCTGTTGCTCAAAAGCATTTATTCCCATGGAATTAAAGCTATAAAATTTTTAAAAATTTGTGCTCCCTCAGGGCACATGAATGATTCCGGATGAAATTGAATTCCCATATGAGGGACGCTCTTGTGTGCAATACCCATCAAGCAATTATCAGCCGTTTTGGCGATTGGGAGCAAGCATTCTGGTAGCGCATCCATAGCAATTGCCCAAGAGTGATAGCGACCCGTCTGGAAGTCTGTAGGTATGTTTTTCCACAACGGGTGCGGAGCGGTTTGAATACAGCGATGTTGCTGTCCATGGATGACTTCATTGAGTTGTTCAAGTCTGGCTCCGTAGAAATGTGCGATGACCTGATATCCCAGACAAACTCCTAGGACTGGGATGTTTGGGGCTATATTTTCCAAAAGATGAAACCATTTCCGATAGGCCGTTGCATTTCCAGGCCCCGGAGACAAGATAACCCCATCGGCTGTGAAAGGTGCCTCAGGATCGAATGCTGCATAGGGAATAATCTCTAAGGAATGTCCCAACTGAAAGAAACGATCCTTGATGTTGTGAACAAAAGAATCGTTTGCATCGATCAAAACAATTTTCGGCTGGTGAGTACTCAACGCAAATTTTTTGTCAAAATAAATTAAATCCATTGGGATTACATTAGTTTTTTTGGAGTTTCAAGATTTAATTTGAACATGTTTAAGCTAGGAATTCCCTATTTTTCCCCGGCAAAGCCAACTCAAACACAAGCCATTGATAGAAATTTTTACTGCAAGCCCTAGTATTGGAGAAATTTAAACAGGGGTTTATTTTGCGGAATCCTTCGGTTGGTTTTACTTTGGGAATCGTTTGAATTAGAACTTATGTCGGACAGTAATCTATTGAATTATCCCCTGCGATTTAAACCACAATTACAGTACCGTTTGTGGGGCGGCGATCGCCTAATAACTTCATTTCACAAAGCGGCAGAAGGTTCTGAAATTGGCGAATCTTGGGAAATTTCGGCTGTCCCCGGCCATGTATCCGAGGTGGCAGAAGGTCCCCTAGCTGGAAAGACATTAACCCAACTGATGAAGGAGGCCCCAGAAGACCTTTTGGGAAAAAAGGTTTTGGAACAATTTGGATCAACATTCCCCTTACTAATTAAGTTTATAGATGCGAAGATTCCATTATCAGTTCAAGTACACCCCAATGATGCTTTGGCACAAGAGCGCCATCAATCTTTTGGAAAAAACGAAATGTGGTACATCCTTAAAGCTGATCCCGATGCTGAGCTGATCGTTGGTTTTAATCAACCCATGGATCGGCAAGCATACCAAAAAGCTATGTCTGATGGTCGATTAGAAGATATCCTTCATCGAGAGAAAGTTGAAGCAGGCGATATGATCTATATTCCTACGGGAACCATACACGCCATTGGAGCAGGTATACTACTGGCTGAAATCCAGCAATCTTCCGATGTAACCTATCGTGTTTTTGACTATAATCGAGTTGATGCTTCGACCGGTACCACACGAGAACTACACACCGATTTAGCCCTAGATGCGATCGATTACAGCGTTGAAAAACCGACAACATTAGCCTATGATCGAACTGAAAATAGACCAAATCCGGTTATTGAAACCCCATATTTTACCACCCAATACATTTC
Organism: Flavobacteriaceae bacterium; assembly: GCA_049889695.1. Classification (GTDB taxonomy): domain Bacteria; phylum Bacteroidota; class Bacteroidia; order Flavobacteriales; family Flavobacteriaceae; genus WTJH01. The sequence continues at coordinate 10,135 of JBMHCX010000013.1, read as the reverse complement.
CTTGAAGGGAGAGCTCATCCGGAATTTTCCGCCACTAGAGTCATTTAAGATATATATCTGTGTTGCTGGAACTGTTCGGCTGGCAAGTGGAGATCAACTCCTTTCATTCCAAGCTGGGGAATGTGTGCTGATTCCCGCTCGATTAGAGCAACTGCGTTGGGAAGGAGAAGGAGAATTATTGGAAGTGAGCCTGTAGTTTTCTCCTTCGCTCGCTCTTAATGCTACCTCACTTAGGGTTCAATTGACCACTATTCTTTTCCAAAGTTTATTTATTCAATTGAAAATCTGTATTTATGTGGTGAATTTGAACAACATAAATAGATGCGAAAATATTTTTTATTCAGCTGTATCATGGCCGCCTTATTGGTAGGAGGTTTCACGCAAGCTCAAAAGCACACTATTAGCTCCCCCAACCAAGAATTGTCATTGATGTTTTCATTAGAAAAAGGGAAAGCATTCTATGCCTTAACATACAAGGGACAAGATGTTATACTAAAAAGTGGACTAGGCTTTATCCTAAGAGGGGAAGCCTACAAGGATCTTTCCTCTGTAGATCCTTTGCACGAAGGTTTTGAATTGTTAGGAGTAGAAGAAAGTTCTCATGAGGGGAGCTGGAAGCCGGTATGGGGCGAGGAATCTGAAATAAGTGACCACCACAAGGAACTATTGGTGTCTTTAAAGCAGTCCTCTACGGAAAGGCTTCTGAATATTCGTTTTCGACTCTTCGACGGCGGCCTCGGTTTCCGATATGAATTTCCACAGCAAAACCAATTGGGGATGTTTATTATCGCCGATGAAAAAACTGAATTTGCCTTGAGTGGAGACCATGAAGCCCTCTGGATTCAAGGGGACTATGACTCTCAAGAATATGACTACACCCGTTCTAAACTCTCAGAGATTAAAGAGAAATACAAGTCTTCATATCAGTATAATGCTTCTCAAGAAACTTTTTCGGACACCGGAGTTCAGACAGCCTTAATGATGAAATCTGCCGATGGACTTTATATTAATTTGCACGAAGCAGCACTGATCGACTATCCGGCCATGCATCTGAATCTGACCCCTGAGACCATGACTTTTGAGGCTTGGTTAACCCCCGATGCTTGGGGGAATAAAGCATATATGAATGCTCCTCAGAATACTCCTTGGAGAACGATCATTGTCAGTGATGATGCACGAGATATTTTAGCCAGTCGAATTACCTATAACCTCAACGAACCCTCCAAGATAGCGGATACTTCTTGGATTAAGCCCATTAAATTTATCGGTGTTTGGTGGGAAATGATTACCGGAAAAAGCAGTTGGAGCTACACGAATGAATTGCCATCCGTACGCTTGGGAGAAACAGATTTCACACAGGTTAAACCTCACGGTCGACATGGTGCTACTAATGAAAATGTGATCCGCCATATCGATTTTGCCGCCGAGCACGGTTTTGATGCTGTTCTGGTGGAAGGATGGAATATTGGTTGGGAAGACTGGTTTGGGAAAACCAAAGATTACGTTTTTGATTTCCTGACGCCTTATCCGGATTTTGACGTAGAAAAGCTTAATGCCTATGCCAAGTCAAAAGGAGTAACCCTGATGATGCATCACGAAACTTCCTCTTCCGTACGCAACTACGAACGTCACTTGGATAAAGCGTATCAGTTTATGCAAAAATATGGATACACCGTTGTTAAGAGTGGCTATGTGGGGGATATTATCCCCCGAGGGGAAAAGCACTACGGCCAGTTCATGGTGAATCATTACTTACATGCAGTAAAAAAAGCCGCCGACTATAAAATCATGGTGAATGCCCACGAGGCTGTTCGTCCAACGGGAGTTGCCCGAACCTATCCTAATATGGTCGCGAATGAATCTGCTCGAGGAACAGAGTTTCAAGCTTTTGGCGGGTCAAATCCTAACCATACGACCATTCTTCCGTTTACCCGGCAAATTGGAGGACCAATGGACTATACGCCAGGAATTTTTGTCATGAATATCAGTACGATTAATCCGAACAACGGATCGCATGTGAATACAACTTTGGCCAATCAGTTGGGCTTATATCTGGTCATGTACAGTCCTATTCAAATGGCCGCAGATTTACCCGAGCACTATATGCGATTTTCCGATGCGTTTCAATTCATTAAAGATGTCGCCATCGATTGGGAAAAATCAGTTTATTTAGAGGCAGAACCCGGAGATTATGTTACCATCGCACGTTTGGAAAAAGGAGGCAGCACCTGGTTTGTCGGGAATAATAATGGATACGATCCTCGAATATCAACCATCTCATTGTCCTTTCTCGATGATGGAGCTAAATACACGGCCACCATCTATCGTGATGGAAAAGATGCTCATTACCGAAACAATCCGCAGGATTATGTTATTGAAACCAAGACGGTAACTGCCAAGTCAACGCTCAAGATTAAAACGGCTGCAGGTGGGGGCTATGCCATCAGTATCAAAAAAAGAGACTAGCCTAAAAGGCATTTTCGCGATCTGAACGATCATTGCTGGGATAAAAAAGGTGGAAAGCTTCAGCTTGTTGTAAAGAAGAGGCTTAATGTTTTCCACTATAAGATTCTATGCGGACCATATAATTATTTGCATATCAATGACATATAAATATTTTATTCCTGTATTCTGCTCCACAATAAACATAAAAAAAAACCCTAAAAAACTGGAAAATAGTTAATTAGGGTTTAAATGTGGTACCTCCAGGAATCTGACCACTTTACAACATATTGATAATCAAATATATGAAAACTAAATGGGTACACGATGTGTACCTTTTTGTCTTTTTTAGGTACACAAGAAGTACCTCATCAAATTTTGTGTACCTCTATATTTTGGTTGTCTAATTGTTATTAATCTTTCTTATAAAATAAATCACTTCTGTTAAATCTAACAGAGGTTAAAAAAATTAAATTTTTTCAGATGAAACTGAAGATTATACAAAGTCTATAGTTTCATTTAAAATAAACACCTTAATTCGTTTATCTATTTTGGATTTTGAAATTTCAATTAGAGATCCGTTAATATCATCTAGTATTGAAAACTTGTTATTTAGGTCTCTAATAGTAGAATTTAAAACCCTAATTTGATGATTATAATTCAAATCTTTCCTGCCAAAAATACTGATTAGATCTTTAACTTGAACTTCCCTCTTTGATATAAGAAGTCTCATAATATTATACTCTTCATCTGTTATTCGGATTTCAAATTCTTTATATGAAATAACATTCTGAGTCAATTTAAATCTTCTTTGTTTTCTCCTATACTTATTAATTCTGAAAGTTTTAGAAAGTACTAAAATGATTATTCCAGAAATAATGATAAAAATTAAGTACTTGTGATTAGTCTTTTTGATAAACTGATCTTCTCCTATTTTCTGTTGGAGAACTTCGTCATAACTTCTTGTGTTAAATTCTAGAGTATTTTTAGAATGGACTTTATTAATAAAATAAAAAGTACTGTCCTTGTATTGAGACTTTAATCTTTTATCAGAGATGACAGTATGTAAAAAAGAATTTGATTTGTAAAATTCAATGGTATTCTGGATGGGGTCGATTAGGAATAGGGTATCTGTTTTAATTACAATTAATTTTTCTGAATCTATTTCAATCACTTTGTCTTGATTAGAAAAGTGATATTTAGATCCCCCCAAATTCTCCCAAGTTTTAGAATCGTATTTGTAAGAGTAAACACTTGTGGATTTTTTGTGATTGACCCCCAGACTTTCATTATTTAGGTATCCACCAAACAGAATGATTTTTTCATTGTCGTGTACACTAAGGTGACTAAATTTTTTGGGTCCTTTGTTGTTGGTCTTAACAATATCCCATTCTTTAGAATCAAAGTCAAAAAAAGTTAAAAGGTCCCTTGTTTCCCAAAAACCATAACCACCGTGTCTAAAAAGAGTGTCATTTTTTATAAAGATTTCAGAATCAATCTGCATTTTATGTTGGAAAGAATTATCGATTCTTTGAATAATACTGTCCGAATAAATGAAGACTCCTCCTCCTAATTGATCTACTAAATATATTGATCCTTTGTATTTTATTAACTCTGGATTTATTTCAAGAAAACCGTTTTTTTCTGATAGTTCAAATTCCTGGTTAATAATTTTAATTTGTTGGTTTTCTAGAACCGAAAATTGTCCAAAAAAATAAAGAGGAAATAAGAAGAAAAGTACTCGCATTATATTCTTGAATTTTTACTTGAAAAGAGTGCGACTTAAATTTAACAATATTTTTTCATGACTTTAAGAGCAATTTTACTTGTGTTTTTCGTTTCGGTAGTCAATGTACAATCGAATGATTCTGATGGAGATGGAATCCCAAATTCACAGGACAATTGTACAGCTTGGTATAACCCAAATCAGACAGACAGTAACAACGATGGTATAGGTGATGCATGTTCATTAGATCCTAATGATCCATCCAATTATAAACGTATCATAAGTCTCAATAATTATCCACAAGGATATACTAAGTTTAGTTTCAATGTTAGATTGATGGATACGTATGATTTTGGAGGTCATCCTTTAAGAGATTTTGACTCCAATGGGATTAAAGAGATACCAATGAGAGTCAAAGAAGGTGTTTTTGGTGTCGGCCATACTCCATTACCCTCTAGATATAAATATTTAGAGGTTGACTCAAATTTAAATTATTCATTTCAAATCAGTCTCAACAACCTTTATGTAGGAGAAAGGAATTTCAAATATGGAGATGAACAGTATGTTTTTGTAACTGAAGGAGATCCCATTCTATTTCACAAGTACTCAGAGGAAATGAAAGACAGATATTTTAATAACCTTATTAGTTCTGGATATTCACAAAACGATTTTCTGAGAGTAACCAAGGATATAGATAATGAAGATCTACTGTACCCATATATCTTTCATGTTCAGGAGAAATCAAATAATCAATACCGATTTAATCGAGATAAAGTCATTTGGGATCCAATTGTTCAAAGTAACCCAAACTTAAAATTTGGACAGGAATACAATGCAGTAACATCTGATTTAGATTTGGATGGAGATTTGGATATAATTGTTTCTGGTCAAATAGTGTTTACTGAATCATTTACCACATTCAATGGGGATTACATCATGGGTGGGGATAGATATGATCGTGTAATTCATTTATTTGAAAGGAATGATCAAGGAGGATTTAATAATCATCTTGTCGATGTTTCACTCATGAACGAAGTATCACCTCACACCTCAATTTCGGGAGTCCATTGGTCGGGTATACTAATAGATAAGGATAACGATGGAGTTGAAAATGAATTACTCATTGAAACAAAAACCTTACGATCTGAATTATGGGATGAAGTAAGTGGAGAAATAAATTCAGGAGTGGATTTAAATGACTTTTCCAATTATGAAACTAGTTTAAGTGTAATTACCATTGATTTTGAAAATAAAAGGATCTCCTCATTTGAAAAAATTATGGAACAAAGTGAATTTAGGGATAGAAATCCTGAACTCCCACCACATACTTTCTTGAAATTTGAACATCCATCTAGGGAATTATTTTTAATACGATTTGCAAGTTCTGGAGGTTCACCTGAGAGTTTAACTGATATCCCACATCAAAAACTTAAAATATTCGAAATAATTGATTCTTCAATAATTGATGTTAGTGAAGAATTTTTCCAAAATGATGAAAATTATACAACATCATTGGACAATGATGGGAGAGTATATTTTAAAGATTTAGATAACGATGGGTTTTTGGATATTATGATTCAAAGTGGTCCAGAGTACCAAACAGCACGGTCTGGAAATACTCATAATCAAGTCATTGATTTTCTCAATAATAATCCTGGATGGGGAGGATTATCAGAAATCACTTACTTTAAAAATTTAAATAATCAAGAATTTATACTAACCTCATTAGTTGACTTTGGTCCTGAATATCATCATAATTTGAATCTTTCAAATGAACCAAATTTTGGAGACATGAATTGGTTCTTAAACAAACAAAATAAATACTCACCCTTTGATCTCAACAACGATAACAAATTGGATTTTGTTGGGACTAGTGATGTAGAGTATCCTAGTTTGTATGTGTCAGGATCTATCAAAGACTCTTTGTTATCTTATGATATACATCCTCAAGGGGTTTATTTTGAACCAAGCGAATATCAACCTGAGAATTTTCGTGTATTAATATCCAATTCTAATCTTCCAGAATTCAATTTTTCTGATACCATAAATATTGACATAGACGAAAGATTTATGTTGAAATTCAGATTTGAAAATCCTTTTGGAAATAGTTACTGGTCAGAAATTCACCCATTGGATGAACCATTTTACGTAGATCCATTGCATATAAAGTCCGGGAACAATTTGTCCACTTATTTGTCTAAATCCGAGTATAATGACCTAAACCAATCTAAGACATTGATTAACTATAACGAGTATAAAAATGTGTTTGTTAATCATGTAAGAAAAAGGGGGGATACCTATGTCACATTATTGGATACTTTAACTATCACTCGAAAAAACATCCCTCCAACTGATTTTTTGTGTGTCTCTAAAAATCAACATAATGAAGATGTTAAAATAAGATTTGAATATAGTTTTGACCTTAATGCTTTTGGGAATAATGCTTGGGAAAATGGAGGGAGTTTTGGACCACGATATGGATATCAATTGATCAGAGAAAATGAGATAGTAGAAGACCAGTTGTTCGATACAACAAGAGGGTTAAATATTCAAGGGAGAGAATTAATTGAAGCAGTAATTCAAAATCGAAGCCTTTCTGAGTATGATGATATTCTTATCTATGCTCAAGATGTAAATGAAACGAATATTAAAACCTTTGCACTGAATCCAGATCAATTAGATTCTGATCAAGATGGTGTCAATGATAGTCAAGATCAATGTCTTAATACCTCACCATCTGTTGCAGTGGATATCAATGGATGTGAGATCTTTAATCTTCCTGATAACAACTACACTATATCCTTAGAGAGTCTCTCCTGTATTGGAGAGAACGACGGATCTATTTCAATCTCTGTTGAAGATGAAGATTTGAATTACACCCTCCGAGTAAATGGAGAAAACCCTGTGGATCTTAATTCATCCGAAGGATACCAACAAACCCTTTCAAATCTTCCTCCTGGAACCTATCAACTGTGTTTTACTGTAGAGGGAGAGAGTGGATATAATCAATGTTTTGATATCAATATTTCAGAACCTGCTCCATTATCTGCTTCCTCAAAAGTTGACAAAGAAGGAAAATCCATGTCTTTCTCTCTAGATGGATCCGATCGATATACAATTGTTCACAACGGAGTAGAAAGAGTATTTGATATTTCAAACCCAGAGATACAACTAAAAAAGGGAATAAACTTCATTGAAGTAAAGACTGATAAACTATGTCAAGGAACCTATACGGAAGAGGTATTTATCAGTGAAAAAGTAGAATTCTATCCCAATCCGACAACAGATGTAGTGAACTTTTACATTCACGGAAAAGACAAAACAGTTGATTTAAAGATTGTTGATCGAGATGGAAACATCATTGGAACGAGTTGTAGAAATATCCAATCCAATAGAAAGGTTCAAGTCAACTTAGAACAATATCCCAAGGGTGTATACCTAATTCAATCAAAAGGAGAAACTATTAATAAAACAATTAAGGTCATTAAACATTAATTATGATTTTGTATCAAATTTCTCAATTGTTAGTATCAGTGTTGTTAAGTCTTATTGGAATTAATGATACTGATGGTGATGGAATATCTGATGAAAACGATAACTGTATATATATTTATAACCCCAATCAGGAAGATAAAAATAATGACGGGATTGGAGATATTTGTACGTGGAGTGATGTATTATTAAACACTTCAAGATCAGTAATAAGTGAAGATTCTGAGGGGTATAGAATTCCTTTAAGTGATTTTATACCCAACGATTCAAATTTGGATTATTTCGTTGATATTTCATCATTTTCTGATATAGTTGAGATGGATAATGGTTACATTCAATTCATTCGGGAATTCAGTTATATAAATGAGAGAATTCTAAAACTCCCTGTCGAAGTTTCTATAAACGGGAATACGATTTCAAATGATACCATTGAAATTAGGAAGATCAATAAAATAGATTGGAATAAAAACATAGGAGAACAACAGAATGGTTACACCCCCTATTATTATTTTTCTCATTTGAATGGAGCAATTGGATATGAAACAGAAGTAACCGGACCAGAACAATTTTTCTCTCTAGGTGCTCAAATTTCTTTTTTATATCACGATTTGAATAATGATGGGGTGGAAGATATAATTGGAGAAACACAACAATTATGGACAAATAGGACAATGGGACGATTTAATATTGCTAGAAATGGTATACCCGTTTATTTAAATATTAATCATGATTTTTCAATTTCGACTTATCACGAAGACAAACAATTTCCAGATGAAATTTTTCACAATGCGGATTTTTTTGTTCTTGAAGACTTTGATGGGGATGGTTCAAAAGAGTTATTTATTCTTGGGGAACATTATCATAATCCCATAATTGATGAACAAGACGTTGATCAACGAGATTTAGCAAGAAATATTTTTAAGGACTTAGGTTACTTGGAGAATAAGGATTACAACTCCGCTGGACATAAACTATTAAGATTTTATAAATATCAAGATGGAAGATTTCATGATAACACGAAAAACACAATAACAAATTTAAAGAATGGAGATGATTTGAAATTGTCCATATTTGGTCATGCGACTGGGGATATTGATAACGATGGTGATCTAGACCTTGTTCTGTCAGCACAAATTTTGGAGGGTCGAATTTTAAATGTTTTAATAAATGATGGTCAGAATAATTTTCAAGGATCATTTAATTTTCAAAGTATTCATAACTATTCTAGTGGACCCGAGGGTCCGAATCTTCTAATCGATATAAATCAAGATGGATTTTTGGATTATTTGTTTATGGGAACAGTAAATGAAGAAGGAGGAAAATTGGGTTATTTAATAAACAATGGTAACGGTGGATTTGATGTTCAAAACCCCGTATTTATTCCTGAGCTATTTTCTGAATATGGGTTATCTACCAAAAGTATTCATCAAATTGACCTTGTCGGTGACGAAACAAATGAGATTATTTTATATAGATCAATACCATTAGGTGGGATTAGTATCACCGATAATCAGAATTTATTTCATAACGAAATTCTTGTATTAAAAATTCAGAATAATACATTAGTTAATATCACTAGTGAAGTCATTCCACAATATAACACCAGTAGAATGCTATCTAATGGATCAAAACTTGAGTTTGAAGATATTGATGGAGATGGTCTTAAAGATTTGACACCTGTTTTCTTTACTGATCCTAAGTTTTCTCAATGGCAACAGAACAATGGGAATAATCATCCATTTAATGGTTATTGGAAGCCTGACTATGATGGTTTAGTTTATTTCCGAAACACAGGGACACAATTTATTTTAACGGAACTGGGAGAATTTCAATATTCATCAGAGATGAATTTTGTTAACTCTTCAGTCCAATCTATAAATATGGGATCTAGTTTTCATATCAGAGACCTTGATGGAGATGGTGTTTCAGAATTAATCCATCACCCTTTAATTGCAACAAATTTAATCATCTTTAAAAAGGAAATAGATAGAGATAGTGATGGTGTCATTGATGGTCAAGATCAATGTCTGGACACCCCACCATCTGTTCCAGTGGACATTAATGGTTGCGAGATCTTTAACCTTCCGAATAACAACTATACTATATCCTTAGAGAGTCTTTCCTGTATCGGAGAGAATGATGGTTCAATTTCTATATTTGTTGAGGATGAAGATTTGAATTATACCCTTCGAGTAAATGGTGAAAATCCTTTGGATCTTAATTCATCCGAAGGATACCAACAAACCCTTTCAAATCTTCTTCCTGGAACCTATCAACTGTGTTTTACTGTAGAAGGAGAGAGTGGATATAATCAATGTTTTGATATAAGTATAACGGAACCTGCTCCATTATCTGCTTCCTCAAAAGTTGACAAAGAAGGAAAATCCATGTCTTTCTCTCTAGAGGGGTCCGATCGATATACAATTGTTCACAACGGAGTAGAAAGAGTATTTGATATTTCAAACCCAGAGATAC
>JBMHCX010000012.1:0-9004 GCA_049889695.1 Flavobacteriaceae bacterium | reverse complement strand
AGTCAACGGATTCTCTGTCGATCCATTCGACCAGTTTTGAAAAATGTATTCACTGTTTGGAGTTGCAGTAACATTAACCGTTGACCCCTCTTCATAAGTACCCCCTGATGTGGAGACTGTTCCACCACTTCCAGAACTTACAGTTAGAGTATATTCAACAATTTGAGGTGTTGTAATGATTACATCTTCTGTGGCTGATGAACAACCCAAGAAAGTATAAACCACAAAGAATAAAACTAATCTTGCAAACATTTTTAAGATCAACGAACTAATATTAAAACTACAAATTTTTTATGCCTACAAGATAAATCATACAACTACATCTATATATTTCGTTAAATCTTGGGCAAGTATAATCATAGCAAATATAAAATACATTTGAAAAATTTCTCACAATTGAAATCAACTGAATACTTATAATTTACATTGTCTAAGGCAAAATTCACAATGGAGCAAAATGAAGTTCTTTTAGGGGTATTAGTTTTAACTTCCTTACATTTACTATGAGTAAAGAATGATTTATTAATGATTAGTAATCTTTATTCTTCTGTGATTGGACTTGTGTGCAAATAGTGTGCAAGTGAAGAAATAAAAAAAGGACTACATCTCTGTAATCCTTTTGACATCAAGTGGAGAAGAGCGGACTCGAACCGCCGACCTCTTGACTGCCAGTCAAGCGCTCTAGCCAACTGAGCTACATCCCCTAGAAATTATTGAATCAGCGAGGCTGATATTAAAAGTCAAAAATAAGACAATTATGATTGTTCTACGAGAAATCGTACTTAATCTCTAGAATTTAATTTCGCCAACAGTCGAAGGATTTCAAGATACAACCAAACCAAGGTAACCATCAGTCCAAAAGCAGCGTACCATTCCATGTATTTGGGTGCACCTTTTTCGGCTCCCTCTTCAATAAAATCAAAATCCAAAACCAAGTTCAAAGCCGCCACAACAACAATTACTCCACTAATTCCAATACTTAAGGGTGAACTATTCATGGGGTTGAGAATCCCTAAGCCACCTCCAAAGAAGCCCATAATAAAGTTGACTAAATAGAGGAGGGCTATTCCGCCTGTGGCCGCAAAAATGCCCAACTTAAAGTTTTCGGTAGGTTTAATCCAGCCGGACTGATATGCCATCAGTAAAGCAACCAATATACTGAGCGTAAGTAATATAGCGGTCGATACAATTCCCTCATATTGACTGTTAAACACAAAGGAGATCCCGCCAAGGGCTGCGCCCTCTAGGACGGCATAGATCGGAACAGTAATGGGCGACCATTCTTTTTTAAAGATGGTGATCAAGGAAACAATAAATGCGCCAATTAGTGCTGGAAACATCAAGGCCATTCCTCCTGCATTAAACGTAAAATAGCCCGCTCCGACTAATAGAACCAAGCTAATCGATGTTTTGTTCACCGCCCCGCTGATCGTCATCTTATCATCGGCAGTACTCTCTCTCTGAAAAGTCTGCGAACCCAATACTGGATTCCCAGATCGCATACTTAAGTGTCTATTCATACCCTCAAAAATACACATCTGTTATAAATAGAAAGAACCTTAAACCGAATTAGCTTTTTTTTATAAATATCCTCAGATCGCCCGACCTCTTATGGGGTATTTCGCTCCGGGAAAATTCTTTGCATTGGATAGGTTTTTACTAGGTTCTCGTAATTTAACCCATAGATGGAAAAGAAAATAGCTTTGTTTTGGTGTTTAGGAAACCCAATAGCTGAAGATACCGACCATAAAAAATCCGCAAATAGCTATAATAAGGGTCATGATGGACCAAGAACGTAGGGTTTCTTTTTCAGTTAAGTTTAAGTACTTCCCCACTAACCAAAAACCACTGTCGTTTACATGGGAGAAAATAGAAGCTCCAGCCGCTATGGCAATTACAATTAAAGCTTTTTGAGGATCTGAAATGTCGCTGTTTAACAAAGGTGCTGTCAAGCCTGCAGCAGTGATCATAGCTACAGTAGCCGACCCTTGCATCAATCGGACAAGAACGGCGACCAGAAAGGCAAACAACAGTATGGGGAATTGATTGGAATAGATTATGCTGCCAAGCATTTCGCCAACTTTTGTGTCGATCAATAATTGTTTAAAAGCCCCTCCAGTCCCGGTGAGTAAGAGTATAATGCCGATCGGCTGAAGTGATTTATTTGAAATTTGCAGTAATTCCTTAGGTGGTAATGCATATAATTTCCGGAAAATGATCCATGCTAAAAAGTTAGCCGAAAGTAAAGCCCCAAATGGATGACCCAGTAGTTGTATAGGCACTTGTAGGCTACTATAAAAGGAGTCTTGCCAACCGAATTCTTTTAGGATCGTTCCAGCAATAATCCAAAATAATGGCCATCCAATAATCAATAAAATATGATTCAATTGGAGTGGCTTGGCAGTTTGATGTTGAGGGGCAACTTCAGGAGGAGCTTCCGCATATATTCTCGGACTGATGAATTTAGGAAAAACAATGCCGCTGATATAGGCAGTCGGTAAGCCCACGAGCATTCCAAAAATGATCACCCATCCAAGGGGAGCGTCTAAAATTTCTGCAACTGCAACTGGTCCAGGGGTTGGGGGAATGAATGCGTGTGTAATCGCTAATCCGGCAAGTAGGGGTAAAGCAAAAGCAAGAATAGATTTTCCGGTTTTCCTTTGAAGGGAATATACCACCGGAACTAAGATCACGAAGGCAACATCAAAAAATACAGGAATAGCGATCAGGAAACCTGTCAGCAATAAGCCCCAGGAGGCTTTTTTTTCCCCTAAGCTTGCTATTGTGCTATGTGCAAGCACCGCTGCTCCTCCTGTAGCCTCTAAAAATCCACCTAACAATGCCCCTAATCCTACGACTACAGCCACAAAGCCTAAAGTGTTACCAACTCCCTTCTGTATGGTTTGTAAAAGGTCTGCTAGCGGATAGCCCGTCAAAAGACCTACAATAAGACAAGAACTTAAGAGTGCTAAGAATGCCGGAATTTTGTAACGTAAGACCAGCAGCAGTAACACTAGTATTCCACTAATAACAGCAAGAAAAAGGAAAGTATCCATGTAACTCCCTAAAAGTATACTATTGGAGGTATTCTTCCAAGAATAAAAACTCTCTTACCACTCAGTTGTATGTTTGGTCCTTAAAGGATCGCCTTTTTTTAGATAGGTGTGCTCCCCAAAAAAGTCGCGTTGTGCTTGAAGTAAATTTGCTGGAGAATCCGCTGTGATTAATCCCTGGAAGTACTGAACTGTCTCTGAAAAGCAAGGGACGGCACATGAAGCATTTATCGCTGAACTGACAACCCTTTGCGCTTTTGGGTAGCTTTCAACTATCAATTGGCGAATAGCAGAGGTCGATAGGATTTCATCGCTTTGTTTCAGCAAAGTCTTAATTTCTGCCATCAGATCCGATTGAATAATGCACCCTTGGGTCCATACACGGGCTATTTCACTAAGGTTAAGTTGCCAATTTTGTTGGCTTGACCACTGAACTATAGTCCAAAAACCCTGATGATGATTAATGATCCTAGCCAAGCCGTAGGTTGCTTTCAAATCATCAAGGGCGATATCAGGATGAACTGGAGAAAAGGCAAATTCTTTAGAAAATTGAACTCTCTTAGACTTAAAACTTGAAAGGTACCGAACCAATAGAGCCGTAGGTATAAGGCCTGCTGGAGAACCTGCAGTTGCGATGGTCTGGGTAGACCACTTTCCTGTTCCCTTATTTTCAGCTTGGTCAAGTATGGTGTCTAAGACATATTCTTCCCCTTCTTTTTTTCGGAGTATGTCGACAGTTATCTGCAGTAGATAACTATCCAAGTCATCTCGCCAATTTTCGAAAATATCAGCCATTTGATGATTTGAATAGGCCTGTTGTCGAAGCAAAAAATAGCACTCTGCTAGCAATTGCATTTCTACATATTCAATGCCGTTGTGAATCATTTTTACAAAATGACCGCTGCCCTCCGGGCCTATATAAGTACAGCAAGGGTTTCCTTGCGCATCTTTCGCCGAAATCGCCTCCAAAAATTTCTGTACATGTTCATATGCAGATAAATCCCCTGAGGGCATGATGGAAGGACCATGTAAAGCTCCTAACTGGCCTCCTGAAATTCCAGCCCCTATGAAATGAATCCCTTTTTTTTGAAGATGTCCCATTCTTCTTTGGGTGTCTTCAAAATGTGAATTCCCGCCGTCCACCAATATATCGTTCGGTTGTAAGAGCGATTCTATTTGCTCTAAAAAATCATCGATCGCAGCACCTGCAGGAATCATCATTAAAATTTTTCGGGGAGTCGCTAAAGAATCCACAAAACCTTGGAGATCATCAAATGCCTGGCTATTGTGCAGTTCAGGAAAGGATTGTTGAAAATCTCGAGCTACATTTTCTTCTTGACCCTCGACATGTCTATTATACATGGATATCTGAAATCCCTTCTGGGCCAAATTTCTGGTCAAACTTTTCCCCATTACTCCTAAGCCAATAATTCCTATTTCTGAATGCTTCATAAGGCTTTTTGAATTTGTTGAAGAATTCTCTCGGGCTTCTGATCGATAGATATCTCAATAGCGTCTTTTGGAGGCTCTAGAACGTCGAATTGAGACTGTAACATGCTAGCTGACATGAAATGGTTTTTTCGATCGCTCATACGTTTAAAAATGCGTTTGTAAGTGCCTTGAAGATGCACCCAATGACAACGCCCTTCTAAGCCGATCTCAAGCTGGTTCCTGTAGGACTGTTTTAAAGCGGAACAAGCAATTACACAACCCTTAGATAAATGCGTTTGTGCTATACTATTTAAACTTTCTAACCATGGTTGCCGATCCTGATCAGTCAAGGGAATCCCTTGACTCATTTTTTGGATATTCGATCGGGGATGGTAATCATCCGCATCTATGAATAAGCACCCTAATTCTCCAGCCAATAATTCTCCGATTAGCGTTTTTCCTGACCCACTAACACCCATCATAAAGATTACACTTGGAAACATATTTGTCTAGGTAAAGATATCGCTTAAACCATTAAACATAATGATTAATGAAAACAGAAATGCTCCAGCCATAATCAAATTGATAAGGCGTTTTTTGGGGGGAAGATTTTCATGTTTACGATTCCATAGATAGAGTAAACACAAGACCACCAATGGGAGAGCAAAAACGTTAAATACTTGGGTTATAATTTGGCCTTTTATAGGATTAAAGCCAAATACGGGTATGGAGAGTGCCAAGACACTAGCAATTCCTGTGACCCATTTAAAACGTTTAGAAGATACATCTAACTTTCCTGCATTAAAATCCCCTAACATTAGAGGGACTATCATTAAACATGGAAATATCGATGATAATCCAGCACTTAAGGTCCCGATAAAAAAGATGCTTACTGCAAATTTCCCAACCGATGGTTTTAGGGTATCAGACATATCCAAAACATGATTGATTTCTGTTCCCGTTCCATACAAGCTGCCACTGGCAACAGCCATAATGGAACCACTGATAGTAAAAATGAGTATACTGGCAACAATAGCATCATTTTTTTGAAGCTTGAAATCGTGAATAGTCCAACCTTTCCCCTGAATAAATAATGGCCTAGACAAAAAAGTGGCGGCTGCCATAGTTGTTCCAACAAAAGCAGCGATTAGGGTACCTGCACCCTCTACTTCGGGAATGGTGGGAATTAAACCGCGTAAAATTTCAGACGGCAAAGGGTATACAAAAAAGAGCGTAAATAGGAATGAAAGTCCCATTGCGGTTACAAAAACAGCTAATATTTTTTCGAATACCGAATAGTTCCCTCTGATCAAGAGGATATAGAAAATGCCTATGATAATAACTGCTATGCTTAAGACAATTTCGTATTTCTGTGCAGTTAAAGCGGGGAAATTTAAACTTAGAACTTCAAAAATTACATTGGATGTGATTCCTAAAATTCCAATCAGTGAATTCCATTGACCTATCCCAACAGTAAGAATAATCGCTAAAGCAATTATTTTTCCTTTAGGAAAATGCTTTCTGATGGCATAAAGGATGGTTTCCCCGGTCAACAAATAATAGCTGCCAGAGACGTAAATTAAGATTCCTGAAAAAAGACAACTAAAACAAAGAACCCACAACAGATTCATTCCAAAATTATTCCCTGCAACTATCATTGAAGTTACACTTCCTGTACCAATCGTATAACCGATGGCAAAAATCCCCGGGCCGAAAGCCAATAAAAATTTAAATAATTTATTCATAGTTAAAGGCTTATTTAATTATAAGTTAAATGATTATAATAATTTAAAAAAAATGTGGCATAACACCACATTTTTTTTACCAAGAAGTTCTAGAGATTTAACTATCGAACTTTCTTTATCGTCTCAAGGGCTGTTCTTACATCGGCCTCGAGCTGTTGATAATCTTTGGCCTGGAGGATCTCTTTAGAGATTAATTTCGACCCCATCCCTACGCAAGTAACGCCGGCATTAAACCATCCTTGAAGATTAGACTCTTCCGTTGAAACCCCGCCTGTTGGCATAATACTTGTCCATGGCTGGGGACCTTTAATGGCTTTGACAAAACCGGGGCCATATGTGCTCCCTGGGAAAAGTTTAACGATTTCACAACCCAACTCTTCTGCGCGAGCAATTTCGGTTAATGAACCGCAGCCAGGAGACCAAAGAACCTTTCTTCGATTACACACCAATGCGATATCTTCACGAAAGACAGGCGTCACAATAAAATTAGCTCCTGCCAACATATATTGAGAAGCTGCGGCTGCATCGGTTATTGAACCAACCCCCAGAATCATTCCAGGAAGTTGATCGATAGCATATTTGATCAGCTCATTAAAAACTTCTAGAGCAAAATCGCCGCGATTGGTGAACTCCATCAGGCGTGCCCCACCTTCGTAACAAGCCTTTAAAACAGACTTGGCAACTTGAATATCTGGATGAAAAAACAAAGGAACCATTCCCGAGCTCTCCATCTGCTGAACTACTTGTAAGCGAGTATACTGTGCCATAATATATTTATCGTGCTACACGCCCTGAGGCATCACCACTCATTAATTTTTCAATTTCGGGAATAGTCACCAAATTGGCATCCCCTTTAATAGTATGTTTCAAACAAGAAGCAGCGACAGCATAATCTAGAGCTTTCTGATCATCTTCAGGGTAGTGAATTAAACCATAAATTAATGCTCCCATAAATGAATCGCCTCCTCCTACACGGTCTACAATATGTGTTATCTGATATTCACTGCTTTTATACATTTGAATTCCGTCATAGAGCACACCGGCCCACGTATTGTGGGAGGCCGAAATAGACCCTCGTAAGGTGGTGATCACTTTTTTCGCCTTGGGGAATTTTTTCATCATTTGCTCACAAACCGATAAAAAAGCTTCTGCTTTGACATGCTCCCCCTGTGTTGTTATATCCAGCCCTTCTGGTTTAATGCCGAAGTGCTTTTCAGCATCTTCTTCATTCCCAAGAATAATATCACAATGCGATGTAAGTTCTGTCATGATTTGTTCCCGATCCCCATCGTATTTCCAAAGTTTTGCTCGGTAATTCAGATCAGTAGAAATCGTAATACCCATTGAACTTGCCACTTTAACTGCTTCTAAACAAGCATCTGCTGCACTTTGAGAAATAGCAGGAGTAATTCCTGTCCAATGAAACCACTGTGCATCCTTAAATACTTTGTGCCAATCAATCATCCCGGGTTGTATTTCCGACATGGCAGAATGAGCCCTGTCATAGACTACTTTACTCCCACGACTCACCGCTCCTGTTTCTAAAAAATAAATGCCCAAACGATCTCCGCCAAAGACGATATGATCGGTTCCAACACCTCGTTTGCGCATTTCCATAAGTGCGCATTGGCCAATATCATTGTTGGGTAAGCGCGTAACAAAATCGACAGGAAGGTTATAATTGGCCAAGGACACTGCTACATTCGATTCTCCACCGCCATAAACAACATCGAAGGAATTGGCTTGTGAAAATCTTAAAAACCCTTGAGGGGCTAAACGCAACATGATTTCACCAAATGTTACTACTTTTTTCATTGTTTAAATTTTCTAGGTTATTCTTATTTAACTGAAAGCTAGGCCTCCATTGATATCTATATTGTTCCCGTTTATAAACGAAGCCTCCTCTGAGGCCAAATAAGCGACCAAATCGGCTACTTCTTGTGCTGATCCCTCTCTTCGAAGAGGAGTCATATTCGCCACTTTTGAGCGTATTTCGTCGGCTGTAAAGTCATCGTGAAATTTAGTTCCTATGAGTCCTGGACATACCGCGTTTACACGGATACCTTTCGGACCTAATTCTTTCGACATAGCTCTTGTAAAAGTTGTCACAGCTCCTTTGGAAGAACTGTACAATGCAGACCCCCCACCGCCGCCGTCACGAGCTGCTTGTGAAGAGATATTTATAATTGTTGAGCCACTATTCATGAGCTCTTCAAAAGCCTGGGAAACAAAGACTGTTGATTTAAAGTTAACGCCCATCACAAGTTCGTAAAAATCAAGATCGAACTCTTGAAGTGTTTTACGAGCAAAAAGACCACCCGCATTATTCACCAAAATATCTACATGATTGCCAAAAGCAGCAATCGTCTGAGCTTTCAGATGGGAGATTCCTTCAAGGGTAGAAACATCTGCTTTTATGGCTATCCCTGTACCACCACTTTCTTTTATACGTTGAAGTGTTTCATTAGCAGCATCTTCAGAATTCAAATAATTGACTACAACTTTAGCCCCTTGTTGGGCCAATGTCACGGCAATTGATCGACCGATGTCTCGCGATCCTCCTGTTACTACGGCAACTTTATCCATTAATTTTTTCATACCTAGGGTAATACTGATACTTATTTTTGCTGTTTATTAAATTCCCAAAGCTTGTCCGCCTCCGATCTGAACTGTTTCGGCTGTTATAAATGCAGCATCTGAACCTGCTAAAAACGATACCACTGAGGCGACCTCTTCTGGCTGACCCAAACGTCCCAACATTATGTTGTTCTTCCA
>JBMHCX010000011.1:0-3747 GCA_049889695.1 Flavobacteriaceae bacterium | reverse complement strand
GAAGCTGTCTTCAACCACTAAATCATCGTGTTGCAGGGTGAAATCTTGACCCACCGAACGAATTTGCGCGTTTTTAATGCTTTGGGTCATGTCGATTTTCTCAAGGGCATCGCCAAATTGATAGGCTTTGAACTCCCCAGTGTTGTCTTCTCCTTGTCCTAGCTTTTTTGTTTTGTGGTTTCCAGAAGTAGAGCGTTTGAGCTTTCCAAAAATTTGTTTGAGGGCGTGCTCGCGCAACAGTTTTTCTGTTTTTGGCGTAAGTGCCATGCCTTCACCACCCCCATTTCCGTTCCCCTTAGGCTGGATGTAGGCTTTTTTCAATAAATCTTCTACAAAATCATCGATGGTGTAATCTTCATCGGTCAGTTGATATTCTTTATCAAGTTCTCGCAACCAGTCAATGGCTTCGTCGAAATCGCCAGAGGTGTGGGTAATGAGTTCCTTAAAGATCTCAAAGAGACGTTCAAAAGGGCTTTGTTCTTTTGCACGCGCTTTGGTAAACCGAATTCCAAGGGAAGTGATTTCATATTTCATAGCCCTTAAAATTACAGATTTTTTAGAACTTCATGCCAGCTTTAATTTAGGTTTAAAACCAAACGACCTGTAACCGTCCTTCCTAATCTTGGGAATCCTGGCAATGCTCGAAAACGATTATTTAACAGATTAATGGCAGCCAGTTCAAAGCGCAAAGCTTCACTTAACTTAATCCCTAGCGAAACATCGACCAACGATTTTGCGGGAATAGTTCCTGGGAAAGTGGGCGTATTGGAGGTATAGCCATCGTCCCATTGGTAGTTGATGCTGGCGTCAAAATTTTTCTTTGGGTCATAGTTTAACCCAATTCGAACTTTGTTGGTTGGGAAAGAAGCATCGCCCGGAATGTCTTTATCGACAGCAAACCAAGTGTAGTTTCCTTGAATGCCAAATACATCAGTAGCAAAGAATTTAAATTGAAATTCTGCTCCCCAATCTTCATTGACCACCCTATCGTCGAAAGACAAATAGCCTAAGGTAAGGCGGGGGATTTCAGCTTGGTTTTCTCGGATTTGAACAATTCCATGAAAGGGAAGTCCAGCGTTGGCCAGTCCTTGTAGAAATGCTGCCCCACCCTCGGTGTAGGCTGAGCCAATTTGTTGTCCTAAGTTTCGGCGGTGGCTTGTGCAGTAGCTGCATCGCTTCCTAAATTCACCAATCCGTGTTCCAATAGTGGTTGGACGCTACTTTGTACCGCTTGCCCTTAGTTCTCGGGGAGATTTAGGATGCTTACAATAGGAGTGATTTCACGAAAAGTCGCTCCGCCTTGTCGGCGAAAGTGATAGACATCTATTCCAAAAGAAAAACGATTTCCTACGACTCCTTTATATCCAAATTCATAAGAAGTTAAGAAGCTCAACAATTGCCCTTTTCCTCCCTCGGGTGTAATAGGTGTTCCACTAAGGTTGGTTGTTGCTGCTGGAGTAAACCCTTGTGTGGTAATTTGTGGATTGTTCAACACATTTTGTAATAATGGAAGCAATGGGGCGAGGCTTGGGTCTTGTGAAAGCGCGGCTGTAATACCGCCTACGACATCTTGATTAATCGCTGCAAAGGCTGCAGCTAAAGGAAAACCTGCGGCTAAAGGAGTGTCGGGAATTCCTGGAATAACCCAACTCACATTGGGGTTATCGTCAAAAGTATAGGGGTTTTTAGCTCCAAAGACCCATACATCAAAAATACCTAAAGATTGAGTGGGTAAGTCAAAATATATGTCGGAAGCAGCAATGGGATTGGCAGCTTTGTTGTAGGTCAAGCGAAGGTTGTGTTGATCGTCGGGTTTAAAGACAATTGCAGCGCGCGGAGAAAATGTTTTTTCTGTTGTAAAATTGTACCCATCATAGCGTCCGGCTAAAAACACATCCAATTTAGGATCTAGTTTAAATTTAGCTTGTGCATATCCTCCAAAGATGCGATAGTCATCATCGTCCTCGTTACGACCATATACATGGTGTTCCGTATTTGCTGTGGCGTTGCGGTAATCCATCCCCGTTGTCCATTCAGAGTTTAAAAGTCCTGGAAGCGAAAAGTTGTACTGCAATTGTGCTTCAAAATGGGTGCGTTCAAGTGGGGTGATGAATCCAGTACGGTTGAGGTAGTTCGGATTTTTATCGTTTCCTCCGTCATTTTTGATGTAATAGGATTGTGCAAACCATCCTTTATAGTTAAATCGCGCTTGTCCCCAGTATTCGTTTCCAAAAGCTTGTCCTTCCCCCAAGTCATTATAGAAAATTGCCGAGCCTGCGTTCCAGCCTCCCGCGGCAACAATTTCCATTCTGTTTTCTGGGCGGAAATACAGTGAGCCATTGGCTAAGCCTGACCAATAGTGTTTCTTTTGCTCTTGCGCAAGATTGAAGAGTTTTATGCCCGGAGAGGTGGTGTCTACATTCCCTTCAGCTGATATGTTTGCTATATTGATGGAGGTTTTAAAGGTGTTGAGAATAGCACGGTCCTCGGCATGATCTGGATCAAGGGTAAAGTCTTGTCCGCTGCTGTACCTCAAATTAATTTTGTAGCCAAAATTTTCTTTTTCATTTGTGCCTGCATGGCGCAAACCTGCGCGAAAAGTATTGCGTTCACCATAAATGATTTCTGCGGTAGTGCCGGGATGTTTAAAAGGAGTTTTCGAGATAAAGTGAATTACTCCAGTGGTAACATCGGGACCGTAAAGTGCAGAACCCGGACCTAAAACGACCTCCACGCGTTCCAAGTCAATGGTGTTGAGTGGGGAATTTTGTGAATCAAAATATTCCAAGCCTGGGGTAATGAGCGACCGATAATCCAAGAGCGGGAATACATTGGTAGAGAAAACACCGTTTGCTCCACGCAGGGCAATATTTATGCGCTGCCCTGTTTGTTGTTGAAGCTCTACCCCTGGGGTGTTAATCAGTGCACGAATGGGCGTAATGGCCCCTCCAGGTTTGGTTACTTCAGCTGTTGAAATCACCGAAACAGCAGCTGGAGCCTCTTGCAGTTTTTCAGCCTTTCGCGATGCAGAGATTATAATTTCATCAAATCGATTGGAAAAAGTAAGCCTAAAGTTTTGAGAGCTAGCATCGTTTATAGTAAAAGCCTGACTATCAAAACCTACAAAAGAGACTTCGATTTCTAGTGGAAAAGGTTTTTCCGTTTTAAGTTCAAAAGCCCCTTGCGGATTGGTAATAGTTCCTTCGGTAGAACCTTGAATAATTACTGTTGCTCCGTAAAGTGGTTGCCCATCATCATCTAAAACGATACCTGAAAACGTAGTTTGAGCAAAACAAAAAGGGGTGAAAAATAGAAGGAAAGGTAATCCAAGAATGTACTGTGCTAATTTCATGATTTTAAGATTAAGGAGTACCAAAGATGAAAAAAATAAAGAATTAAACAAAAAGCCGAGGAAATGCTTTATATTTGCAACACATTCTAAACAAAACGATTGGAAGACTTATAGTCTTCTTTTTTTTTGATATGAGTTTTAAAGCACAAGTCGAGGCATTGGTTCAGGAAGCGCTAGAGGAAAACCCTAGTTTGTTTCTCATTGACTTTAGTGTTGGTGGGGACAATAGCATTCGCATTTTACTCGATGGTGATGAGGGTGTCTCGCTCGAAGCTTGCATGCAAGTGAGCCGAAAAGTAGAACACAATCTCGATCGTGAGGAAAACGATTTCTCCATTGAAGTGAGTTCTTGTGGTATAGGATCACCCTTGACCATGGCGCGTCAGTTCAAGAAA
>JBMHCX010000010.1:0-5376 GCA_049889695.1 Flavobacteriaceae bacterium | reverse complement strand
GGTGATTCTTGGAGCGGTAGCCATGTTTTCGGAAAAAGTCGCTGTGACGGTCACAGTGGTATCGGCTCCTAAAATATCATCGGCATCACTATCCGTTACAGTAACTGTAGGTGCGGTGGTATCTAGGGTAAATGTAATGCTGTCTGTTCCCGTATAGGCATTTCCAGCGATGTCTGTTCCAGATACAGTAACAACAGCCGTTGGTCCACTGCCGGTCCATGTGCTCATGTCAAGCACGTAGCTCCATACACTGGAACTAGTGGAAGTCATGGCCACATTGGTCACGCCATCGCCTATGCTGATTCTTGGCGTACTGACCATGTTTTCGGAAAAAGTCGCTGTGACGGTCACAGTAGTGTCGTCTCCTAAAATATCATCCGCATCACTATCCGCTAAGGTAACAGTAGGGGCAGTTGTGTCGAGGGTGAAGGTAATGCTATCTGTTCCCGAATAAGCATTGCCGATAATATCTGTCCCAGAAACTGTCACGACTGCTGTTGGGCCGCTACCCGTCCATGTACTCATGTCGAGTATATAGCTCCATACACTGGAGCTGGTGGAAGTCATGGCTACATTGGTCACCCCATCTCCTATGGTTATTCTTGGAGCGGTAGCCATGTTTTCGGAAAAAGTCGCTGTGACGGTCACCGTGGTATCGGCTCCTAAAACATTATCGGCATCACTATCCGTTAAAATAACAGTGGGTGATGTTGTATCGAGGATGAATGTGATGCTGTCGGTTCCCGCATATTGATTTTCACTAGAATCTTCTCCTTGAACCGTAACGTTGACAGAGGAACTACTTCCAGTCCAAGCAGTCATATCCAGAAAATACGTCCAAATGGCTGAGGTTGTAGAACTCAAAACCGCATTCGACACGCCATCACCAATAGAAATGGTCGGATAATTGCTCATCCCTTCGCTAAAAGTAGCAGTGATTGTAATGGTAGAAGAATAGTTGATTATATTGTCACTATCCGTAGATGTTAGAATTACTGTGGGCGCAGTCATATCTTTCACCGGTAGAACAAACTTTCTCAGTAAAACATCAGCGGGAGTTTCATTCGTAGTCCCTTGAACTAAAATCGTAAACGAGGTGGTAGATGAGAGTAAGGCTGCACCGGCTGAAGTAATTTTCAAGCGAGGCGTTATGGTTGAAGTGTCAATAGTAAAATACTGATTGTCGAAGTCGCCAGTCGTTAACTGATAAGTTATCGTAGCGCCAGAGCCTGCATCATTGAATATAAATGACCCTATAATATCTCCAGCACTTGCCGTCGTTGATATCCCATTTTTAGAAAGCCCAAAATCCTTCCAGCCTTTTAAGTAAGGAAAGCCGTCGTTAATGTTGTCGTTTTGCCCCCAAATGGATGATGACAAAAGGCCTGTAGGAGCAATAACCTGATCTGATTTTAAAAAGGTGGTCGTTACACTTTCAAGGCTGGTGTAAGTATTGTCTGTTAAGTCTTTGACATGGAAGGCATCGAATCCAAAATCACTGTTGAAATAAATGTTATTAAAGTACCCCTTTTCGGGTCCAGTCCCATCATATTCTTCATCTGATTCTTCAGCAATAGCTCCTATTTTATTTGTTGAAATATTGATAAAGTCAACAGAAGAATAGGCGTATTTAATGGAGATATCATCGATGTTTGGGGTGGTAGATTCAGCAATACCGCCAAATGCATATTCCCCACCATTTCCTTTTGTAAAGGATCCTCGAGCATATACATTTTTGATGGCACCACTGGAAAACCTTCCAATCAAGCCTCCTCCTCTGTAGCCTGTCGCCTGCACATTTGAATACGAGTTTTCAACGGCTCCTGAAGGATCGAAAGGAACAAACTCACCAATAAGCCCTCCTATTTGATATCCTCCAGAAGTAGAAATATCCTTGATTTCCCCTTCAAAAAACATATCTGTTAACTTCGCCGTTCCAAATATGGTATAGGCACGACCAATAACTCCTCCAATTCTTTCATATCCAGAACCACTGCCTTTTTTAATGGTATATTTCCCATCAATAATTCCAAGGCGAACAACTCCTGCTTGGTCGTCTACGCTTTGGCCATAAATCTGAGCAATAAATCCTAGGGGATCGTTAGAAGTCCTATTGATGGTAAGGCCAATGATTTTATTGTAATCTCCGTTGTAAAAACCATCAAAGGTTCCATTAAACCCAATCGGCAGCCAGCCTTCGTTATTCCCAGCTGCGCTAAAATCATTCTGATCGTCGTCGTCCCAATACCTTGTGGGTGAAGCATCAATATCTTGTGTTTGTAGAAACACCTTCCCGTCTGCCCAGGAGCTTGAGTTTTCACTCTGTTCAGATATCCAAAGTAATTCAGCAAGATTTGTAATCAGATATACAGGATCTGAAGTGTCGCCATCGAGATTTACATCTTTCCCAAGAGAAGCCTCCGTGGTTAGTGTAGGGGTCTGTGGAAGATATTTAATGGTAAAGGTGAGACTATCTGTACCGCTGTATGCTTTTCCACCTAGGTCTGCTCCTGAAACCGTAACTGTTGTGGTAGCCCCCTCAGCAACAGTCCAACGGTACTTCCAAATAGCGGCTGAAGTTGTTCCAGTCATCGGCTGATTAGAAACAATTCCAGACAAAGAAATCGTCGGTGTAGCACTCATACTTTCAGAAAAAGTCGCCGTAATGGTAACAACACTTCCAGGTGAAACAATCGCATCGCTATCTGTACTTGAAAGCGTCACTGTCGGGGCCGGATTGTTGACAACCGTTAAGGTGAAGTTGTTATAGCCCGTCGGAGTAGGTGCACTATTTGAATTTGAATCGACAAAAGCTGCTGTATTAAGATTAATTTTATAAGTCCCATCAGGAACTTTATCAGGATCGAGAAGAAGTTCAGCGGCGTATGTATAGACGTAATTTATCTTAGGCTCCTCTGATTTATAGGGGTGGTCCGATTTTAAATTGGCTTCCATCCCCCATTTATGGGCCAAATACCCCTCTACTTTTTGGCGAAGGGTTTCGGAGGTGCTGTTATAGATCAACAGCTCACCAAAATTTCCGGTTAAGACTCGTTGCCCCTCGCGATTAGACATCAGGTATAACTCTTGTTTGTTGTCTAATTCCCCCGTATATGTTCCATTAGCATTCGTTTCTGCTTGCTGATTAGAAGCGTAAAGATGATTGGAATACGAATTAGTTGTCGCATTAAATATGCTACTATGAATTACATTTTTATCTACAAAAGAAGTAGACGAAAAGTCGTTCGAGAAATTAGTCGTATTCACAGAAGTAAACTCAAAAGCTCCATAAAAAGCTCCTGGATAAGTCACAGAATTAGAGGAATTATCAGCTCTTAACTGAACATCCTCCTGATTGCTATCCGTATCCCTTAGACTCCATAAACTTGCTCTCTGATGGGATAAACCGTCGATATGTGCTGTTCCAAGGATCATATAATTTCCGTCAGAGACTCCCCAATTATATGAACTGGTCTGTAAAGTGGAGGTGTTGTTGGGTCCCTGAAAATAAATAGTATTAAGACCGTTGATCTGAGTTGACGCCCCAGATTTGAGATTGGAAACTCCTGATAAAGACCCACTAAAAGCATATCCTCTACTAGATGTTTTTGACATGTTTGGACCATAGCCTCTACTACTAAAACTGGTCACCTCTCCGTTTGAGTTTGTGCTAATATTACTGGTGATCGATGCATCATACCATCCCTTGAGGCTTGAATCGCTGGTTGGAGACCAGTTGGTATGTGCGGTAGAATCTACACTCCAATTTGAAAAAATATTATATCCCGTAGCAATTGTTGGACTGCCTACATTACTGTATAAAAAAGGGGCCGTACTAACACTCGAGATAGTAGATGAATCGCTTGCCGTTATGTAAAAAGTTACCGTTACCGCACCTGTGGTTATATCGAGTGTTGAAGATTGTGTAAAGGAGGATAGAACAGGTCCTGTGGTATCTTGGGCATATAGGGTCGTAAGTGAAATTAAACAAAAAAAAGCGTATCTCAGTTTAGATAAAGTTTTATCCCTGATCAACAGCCTTAAATCTTTAATCCTATCATTCATTGGATGAAATGCCCCTTCTTAAACTCAAATCAAGTAAGCTTTTTAAAGCAATACCCTGTAAAACCCTGCGTTTTCAATGGGTGTTTTAGGGACACTTCAAATTAGGGATCTGATTAATGATTTGGTTTATGATAATACAATTGAAATACACTCCCATTCTGCAAGTTACATGAATTACGAGATATTGCGAAATATTTCCGTCTCAAAGGGAATGGAACTACATTCAAAAATACTTATTTGTAAAGAAGAAAAGGCATGTTTGTTATTTATTAATACTTTAATTATTGGTTCTTAAAGTCTTAATTCCGTCCGTTCAATGTTTGTTGACTTACAAGACTACATGAAAAATTTTTGATCCCTTTGAAATTAGTCGGCTTAAATCTTAGCATAACTTTTACCTTCATTTTGTAAACAGATATCTTTATTTTTAGTGGCTCTATGAAATACTTTTTCACTGTTTTTTTATCGCTCTCTAGTCTGATTTTTTACGGCCAGCACTTTGCTATTGTCGGTGCTCTATACGAAGGAAAGATGAAACCCGTAAAGGGGGAAATCTACATTGATGTCGACAATAAAAGTATTTCTATGGAAATTAATGAACGAGAGATGTCCATCCAAAAAATGTCTTTTAAGAGGGGTGATGTCGGGGAATTACTGTGCTATAAGGAAACGATAGAATTAAAACAACGGTTTAAGTTTTCCCCAAATAAAGAAAGAAATGGAGATTTGGTTCAAGTGACACATGTAATGACATATACCGTTGTACAAAGCTTTTCCAAAAAAAGAAGTGAATTCATTTACTACCTACGCAAAAAAAGAGCCCCTAGGTAAACAGAGGAAATATCTACCCAAATACTCCATAGATCTTTGTTTCTCTTTGTGCATAAGAATTGACCTATGTATTTATCAAATCAAACCTCATGCTCCGTTGATGGCATGTTTAGGAGTGAGTTGGTTTAACTGTGGAGGAGAGGATACTAAAAAAGGGACAACCTTTTGGAAGTCCCTTGTGGTATGGTGGAGAAGAGCGGACTCGAACCGCCGACCTCTTGACTGCCAGTCAAAAGAATAATTTACTAATCCTTTACAAAATTTACTAATAGTTTGTTTTACAAGTAATTAGAGACTCAATCTCTTTCAATCTGTACTACTCTCTTATAGTTTTACTCATTAGTTGTGTGCAAATAGTGTGCAAGTAAAATGTATAATTTAAACTTTAGTAAAAATGAGTAAATCATTAAATTTTGTAGTAAGCATCAAGCTTGACAAGAGATCAGTTAATGCCAATGGTAAACATCCAATCAAACTTAG
>JBMHCX010000009.1:0-290954 GCA_049889695.1 Flavobacteriaceae bacterium | reverse complement strand
CACCTCTTCCCATCCCGAACAGAGTAGTTAAGCCCATTAGCGCAGATGGTACTGCCATTTGGTGGGAGAGTATGTCGCCGCCTTCTTCAAGACCTCAACATTTTTGTTGGGGTCTTTTTTTTTACCCCTATGCCATAGTTTGTTGAAAAACGAAAATTACCAAAAGGGTATACCCCTTTAAGGTTCAAATCACGAAAACTTTAATGAAAGACCGGAAGAATACCCCAATTAAAGTTCCTTCAATTCTTTCCAGGCCTTCTCATCCGTAAGACTTCTTTGCAGTTCCATCAATCCCAGCCATTTTCCGTTTTTATAGACTAATAGCATTTCAAAATGAACATAGACATTTGCTAATTCCCGGCCATCTTTGTGCCGAGCTCTGTAATGAAAAATGCCAGTTTCGTGTGCTGTATTCGTTCCGATAATACGTTCAGAAAACCGAAAGTTCACCTGGCTCGTTTGTTGTTTATTTTTGGTGTCGTCGAATCCTTGTTTCCAGTCGGCCATAGCTTCAGCTATGGAAACAGATCTTTTAGGGGTTGCAGTGGCAAAAACCACCACAGCATCCGGATGATAAGCAGCGGCGTAGCCATCGAAATTACCGTCTGTAACGGTCTGAGACAGATTTTTCCAATAGCTGTCGAGAGCATTAAACTGTGTCTCTTGCGCTTGTAAACCATATGTCAACAAGCAAAGACTTAAGAGTATTGTTCTTCGCATAGTCCTTTTAACTTTTGAAGGGCCGGTGGCCAAGTTCTAACAAAATAATCTTCTAGGTCCATAATCGCATCCGTTTCGACTTCCAGAAGCGTTTGTGTTCCTTGGGGTAATATATGATAAATATCTGAGGCTCCTTTTAACTTATCTACTTCTGGTCCTTCAAAAAATTCAACCCCATTTTCTAAAATGCCCACATGGTCGATATGTATTTTACGATTCGGAATATTTTCTCTTACCCTGCTAAGCAATCCACACAATCGTCCTTGATTGTCGTAGGTTAGGAAGCGCACTAAAGATCCTGTACTCCAATCGCCCTTCAGATGAGAGTGGGGATCAAATACGGCCGTCCATGCCTCAAATAGTTCAGGGATCGTCAGGGCTTTAAATACTCGCTCAGCCGTCGATTGTATAGTAATTTTAAAATACAAACGTTTCATCAGCTGTCAGCTTTAGGTTGTTTAGGGTAAAATATAACATCTAGAATGAATAGTATAAGCCCCATAAAGGCCAAAAGAACAGCATTGAAACTGATTAAACGATTTTCCATATCTCCACCTGTTTCCCACATGAAAGCCAGCAGTACCAAAGGAGCACTGATGATATAAAACACTCGAGACATCCATTCAATTCTGGGGGAAGTATAGTTAGAACGACTTAATACTATATTGACCATTCCAATGAATAAGATATAGACATGATTTGCTCTAAGGATCATTCTATACACATGAGGATGGGCATCCTCAGGGATTGATAGGTATTGGATATATAGTCCGGTTATAATAAAGATAAAGATCAAAAATAGACCGATATACCAGTTTATCTGCTTCATCGCTAAACTTTTCTATAAGGTACAAAATCTCTTAGATTTCTATTTTTTGACAGTATTTCGTTGTTCACGTCTGCTTTTAAAGTAGGCTTTGTCGGCGATATAGATGGTCTTGTCGACCGTGCAAAACACCGTACCTCCCGCTTTGTTCTGTAATTCAGTTCGCTTGACTATTTCTATTGCGTTTTCTTTTTCTACACGATCGATGATCGATGCAATTTCTGCATCCGTATAATTGAAGTCTGCGTATAAGTTTTCCTTGGCCGGTCGGCGAAAATGAATATTGGCAGCTTTATCCCATACAATGTATCGAGGACCGATTAGGTTGATTAATTGTACCATAGGAATAGGGTCTACGGCAGCAAACATACTGCCCCCGAAGATGGAATTGACATAGTTTCGGTTTTTATAACTGATTGGTAGTTTTACTCGAATCCACTTTAAATCCGTACTAACATGGATAATTTTTGCTGTACTCCTTCGATACATGGGAGACCAATTAAATCCGTATTTAAACAATAGGTGTTCGGGAATAAATTTCCGGCCCACTTCTGCAAACTTCTGATACATAGACATGGGGGCAATATAGTGTATTTAACAAGGAATACACCCGTTCTAAGTTCGCTTTGAAAAATTTCGCGATTAGTTGTTCATTTTTCTATAAATCGAATACTTCCTTGTGAAAGCTCAGGCTGATTAAATGCAAGCGGATATATGCTTCGCTTAAGTACATATACCCTCCGAAGCCTCTATTTGGCCCCCAAGAGTTCTGAGCTGTATAGAGTTTTTTCCCTTTAGCATCTTTAACAATACCCACAATATGCATGATGTGATCCTGGGAAGTTTCAAGCTTTTCATAGGACAATTGACGTCGTTGCTGACTTATTTCTTGTTCCGCGATAGAGGTGTTTAAAACTTCTTCTGTAGCTATTTTTTTCGTTGGAACGACTGCTATGCCTGCTCCTTCTCTGTATAAAAAATAGGGATTGGTAGCATCGCATTCCAGCAGAGCGGTATATCCGCTTTGTAGCCCTTTATCTAAGCGATCAATCAGCTCGTCTATGGGTAGATTATAGGCTTTCGTATGTGAGAAATTATAGGGGGCTTCCAGTACAAAATATTCATAAAATGGATGGGATAGCCATGAGCTACAGGTGACGTAAGCCATCGGGTCTATCCCTAATTCTTTCCCAAAAGAGAGGGGGCTATAGGTCGCATTTTTAAACTTAAATTGTTGAGGAATTTTCCCCATGTGTTTCGACAGTATAGCGTCGAATTCAGGAGACCACCCCTTTGGGAATTTTTCCGGATGACGTATAAAATCATCTAAATGCTTTCGAAGTGAATCGTGCAGTTGGCGATGATCGTTGTTGATGTGGGTAGTTGGTCGTCCTCTATAATTCGACAGTGGAATGGCGCCATTTTCGTGAAGATCCTTCAATACATCTTGAATCATTCCCCCTCCTTCAAATGGGAATTTTCCTTTTCGAAGTACATATGTGCGTGCTTTTTTATAATAGATATTCTTGACAAAGAACACTTCAGAAAGTGGGGTATAGGTCCCTTTGATTCGGATTTGTTCGCTCGCCAAAAATGAGCTGCAGGCATATGCCCAACAACTGGCACTTTTCCCTTGATCGCGAATCGGACTTGAGGCCATTTGTACGACAGTAGTCCAAGGTTTTTCTTGCCCTAGTATAGTTGTCGGAAGTAAACAAAATAGCGCGATTCCAACCAAGTACTTTCGAAACATATGACCTAGGATTTCTGTAGATAGAGGACTCTTACATCCATTTGTCCGATGCGATGCAAATGATGATTTTGTTGCTCAAGACATTCTGAAGTTTCATATTGAACGGCTTTGCTCGATGATTCGGAAGGATGTCCCCAGCTTAATCCAAAGGCGTATAAGTGCACTCCAGAGGGTGGCTGTTGACTTCGTTCGTCGCTACCGGAAATCTCATATATGCTGCCATAAAGTAGCATGCGAGCGGCTAGCTGTGTGTAATCGTCTGTGACTACGCTCTCTTCCTCCGAAGAAAATGAATGAACGGCTACAGCAACATTTTGAATCCATTTTTGGCTGTGTGGGAGATATGTAAAGCTAGTCAGATACAACTGTTTTTCCATGTCTTCTGTAGCTGTGGATACGTTGTAGAAAGCATGTTGATGAAGCTGTTGAATTAATGCCGGGTAGGAAGCATCCATTTCTATAACAGCCATGTGGGTGTAGGTCTGCCAGCTAAACGAATCTGATGCCTCAAATTTTAGTGCTGGATAACATTCTTCATCCGATGTTTCATTTTCGATCGGTAAGGGTCGATGCAGCTGCTTATTGGCCCAATCGTTAGGGTCTTCATAATAGGTTAAGCTTTGCTGCTCAGGAGCCGGAGCTTGATAGGGTTCACGGTAGAGCTCTGCAAGCGCACGTTCATAATCCACGATTTCAGGCGGCTCATTTTCTGTACAGGATAAAAGGATAATGGGAATACATAAATAAAGTTTAGTCCATAATTGTTGCATGGTGTTTAAGATTTGGGGTTATACTTTAATATAAAGAAAAGTAAGCTTAAACACAAGTATTAACCTCTGTATAACAGAAGATTAACAGTTTTTTAGGAGCACTTTTTATAGCCCAAAGGCATACTGAAATTTAAAGTACCATTGGCTGCTCTGAACGACCTGTTGGGGATGATAGCTATCGGATTCATAGTCGTTTGCACCACCGATATAAAAAATCGTAAATGGAGTGGGATTCCACTGGAGCAAAGGCTGAATAAAAATAGACTCATTGAATTGATTGTACTCTCCTATCAGTCGTAGAGACAAGTTATTACTAAATTGAAAATTCAGTTGAGCTCTGCTGATATATCCAGCGTAATATGATCGATCCAGCTCTTTTTCTTTAAGTTCTGAATAACGAATGCTAAATCTAGACGAAAGTTGCGGCGTCCATTGAATATTTGCCCAGGAACGGAAAAAAATAGAGTTACCAACTTCAGGAACCTCATCATAGAGCAGCCCTTCTCCAATACCGCTGAAAAACCCAATTTCAAGATTTTCAGAAGGATTATACTCACTAAATACTCGTAGGGAGCTTAGGTGTTTAAAATTATACCCCTCGAATTCTTCGTTTAAGTTATGGTTAAAGCCCATCGAAAGTCGAACATTTCCCTTGAAGTTTAATCGTATTCCTCCATTGAGCTCTAGATTTTTTCGAAGTCCTTGAAAATTCCAAGTTCCTTCGGTTCCTAGACCAACATTAAGGGTGTTGATCCAAAATTTTTCTGGGAAAAAGTGCTGATAATTTTGCTCCACTCCCACAAACCGAACGTTGTTTTGGGTAACAAAGCCTAAGGGGGTATTGAAGAATGGCGAATACTGTTCATATTCTATCTCCGTATTCCAATGCAGAGTGTTCCGTTGAAGGGAACCGTATAGTGCATTTCCCTTGAGCCTTTCACCGTCTAGAGCCCTAGTGCTCCCCAAAAAACTGTCTTCAGAGTCGATCCAATCTGCTTCTCCCTCTTCGTTTAAATTTGTATGCCATTCCGCTATTAGAGTATAGGATTTCCAAAATCGTTTCAGCATGTTCAGACCGAAGGTATGGCCTTGTCCACCTTCTTTGAATATTCGACTGGTGGTTAAGATTCCCCAATTATTTCCGCCGGCATAGCTACGCTTAAATTTAAATACATTGGCAAAGGCGGCTCCACCTAATCCACTGTAGGATTGATTTTCACCGGCGATCAGGATTGGAGAGTTTTCATCATAGGCCGTCAGCCAATAAATCTGATTGCGTTCCCCTTGGTTGATAAACTTGGCCGATACTAATGGGCTATTAATCGCACGGGTATAGACGGCATTCACCTCCGTATCGATTAGCTCATTCCCCTCGTTAAAATAAGGGCGCCTTTCTGGAAAAAATAAGGCAAACGTATTGTTCACATCGATTTGAGAGACATCCGCTTCCACTTGCGAAAAGTCTGGATTGATGGTGAATTCTAAAGAACTTAAGTTACTCAGATCAATAAATCCGTTGACACCTGCATCGGGTTTAAAAGAACCGTATTTAAAATCACGCCCATCTCTCTGTCCGTCTATGATGCCACTTGTGTACGGAATTAAATTGAACCTCTTTTTGGGCTTGATGTTTTTTAAGGCGATCGTGGTTTCTACCTGACAGGGCAAACACGGATTATTCAGATCGATCGGGAAATTGATATTTTCACTTTTATTGTCCCCTGTATAGGTATTGCGGTAGAGCAAAACATTCCAAAGCATTTCCGCTTCATTCTTGAATTGTAAACTGCCAAACGGAATTTTCATTTCAATATGGTAGGCATCTGGATGTTCACTTGCCTTGGTTTCAAAATCTACATCGTAGTTTGTGTCGTCAGAGCCATCGGGGAAGAATTTTAAGTCTAAGGGGCTTCCAGCTGCATTGGCCCCTAGTGATATCATGTATCGTCCGTCCCGATAGGGGTCTAAACCCACAATGACATGATCGTCCGAATAGCCTTCATCTCTGTTGCGCAGCGAAGAGCGCAACATGCGCATATCTGCTTCTGCAATCACGCCTACATACAAATGGGTTGCATCGTATTTAAAATAGACCTCAGTTGTGTAGGGGGCAGGGACATTTACACTGGGCGAAAATTCATAGCCGATCGTAAACTGTTGTGCCGCTTGCCATTCCTCGGCTGTGACGACTCCATCGAATTCAATTTGTTGGGCATTAACCGTAGTGAGCAGTAAAAGCTCTATTAAAAAATAACGATAAATAGACTTCAAGCAGATTACTTCTTTGGGTTGAATAGAAAAATGAGAGGTTCATGTAGGCGTTTGTTCCATGCCTCCTCAGAGTGGTTTTCTCCAGGGAAAAACCGAGTCGTCCAAAGGGTAGAACTATAGCCTTTTTTAGTCATCAGTAGATCTACTTTTTGCTGTAAAGGAGGGTAGTTAGCATCTAGCGTGGCATCCCCTAAATCGAAATAGAGACGATGCTTGGCAGGTGGAGGTAGGTTCTTGTCTAAATAATCGATGAAGCTATCGGGTATAGGATTGTCTTCATAGACAAAGCCTCCAGGCCAGTGAGTAGACATGCAGGCAGCACCCCCGAAAATATCGGGATATTCGCAAAGGGCATACCAAGAAATTAAGCCCCCCATGCTGGACCCCATCAAGAAAGTGTTTTCGGGTCCTGGTCGGGTCGCGAAATTTTTATCGATAAAAGGTTTAAGTTCTTGGGTTAAAAATTTCAGATAGGCATCGGACTGGATCGGTTTTTTAAACAAAGCCTCCTTTCCTCTTTTACTGTATTCAAGGATAGAATCACGGGCGCTCTCTTTTAATAGCTCAAAAGGCTTTTGTGGGAAATATTCCGAATGACGTAACGGTCCTGCGTTCCAAATTCCCACCACAATAAAAGGGGGAACATCCCCCTGCTGAATTAGCCGATGTGCGACTTCATCGATGCCCCATTCTTGTCCATTCCAAGTGGTTTTAGCATCAAAAAGCATCTGGCCATCGTGCATGTAAAGGGTAGGGTAGGACTGTTCTGAAGTGTAATTCTCAGGAAGCCAAACGGCAATGGTTCTTTCGCCTATGTGTTCAGATGAAAACTTAGGGAAGCTTTTTAGCTGACCGTGAGAGACTTGCTGGGCAGGAGCTATCATTGAAACTAGGATAAGGGTGAAGAGCAATATTTTTCGCATGTCTAAAAATAATCCTTTTAGAAGAGATTCTTCTTAAGGGTTAAAAAAAAAGTCCCTGCCGGGGCGGGCAGGGACTTCCAAACAAAAACAAAAAACTAATCAATGAAAAACAAATAAGATGGTTAAGTTATATAGAGGTGTATTAGTTGTCTTTTTTTAGCATAAAGAGGGGGCGCAACCAAATTGGAGGGGAATGAATTATTAGGGTGTTCTGTCAGAACTGAAGATGGAAATGGTAGGCACCCCTCTTTAAAATCAATTAAAACATGAAAAACTTGTTGTAAACCTTCCGAAAATCGCAACACAGCTTTGGTGATATTCGCTTTAAAAAAATCGAGATGTCTGAAGTTTGTGAAGGTCATTTCTTGTTGTTTTACATTGCTAAGGTGATACAATTTTTCGGATGTTTTCCCCCTAAAGTAGCAAGGCCCACAGATAATGTTGTGAACGGTTGAAACAACGTTATAAACGGTAAATTTTCAGATGATAAGTGCTATCAAAAAGCCCAAAAGCAAGCCCAAAAGCTTCTGGAACTGCAGTTTATGGTTGCTGTTACTCTCGAAAATAATGGTGGTAGAGATGTGTAAAAGAACCCCTGTTACTAAAGCGGTCATCTCAGGTGCATATACTTGCAAAGGGGTCAATAATGTCGGAAGTAGGCCCCCTATGGGTGTCATCAATGCAAAAATGCCCAAGAGTAAGACATGTGCTGTCCTAGAGGAGCCTTCCTGGAATAACAACAGATAAAGAACTAAGCTAACAGGGATTTTATGGATTAACATCCCCCATTTTAGTTCCGGATAAAAGTGCAGCGGGAGTCCTTCGAGAAGAGCGTGCAAGCAAAGCCCAAGCCATAACAAAACGGGGAAGGAATTCATTTCATGGTGCCGATGACCATGCTCTGCTCCTTTGGTCCAAGATTCTAAGACCAATTGGAGCACCAATCCTCCCAATACCCAATAGGCAGTCGACTCAGGGTTTTCCGCATAGGCGGCAGGTAGCAGATGTGTGATGGCAATCCCTAGTAAAAAGGCTCCCGAGAAGGTCAGTAGGATTTTTAAAAATTTATAGTTCCTCAGGGCCAAAACCCATCCCAAAAGTATGCCTGCGAGAGCACCAAATAACGGGAAGAGAAGATTGAGCCACATATTTGACGGTTGGGTTAGTCGGCAAGCGTCAAAATTAGTGTAATTTTGACGGTTAATTTTAACTATGGGGCACAATTTTGAAATGCTGGCGAAAACATTCTTTGGAATGGAAGCACTTTTAGCAGATGAACTCAAAGCATTGGGTGCTCAAGAGGTTAAAACTGGGACGCGACTTGTGCGATTTAAGGGGGATATAGGTTTTATGTATAAAGCCAACCTTTGCCTGCGCACTGCGCTTAAAATTTTAAAACCCATCCATTTTCACAGGGTTCAAAATGAAAATGAATACTACGATCATTTATTTCACTTCCCTTGGGAAAATTATCTGAATGTCGATCAGAGCTTTGCTTTTGATGTTGTGGTATTAGGGGACCGTTTCCGGCATAGCCTATACATGTCTCAACGGGCGAAAGATGCTGTAGTGGATCGTTTTCGCAAGCGAACAGGGAAGCGACCTAATGTAGACCTTCAACATCCAGATTTTAAATTTCACATCCATATTCATGAAGATCGGATGAGCTTAGCCTTAGATAGCTCCGGCGCATCTCTACACAAAAGAGGCTATCGGTCAGCGACCAACATAGCTCCGCTCAATGAAGTTTTAGCAGCAGGCGTATTACTCTTGTCTGGCTGGGAGGGGCAGTCGCACTTCTTAGATCCCATGTGTGGGAGTGGTACCCTAGCGATTGAAGCTGCGATGATCGCCGCAAATATTCCGGCAAACATCAATCGATCAGAGTTTGCTTTTGAAAAATGGCCGGATTGGGACGCATCCCTATTTTCAAAAATATTCGACGCTCAGCTCGAGCGAACAAAAACGCCAGCATTCAGGATTCTTGCGATGGACAAAGCTCCTTCAGCAGTCTATAAGACCCAGGATAATGTTAAAAACGCTCATCTGGAAGAGTTTGTAGAAGTCGATCGATCGAATTTCTTTCATTCATCTAAATCAGTAGATGGTCCTTTGCACCTGGTCTGTAACCCTCCTTATGGGGAACGCCTCACGGGCGATATGGAAGCCCTCTACAAAAACTTTGGGGATACTTTAAAACAAAAATATTCCAATACGAATGCATGGATTTTAAGTTCCAACAGAGATGCACTGAAATCCTTTGGATTACGTCCTCAACGAAGAATCAAACTCTACAACGGAAAATTAGAAGCTCGTTTGGCCTATTTTCCGATTTATGAAGGCAGCAAAAAAGCAGCTAAATCCAATTCTAATGCATCTTAAAACTAAAGCTTTATTGGGCAACCTAACGTCCTTTGGGATATTGTTTTTCGGATTCCGTTACGGAATAGCCTACCTGATTCCCCTTCCATATGTGCCTTTGGCGGTGGGCTCGGCCGTCGCCGCAAGCTTCTTATCTCCAAAATTCTTGATTAAAGAGGATCAGCTCTATTTAAAACTGTTTTGGAAGAAACAGCCTTCGCCGCTGAAATAAATGATTAATTACGTAAGGGTAAACGATAGATTAGGGTGTAGTTAAAAGAGCCCCCAAATCTGTTGTCGTCGGTGATTTTATTAAACCCAGGCACCCAAAGATTAGCAAAGTTTTCAGCAGATGTATTCCCCATGAGTCTATGCATACGAAAACTAAAGCAAGCGTAAGTGTTGGGGAATAATTGAACTTTGATACCCGCTAGAAACTCCAGCCAATTCGTGTTTAAGCCATCTCTTTCCCCAGTTGCATAACCGTCCCGTGTTTGGCGCTCTATCCAGTAGTGGTGAGTGCTATATAATGTATATCGATTTACTCGTTGTCGGTGCAGGCTGTTGGAAAAACGCATCCCAATAAAAATATTGTTTTCCATGCCTTTCCAATTTCTATAGAGATCCAAATCAGCCCCTAATCGAATGTAATTCCCGCGCGCTGTAAAGTTGATGTTTTCGGCTGTTAGACTGTGATTTTCAGTCCCAATTTCAGCAGCGATATAAAGCTTTTGCGTGATTTGTAAGTCGCCGACTAGTTCTATTCCTCGGTAGTTGGGGTCTACTTGGGTTTTAATGAGTCGAAAGAGGTCAGCTCCCACACGCAAGCGTAAGGGGAACTTCCTTTTTTCTACTTCAGGGAGGCTGTCCAATGGTGTTTGTGCGACCATGACCCCACTAAAGCATACACTAATGATAAAGGTAAATATGCGTTTGTGTTTCATCGGTAATGGTGTCTTGTACCACTTCATAGGACTCTATCCAACCTGTCTGGTCAGATCCTAGGATGGCTGGATTGTTAAGGGTGAATTGGGCTTTGTACCCGCAAGCCCTATTGATGTACATATCGTAACGGTTATATTGAAAGGCCAAACGAGTCGCCAGTGTTTGGGTCGCACTCAATGTCTTCCGGAATTCAAATATACTTTCACTATCCTGAGCGTTTAAGGGAAGTAAAAGCGAATCTTCAGCTGCGATCGTTAAGCTAGTAGTCGTGAGTGTTCCTGTAATGACCAATCCTGGAGCTGGTTTATTTGCTAATCGATTTTGTGCATCTCTCAGAACAACTACTACTCGCGGTGTTCCTGGAGTCCCTTCCAAACAAATGTCATCGCGTTCGCACCCGAGGAGCAAGGCTAAAATGAGCAAGCTGAGAAATTGATATTTTTGGAGAGGCATCTTGATTATTTACGCTCTAAAAGTACGATATTTTCTACATGATGGGTCTGGGGGAACATATCCACTGCTCGTGATCGAACGATATTAAAATGATCTTTCATCAAAGATAAATCCCGGGCCTGAGTAGCAGAATTACAGCTGACATATACTATTTTCGACGCGGTTGATTGAATCAGCTGCTGGACCACATCCGGATGCATTCCATTCCTTGGCGGGTCGGTAATAATTACATCTGCAGGACCATGTCGTTCCACAAATAGATCGTTAAAGCAGTCTTTCATGTCGCCAACCTCAAAAAAACAATTTTGAATAGCGTTGGTTAAAGCATTGTCTTTTGCGGCCTCGATCGCTTCAGGTACCGACTCTATACCGACTACTTTCTGACAATGTCTCGCTAAAAACAGAGCAATGGTACCTGTTCCTGTATACAGATCATAAACCAGATCACTCGCTTTTAAATCTGCAAAATCACGCACGAGTTGATAGAGCGATAGGGCTTGCTGAGTATTAGTTTGAAAAAATGATTTGGCATTGATTTTAAAGTTCAATTCTTCCATCTTTTCGATGATGTATGTACGTCCCGAAAAACAAACGATTTCTTGGTCGTACAAAGTGTCATTTGCTTTTTTGTTGATGCAGTACAACAGCGATATTATTTGTGGAAATTCCTCTTGTAGCGTTTGAAGGAGTGCTTCTCGTTGCTGTTTTAAATCTTCATAAAATTGAATTAAAACCATGAACTCCCCCGCAAGGGTATTCCGAATCATAAGGGTTCGGAGAAAACCTTCTTTTGCTCTAGGATTAAAAAATGTGAGTTGGTGTTCTAGTGCATAAGTGCGAATAAAATTTCGTATCGCATTAGAAGGATCTGCTTGTAGATGACATTTTTGTATATCGACGACTTTGTCCCACATTCGGGGTTTGTGAAATCCAAGACCGTTTTTTTCTAGTTTTTCATCCGCCTGAGCGATCTCATCATTCGTTAACCAACGTTGGTTGGAAAATGAAAACTCCATCTTATTTCGATAGTCATATTCCTCTGGGGCGGCCAATATGGGCTCGAAAGGAATATCTTCCAATTTTCCGATATGGGTGAGGTTGTGCGCCACTTCTTTGGCTTTGTATGTGAGCTGAGCACTGTATTCTAAATGTTGCCATTTGCAACCACCACAAACCCCAAAGTGTTCACATTGTGCTGTTCTTCGATCAGGAGAGTATTCATGATATTGAAGAATTTGTCCTTGCCAAGCGCCCTTGCGCTTACGTGAGCTCCGCACTTCGACGACATCTCCAGGTACTGCACCTTCTACAAAAACGACCTGTCCATCGCTCGTTTTGCCGACTGCTTGTCCTTTTGCAGCAATATCTACAATAGGTAGATGGTCGAATATCTTAGGTTTCTTTTTTGACATGCCCAAAAATAGTAGGCTTTATCAACATTTATGGATAAATACTTTTCTAATTTTTATTTTTTGAAGGTTTAAAAATGTATTTTTATAACATTAACCCCTAATAAATGTTACAAATGCAACACAAAACAATCCTTCCGAAACTTCAAGAAGAACAAATTGCTCTAGAGAAAACTTTTGGGGCGCACGACTATTCTCCAATTCCAGTGGTATTGGAAAAAGGGGAAGGAGTGTATATGTGGGACACCGAG
The DNA here is from genome assembly GCA_049889695.1 of Flavobacteriaceae bacterium. GTDB lineage: Bacteria > Bacteroidota > Bacteroidia > Flavobacteriales > Flavobacteriaceae > WTJH01. The sequence goes on along the minus strand of JBMHCX010000009.1, from coordinate 278,272 downwards.
GGGAAAAAATATTTTGATTTTTTATCGGCTTACTCGGCCGTAAATCAGGGACATTGCCATCCTGAACTTGTTCAAACCATGCAGGAACAAGCCGCTAGGTTAACATTAACTTCAAGGGCCTTCCATAACAACAAGCTTGGTGAATATATGGAATTCGCTACACGCCTGTTTGGTTATGAAGCACTTCTACCCATGAATACTGGTGCTGAAGGAGTGGAAACGTCTATTAAGATCAGTCGTAAATGGGGCTATCTTAAAAAAGGAATACCAAAAGATCAAGCAAAAATCATCGTTTGTAAAAACAATTTTCACGGGCGAACGACCACGGTTATTTCTTTTTCAACTGATGCGGGATCATATGATAACTTTGGGCCACACACCCCCGGATTTATTCACATTCCCTACAATGATGTAGATGCTTTAGAGCAGGTATTGTCGACAGAGCCCCATGTAGCCGCCTTTTTAGTGGAACCCATCCAAGGGGAAGCAGGTGTATTTACACCCGATGAAGACTACATCGCACGGTGTAAAGCTCTTTGTGAAAGTTATAATGTGTTACTGATTGCAGACGAAATACAAACGGGGATAGGACGCACGGGCTCTCTATTGGCCGTTTGCGGGAACTGCACTTGTGAGAATAGCTGCGAACAACAGCCTGAAACCTATATTCGACCCGATTTGCTCATCTTAGGGAAGGCATTGAGTGGTGGTATGTATCCTGTGTCAGCAGTCTTAACGGACAGAGCGATTATGGATGTCATACAGCCAGGCCAGCACGGGAGTACTTTTGGGGGAAATCCGATGGCTGCCACCTTGGCAAAAAAGGCATTGGAAATCGTCAGAGACGATAAGCTCATGCAAAATGCACGTGAATTAGGACATTATTTCAGAGCGCATTTGCAGGCCTATATCGATCAGTCCGAGTTGGTGAACTTGGTTCGCGGGAAAGGCCTCTTGAATGCTATTGTGATCAACGACTCCCCAACAGGAAAAATGGCTTGGAATATTTGTTTGCGTCTGCGAGACAATGGACTCTTGGCCAAGCCTACTCACGGAAATATTATTCGCTTTGCTCCTCCATTGGTCATTACAAAAGAGCAATTAGACGAATGTTTAAGTATAATCGTAGGGACATTGGCTTCGTTTGAAAAATAGTTATTAATTTAACTATCCCTTTTATCATACCCTATGAAGCTCTATTTTGATAACGCTGCAACAACACCATTACGGCCAGAAGTAGTCAGAGCGATGACTGCTGTGCTTGAAAACGATTATGGCAACCCTTCGTCTACTCATGGGTTCGGACGTAGTGCTCGAGCGGCAATCGAAACTGCCCGAAAATCGGTAGCTAACCTCATGGGGGCTCAAGCGCAGGAAATAATTTTCACTTCATGCGGAACCGAATCCAATAACACAGTTTTGCAAACGGCAGTTCGCGATTTAGGGATAAATCGAATTATTTCCTCTCCAATTGAACACCATGCGGTACTACACGTACTGGACGCACTGGCATTGGAAAATAAATGCCGCATAGAGTATGTGCAAATTACTCCGAATGGCCATATCGATATGGCTCATTTGCAATCGCTTTTGTCATCGTCCACCGAAAAGACATTGGTTACTCTAATGCATGTCAATAATGAAATTGGTAATCTTTTGGATTTGCATCAAGTGGGTGAGCTTTGTCATCAATACGGTGCATTGTTTCATACCGATGCTGTTCAGGGTGTAGGACACTATGCCTACGATCTTGCCAATACTCCTGTAGATTTTTTGACGGCCTCTGCTCATAAGTTTCACGGGCCTAAAGGGATTGGTTTTACCTACATCAAAAACAAATCTTCCTTACAGGGTTTTATTTTAGGTGGAAGCCAAGAGCGTGGACTCCGAGCCGGAACCGAGTCTGTTCATAATATCGTAGGGCTTCAAGTAGCCTTGGAAATTGCTATGGAGCGCATAGCGGAGGACCGCCAATACGTTCGGCACCTCAAGACTCATTGTGTAACAGAACTCCAAAAACATTTTCCAGAAATACATTTCAACGGTAATTGTACAGATGCTGAATGTGCTACTTACACCTTGGTGAATTGCTGTTTTCCTCTGTCTGCATCGCAGGCCAGTCTTTTAGATTTTCAATTGGATTTGAAAGGAGTCGCCTGTTCCAAGGGGAGTGCTTGCCAATCGGGTAGTGGGAAAGGCTCTCATGTGATTGACCATCTGTACAACGGCCATCCTCCCGGGCCAGCACTCAGATTTTCTTTTTCTCCATTTAATACCGTAGAAGAAATAGATGCTTTAGTAGGTGTTCTGAGAGAGATTAGTCTGATCCCCTCCTAAGGTAGGGAAATTTTCGGCCAATTTTTTTACTTGTGTCCTTGAGGATTTGCTCCAGTGTTTTGCCATTGTTTTTTGCTAACAACTGAGCGTACTTCCACAGAAGTTTCCCTGTTTTCCGATCACTTAGCTTAAGCGATAATGTTCCAATAAAATCTTTACCTGTAAGGTTTTCCCAAAGACTTGTTTCTTTTGTGATATTCGGATATTGGACGGCTTCTAGGCGAAGAGTACCTAAGAGAACAGCATCGACATTTAGTACTTTACACAAAGCTTTTGGAGATGTTCTGGAGAGTTCTTCCAGGCTGATTTGCGCATTATGAAGTTTTTGTTGGGTTTCTTTGAAGGACTGTATCTCTATGCTGAATAGTTTACTCTTTCTGGAATTTTCAAAATATTCAATCAGGATTTCTTGTGTTTTAAATGCTTGCTCCTCTAAAAATTTAGGCTGGTTCGGTTGTGTAGAGAAATCTAATCCATTCCAAAAGGTGAGGATGGGAACAATGGCTAGTGTTTTATGGCTTTTTTGGAGCACCTCAAAATCTGGATGTGTAAAGGCCTTTTTTTGGCTGTAGCAATTAAAAACACCACTGGCTATAAGTACTAAAACAATCCAATTTTTATGCATGCTTCCGCTTTAATTCAACCCGTATTTCCGAAAAAAATGGGTTGTATAGATTTTTTCATTCCCGCAATTATCCTTCACCCTGAGCTCTAATTCGTGTTTACCATCTTGAAACTGATTATCGGAAAAATCATAGGTGAGTCGTTTTTGTTTCGGCTCATATTCGAACAATACCCATTGGCCATTGATTCGTCCTTCAAAGCTCTGAATACCAGAAAAATCGTCTTCTATGGTCAAAGTTAAGTATTGATACCGACTCACCCATTGTTGCGGCTTAAAATTTTGCGGCTTCACGCTTGGAGCTATGCTGTCCTGAGCGAGTAAATAGGTACCCAACTGCGTGATTTTGGTTTGCAAGCGATTATTTTTTGGAAAACCACCCACATATCTCGGTTGTCCCTTGGTGTCCAATTTCGCTATGCAGTAGGTTTTAGAATTTGTTTTCGCATGTGGGAATTCCATTTTTAGGGTAAGCGCTTTTTGAACGGCAATACTGTCTTCTGACACAAATAATGTGTCTTTTGTTGCACGGAAATTCGCACGGATCGGACCATAGAAAGCCTTTTGAGGGATATAAATTTCGTTTCCTTCAGCGGTATAGACATAGTCGAGTTCCGGACGGTGAGTGGGGGAGAATACTGAGGATTTTTCTGCAGTCACACCCTCTGCAAAAAAGGAAACATAGGTGTTATTTCCAGACTTATCCGATAATTTAAGATCTATTTTGTACGATTTACCGGTTTCAAAAATAAAATCTCCATTTTGAAAATGTTCTAAAAAGCTAGCCCCTGCAGTATGGGCTGGGTAAAGTTTTAAAAAGGTCTTTTTTTGGAGCCTGTAATGTTTGTAATCGATGATGTCTTTGATTTTCTTGGAATCGTTAAAATTGATACGATCCATTTTCATATGGCTGAGTAGTTGACCATTCACTCTAAACTCTAAGGCGTAGATGCCGTTTTTATTGTAGCTCAAATCTTGTCGGTCGAACATGCGAATTAAAAACCCATTCGAACCGTTGAGTAGCTGCTTAGGAGCCATCCATAAGCTGTCATTTGCTTTTTGAAGTGGAATTGCTCGTGGAGCTAGGTCTGGGTTTTTGGGGTTTTGCACCCAAATTTCTTGAAGGATAGGCCTTTGTTGATCTGGCGTGTCGATGCCGTAATCCATCGGATTGAGGGGCTCTTGTGTTTTGCTGTCCCGGACTTCGAAATGCAAATGGGGTCCCAAGGAACCGCCTGTATTTCCGGAATATCCAATGACAGTTCCCGTATCAACGGCCCATTCGTCTCCTTTGGGGTAGAACTGAACCGTATAGCTTTCGCGTTCATATTGTACTTGCTTCAGCATTTGCTCGAAGGGTGGGGCTAGTTTTTTTAAATGGGCATATACAGTCGTGGTTCCATTGGGATGTTTTATATAAACACATTTTCCGTAGCCCGATAAACTCACACGGATACGCGCTATTTTTCCCGGAGCAACTGACCGTACGACAAACCCTTCTCGTCCTTTGGTTTTCAGATCGATTCCTGCATGGAAATGACTACCCCGGATTTCACCGAACGTGCCGGAAAAGCTAAGCGGTATTTCTAGAGGGGGCACCCAGGAAGAAAATTCGGTTTGGGCAGTTAGGAATTGCGTCAGTAGAAGTAACGGAAAAAGTATGCGATTATTGATCAAGGGTATTTTTTTCGATTGAGAATACTAATTTACTCTGCAACTACCGTGTTCCGCAAATATCCTCCCGATTATTTATGAACGAAATTGTTCAAAATTTAATTCGGGCTTTGGATTAGTGTTTCCGGATGGGATTGTTTAAATTTGTAAGAAGTAGATGTTTGCCTATTATGAGTGATTTTGATTCATCTCTGCATCAATTAGAACAAAAAGTGGTCGCACTTTTAAACCGTTTAAAGGAAAAGCATGCAGAATTACATCGTGTTCAAAGTCAATACGAAGCATTAGAATCAAAAATTGAAGGGCTGGAAAAACTCAATACCACGCTCCGACAAGAGAATAAAACACTCAAAGTAGCCAATTCTCTACTTGGCAGTAAAGAAAGTAAACAAGTCGCGAAGACAAAAATTAATTCGTTAATTCAGGATGTAGAAAGCTGTATACAGCAGTTTTCAAGTCTGGATCAGGTCACATGAGTGAAACGTTAAAAATAAAACTAACCATTGCCGATAGGGTGTATCCACTTACGGTTGCCGCTTCTCAAGAAGCCCCCCTTCGTCAGTCGGCCAAAAAAATCGAGGGCATGATCAAGCAACTCGAGCAAAATTATGCCGTTAGGGATAAACAAGACGTTTTAGCCATGTGTGCCCTTCAGTTTGCCGCACAGGTGGAACAAACACAAACAACACCTTCAACACCAGCTGAAACGACTAAAATCGATGAATTAATACAATTGATCGACGCCCATATGTCGACTTTCTAGTTTTTTGAAATATTAATACAACCTGCCTGTATTAGCAACTTTTTTGGTAAACTCAACGAGCAATTCATTAGGAGAGGTGAGTCATAAAGGCAAAAGCAAGCTGAAAATTATATTCAGATCCTTGACCCTTTAGGTAGCCTCAAACTTGTCATTTTGGAGTTTATTCAAAACTCATGCTTATACAGGCTTTTTTTGATGAAAAATTATGGAAACAAACCTTATCATAGTCGGAGCCTCAGTAATAGGAATCGGATTGGGTTATGGGCTGAATTTCTTTTTGTTACAAGGACGTACCAAAAAAAGAATGCGCTCGGCTGAAAATAAAGCTAAAGCAATCGTAAAGAAAGCACATAAAGAAAGCAACGATCTTAAAAAAGAAAAACTCTTACAAGCGAAAGAACGCTTCATTGAGCTTAAAGCAGAACACGAAAAAGTTATTTTTAACCGTGAAAAAAAGATCAATGAAACGGAAAAGAGACTCCGAGAAAAAGAATCCAAGCTCACCCATGAGCTAAAGAAAAACGCCGATCTAAACAAACGTCTGGATCAGAAAGGGGACCGCTTGGAACAAAAAATTGAAAAATTAGAAATCAAGGAAGCTGACCTTCAGAAGAAGCAACAAGACCTAATTACCCAGTTAGAGAATGTTGCTAACCTGTCTGCCGAAGAAGCAGAAGCTAATCTGGTAAGTTCACTTAAGGACAAAGCAAAATCTAAGGCGATGGCTTTTGCCCAACAATATTTAGAAGAGGCGAAGTTGTCGGTGCAGCAAGAAGCAAAAAAACTTTTGATCAATACTATTCAACGAATCGGAACAGAGGAAGCCGTTGAAAATTGTGTTTCTGTATTTAACCTAGATTCCGATGATGTCAAAGGACGAATTATTGGGAGAGAGGGGAGAAACATACGTGCTCTGGAAGCAGAAACAGGAGTAGAGATTATTGTGGATGACACCCCGGAAGCAATCATACTTTCCTGTTTTGATCCTGTTCGTCGCGAAATAGCTCGTTTGTCCATGCATCGTTTGGTAACTGATGGCCGGATTCATCCCGCTCGCATCGAGGAAGTGGTGAACAAAACGCGCAAGCAAATAGAGAATGAAATAATTGAAGTTGGAAAACGAACTGTGATTGATCTTGGAATTCACGGATTGCATCCTGAGCTGGTAAAAATTATCGGCCGAATGAAGTATCGATCTTCTTACGGTCAGAATTTACTTCAGCACTCTCGTGAAGTTGCCAAGCTATGTGGAGTGATGGCTTCCGAACTTGGTTTGAATCCTAAATTAGCGAAGCGAGCTGGTTTACTGCACGATATCGGGAAAGTTCCAGAAGAGGAAACTGAAATCCCTCACGCTATACTGGGGATGCAGTGGGCCGAGAAATACGGAGAAAAGAAAGAAGTCTGCAATGCTATCGGTGCTCACCACGATGAGATAGAGATGCAGTATTTGTTGTCGCCCATTGTGCAAGTGTGTGATTCTATCTCCGGCGCTCGCCCAGGCGCTCGCCGTCAAGTATTAGACAGCTATGTACAACGCCTTAAAGACCTCGAAAACATCGCTTATGACTTCAATGGTGTCAGTAAGGCATTTGCAATTCAGGCAGGTCGTGAACTGCGAGTCGTTGTTGAGAGTGAAAAAGTTTCCGATGACTATGCTTCTCAGTTATCGTTTGAAATTTCTCAAAAAATTCAAACAGAGATGACATATCCAGGACAAGTTAAGGTCACAGTGATACGAGAAACCAGAGCTGTTAATGTCGCTAAGTAATTGACAAAAATAAATAGCCAGCTGCAGTAGCTCCTAAGAAAGGCCCTAGGATAGGTATCCAGGCGTATTTCCAATCGGCATCTTTGTTCTGAATGGGTAAAAAACTGTAGATCAGTCGAGGACCAAAATCACGAGCGGGATTAATGGCATAGCCCGTTGTTCCACCCAAGGACATCCCGATGACCCAGACCAATAAGCCAACAGGTAAAGCTTCTAATGCTCCTAGTCCAAAGGAGGCTTCTACACCTTCGATATGTATGTTGGGTTGCGCAATAAAAAGGACTCCGAAAGTGAGCATAAAGGTCCCCATAGCTTCACTGAATAAGTTGTTTTTATAGTTTCGGATAGCAGGTGCAGTACAGAATGTTCCGCGAATAGTGGTCATGTCTTGGGTGGCCTTGTAATGATCGATGTGAAAGATATAATTACATAGACTTCCAAACATTGCCCCAAGGGTTTGAGCGCCAAAGTAGCCAGGTACTAAACTCCATGAAAATTTACCAGTAATTGCCAAACAAAGAGTTACCGCAGGATTGAGGTGAGCGCCACTGAATTGTCCGCTGATAAAGACAGCCGTAAAAACGGCTAGTCCCCAAGCGGTGGTAATCAAGACCCAAGAACTCTGTCCAGAAGCAATAGTATCCTTTAAACTTACATTCGCCACCACTCCAGCACCCAGGAGTATTAAGACAAATGTGCCGATAAATTCTGCGAAAAATACGTTTTCTATCATAGCATATAGTTTTTAGCGACTTCAGCGAAAGCCTCTAATTGAGATGCTTTCCATGAATCGTTTTGGTTGAGGTGTTTTTGCATGATATCAGCAACTTTGGGGGCTATTCTGAGGGTTTCGGCGGCATTTAAAAATAAACATCGGCTGCGTCTTGCCAAAACGTCTTCTAACGTTAAAGCCATTTCTTCTGTCACTGCCCAGTGAACCATGTTCGGGGTGATATGAAAAAACGTTGAAAGTGATTGTTCTCCATTAGCCGTATCTAATTCCCGAATCTTTTCAGCATCGGTTCCGTAGACGTGCATAGGGTCTTCCCAATCTGAATTATAATCGTATCCATGGATCGGTAAAAGCTCTGTATTGCATTTTCGCTCGGGTAATCCTCCAACAGCTACTGCCGTATTGATGGCATCTTCGGCTATTTTCCGATAGGTGGTCCATTTTCCGCCCAAAATACTGAGCAGTCCACTGGTACTAACAGTTATTTTATGGTGTCTGGAAACTTCTTTGGTAGAATCAGAGTTATCCTCTGAAGCGGCCAATGGTCTTAAGCCAGCAAAAACACTTTTGATGTCTTTTCGTGTTGGTTTTCGGGTCATGTAAGCAGCTGCATTGGAAAGGATGAATTCAATTTCCTGTGCTAATGCAACGGGCTCATCTAGGGTTTCATCTATGGGCGTATCTGTGGTTCCTACAACGACATAGTCGTGCCATGGAACGGCAAATAACACCCGTCCATCAGTCGTTTGGGGCACCATAATAGCATGCTCACCGGGTAAAAAAGACTGGTCTAATACCAAATGAACCCCCTGGCTCGGACGGATCATTGGTTTGGCCTCCGGTTGATCTTTTTGAATGATGCTATCCGAAAATACTCCGGTTGCATTAATCACCACTTTAGCTCCTATTTTAAAAGTATCGCCGCTAATTCCATCCGTAGCTTCAACTCCAACAATCAGGTCGTCTTCTTTTATAAGCCCTTTAACATCCATATAGTTGAGAAGTGTAGCTCCATGATTTTCGGCTGTTAGAGCCAATGAAATGGCCATTCGGGCGTCATCGAACTGACCGTCGTGATAAATGACACCACCGCGTAAGCCTTCTTCTTTGACATTGGGGATCATATCAAGGGTTTCTTCTCTTCCCAAAAGGGTGGAGGGGCCAAGGCCTAATTTTCCAGCCATCATATCATAGACTTTTAAGCCTAAACCATAAAAGGGGCTGTTCCACCAATCGTAAGAGGGAATAACAAAGCTTAAATCTCGAACCAAATGGGGTGCATTTTTCCGCATAATCCCTCTTTCCCGCAAGGCTTCTATCACTAAAGAAATATCGCCATTCTGTAAGTAGCGAACTCCTCCGTGAACCAATTTCGTACTTCTGGACGAGGTTCCTTTGGCGAAATCGTGTTTTTCTAAAAGTAAGGTTTTGTATCCTCGACTGGCTGCATCGAGGGCTGCTCCAAGGCCAGAAGCCCCTCCTCCGATAATTAGAATATCCCAAGGTTTATTCCGCTGACTTACTTTTTTTAAATTTTTCTTTCGATTCATCTTAGGCTTCTATTTGTAATAAAGCGGTTAATCTTTTCTCCCAATTATTAAGCGCAACTTCCAAATCAGGATTTTGGGTCGGAGAAAAGCGTTTGTCGACCTCCCAAAGTTCTTCTAATGCCTCTACCGACTCCCAGTATCCCGTTGCTAATCCGGCGAAGAAAGCAGCGCCTAGGGCTGTCGTTTCCGTTGTGACCGGACGGATTACTTCCACATTCAGGAGGTCTGCTTGGATTTGCATCAGTAGGTCATTTACAGTTGCTCCACCGTCTACTTTTAAATTTTTAAACTCGGTTTGCGCATCTTGCTGCATCGCTTTTATAATTTCTAAGGAGCGAATCGCAATTGCTTCCAGGGAAGCTCGAGCAATGTGTCCTTTTTGCGTCCCTCGCGTAATACCAAACACTGTACCTTGAGCGTGAGGTGCCCAGTGAGGAGCTCCAAGACCTGAAAGTCCAGAGAGGAAACTAACGCCATCGCTAGAATCGACGGTTTTGGCCAAGGCTTCTACTTCGGCTGCACTATCAATCATTTGTAGCTGGTCTCTAAGCCATTGAATGAGTGCCCCGGCAATGAAGATGCTTCCTTCAAGTGCGTAATAGGTTTTTTGCTCCAATTGCCATGCTATAGTCGTGAGTAGGCGATTTTCAGATTTTACAGGTGTTTCTCCTGTATTCATCATACAAAAACAACCGGTGCCATAGGTGTTTTTTACAGCCCCCGGACGGACACACAACTGTCCAAATAAAGCGGCTTGCTGATCGCCGGCAATTCCTCCAATAGGAATAGGAGCTCCGAGTATCTCTTCGGCTGTTGCGCCAACAACCTCTGCATTTCCAACGACTTGCGGGAGTAGGGCATCCGGAATTTCTAATAACTCCAATAAAGAGCTATCCCACTTTAAATCATGTATATTAAACAGCAGTGTTCTGCTTGCATTACTAACATCGGTGATGTGTCTTTTTCCGCCGGTCAGCTTCCAAATCAACCAGCTGTCGATGGTTCCAAAGGCGAGTTCTCCTGCCTGAGCCGCTTTTTCCCAAGCGGGGTTTTGTTTTAAAATCCAGCGAATTTTAGTCCCGGAAAAGTAGGCGTCTAACAGCAGACCTGTTTTATCTTGAATGAGAGGTGTATGCCCCTGCTGGTCGAGGGAAGCACAATAGTCTGCCGTCCGGCGATCTTGCCATACAATTGCTTTATGGATAGGCTTTCCTGTGGCCCGATCCCAAAGAACAGTTGTTTCTCTTTGGTTGGTTATTCCCAGCGCATGGATTTGCTCTGGTTGAATACCGGCCATGGCCATCACTTCTCGAATGGCTTTCAATTGAGTTTCCCAAATTTCTTCAGCATCGTGTTCAACCCAACCGGATTGCGGAAAATATTGCTTGAATTCGTGCTGAGATGTGGCGATAGATTGTCCCTTGCGATCAAATAGAATTGCTCTGGAGCTGGTAGTTCCGGCGTCTATTGCTAAAATATATGTATCCATGATTTGTTCCTGACAATTTCCTCAAATATAGGAGGTTTTCCCAAGGGTTAAACAATGGTTTGAAAGGAATTAATGCTGTAATCATCCTTTAGGCTAGAGGATAGTTGGCGAATGCCTTGGGGGTGTTTCCATTGAAGGGGACGGCTTTGTTTTTTATCGGCTTATCGCCAGCTATTTAAAGTTTTAGAAGGCGATTTTTTGGCTAAAAAAAAACACCCGAGGAGGGTGTTTTTGATGAAAATTGGTCATAATGTAGCGAGAGGGAGACTTGAACTCCCGACCTCCGGGTTATGAATCCGACGCTCTAACCTGCTGAGCTACCTCGCCTTTTTCAGGTGGCAAATATAAACCGAAAAAATGGCTGTAGCCAAAACTGTATCGAAAAAAAAGACCTGAGGTTTTGAAAAAATTGTTTTTTGGCTATATTGGGAAAAATAAATCGACCATGGCAGACAAAACCCCTTTTTCTTTAGAAATTGATATACAATCCTCTCCCCAACTTTTATTCCCATATCTGTCTACTCCATCAGGACTTTCAGAGTGGTTTGCGGATAATGTCAATTCTCGAGGGGAGATGTTTACATTTATCTGGGACGACTCAGAGGAATACGCCAAGCTCCTGATGAAAAAAAACAATGAAAAAGTAAAATTCCAGTGGCAGACAGATGAGGAGAATCAGGATAAATATCACTTTGAGTTTTTTATTCAGGTAGACGAAATCACCAAAGATGTCTCGCTCATCATCTCCGACTTTGCCGAGGAAGACGAAATCGAAGAAGCCAAAATGCTTTGGCAAAATTCAATTGCCGATCTAAAGCAAGTTTTAGGATCGGTTTAATTTTGCATATGATCAATTTTAACGGACAATGTGTAACGGATTTTCGTTCCGTTTCAAATCATTTTCACCTGTCTGGGTTTGAAGAGCAATTCAGTATTAGTATTCCGATCGTAGACAATCAGTTGGTGTTATGGGAATCCTTTTATTTCCATTTGATGGCGCAATTGCGCCAAAGGCGTTTTACTCTTCCCGATCATTACACCCCCGATTTTTTTGAAGATCAATGGCGCCAATTGCAGCATCAGTCTGGCGAACCTTCTCAAACGCTGCGGATATCTTGTTTCCGAAGTAAAGCTCCCTCTGCTGAACAACTCTACGGGGAAACTTCTTTTTATCTTGAAAACCACGTCCAAACCTTACTTCCCGACAATGTTAATCGCTTAACCGTCGATCTATATAAAGATCAGTCGGTCGTCTCACAGTTGGATACTCAAGGGGGGAAAAAGCCGCAGCCCATTACGCAGATCGGGCAGATTTTTGCGCTTGAAAATGGATGGGATGCTAGCATATTGTTAAATCAAGAAATGCATTTAGCATATAGTAGCTTAGGGACCTTATATCTGTATTTTGAAGATGGTACGCTAAAAACACCCGATGTTTCAAGTGCCGGCTTGTCTCATCCTTTAAGTCGTGCTTGGGAAGAATGGCTTGCAACACAAAATGTGACAGTAGAAAAAGCAAGCATGGCACCGTTTGAATTACAACAAGCGGAAGGGGTTGCCCTATGGGATCCCGAACGTGGGTTTTCTGTTGTCGAGAAGTACCGAAAAACCACCTACAAGGAGACAGCTCTTCTGGAATACTACAACGCTTTTAAGTCTCACTTAAGCCGTTAATTGTACTGAGGATTGTCGGGTAGGTTCGACCATAAGAGATAGCGACCTCCTAATTTGCGCATTTGGCGAGGCCAAATTTTTTCAGGCAACACTTCCAATATGGTCTGTGTGGAGTGGTGTTCTACAGGAATCCACGCTTCCATTTTTACTTCTTTTTCTAATTGGCCATTTTCCCATCCGGAGTAGCCCAAGAAAATCCTGTAGTCGGTGGATGGGATCTGCTTATCCTGGAAATATTTTAATCCTTCCATACGATTTCCCCATGACCAGAAGGAGTTAACGGCGATACTCCCCTCGATATCATATATTCGTTTGTGTAGGTAGAAAATCTCATCTTTGGTAACAGGTCCACCGTAGAAAATATCGGCCGACAAATCCAATTCCGGAAGGAGGTCGTTTAAGGTATAGCCAGAAGGGTGGTTAAGAATGAATCCTGTAGCTCCTGTTGAATCGTGTTGGGTTAAAAAAATAACCGATCGACTAAAATCGGAATCGTCAAACAGTTTGGGATCTGCGTAAAGAAAGTTTCCAGCCGGCATATTTAACTTATGGGTAAAAAAAAACACTCCGGAGAGTGTTTTTTATAAATCTTGACAGTACTGTTTAGTTTACAGAGTCTGATAGTTCAGCACCTGCTTTAAACTTCACAATATTTTTTGCAGCAATTTGGATAGTAGCACCAGTCTGAGGGTTGCGACCTTCACGAGCAGCACGTTGAGATACAGACCAAGATCCGAATCCTACTAAAGAAACTCTTCCTCCACCTTTAAGGGTAGATCCTACATTTCCTAAAAAAGATTCTAAAGCTTTTTTTGCAGCAGCTTTAGAGATGCCAGCGTCAGATGCCATAGCATCGATTAGTTCAGTTTTGTTCATAATTAACTTTATAAAAGGTTACGTCAACAAATTTATAAGGTTTCGGCAATGCACCAACAAAAACCCGTAAAAATTGATTTAAATGTTGATAATTCTGGACGGCTGTTGATAAAATCGCCCAAAAACCCCTACAAAACGCGGCTTTCAGCCGAAAATGATCGTCCGTTGAGTAAATCTTGGGCGGCCATTTGTTTTTTACCAGGCCATTGAAGTTCTAAAATTTGTATAAATCCATCTTGTATGGCCACTTCAATTTTTTTGTTGGAGACGCTCCATGTTCCCACCGCTAAGTCATGCTCCTCTGCTTTCCAGCTTGCCCGATGGATTTTAATTCGGACAGTTTCTTTTCCTTTTTCTTCTAATGTTGTCCAGGCACAAGGAAAGGGGGAAAGTCCTCTAATCAGGTTTACTATCTGTTCAGCCGAGCGACCCCAGTGGATCCGTGTATTTTCGGGATATAGCTTTGGAGCACTCTTTCCTGGAATTGGTTCTTCTTGGGGAATGGGGGTAAGTACTTTGTTGTATAAGCCATCGATCGTCTTTGGGATAAGGCGTTTTGCCGCCTCTAACAATTTATCGTGAAGACTCCCCGCAGTGTCGGTCTTTTGGATGGCCACGCTTTCCTGTAATAAAACCGCCCCTGTATCGATGGCTTCATCAATCAGAAAACTACTGACACCACTTTTTTCTTCTCCGTTAATGATCGCCCAATTAATGGGCGCTGCCCCACGGTAATCGGGCAGGAGTGAAGCGTGTAAATTAAAAGTACCCAAGGGAGGGAGTTGCCATACCTGTCGCGGCAGCATTCGAAACGCCACGACAACAAAAATATCGGCCTTGAGCTGTTTTAGCTGTTCAAGAAATGATGGGTCTTTGAGGTTCTGTGGCTGTAAGACACACAAATCATGGGCTGCAGCAAATTGTTTAACGGGCGACTCACGCAACTTCTTCCCCCGTCCTGCCGGACGATCTGGTGCTGTTACCACTCCTACAATGGGGTAGTTTTGTTGGTGTAAGGAAGCCAAACAGCCCAAGGCAAAGTCTGGTGTTCCCATAAATACAATTCGTGCTTGCTTCATGATTTTTGAAAAAGACCACTGTTTCCGATGCAAATATATCCTTCCTTGAGCAGTTTTTGAAGTGAGGATTCCAATTCAGACAAACTGACCGGGAATTCCATTTTTAATTGATCTATACTCAGCGGTTTTTCTTCAATTTTTTCCAATAGCAAAGCGCTTATGTCTTTCTTTATTTCATCTGACTGACAAGCAAGGGCGTCGCACTGATGACAATTGTTCGAGAAATCTTCCCCAAAGTGTTTTAACAGCTGTCGAGTCCTACATGTTTTGGTGTTTAAAATAAATTTCTTCAGTTCCGCCAACTGCGCTTTTTTCCGATCGGATAATTGCTTTAAGGTAGATTTGTGCGGACTCCAAACATAGCGATCTTCCCTAGGGTGTAGCCATTGGATATGCATATTTTCTTGATCATCATAGGGTTGAAGGATAGCGTTGAGAACCAATTTATTTAAGTCTGCAACTATATGTGCTTTCGATCGTTTCAGACTGTTCTGTATAGCAAACCAAGAAACCTTTACCACTTTTCGGGTGAATTGCGGATAGCTGCGCAAGAGATCTTCCAACAAAGAAAACCCCGGTATTTTCTCCTTTATGGCTTTAAGCAGTTGATGTTCGTTTAATTTAGTGTGCAAATGCAGCCTATTATTTTGTTGGAGGTTTAACCGTATCAGCTCCAATCGCTCCATCAATTCTAAGACGTGAAGTGTTTTCCTTTTTGGAAAAGTATAGGTCTCGCAAAATCGCTCAAAGTTGATTTGAAAATTCTCATCTTTACCCATCCCCAAACCAATATCCAGATAATTTGCAAGCTTTTTATATACGTGAAGGATCTCTTCTGTACTTGGCCAGTGCCCCAACAGTCGGTTTTCTAAAAGAGAAAAGTCTTCCTCTTTGTAGAGCATTAATGCATTGGCTGGAGAGCCATCTCTTCCTGCCCGTCCTATTTCTTGACTGTAGTTTTCCAAACTTTCAGGAAAATCCCAGTGAATGACCGATCGGACTTGATCAAAATCTATTCCCATCCCAAAGGCAGTCGTAGCTACCATCACTTTTACATGCTGCTCCTTCCAATCGTTAATGCGTTTGTTTTTTTCCTCCGAACTTAAACCCGCATGAAAAAAATGAGAGGCAATATTCCATGTGCTCAACTGATCAGCAATCTGTTCGGTTTGTTTTCGGCTGTAGGCATATACGATGCTCACACCGGGTTGTTGACGAACAAAGTGGTATAGTTCTCGCAGCTTATCTTCCGCATGGCGGATCTCTATAGAGATATTGGACCGAACGACAGATGTTTGAAAATGTTCAGCTTGGTTCAGCTTTAGGTACTTTTGAATATCCGCTAACACTTTCGGTGTTGCCGTTGCGGTGAGCGCCATGATAGGGCTTTTTGGGAAATAATCGCGGAGTCGACTGATGTTAAGATAGGCGGGTCTAAAATCATGTCCCCAGCTGGAGATACAATGCGCTTCATCTACCGCAATTTTTGTAATGGGAACATGGGCCAATTGATCTAAAAAGGCAGGACTAGCAATTCGTTCCGGAGAGCAATAGATGAGCTTGTAGTTTCCTCGAACACACTCAACCATTTGTTGGTCTAAGCTTTTTTCGGCCGACCGGTCAAAAAACATAGCGGGTACCCCTTTTGCTTGTAATGCGTTGACCTGTTCATGCATCAAAGCAAGTAGTGGAGAAACGACTAAGGTGACGCCTTTTTCGACTAAGGCAGGCAATTGAAAACAAAGCGATTTCCCTCCACCAGTCGGTAATAATACAATGAGGTCTTTTTGAGCAATAAAGGATTCAATGACGGCCTTTTGGGGTGCCCGAAAGGATGAATATCCCCAATATTGCTGTAATATTTGGTCGTATCTATCCATCTACAATAGCATTGATGACGAGCTCACAGCGATCGGTTAAGGGAGCCGGAGGAATTGTGATGGGGGAATATCCTAACTGGCTGTAGAACTGAAAAAGTTTTTCTCCTAGTTGTTCAGCCATGGTAAAGGATTCGAATCGTTCACGGTCTCTTTGGTAAATTTCTTTCCAAGGCGGAAGAAAAATGATATGATCGTAGGGGTGATTTGTCAGAATTGCAGTATCGAAATTATGCGGTATTTTATTAGCAGCTAGATAAGCAAAAACATCGGGTAGCCCACGATCGATGAATATGAGGCTATCGTTAGACTCATTAGCAGCGTTGTACTGAGCTTTTCTCTCTTTCAGAAGCGTAGCGCTGAATTCAAGCGGTTTTTCCTCAAAATAATTTTCTACTCCATTTTCGAGGGCCGTTTTAATCAGTAATCTGGACACTTCCGGGAATATGGTGTAGCCTTTCTGGTGCAGAGCATTGATCAGGCTCGTTTTTCCACTGCCTGGGCCTCCGGTAATGACAATTTTTTGAGACTTTTTCATCTTGCACATCTGTTACTGCATCGATTCTGTATCTTTACGACTCAATTTAAACTGCTGACGTTTGAGTACAAAAACCGAGTTTTACGATCGTTTAAAAATACAACTTCAAGATTCACAACAATGGCCTGGAAGGTATATGTTTAAATTTATTGTTAAGCAACCTAGTTCCAAAGCAGCAGTGCAGGCATTGTTTTCAGAACAGGAGGTAGATTATGCCGAAAAGGCCTCTAAAAAAGGAACTTATACAAGTCTTACTTTTCAAACCGAAATGCAGTCGCCCGAGGCAGTTATTGCGATCTACAAAAAAGCAGACACCATTGAGGGTATTTTGATGCTCTAAACCTTGCCAAATCAAAAAAATCGCTAATTTGCAGTATCTTCCCCATCATCCTAAATGATTTATGGAATCACTCAGTTATAATACCCAACGCCCGAAGTTGGTCATCCCCGAATACGGCCGACATGTACATATCATGATCGAGCAAGTAAAGGCTATCCCAGATCGCGAGAAACGCAATAATATGGCCAAAGCCATTATTGGAGTTATGGGAAATTTAAACCCTCATTTGAGAGATGTGCCTGATTTTCAACATAAATTATGGGATCAGCTATTTATCATGTCTAATTTCGAATTGGATGTAGATGCTCCTTTTGAGAAGCCGCAAAAAGAACTTTTAGAAGCAGCTCCGGGGGCATTGCCCTATCCGCAATCCTACCCAAAATATCGTTTCTACGGAAATAACATCAAAAGAATGATTGATGTAGCCATGAGTTGGGAGGAGGGAGAATTGCGTGATGGATTGGTTTTTACGATTGCCAACCACATGAAAAAGTGTTTTTTGCATTGGAACAAAGACACTGTGGAGGATCAGGTTATATTCGACCACCTGAAAGAGCTTTCTGGCGGATCTCTGTCCGTTAAGCCTGAATTACTGCCCCTAACCGAGACGGCTAATTTCCTTAAAGTTCGTTCTAAAAATGGAAATGGTCCTACAAAATCACATACACATCATTCTCGTAATCGCAAACGTAAACGCTACTAAAATACATGTCGAGTTTTAAGATTGAAGGGGGGCATACCCTCGCAGGTGAAATCCGCCCTCAAGGGGCTAAAAATGAAGCTTTGCAAATCCTCGCTGCAGTACTACTGACCGATCAGGAGGTAATCATCGATAATGTTCCTGATATCGTCGATGTAAATAAGCTTATTCGACTCTTGTCGAACTTTGGGGTACTAGTAAAAAAAATAGCAGACAATAAATATTCGTTTCAAGCCGACCAGATAGACCTCAACTATTTGCATTCTGATCAATATAAAAAAGATGGGGGAGGGCTGCGCGGTTCAATTATGTTAGTCGGCCCGTTGTTGGCACGGTTTGGTCAAGGAAGCATTCCTCGACCAGGAGGCGATAAAATAGGTCGTCGTCGATTAGACACCCATTTTGATGGTTTTGTTCAATTAGGGGCAAAATTTGAATACGATCAAGAAAACTATTTTTACAAGGTTCATGCCGACCAGTTGAAAGGAACCTATATCCTTTTAGATGAAGCTTCTGTAACCGGAACAGCCAATATCGTAATGGCTGCTGTATTGGCAGAAGGAACAACAACGATATACAACGCAGCTTGCGAGCCATATTTGCAACAATTGTGCACCATGCTCAATCAGATGGGCGCAAAAATCTCTGGCATAGGGTCGAATTTGCTGACCATAGAAGGGGTGAAAAAATTAGGGGGGACTACCCATAAGATTCTCCCAGATATGATTGAAATCGGTAGTTGGGTTGGGCTAGCAGCCATGACGCAAAGTGAATTAACCATAAAAGATGTACGGTGGGAGTTTTTGGGGCAGATCCCAAATGTTTTTCAACGACTCGGTATTCAAATCGAAAAAAGGGGAGATGATATTTTCATCCCAGCACATACGAGTGGATTTGAAATTCAGAATTTTATCGATGGATCTATTTTGACCATTGCTGATGCACCATGGCCAGGTTTTACCCCCGACTTGTTGAGTATCATCTTAGTGGTAGCTACCCAAGCGAAAGGAAGCGTACTCATTCATCAGAAAATGTTTGAAAGCCGACTGTTTTTCGTGGATAAACTAATTGATATGGGCGCAAAGATCATCCTTTGTGATCCGCACAGAGCCACGGTAATTGGCCACGCCTTTGAGCACCAGTTAAAAGCGACGGTCATGACCTCTCCAGATATTCGAGCGGGAATATCATTACTCATCGCCGCTCTTTCTGCCAAAGGGACCAGTGTGATTCACAATATTGAACAGATCGACAGAGGTTACGAAAGAATCGATAAACGCCTTAGAGCCATTGGAGCAAAAATTGAGCGGGTTTAATGTGAATCATCGGCTTGGTCGATGCCACATTGCAAAAGCTCCCTTAAAGCCACTTCATTGACGTCGGATAGTGTATTGATGTATACACACCCCACACTACGTCTGTGCTTTCCCAATTGATCCCAGTCGAAATTCAAGCCATTTAAGTCACAACTCACGTATAAGGAAATTGCTCTTTTTCGGATGGCAAAACCACAGTAAAACCAATCGCCAGTTCTTCCTGTAGAGTAACGATAAGTATATTGCCCAAATCCGACGATACTACTTCCCCAGACAATAGCAGGTGCTTGTGTAAGCGAACTCATGATCTCGATCAGTTTTAGCGCGTCGGCTTGTTTCTTTTCCGGAATGTCTTTCAAGTAGTCATCTATGGGGCGCTCCGTGGGTTGTGTTTTATTGGTCGTCATAAGGATTGATATTCAATCGTAGAAGGTATTCCTAATGTACGGATCTCCTATTTATAATTCAATAGGAATCGAGCGATTACAATTAAGAGATGTTCTTTACTCCAGGTATGAAAACCCCAGCAGCCAGAAACACCATTGTCTCTATTGGGGCTATTGGTACCCAATGGAGGTTCCGATGATTTCACTAGACGAACTGTTAACCCATTTATGGGAAGGGGGTAACTTCTAGAAATGATTTTCGATCAAGAATATTTAGGACTACCGTTTCGATATTTTGTTGTTCGAGATCCCTTTTTGGCGGCTACAGCGAAATCGGTCGACCTCCCCAGACCGGCTTTTACGGTGCTTTGTTTTGCGACCCTGCACTCTCGCTCTCCACATGCGAAAACTGCTCGCTTTCATTTCGCGGCGCATAAGGGTTATGACCTCTTGCTCTTTTAAACCAAACTGATCCTGAATTGCATCGAAGGGAGTGCGATCTTCCCAAGCCATTTCAATGATTCGGTCAATTTGTTGTGGGGTTAAATCTTTTCGTAGCTTTTTCATTGAATACTGTTTCGGTCGGGTAGGGTGTGTTTGGCTAATATGCGTTTACTTTCCAAGTACACTTGCTGTTCTTTCTGAAGCTTCCAAAGGATATCAGAGGCTTTTTTTCTGCTTTTTTCTAGCGCTACAATGGGCTCCGGATAGTTACTTCCAATTTGAAAATCATATACCGTTTGCTCCAATGGCGTCAGTAGCCACGGATGGTGAATAAATTCATTTGGGATAGATTTTAATTCGGGAACCCACTGGCGAACAAAATGCCCATGGGGGTCGTGCTCTATTCCGTTTTTAACAGGATTATAGATACGCAAGGTATTAATGCCTGTTTCTCCTGCCTGCATTTGCAACTGTGGGAAGTGTATACCAGGCTCGAAATCTAAGAACATACGGGCTAAATAGGCAGAAATGGCTTGCCAGGGTTGCCAGAGCTGATGTACGGCAAAAGAGACCACTAAAGCTCGCATGCGAAAATTCAGATAGCCAGTAGCTGCTAAACACCGCATGCTCGCATCTACAATAGGAACACCTGTTTGTCCTTGTTCCCAAGCTTGAATTAAATCGTTTCGAAGAGGTTTATTCAGTTGATGATAGCCCGCGTTCACACTTTGAAATTCCATATGGTGTTCCATTTCAAATTTTTGAATAAAGTGCGCTTGCCATCTCAATCGGGAACCAAAGGCTTTTAATCCGAAACTTTTTACACCACTCTCCTGGACGGCTTGAGTGTGCTGGAGAACAGTACGCATCGAAATATTCCCATAGGCGATGTAGGGCGATAATCGACTGCAGCTTTTCCGAGATAAATCCGGTTTAGAGATGTGTTTCTGATAGTTGTGATGCCTTTCATTTAAAAATGAATTTAAGTAGCGCATTCCATTCGTTTCGCCCCCAGGCTGGAAGGCAGTATTTTTTGGCGTGCTTAACGACATGCTAGGCAATTGTTGCTCCAAGGTTTCAATAGCGGTTCGATGGACAAAATCGTTCGACTTAGCACGAAAGGGAATCAGTGGCTTGTTCATTAATGCAGACCACAGCGATAGCCAGTTTTTACGGTGTTTCAACCCTCTAAATACCCCTTGTTGGAGCGATTCGTCCCAATGAATTTGATGCTGTTTGCACCATTTCTGCAAGGCGAGATCTCTTTCAAATGTTTTAAGTATACCTGTTTCCTGATGGCTGTAGAGCTGATGGATATTAAATTGCTGATGGAGAAAAGTTAAAACCTTTAATAGATCGGCGCGTACCGCTAAAACTTTGGTCTGTAAAGGCTGGAGTTGAAGGTTTAAATCGAGTATAGATTGCTTGATAAAATCCCAATGCCGATCACTAGTATGCGAATCGTTTAATAAAAACTCCTCAAAAACATATAGCAGTAATACCCGCTTATGAGATTTTAGGGCTTTTTGAAGTGGGGAATGATCCTGTAATCGAAGATCTCTTTTTAGCCAAACCACCGCAATGGGAGAACGATCAGAATGCATCAGGATTGGCAAGTATTGTCGCGGCCCTGGCTTTGATCGCAAACATTTCTTCAGCAGGAATTTTTTCCACTAAACGCAACATCATCGCCATCCGGTTGTTTTTTGAGAAATATTCTTTTTTATCGTCCAAGAAATTCCAATACAGACTATTAAATGGGCAGGCATTTTCCCCGACTCTTTTCTTTTTATCGTACTGACAACTATCGCAATAGTTGCTCATTTTTGAAATATATGAAGCCGCTGACACATAGGGTTTTGTGGCGACTATTCCTCCATCGGCCCATTGACTCATACCTCGGGTGTTGGGGAGTTGCACCCATTCGATCGCATCACTGTAGACACCTAAATACCAACGATCTACTTCATCCGGATCGATCTGTGCCAGTAGCGCAAAGTTACCGGTAATCATCAGTCTTTGGATGTGGTGGGCATAGGCATGATCGAGCGAATTTTGGACAGCGTGTTTTAGACAATTCATCTGTGTTTTTGCCGTCCAGTAAAATTCTGGGAGCGGATGTTTATTATGAAGAGTATTCAGCTGTTTGTAGTCCGGCATTTCCTTCCAGTAGATACCGCGCATATATTCGCGCCATCCTAAGATCTGACGAACAAACCCTTCGACTTGGGAAAGCTCTATAAGGTCGGGGTGTGCACGGTAAAATGCGATCACCGTTTGCATTACTTCCAGGGGATGTAAAATTTTTACATTGAGCGCAAAGGATATTCTCGAATGAAATAAATCTGTTTCTTCCGTGTGCATTGCGTCCTGATAGTCCCCAAAATGGACCAATAGGTTTTTACAAAAATATTGGAGTTGCTGAATCGCCTCGTCCCGTGTACTCGGATAATTGTAAGTATTTGGCTGAAACACTCCTATTGTTTCAATGGAAGCCTCCTGTATGTCGGCATATACCTTTTGGTGCTCCTCTACTGTATTTTTATAGGGTTCTGGAATAGCTGGCGTGCCTTTCCATTTTTTTCGATTGTTTTTGTCGAAATTCCACTGTTCTCCTTCGGGTTGACTGCCCTCCATCAATAAATTGAATTTTTTTCGCATATAGCGATAGAAGAACTCCATGATGAGCTGCTTTTTTCCTTCAAAAAATGTCGATAATTCTGTTCGATCCGTAAGAAAGTGTTCAGTGTCTACACAGCTGTGATCGAGGGAAAGGGAATCCGTAAAGGTTGTTAGTTGACGATCGAGTCGATATTCATCGGGTTGCTGATAGGCAAAGGAGCTCGCTTGTGTTTTGGCCAACAGAGCAGTTAAGTTTTGAACGAGATCTTGCTGATTTTCTTCTGCATTTATCGAAAGATAGATGCATTGATGGCCGTTTTTTTGAAGCTCACGGCTAAAGGCCCGCATGGCACTAAAAAAGGCGACCACCTTCTGGATATGATGCACGACATAGTCTGTTTCCTGACGCATTTCCATCAGTACATAGGTTACCTGAGGATCGACCTTCTCGAACCAACTGTGTTTAGGGTTTAACTGATCTCCCAGAATAAGTCGTACTTCCATCTATAAAAGTCTTGGTTGAAGCCACATCCGCTGAAAACGTCCATCGGTATCGTAGCGTTCGGCCTGTGTTCTGATATTAAATTTTCGATCCCTAGGATCGTTTCCAACGCCCGACACATATAGCCAATTACCATAATTGCTGTGTACGTCGTAGTCGATGAGTAAGGATTCAAAATAAGCAGCACCCATCCGCCAGTCCATCAGTAAATCTTTTGCAAAGAAACTTGCGACGTTCTGTCGTCCCCGATTACTCATCCACCCCGTATGCATTAATTCAAGCATATTGGCGTTTACGAAGGGTTCTCGAGTTTCACCCTGTGCCCATTTGACAAATTTCTGAGGTGAATTGTCCCAACTGTAGTCGCGGTCTAGGATGCCTCGTAGTTGAAATATTTTTGTCCCGTGTTTTAGTGAAATGTACTTAAAGTAGTCGCGCCAAATCAATTCAAAAATGAGCCAATAAGTCGATTGATTTTTGGTGACTTCTTTTTCGTAGCGTTTCACTTCTTCGAAAATCATTTTAGGGGATAGACTACCATTGGCTAACCAGGCGGAAAATTTACTGCTGTAGTCAATACCCACCAGTCCATTTCGGGTATTTTTATAGTAGGACAAACGTTGGTGTTCCCAAAAATAGTGATGCAAGCGTTCCATACCCGCCTGTGTACCTCCGCAAAAAGGGAATGCAGAGCGGTTATCTTTTTCAATTTCTTGAAGTCCTAATGCTTGGAGGGACGGTACCGAACTATTGTCAGCGATTAAGTTCTCCGAAGGCATTGCCTTGGGTCTTTCTAGTTTCGGTTTAATCTTGGCGTATTTTTCGCATTTTTTTCGAAAAACAGTAAATACCTCTGGCGTTTGTTCTACGCGCATGGGAAGGTCCGAAGGCTCATAGAGAAATTGTCGATAATGACTTTTCCACTGGACAGTAGGAGCAAGCGTTTTTCGAATCGATTCCTCGACTTGCTTCTCTTCAGAGGTCCATTCTTCCTGAAAATATATTTGATCAATAGAATGGGTCTGCACTAAATCCTGAATCAATTCTTCAGGGGTTTGTTGCCGAATAACTAGGGATATATTCAGTTGCTTTAAGGCCTTTTGTAGGGCCTGCACACTTTCCAGTAAAAATTGTGCCCGATAGCGTTCCGTCTTTTTGAAACCCCAACGATTTGTTTCATAATGCCTAGGATCGACTGCATAGCAAGCAATTACTTGGTCGAAAGATTGGGTAGCTTCCAAAATACCCGGATGGTCTTCCACCCGTAGGTCGTTTCTATACCATATCAGTGCTGTCTTTTTCATTTGCGACATTTTTTACTACAATATTTTACCTGATCCCAATCGCGTTCCCATTTTTTTCGCCAGCTGAAAGGGCGTTGGCAAGTGGGACATATTTTGGTGGGGAGATGTTGTTTGAGAACTCGCTTCATACGGCAGCTAAAGCCGTTTTATAGACCTTTAGACAGCGTTCACGAGCCATTTTGTGGTCAACCATGGGTGGCGGATAGCTAAGCTCTTGGTAATCGGGGACCCATTTTTGGATATAGGCGTGCTGCTTATCGAACTTTTTAATTTGTTCTGTTGGATTGAAAATTCTGAAATACGGACTCGCATCTACACCGCTACCGGCAACCCATTGCCAGTTCCCTACATTACTCGCCATCTCATAGTCCAATAGTTTTTCAGCAAAATAAGCTTCTCCCCAGCGCCAATCGATCAGTAAATGCTTACACAAAAAACTCCCGACCAGCATCCGTACTCGGTTGTGCATATAGCCGGTTGCGTTGAGTTGTCGCATACCTGCGTCTACAAGGGGATATCCGGTTGTTCCGGTACACCATTTGTTGAAATCTTCCTCGTTGTTACGCCAGGGGATACGATCGTATTGCGGTTTAAAACAGCGCTCTTTAGTGTGCGGGAAGTGCCATAAAATTTGCATAAAGAATTCTCGCCAAACCAATTCCTTTAAAAATGTATGATTTGTTCTTTGAGCGGCTTCTGCTGCTAATTTTCGAATGCTAACCAGTCCGAAACGCAAATAAGGTCCCAGACGTGAAGTCTGGTCCATTGCTGGGAAGTTTCGTGTATCTTCATAGTCGTCTACAACCTTTTCATTGAAGCTATAGGCAGGAGTGTTAAAGTCCTGTGGCGCCAAGCCTAAATCCTTTAATTGGAGTTGCGGAAGGACTTCATCTGAATAGAGCTTGTGGAGGAGCGTCTCAGAAGGGAAAGAACTTGGTCTATTTTCCGCATAGGCTTTTAGCCACTTACGGGAATAGGGTGTGTAAACCACATAGGGCTTCCCATCGTCTTTAGTGATTTCACTTTTTTCAAAAATCACTTGGTCTTTGTAGGTCTCAAACGGTATACCTCGCTCTGCTAAAAGTTCGGCGATCTCCTGATCTCGATCTTGTGCATAGGGTTCGTAGTCGTGATTGGTTACCACCCTATCGATCGGATATTGATCCAACAATTGTTTTAAAATAGCCTTGGGTACTCCATGATACATTCCAACAGTGCATTGGTTCCCCTTCATAGCATCATTTATGTAGCCCAAGGCTTTTAATATCAATTCAACTCGAGCATCTTTTTTGGGTAATTTTTGAAGAATGTTTTCATCAAAAATGAAGATCGGGATTACCTTTTCGCTCGATTGCAGGGCGTGATATAAGCCTGCGTTATCTTCAATTCTTAGATCTCTTCTGAACCAAAAAAGAGCCAGTTTAGACATAGATTTATGTTTTAAGGCTTCCCATACCACCGTCAACTGTCCACACTTGTCCGCTCACCCAACTACTGTTCTCCGATAGGAGAAAAGAGGCTAAGGCAGCAATTTCCTCTGACGTTCCTACCCGTTTGAGGGGATGACGCTCCGATGCTTTTTCGACTTTTGCCTCATTGTTGAGGAATTTTTCTGCTAGTGGCGTATCGACCAAGGAGGGAGCAATGGCATTCACACGAATCTTCGGAGCCCACTCTGCAGCAAGCGATCGTGTGAGACCTTCTACGGCTCCTTTTGCAGCAGCTACAGAGGCATGGAAAGGCATACCCGTCTGGACGGCAACCGTACTGAATAAAACCACTGCTGCGTGACCGGCAGCCATCATTCTTTTTTCAAGTGCTTGGAGCGTTTTTACAGCGCCCAATACATTGATTTCGAAGTCGCTGACGAAGGATTCCCTTTTTAAGCCCTTGAATGGCCGTAGATTGATACTTCCCGGACAGTATACAAGTCCGTGGATTTCGTCGGGAAGTTCATCGGTTGGTAGATCTCCGTTCACAACATCCGAAGCTATTGTAACGACACCTTCGGTAGGTACAGGATTTCTCGATAATAGAAATAGGTTAACGGTAGGTGCTAACAGCTGGGCTAAAGCACCCCCGATACCTGAATTCCCTCCAATAATTACAATGTTCTTTTTCATATCTTATTTTTCGGGATAGTTGCCAAAGAGCTCGATGAGTTTGTTGTAGCGATAATCAAAGATCTCTTTGAGTTTAGGTTTAACTAAGATGGGGTGAGCCAATCGTCCTAAAGCTCCCATGGGGAGTTTATAGTCGACAATGTCTTCCATTTCAACACCGTTTTCGATGGGTCGAATAAAATGTTTGTGATGCCATAGCGCATAGGGGCCAAAACGTTGTTCGTCCACAAAATATTCTTTGTCTTTGACATGCGTGATTTCTGTTACCCACTTCGTCGGGATGCCAGCGACTGGCGTAACAATATATTGTATGATCTGCCCAGGATACATGGTCCGATCTGCCCCGCTGAGGATATTAAATCCCATATAATCAGGGGTAATGGTTTTAAGATTTTTGGGGTCTGACAAAAAAGCCCAAGCCTCGTCCATTCCAATGGGTAAATTTTGGATCGTATGAAGCCTATAAATTTTCATGTTCAATTTTTTGTAAAGATAGGCATGTTTAATCATTTTTATTAATTGTTAAACAATTATTTATCAAAAGGGATGTTAAAATTTGAGGGAATAGGGATTCACTATGGGGTATGTGTGTATATTTTTTTACTTTGGTTGCTATTATTCTTAAATAGATACTGCAATGAAAAAAATTCTTTTACTCACCTTTGGATTGATGTTAAGTCCATTGGCAATTGCTCAGGTACAAACACCTCAGCCCAGTCCTGCTGCAATGTTAAAACAGACAGTAGGCTTAACTGAGGTGACGGTAGAATATTCTCGTCCTGGGAAGCGTGGTCGTGATATCATGGGGGGATTAGTACCCTTTGGTGAAATGTGGAGAACAGGAGCGAATAAAAATACCGTAATCAGTTTTTCAGATGAAGTAGAAGTTGGAGGGCAGTCGCTTGCGGCAGGGACCTATGCCATCTTTACACGTCCAGGCGCTTCCATGTGGGAAATATTCTTCTACACGGATGCTGAAAACTGGGGGACTCCCCAAAAATGGGATGCTAGCAAGGTAGCCGCTACGGTGGAAGCCAAAGTCAAAAAGCACACTGAAACCATGGAGTCTTTTGAGATTTGGATTTCCAATTTAACCAATAATGGAGCTCATATTAACATCGGCTGGGAGGATCAGTGGGTCAGTGTAGATTTGCAAGTGCCTACCCAGAAAAAAGCCATGGCAAGTATTGAAAAAACACTCAGTGGCGAGCCAAAAGCAAATGACTACTACAGTGCTGCTTCCTACTATTTCCAGGAGAACATTGAATTGGACCAAGCTGAAGCATGGATATCTAAAGCCGTTGAAATGCGCAATGACGCTTACTGGTATCATCGCCAACACTCTCTTATCTTGAATGCTTTAGGCAAAAATAGCGCAGCCATTGCTGCGGCAAAAACATCCATGGAATTAGCCGAAAAGGCGGGAAATAGCTCTTATGTAAAAATGAATAAGGCTTCTATCGCAGAATGGAGTAAATAATAAATTTCTACTACCAATTAAAAGCTCGCTTTTGCGGGCTTTTTTTATTTCTGAAACCTCTGGAATACAAGTGCCGCTACAATTGTTAAAACTGCACCAACAACATTCAACCATAAAAAGCTCAACCAGTCCTGCAGGTAGATGCCGATTATAAGCAGCTCTGAAAGTATCGCTGCTATAAAAACTGCTTTTCCTTGAACGGATTTAAAAAAGAAGGCAATTAGAAAAATCCCCAAAAGGGTGCCGTAGAATAGGGAGCCAATGATGTTTACCAATTGAATAAGATTTTCAAACAGCGTTCCGTAGAGGGCAAAAAGCACAGCTAAACCACCCCAGAGGAAGGTGAAAAATTTAGCTGCATTTACATAGTGTTTAGCGCTTTGACCTCCTCTATGTCTTTTGTATAGATCGACGACTGTAGTGGCCGAAAGAGCATTTAGTTCGGAGGCTGTTGAACTCATAGCGGCAGAGAAAATCATGGCCAGCAAAAGTCCAATGATCCCTGTAGGGAGGTGGCTCAAGATATAGCTGATAAACACATAATCGGCATCATTTGCTTCCAAGCTTGTGTTTTCACGGATAAGCAAACGTACTTGTTGGCGAATGTCCGTTTCTTGTTGCAGTAATTTTTGATAGGAGGCCTCTCCTTGATGTCTTAGCTCTAGGGCTGCCTTTTTCTTTTGTTGTTGCAACTGCAAATAGGTTTTTTCCAATTCTAAATAGTCGGTTGCTGCTGGACTTTCCAACAGTTGCGTCTGAGCTTTCGGATGAAAGTGTATCGGAGTGCCTTCGAACTGATAGCTGACAAACACCATCACCCCAATTAGCAGGATAAAAAACTGCATGGGGACTTTTAAAAATCCATTCATGATTAAGCCTAATTGGCTTTGGCGAAGGGACTTCCCGGAAAGATAGCGTTGTACTTGACTCTGATCTGTGCCGAAGTACGAAAGGGCTAAAAACATCCCTCCTGTAATTCCTGACCAGAAGGTATATCTGTTTTTTGGATCCAAAGAAAAATCCAGAATTTCGGTTTTTCCAGCACTGCTGGCCAATTGTAGGGCGTCAGAAAAAGCAAATCCTTGGGGAAGTTGTTCTAAGATGGCCCAAAAAGCCACAAATAGGCCTAAAAAAATGACAGCCATTTGTTGTTTTTGCGTCACATTAACCGCCTGTGTTCCGCCAATAAGTGTGTAGACGATCACTAAAAGACCTATACTTAAAATCAACTCGTTTAAAGGCCACCCTAAAATAACATTCAGAATGATGGCTGGGGCATATATGGTAATTCCTGCCGCCAATCCGCGTTGAATTAAAAATAACACAGCGGCAAGGGTTCGCGTATTGAGATCGAAGCGCTGTTCTAAAAATTCATAAGCTGTGTAAACTTTCAGTTTATGGTAGATGGGCAAGAAGAAAATACAGATCAGTACCATGGCAAAAGGAAGGCCAAAATAAAACTGTACAAAGCCCATCCCGTCCTGAAAAGCTTGTCCGGGGGTCGATAAAAATGTAATAGCACTCGCTTGGGTAGCCATGACTGAAAGCCCAACTGTCCACCAACGAGCTTCTTTCCCTCCCTGAATGTAATCTTGTATCGATTGTTGTTTTCGATTTTTCCATACCCCGTATATCACAATAAATCCAAGGGTAAAAGCAAGTATTTGCCAGTCGATTCTATCCATTATGACCAGAGTTTCATCAACAGATAAAAAATCCCCCAGTAAAAAATGTTTACTCCGATTAATGCGTAATAAACGTTCGGTGGGAGCTTATTCATGTGCCAAAAGGTTTAAGAAAAGACGATATGCACCGGGGACTCCAGCGGGTAGTTGTCGGAAAAAGCTTAAGCCCGTATAAATTATTTTTCCTTTCCCATGAGTGGTTTCCAAAAGGCTTCCGGTCAGTGGGGCTTCGTCCGGGTCTGCAAACTCCAAGAGGGGTTTCCATTGGGGATCCCATCGATCGGGGAAGTACAGCCCTCTTTCCTGAACCCAGCCTTCAAAATCAGCCTCAGTAATGGGGTTTGGATACTGCAAAATGGAAGCTTTCGGGTCTAAAAGGCGAACAGTAGCGGTTTCATCTGTGATGCGTTTACGGGAAAGTTGCAAGTCGATTGGTGTCAGCTCTTTAGTTTTTAAACCTCTAGTGGTATTGTACTGAATGACTAAGGTGCCTCCGTTTGCAACCCATTCCCATAGCCATTTATTTTTGTAACTAAGGGAAGCATTGACATTGAAAGCACGGATGCCCAAGACCACAGTTTTAAATTGTTGAAGGTCTTCTTTGGTAAAGTTTTCGGGATCCAATGAAATCACGTCAATCCCCACTGCACGGAGATGTTCTGCTACTCGATCGCCAGCGCCTGCGATATAGCCTACCTTTTTTACAGGACTTACGGCATCGAGTCGAACGACTTTGGCCTCGCTTGGCTGCAAAAGGTATCTTTTAGGGATATGATCATAATCGATGATCTGCAAGCTTTTATCGAAAACCTGCTCCTGAGCGCGAATCAGAGGACTGACAAAACTCACAGATCGCTTATCTGGTGCTTTTACTTTGAATTGAAAACTTCTTTCCTCCCCTTTGCGGAACCCTGAAAGCTTGTAATTGGCAGGTTCTACCTCCCAGTCATTCGGATAGCAGAGCTCCAAGACACCTTGAAAATTATCTGTGTGTACCTGAACATTAACATTCACCACTTGTGGACGAGTATCTTTGAATAAGTAAACATCCTGTTCACAGGATGCAGTTACTGCAGGTAAAACATGGAAAATATTGGTGACACGCCCTTTGACCGGATCGGTATATTGATGGGTGAGCGGTAGTTCAAGTGTGATTTTATCTTCTTTTATGTTTAAATGCACTTTGGCCATCACTGCTGCAGGACTATCCGGAGAACCGATTTGTTCTATTGGTGCAGGTCGATACATGCCCAAGCTTCCTTTCTGTAATAGCCAGTAGGGGGTATTAACTTCAGCAGGTACTTTTATGTCAAAATTTTGGCGAATGCCTTTCAAAGGAATGGATTGGTCTATTTTAAATAGTTGCTCGCCGATTTCAACAGACGCTAATTGAACAGCGACCGATGATGGAGTATAGGCTTCAAAGTTGACGTTTATCTCAGCATTGCTTACGGCAGTAGCTTCACTACTGTAGAACAACAGTTGAAGCCCTAAACACTTTTGAATAATGGAATTGACTTCCGTTAGCTTAATATTTCGCCAATGACTATCGGAGATCGTTAGAATGTTTTGACGGATATTCAACAAGGCAGGGATGTTTTTTTCAGGGGATTTAAAATTGAAATCTTCCAAGAGTCGTTGGATTTGATCTCCAATTTTTGATCCACCTTCAATTCTGTTCCAACTGGTATCTATCCCATCGAAGGGATGCGAAGTCTTCTCTCCATTAATGATTTCGAGGTACTCCGTTTGAGGCGAGTATTGAGGGGTACTTCCAAAACCTTGTGATTTGTGTTGGCTGCGACTTGCGGCGGCCAATTGTCCGTGGAAATTACCGGTAATACTATCATATTGTCCGACTGTTATAGGGACCAATCGATCTTTGGGAGCAGCCGCAAACTTTTCTCGGCTGCCATAGAACCACCAGGAGGTGTTAAAATAAAGCCGAGTCACTTGCCACGGGCGGGTACCGTTGACTCCACTTTCAGCTGCCGCTTTTTCAAAGGCCTCTATACTCAGTTGGGCGGATGCCGTATGGTGCCCATGGGTTCTTCCAGGGGTACGATGATCAAACCGATTGATGATAATGTCCGGGCGAAATGTTTGAATTAGGTGTACCATCTCATCTAAAACCTTATCCTTATCCCATATGCGCAAAGTTTCTGCAGGGGTTTTAGAGTAGCCGAAATCGTTTGCAGCAGTAAAAAATTGTTCTCCACCATCGATTTTACGCGCCTCTAATAACTCGTGTGTCCGGATATAGCCTAACCCTTCTCTAAGTTCAGGGCCGATGAGGTTTTGACCGCCATCTCCTCGGGTGAGCGATAAATATGCCGTTCGAGCTTTTTCGGCCTGTGCAAAGTGTGTGATGAGTCGCGTATTTTCATCGTCCGGATGAGCCGCTATGTAGAGAACACTCGCTAGGGTGTTTAGTCTTTGAATTTGCTGATATATTTCTGTACTACTTTGAGCGGTTAAATTCCACCCAATTGCGATCAGCCAAAGGTGCTTAATCCATTTCATTCAATTGTAGCTTTTTTCTTTCGAGTGAATCCTGAACGCGATTCAATTGCCAATAAGGTACTTTTATGGTCTGTAGTTTACGGGCAGTACTCAAATGATTTTTATAATCTTCTGTCCAACCAAGGATGGTATGCGGAAAGTCTTTTTGCGTGCTAATGTGGAGGTGTCTGTCGATCTCAGGATAATACACTTCAAATTGGCGAATACTATCGATCTCCTTGATTTGAATTTCCGCTCTGTAGCCTTTTATTGGTAAATGTTCGAGTTGTAAAAATTCTAAACTCGGAAGCATCACCAGGGTGTCTGTTTTAATGGTTTCGGGGCGTAACCGAATATCGTTATAGAGACCATCTTCGGTCGGAATTTTATCCAAGGGTAATTGCTGATCCGCCTCTCCCTCAAAGTAGGAATGACGCATCAGCACATACTCATCTCTGTTGTTGAGTTGTAGATAACTGTGGCCACACCATTCTTGCATGGAAAGACTCGTTTTTGCAAACGATTCTGGGTTGCGAATCCAGTTGAACGTACTGCTCATGATCTGATAGGGATAGATGCCGGTCAGAAATCTTTTGGTGGTATTGCGCTTTAACACAGTAGCACTTTTTTCAGACCTACTATTTGCTTTAACTTGTTCTTCTTTGCGTAAATCTTCAGTTACAAAGATCATCACTGCTTTTCCTGTCCGTTCACTGCCGTAACGGCTTTGCGAAAGCTGATACGAGGTAATTTCTGCTGTTCCATCGAACCAATAAGATTTCCATTCTTTGGATAGTTTCAGTTGTTTTTTAGGCATTTCTGCTCCCTTT
Source organism: Flavobacteriaceae bacterium (assembly GCA_049889695.1). Taxonomy (GTDB): domain Bacteria; phylum Bacteroidota; class Bacteroidia; order Flavobacteriales; family Flavobacteriaceae; genus WTJH01. Next base: position 245,055 of record JBMHCX010000009.1, on the reverse strand, counting down.
TCGGGCTTTTGCGGTTGGCAACTGATGACCAGTGCTGAGAGGAAAGCGAATAATACTAGGGCTTTTTGAAAATGCATCCTTAAAGGTATTGAATTAAACATCGTTGGGCGTTAAAAGCAATGTTAAATGCTCTATAAGGGCAGCTGTTGGAAGTCCAACAATATTGGTGTAGCTTCCTTCTATGCGGTCGACCCCAACGGTTCCTATCCATTCCTGTATACCATAGGCCCCAGCTTTGTCATACGGTTGTGAAGATTGGATATAATGCTGTATAACATGGTCAGTTAGTTTTTTAAAAAAGACCTTAGAAGTGGCGTGTATCATGCTCATTTCACCCTTATACCAAAAGCCAACGGCAGTGATGACTTCATGCGTATCTCCGGAAAGGAGTTGGAGCATGGCTGTAGCCTCTTTCTCATCCTTAGGTTTCCCCAAGCAGTGTGGAGATTTCCAAACAATCGTATCTGCAGCAATGACGATTTTATGCTCACTTACTTCTGTTTGGAAAGGTTTTATTTTTTGTTCAACGATGTACCGAGCAATTGCGGCTCCTGTTAATTCGGGAGGGTAGCTTTCATCAACCGGATGGGATTGCACGCGAAAGGGCAGTTGAAGTTCTTCTAAAAAAGCTTTTCGTCGCGGGGATCCTGACGCCAATACGATTTCGATTCCCTCTAATTTAGCGAAGAGGGGATTAGTCATTTTTAGCACTGTTGAGGTTTCCCCATTTCCCTTGCACGCGAAGGGTTTGTTCTACTATATCTCGGACACAACCCATTCCTCCGTCGATATGGGATATGTAATCAGCAATTGCTTTCACATCGGATACGGCATCCTGAGGACAACATGCAACGCCTACTTTTTCCATAACTGGAATGTCCGGAATATCGTCTCCCATGTAGAGAATATTCATCGGGTCGAGGTCATAGGAATCCATTAAATCCTGATAGGCTTCCATTTTGTGATGCGCTCCCAAATAGATGTCATAGACGCCGAGTGCTTTTAGGCGATTTCGAACGCCTTCGTTTGTCCCTCCGGAAATAATGGCAACTTTCAGGCCGGCATCTAACGCAGCTTTTAGCGCGTAGCCGTCTTTGGTGTGCATTTGTCGGTACATTTCCCCTTCGGTAGTGATGAGTATACGACCGTCTGTTAGAACTCCGTCTACATCGAGGACGATGGTAGTGACTTGGTTTAATTTTTCTTTATAATTCATGAGCATTTTGTATCGAATCGGATAGTTTTTGATAGAGTTCCCCTAGGTCAGGATTCAAGTGATTTAAATGTTTTTCAATGGTTTGTTGATCTTTCCGTAGGGCAGGACCAGTTTGGGCAGCTTTGGGACCTATTTGTTGCATTTTGCGAAAGCTATTTTCGATGAGGGGCTGAAGTAAATCAAAAGAAATGTTTGATTTTTCGCAAAGTTCTTTGGCGATAGTCCAGCAATGATTACTAAAGTTGTTAGCAAAAACGGCAGCCAAATGTAGCTGCAAACGTTGCTGGCTATACATGGCTTGAGATTTTAAACCGATAATTTGGGCAAACGCTTCCAGCCTGCTAAAGGTCATTGCCGTATCTGCTTCTATGCAAATCGGAATATCGGCAAGTTTCGGTAAAGATTCTTTGGAAAAACTCTGTAGAGGGTAAAAAACGCCTGCGGTTTGTTGCTTTTGAAAAACCTCTAATCCGACTGCCCCGGAGGTATGGGCAACGATTCCTTTTTGTTGAATTTTAGGGACGATGATCGGTAAGGCATCGTCCGACACACATACGAGATGCAAGTCGGCTGGTGGTAGATCTTCGATCTGCGACACCTTTTGGACTCCTTTAGGGAGTGTTTCGTCCCGAAATTCTCGGGCATACCAACCGACCCATTCGAGCGCTGTACTTTTTTCAATCAATTGTTTAAAAAAAGAAGCCACACGTCCATTGCCCAAAAGCGTTAGCTGCATCATAGTTGTTCAAAAGTAGAATTTTTCGTATATTGAAGTGTACCCAAATACTTACCCTTTATGAACAATTTTTCCAAAATACGGCAGTATTATCTCCATCACTTTTTCCTGATGATTCCACTGAGCATCATTCTATTGGCCTGTATTGGCTCAATTGCTATTTTTTATATCTGTCAGGGACAAATGACATTGTTTAAATTTTCTCAAATGGTCATAGGCGTGGCGGCAGCCATGGTCTATTTAGGAGCGCTTTTGGCACAAATGAAGCCGCAACGCTTGTTTGATTTACTGTGTTGGGGAATTCTAGTTGAGATTGCGTTAATAGTTTTAAATCGAATCCTGTAAAAGAGCGTCCGAATAAGTATCTTTGCATCGATTTAAGAAGCGGATGGCATGAAAGATACTTGGTTTAAGATTTTATTTTCAACTCGTCTTACAGCACTTTTATTCCTATTGTTCCCCACGGCAATGGCTTTTGGCACATTCATAGAAACATGGTATTCTACTGATACTGCTAAAATATGGATCTACAATGCCTGGTGGTTTGAACTCATCATGGCGTTGCTGATGATTAATTTTATTGGGAATATTTTTAAATACAAATTACTTCGTAGAACCAAGTGGGCTGTATTGCTCCTCCACTTGTCCTTTATTCTTATTCTCCTAGGAGCGTTTATCACTCGTTATTTCGGATATGAGGGAGTAATGCCCATTCGGGAAGGGGAAACCACCGATCGCTATTTAACCGAAAAAACCTATCTCACCATTTTTGTCGATGGCGAAAGAGACGGAACTCCCATGCGAAAGATCTTGCAAGACGATGTTTTATTTTCAGAACATGTCAATAACCGTTTGCATTGGTCGGACGATTTTGCCGGTATTCCTTTCGAAATTGATTTGGTCTCCTTCCAAGAAGATATGACTTCAGGATTGGTTATGGATCCAGCTGGGGAACGATATCTTAAAATTGTTGAGGCCAGCGATGGTTCCCGCCATGAACACTATTTAAAATATGGGGAAGTGGCCAATATTCACAATATATTATTTACCCTCAACAGCCCGATAGAGGGTGCTGTGAATATCCGCTTTGAAGCAGGTGAATATTATATTCAAAGCCCGTTTGAAGCTGGTTTCATGCGCATGGCAGATCAATTCCAAGGACGATTGGAAGCCAATAGCGAGCAAAGCTTACAACTACGATCATTATACACCCTTCCTGGATTGCAATTTGTGATTCCAGAACCCTTAATTCGCGGTAGGTTCGACATGGTCCCCGTAGCAGAAGGGGAGAAGGGAGCCACCGATGCACTCTCGATAAAAGTACGTTCTGGAAATGCAGAAAAAACCATCGCACTTTTAGGGGCCAAAGGAGCCCCTTCAGAAATAAAAAAAATTGAACAACTCAATGGCTTAGACTTTTATGTGCAATACGGTTCGTTGGAGCAAAAGCTTCCTTTTGCCCTTACGTTGAACGATTTTATCGCTGAAAAATATCCGGGTACTGAAAAGAGCTACTCTTCTTTCATGAGTAAAATCCAAGTGGAAGATCAAAATCCTTTTCCCTATGATATCTACATGAATCATGTTTTAGATCATAAAGGGTATCGCTTTTTTCAAGCCTCGTTCGATCCGGATGAAAAAGGAACTGTTCTCTCCATCAATCACGACTGGTGGGGGACTTGGGTGACCTATGTTGGATATATTTTGTTGTATTTGAGTATGATGGGGATATTCTTTATTGGAAAAACTCGTTTTATTGATCTTGCCAAGAGTTTAGAAAAAATCAAAAAGCAAAAAGTAGTAGGGGGGCTTATTCTACTGCTTAGTTCCACCAGTCTTCAGGCACAAGGCTTTTTAGAGGGGCCACAAAAAGGAATGAATTTCGATTCTTTGGTGCAAGCCGAGGCCTTTGCTCCGGAACACGCTGCTAATTTTGGGAAGTTAATCATCCAGGATTTGGGCGGGCGAATGAAACCCGCAAATACGTTCTCTTCAGAACTATTGCGAAAAGTTTCTAAAAAAGATGCCTACAAGGGATTGAATTCCGATCAGGTGTTACTATCGATCCTCAACAACCCAGCCGTTTGGTATAACATACCAATCATATACCTCAAACGCGGAAACGACAGTATTCGGAAAGTGGTCGGATTAGGACCCAAAGAAAAATATGCCTCCTTAGTTCGCTTTTTTGATGCTGAGGGCAATTACAAGATTAGTTCTCAATTAGAGACAGCCTATCGTGCTCGTGTACCTAATAGCTTTGAAAAAGATTTTATAGAGGTCGATAAACGCGTAAATCTGTTGTATTCTGCTTTAGAAGGCCGTGTGCTTAGAATTTTTCCCTTACCAGATGACTCAAATAACCGATGGGTCTCCTATCCTGAATTGAAAGAAGCCAATTTTACAGGAATGGACTCCCTTTACGTCCGAAATGTTTTACCGCTTTATTTGAGATCTCTGCGCAATGCCACCCAAGATGGGGATTACGAACAAGCCGATAATCTTTTGGCGAGCCTCAAAGGTTTTCAGCAAAAGTTTGGTGCCGAAGTATTGCCTTCGGAAAAAAAGATTGAAGCTGAGATCGCCTATAATCGTTTTAATGTTTTTGAGAAACTATTTCAGTACTACCTCTATGTTGGCTTGTTGCTCTTTGTGGTAGTTGTTTTTCAGATTTTCAAAACCAATGCATTTTTGCGCTGGTCTAACCTTGGACTACAGGGGCTTCTTGGGCTATTGTTTCTCACGCATACGGCAGGTTTAGCCGCCCGGTGGTATATTTCCGGGCATGCTCCCTGGAGCGATGCATATGAGTCTATGATTTATGTCGCTTGGGCAACTCAATTATTTGGGTTTATTTTTGGTCGGAAGTCTAACCTTACCTTAGCATCGACTGCATTTGTCAGTTCCATGACCCTTATGATCGCTCACTGGAATTGGACAGATCCGGCGATTGCCAATTTGCAACCTGTCTTGGATAGTTATTGGTTAATGATTCACGTTGCGGTTATTGTGGGAAGCTACGGTCCATTTGCCATCAGTATGATCATCGGACTTGTTGTGATGTTATTGATGCTGCTTTTCCAAGAGTCGAATAGAGCAAAGCTGAAGATTCAAATTAAAGAGCTGACAATTATTAATGAGCTTTCCCTAACCATTGGCCTGGTGATGCTTACAATTGGTAACTTCTTAGGGGGGATGTGGGCCAATGAAAGCTGGGGGCGTTATTGGGGATGGGATCCTAAAGAAACTTGGGCCATGATCAGCATCATGGTGTATGCTTTTGTCTTACATATGCGGTTGATCCCAGGTTTAGGCGGTCGATGGACCTTTAATTTCATGAGTGTATTGGCTTTTGCGAGTATACTGATGACCTATTTTGGTGTAAATTTCTACTTGGTTGGGCTTCACTCTTATGCGAGTGGCGATAAAATCATCACCCCATCTTTTGTCTATTATGCCGCAGCCTTTGTTTTACTCTTAGGCGCATTGTCTTACTGGCGTAACTACAAATTTAAGTAGTCGAACCCGGGTTAACTATTTAACAATCACTTTTTTAAATAGGTGTGAATTTCTTCAACTAGTTGCTTGTTTCCAACAAAAAAGGGAGTCCGCTGATGCAGTTGAGTAGGGGTAACATCCAAAATAGGAATCTGACCATTAGTTGCCATTCCTCCTGCTTTTTCTGCTAAAAAAGCAATGGGGTTACATTCGTATTGCAATCGTAGTTTTCCTTCCGGGGCAGTAGTCCCCTGCGGATATAAATACACCCCTCCTTTTAGTAAGTTCCGATGAAAATCTGCGACCAAAGAACCGATATATCGGGAAGTATAGGGACGATTTTCCGCTGGTTCTACTTGCTGATAATGTTTAATGAGTTGCTTAATGCCATGAGGGAAATGTTCGTAATTCCCTTCGTTTATGGAATAGATACACCCGTGTTTAGGGAATGTCATTTGCGGGTGGGATAGATAGAAGCTTCCCAAGGCCGGATCGAGAGTAAACCCATTAACACCGTGTCCTGTACTCATAACAAGCATGGTAGAAGAGCCATAGAGGATATAGCCTGCTGCGATTTGCTTTCTACCGTTTTGCAGTACATCCGCTAATTGTGCTGGTCCACCGAGGGGACTCACGCGCTTATAGATAGAAAATATTGTTCCGACAGACACATTTACATCTACATTGGAAGACCCGTCTAGAGGATCGATCAGCAAGACATATTTACTTTTATTGTGTTCCGGATCAGAAAAATGAATCCAATCGTCTTGTTCCTCAGAGCCTAAAGCACAAACTTCTCTCCTTGCTCGACTCGCCTCTATAAAAATTCGATCGGCATAGACATCAAGAGGTGTTTGTTCCTCGCCATGAATATTGGAAGTATGATTTGCTAGCGGACTATTGCCGTGGAGGCTGGCCTGAAGAATCCTAAAACTTACGCGCTTTGCGGCTGCTTTGATACTGCTGAGAATCTTACTCAAATCTCCTGAGGCATTGGGGAATTTTTCTTGTTCGCGGATGATAAATTCACCTAGAGAAATGGGTTTTGCCGTCATTGCTGTATTTTTAAATTAAAATAAAGATATGAACTTAAAAGTGCAATGGTGGATATTTTCCGTAACGTCTCTTCTCTTAGTGGGGGCAGGAATTTCAATTTTAGGTGAGGCCATACGACTCCGGACCTTAGGTGAGTCTGGGTGGTTTAGCTGGGGGACAGCAGGGTTGGTGGTTCTCAATAGCGGTTTAAGCCTATTGGGCCATGCTGTTTTTCTAAAAGTAAAAGAGGTACTACAGGATTAGAACTGTTCGAGAAATTCGTCTTCATCCAATCCCTTGTCGACAAGAGTAAGTGCTCGGTCGGCAATATTTTCTGCATCTTCCGTAGCAAAACCAAGCCCTACCACAAAGCGACGTAACAATGCTTTTTCCTCTTCGTCAGCGATATGATCTGCATATACAATACGTGCCAAATCGTATAGGCGTTCTTTTCTTCTAGTGTCATTCGCTGGCGGATTAACGGGGTAGGCTTCAGGGTCCTTGAGGATGGCTTCTTTTTCTTGGTCATCGATCTCCAAAGAAATTGCTAGTCTGTTGATAAAAGCGTGTTCTTGCTCTGTGATTACATCATCAGAAAGGGCCACACGAACAATAGCAGCAAAATGATCGCGGTTACGGTTTTTAAATCCAGAAGAATAGAGATCAGAAAAAGACATATACAGTAAATTTTTTGCCAAATATAAACAACATTGAGAACTGGTTTCACATAAAGTTATCAATAAAAAAGAAAAATAACCGTCCCAATACCGCTGCTTTTTTTCTATCTAAAAATCAGCTTCAACGGCCACATATTCAGAGGCCTTTTCTTCTCAACAGGATTAGTTTGTTTCGAGAAGCTCGAGCGCATAACGGTAGTGTGTTCCTAAATCTCCCCTTTTATTTCTTTTAAACCATTTTCTCAATTCACCTTTCCGATCAGTAATGACAGCTCTTAAGGAAGGGTCTAAGGCATCATCTGTACTTAGCGTATTCAATTTTTCAAGGGCGTAGAGCTGTAAGTGTTGTTCATGTATAGTGGGGGAACACCGCTCAAAAAAGAGGTGTTTGTTAAGCGTAGTCAGCAGTTGTTGTACGCCTAATGGAGTACCGCTAAGACTGCTCTGCGTTCGCCACATTCGATTCAAGGTTTTTGTACTGAGCAACCGGTTTAAGACAGACTTTTGAAGATTTTGCACTTGTTCCACCCCCTTGTAGGGATCGAATTTACTGAGGGTGTTTTTATCGAATAACCAGGTTGGAGTCTCCCATAATTCTTCATTCAAGAAGTTTAACGCTCGAATTTGTTGTGCTCTATCGACATGTCGGTAGGGTATTCCCTCTTGTCCTTGGCGTAGGAGGGTTTCATGAACTCCGCCAACGATTCTCGCTACATGATTGATATATCGCCTGTAGACTCCTAACATTTCCTGATGGAGCTCTTTCAGGTCGTCAAAATTATTCCCCGTTGGGGTTGTCCATTGTTCCAAGTTTTGCGCAACTATTTTCAAATTGCTTAGGCCATAGGTATTGGCTTTGACCGGATCATCTCCTATATTTTCCGTTTGAGCTTGTGGATCTAAGCCACCAGAACCGAACATATAGATTGGATCAGTGCTTTTCTCGTCCACTTCTGCCGCTAGCAGGTCTCTTATTTCTGCCGGACTTTGCTGATGGTAGTAGCGGTACCCCCAATTGATGGCATAATGATCGTAGGGCCCTAATTGACGGACAAATCGAATATTTTTGTCTCCGGGTTGCGCCACGTAATTGTAACGTGCATAATCCATAAGTGTAGTGGCTATCCCATATTTCTGGGTGAAGCTTCCAGAGCGTAAAGAATCTACGGCATAGGCAGAGCTGGCTTTCATATTGTGGGGAAGACCTAGAGCGTGTCCAATTTCATGGGCAATCACTTGTCGCATCATTTCGCCAATTTCTTCTTCTGGAGTATTGAGCGTTCGGGCTTTAGGATTGGCGGCAGCCGTTTCCAGTAAATATCGATTTCTGTAGGAACGGAGGTGATTGTGATACCAAATAATGTCTGATTCTAATATTTCTCCTGTACGCGGATCACTCACACTCGGTCCAATAGCATTTCGGGTAGTTGAAGCCACATAGCGTACGGTAGAATAGCGAACATCTTCAGGGTTAAATTCAGGATCCTCTTCGGGGCTGGGGGCGTCCTTCGCCTGAATGGCATTTTTAAATCCAGCTGTTTCAAAAGCTTGGTTCCAATCTTCAATTCCCTGTTTGAAGTATTTTCTCCACTTCATTGGTGTGGCGGGGTCGAGATAATAAACAATCGGCTTTTTGGGTTCTACCAACTCTCCTTGTGCATATGCCGCAGGATCTTTGGGTTCTAAACGCCATCGTCGAATAATTCTAAAAGAATCTGATTTAAGCGCCTCGGAGCTGTAGTTGTATTTTTCGAGACCAAACCAGCCTACACGTTCATCGGAATATCGGATTTGCATAGGATTTTCCGGAAGAAGAATAAGCGAATGATTGACTTGAAAACTAAAGGTTTTTGCTCGGTTAGACCGGGGTGGTTTCTGAACCGAAAAAGTTAGGGTATGCACGACCTCCGTATTTTGTGGAAAACTGCTAACTTTTTCAATTCTGCTTCGCTTTTTATCGACCCCGCCAATCTTAAATTGTTCTTTGGCGCCAGATGAAATGATATTAAAGCCCGGAGAATTGTTGTTAAAGTAGTCGGATACGTCGATCAAGTAGCGATCTTTTTCTTCATTCAGGATCGGAAAAATAGCGAGGATAGGGGCGTAGTTATTTTCCTCTACACTGATGCGTATAGGGTCTTCATCATTCGCCTGGTTAATGAATGACTGCTGGCGAAGAATAATTTCACCATCTACTTTGGTCCATCGGACAACTCTTTCTGCTGTTTTGGAACCCGCATTGACATATGCGCTGTAATTAGAAGGGATTTGCGCTAGTCGAGTAACCATCAGGTAGTCTTTGTCTAGATCTGAAGGATCCAGCTCCCAATAGAGTTTCTGATCGCCAAAATAACTGTTGATCTTTCCTGCGTCGGCTTTTAGGTCGACTACTATGGAATCTAGTGGTTTTAATTTATTTTTTTTTTGGGCGGTAGAAAAGAGTCCAATACTCAGAAAAGAGAGAAGTAAGAGTAGTCGTATCATCATTTATTTATATGTCAGTTCAAAGCACTTAAGTTGGAAAGTAGGTAGAGCAGCCAAAAGGTGGTCAAAGATATCTGAAGCAATGCGCTCGTAATTCCCCCAATTTTTATCCTTACTAAAGGCATATACTTCCAAGGGAATGCCCTGTGGACTCGGCTCGAGTTGGCGGCACAAAAGCGTTAGGTTAGGATTGATTTGGGGGTGTTCACTGAGATAGGCTTCTACATAGGCGCGGAACATTCCTAGGTTGGTAAAATTCCTGCCGTTCAGCAATAGTTCTTTATTGGTGGCCGTCTTTTGGTTGTGTTGTTCGATGGCCGACATTCGACTGTCGATGTAGGGGGTTAAACGTTCAATTTTCTTAAACGCTTCTAGCTCGGAAGGGTCCAAAAAGCGAACACTATCGATTCGCAAGTGTAACGCTCTTTTAATTCGCCGTCCGCCCGATTCGGACATACCTCGCCAATTGACATAGGACTCTGTTAGAAGTTTGTAAGTGGGTAGAATGGAAATGGTGTTGTCGAAGTTGCGAATTTTAACATTCGATAAGTTAATTTCTATCACATCGCCGTCTGCCCCTTGGGACTTAAGAGTAATCCAGTCTCCAATCCTGACGGTGTCGTTTACAGCGATTTGAATGCTGGCCACAAAACCCAAAAGACTGTCTTTAAACACGAGGATGATCACAGCGGAAAGTGCCCCAAGGCCCGCTAAAAATTTAGTCACATCTAGGCCTGTAAGGACAGATAAAATCATCAGAGTACCGATGGCCCATAGAAAGATCAGGAAAACCTGTATGTAGCTATCAATGGGTTTGTCTTTAAAGTTATCAAGCGATTTGAGATAGTCGCGTAGACTGTGTAGAATCGCTCGAATAATAACGATAACCAAGACAATGCCGATGGCGGTAAACAAGTGTTGTATATCGATTGCATAATCTCCAAAATAATCGAGCCACTCGGGGAGTGCCCAGCTGAGGAAAAAATAGGGAATCACCCATGCAATCTTTTGCGGGAGCTGATTCATTACTAAGATGTCGTCTAGACTACCCTTGGTTTTGCGCGCCATTTGTACAAAACCAAAGCGAATCATCTTTTTACTGATCCAGAATATAAGGACAGCGAGAACGCTCAACACGAAGAGTCCTAAGAGAACTGCGACTATAGTTTTCCAGAAGGGTGGAAGCCCTGTTTGATCGAGTAGTTGGAAAAGATATTGATTCACGTTTTGGGTTTAAAAGATGATTAACGCTATAGGTATAGCTTAAAATTTAAAAGTAATCAAAATGTTTAAATCCATTATTTGGGACAGCTTAAATTCAGGGTGTAGAAAAAATTATTGGGTTGTATTTTAAAAGCGAAAACTAGGCTTCGATTCTTTTATCGACTTTGAACTCCAAGTCTTTCGGCTGCGATAGGTTCAATGGACCAGAGCTACATGGTGCATAAACCATAAACATTAAATTATTTAGCGACTCACGAGATAGCGAAGCTTTCTTTAAGACTACACTACAGAAGTTTTCAGCAAAAAACAAGACGATTGCTGACGTTTCAAGACCTAACGTTCACCGATGGCACCAAACGGATCGTGTAGGTGTTCTTCCTGCCAATTCACCCAACTGCAAAAGAATTCTAATTCCGGATCATAGACGAATTCAAAGTACAATTGCCCTTGAATAAGCTGTACGTTGTTCATCTGCATAATTTCTGGCAAAACGAGGTTCCCATTTTCCATGCGGTAGGCGCCCAGATATTCATGATTCCGTTGAACGCCATTTTTGGCGGAGATGAATTGCACTTGTACACTTTGTTCTCCAATAACGATCTGATTGACATAGCAAACATCTGTTGTTTTGGAGGTGTTGGGGCGACGGATTTTCCATTTCCCAATCAGTTGTGGATCAATATCGAGGGTTGGACTTTCAGCAGTATCACTACATTGAAGCAGTAAAAACGCTCCCAGTACGGGGAGAATAATTTTTCGAAACATAGATATAGTTTTGTGTAGATCTCTACAGCGTCTGCAAGTTAGAGAATTATGGTAGAAAATGAGGATGTATTTTGTAAGCAATGTAAAGGAATAAAGTAGGAAACTACTGTAAAACTAAAAGAATCCATTTGCAATTATACGGTATTGAATAACTGTAAAAACGGAATCGAAGATATTTTGGAGGAAGGTCTTTGACTGATGAATTATTTCTACACTACATCTGAATGAGCGATCCAAAACGATATTCAAAAAGGTTTAAGCACTCTTTTTAATCCCTTAGAAAATAGCATACTTTTACAGGAGTAAATCGACGATAAAGATTTGTACATAATGCTATTTTAATGGACCATTAAAGTGTTGATTATGCGCATCAAAAGCGTTTATCCTCTGTTTATAAAAGGATCTCCGAACCTAATGGACTAATGAAAAACATGTTGAATCAGAAAAAAGTAATTGTATCCTTAACCTCTTTTCCAGCTGCAATACGCTATGCAAAAGATGCAATTAAGTCTATCTTATCAGGCAATACTTTGCCTGATAAAGTGGTTCTATATCTTACGTTTTCACAATTCAAAGACAGTGAAATTCCTGTAGAGCTGACGACTCTAGCGAAAAATAACCCCTTATTTGAGATTAGGAATTATGATGAAGAAATTCGTTCCTATCGAAAATTGATTCCCGCACTGAAAGATTTTCCAAACGACATAATTGTTACAATAGACGATGATGTTAAGTATCATAAGCATATGCTGGGAGACTTACTTCACCTACATGCACAGATTCCAGACGCGATTATTGCCAATCGAGCTAAAAAAATAAAACTTAATGCTCCCTATCGTCAATGGAAAAAATATCGTTGGTACCATTTTTTTACCCAGCGGCTAAACTTTAGTTTTAAAAACATACAAACGGGTGTTGGAGGTGTTTTGTATCCTCCAAACTCTTTGGACAAGGAAATGTTGGATTCCGATTTATTTAGAGAAATAGCACCCACAACAGACGATATCTGGTTTTGGGCTGCGGCAGTAAGCAACGGCACCTACATAGTTCCCTATCCCTTCGGAAAGCATAACAAACCACGTGGATTAGAAAAACCCGAAAATCTCTCCCTAAAAACCACTAACTTCAAAAGAGGTACGGATTTGAACCGTTCCGCCTTTGAGAAAATACTTGAAAAATATCCAGCAATCCAACAAAGAATTGAAGATGAAAGGTGATATCCCGAGCATTGATTTAGTTTATCTATGGGTAGATGGCAACGACCCCGAATGGCTAGCAAAGCGCAATGCCTTTTTTGGAAGAAAAGTGGAAAATTCATCCACAAATTTCAATGGACGATATTTAAATAATGACGAATTAAAATACAGCTTACGATCAGTTGAAAGATATGCGTCTTGGATCAGGAAAATTTTTATTGTAACGGATAATCAAACACCGAAATGGCTCGACATTTCAAATCCTAAAATCCAAATTATAGATCAAAATGACATATTGCCGTCTAAAAGTTTGCCATGTTTTAACTCAAATGTATTAGAACATTTTTTATATAAAATACCAAATCTTTCGGAGCACTTTCTATTGTCAAATGATGATATGTTTCTGAACAAAACTATTTTGCCAACCAATTTTTTTACAAAGGACGGATTCCCTATCATACGGCTTAATCGAAAACCGTTTAGAAGATTTCGTTGGTTTTTACGCGAACAAATTTTGAAAAAGCCTCACAAACTTTATAGTAAAGCTTTATTTAATGCTGCTGAATTGGTAAAGCATAAATTTGGGATTTATTATAATGGATTGCCACATCATAATATAGATAGTTACTTAAAAAGCGACTGCTTGCGTGTTGCAGAGCAAATTTTTAAAGATGAAATTGATCTTACGAAAATGAATCATATTCGGAGTGCAAATGATGTCCAGCGTATTATTTATTCATATGTCGCCTTAGCTGAAAAGCGTGGGTACTTACAATACGTTTCAAGCAAAGAATCACTTCATTTGCATATCCAAAAAGACAGGCATTACGAAAAACTTCAAAAATTTAACCCAACATTTTTTTGTTTGAATGACACTGAATATGCTGATGATAATGACCGTAAGAAGTTGAAAGTTTGGTTAAATAGTCGCTTTCCTGAAAAATCAGAATTTGAGAAATAAATGAAATGATAGAAGTCCTTAAACATCTGTTGTCAGATGTGTATGGCTCTACCTACAGCTGACAATGACGAGTGTAAATTTTCCGCATCCGTCATTGATGGGGTTGTAGAAGTTGATCAACCTATATTCAGCTTAAATCTTTAATTCAAGTGAAGTGTAATATTTTAAGTCTACGCTTATCTATTCCTGTCAAATCGTTGTTTAATGGTTGGGTATTTTTGCAGGATGCTTTCAAAAACGGTACGATTCACATCAATACTAGAGAACACATTGGTGCTTTTTAAAGAGACTTTGGAGGGTTTTTCAAGGTCGGGTTGACGCCAAAAACCAAGAGGTATGGGCGTAATTTTGGTGCCATTTGCAACTGCTGCAGCCCAAAACCATATATCGTCTACCGTGGGAGCCAACTGCATAAATACTTCTGATTTGAGCATTTCTTTAGATAAGGAATGTGGTGGATATAAAACGCCACCTACACCCGTTTGTAAATTTCTAAAACTTGGTCGGAAACTGCGTGTCAATAGACTTATATGCTTATAACATTTCCATTTTCGATACCTCGCATTTAACTTGATACGTCTTATACGGTGACCAATGATTGCTTTGGGGTATTTCTGATGACGGTTCAGTAGGCGTTTTAGCATATGCTTATGATAGCGTACATCATCGTCAATTGTTACTATAATGTCATTCGGAAAATCTTGTATTGCCGGGATTAACTTGGTGTAGGAGCGAATAGCCTCATGGTAAAATCTAACTTCAAAAATTGAATTTAACGATAATAGATTTTCTATCTCTGCTGGGAGTTTGCCATCAGGGAACTGTTCAGCCGTTAGGTACAGCACTATTTTATCTGGAAGAACTGAACCCTCTAGAATTGACCGTATTGCCTGAGCTGCGAAAGGCAAAGCCACAGGAAAAGAAGTTAAGGATACAATGATTTGCTTTTTTTGCATCGGAAGCCTAGAGTTCAAAACTCGATTTCTTTGGCAAAATACTTTCAAAAGCTTCTTTAATATTGCCAATAACCTGTTCGTAATTACGGATGCGAACATTGTCGTTAAGACATATAAGTTTGTAAGATTGATTTCGAATGACCTCTAAGGCTTTTTTTTGCTTTGGAGGAACCATGAGTGAAAACATTTTGGTGTCACTATAGGTGTTGTAGGGCGTAAAATTACCGGTACACATTTGCCAAGCACGAAATAGCTCCGGGGTATAGTCGGTCACTGCACGAAATCTGTTTACTGAAGTTTCTGTCAATTCCATCTCACAATGTTTCCAGACGTCTTCAAACATACTTTTTAAAAAAGGTTGTGCATTGTGAGGCGTACGCAACGTAATAAACTTTGAATAAAACTTCATCAAGTAATTCATCCACAATTTTTTTCCGTAGATAGGGTTGTACCACTTGTCATAAAAGCGATTCATGACTTCCTTTTTGTGAAAATGTTGATTGATGAGCCTGATGTTATTCTTGATACGTATATACCATTGTGACCAATTTGGGTTGTATTGAAAAATGGAAATATCACAGGGTAAACCATTTTGAAAAAAGCGACTTTTATCTAAATGATTAATGATGTAAAAATCATCGTTGAAATACACAAAATGCTCTGTCAACCCAGGAATTTTGTGCATGTAGCGTTCAATCACCACGGAGTTGTAGCTGGGTAAAAACTGCTTTGGAATAAAATCTTTGTGATGAACCAGGTTAATTTTTGGATGATTTTCGTCTAGCCATTCAGGTTTTTGTCCACAGGTTACAAAATGTATTTTGCGTACCCAAGGGGTAAATTTTTCAATACCGCGGAACCAGAATTTTAATAAACCATAATCCCGAAAACGCGCCACAGAAACAGAGTTTTTCTCATTTACTGTTTTGTTTGAATACTTGACAAAATCGCGTTGCCATTTAGTGTCGTTCATATCCACCCAAGTAATTACAAAATCTATTTCCATGGTGTGTGGTCCTTCATTCGATTAGTGTACATTCTGGCAAATATAGAATAAATCTAAGCGTATTTAGGGAGGTAAATAGCCCTCTAAAGTTTGTATATTAAACTTTAGTTTAAACTCTAAAAAGAGATATTTTTGACCGTTACAATCAGATAACCATAAGATTTCGTTTTAAGATTTATGTTTAAAAGAAAATATCAATTTAATCTAACCCTTTGTGCAATAGCAAAAAACGAAGGGCGCTATTTTCAAGAATGGATTGAATACCATAAAATGTTGGGGGTTGAAAAGTTTTTCATCTATGACAACGAGAGTGCCGACAACACTCGAGAAATATTGCAGCCCTACATCGACAGTAATGTAGTGGAGTACTGTTATTTTCCGGGAAAAAAAATGCAACTCAAGGCCTATGCCAACTGTGTGCGAAAGCATAAACGGAACACTAAGTATATGGGTTTTTTAGATATTGATGAATTTATCGTTCCCATTAAACACAAAACCATACCAGACTATTTGCGCAGTTTGGGTAAGTTTTCGGGCGTTCAAATCAATTGGTTGGTTTATGGTAGTGGCGGAGCTAAAGAAAGAAAAAAAGGCTTTGTCATGGAACGGTTTAAGGACCGTTCTCTGCCCGACCACAAACTTAATCGACATATAAAAGTCATTCTGAATCCAAGATTAGTTTTAAGGTTTTTTTCGGCCCATCGACCTGTTATTTTGGGGAGGTATATCGACTCTAACGGAAACATTACCAAAAAGCGATTTTGGGATAGAGTCCCTGTATCCGATCAAATACGGGTAAATCACTACGCGATTAAGAGTTACGAGGAGTTTTTGGAAAAACGCAGTCGTGGAAGAGCGAGATTTGATAAAAAACGCGGGTTAAATTATTTTGACAACTTTGACCTTAACGATATTAAAAACGATCCCACTATGGATAAATATATCGTTGAATTAAAGAAGCGGATAGAGTAATCTCACATCATAATGTATTGAAGAAGGGGCCATACGTCAGCACTCTATTGCCTTTAAACTCAGGTTTAAGAAAACCCATCTAATTACATTAAAGAAGTAGAAGACACAAGTAACACCAATACGTTCGATTTTCCCAGAAAAGTGAATTTGACTGGAAAAAATCGAACGAATAGAATGGATGATTTTTCGAGGGTTCTTTTGAATAGAAAAGGAATCCCCGAAAAAATGAGGACAAATCTTAAAAAATATGTACTTGTATCATGTGGTGGAGTCGGCGGGAATCGAACCCGCGTCCAAACAAACGATAAAAAGGCTTTCTACAAGCTTAGTTTCTGCTTAATTGTCGGAAAGATACTGGTCAAAAACTACCCATATCTATCGTAGCATCTTAAGTTCAAAACACATCCGATGCCGATGCATTTCGCTGTTGACTTTTATGGTGCCTCTAAATTAATCGCCGTCAACAAGGGCTATTAGGAGACATCCAGCTTCCCAACCTAGTCGGGACTTGGCATTGACGTACTATAATTCGGTCAGATTATGCAGCTAGAGCGTAGTTATTTTCGCCATTTAAAAAGCTAAAACATGAGATTTACGAGCTGTATTTTAGCGCTCGACTTGCTTACATTCTTATGGCATCTGCTGTCAAAACCAGTCGACCCCATTTGTCAAGGAACTCATTTACAAAAATAAGAAAATACCCAGCCTTAGCAAAGACGCACACGGTATTTAGGGGCATTAAACGTTTAAATTAAAGTTGTATTTCACCGAAAAAAAAATCAGGTGGCACCCGTCGTTATACTCCATTAGTGTAGATGATGGCTTTAAACTTTTTATAGTGATCTAAAGCACAATCACATAACCGATAAAACACCTTAAATCCCCCGCAGAAAGAAAACTGAGATATAGGTCCTAGGACCGACGGAGAAGGACTATCTTTGCGCAAAATTTAAAATCATGTCCATCCGGAACATCGCCATCATTGCTCACGTAGACCACGGGAAAACTACATTAGTTGATAAGATTTTACATCACTGTGCCCTGTTTGAAGCCCATCAAGAAACAGGGGACCTTATCCTAGATAACAATGATTTGGAGCGAGAGCGAGGAATTACCATCCTTTCAAAAAATGTATCGGTGCAATACAAAGGGACAAAGATTAATATTATTGACACCCCCGGTCACGCGGACTTTGGAGGCGAGGTCGAGCGCGTTCTAAACATGGCTGATGGTGTTCTCTTATTGGTTGATGCTTTCGAAGGCCCTATGCCACAGACGCGTTTTGTATTGCAAAAAGCCATTGACCTTAAGTTAAAACCTATAGTGGTAGTCAACAAGGTCGATAAAGAAAACTGTACGCCAGATGAAGTACACGAGTCAGTTTTTGACTTGATGTTCGAACTGGGGGCAGAGGAGTGGCAATTGGACTTCCCGACGGTCTATGGTTCCGCCAAAAACGGATGGATGTCCACAGATTGGCAACAACCGACCTCAGATATCAGTCCGCTGCTGGAAATGGTTTTAAGCCATGTACCAGCGCCAAAAATAGAGCAGGGAAATACTCAAATGCTGATCACCTCGTTGGATTACTCTTCGTTTACAGGCCGGATTGCTATCGGTCGTCTTCATCGAGGACTATTAAACACTAACGATCCTATCGCTTTAGTTAAACGCGATGGAAGTCAACTAAAATCTAGAATTAAAGAGTTGCACGTTTTTGAAGGCTTGGGCAGAAAAAAAGTAACGCAAGTACAGGCGGGAGACCTTTGTGCCATAGTCGGATTGGAAAATTTTGAAATTGGAGATTCGATCGCAGACCCCGAACAACCCGAACCCTTGCCGACCATTGCTATCGACGAGCCAACGATGAGCATGTTGTTCACCATTAACGATTCACCTTTTTTCGGAAAAGAAGGGAAATACGTGACTTCCCGACATATCAAGGAAAGATTGGAGCGAGAACTCGAAAAAAACCTTGCAATGCGTGTAGAACCGACAGACTCTGCCGATAAGTTCATGGTATTTGGGCGTGGAGTACTGCATTTGTCTGTTCTTATTGAGACCATGCGACGCGAAGGTTATGAATTACAGATAGGACAGCCACAGGTAATCCTGAAAGAAATAGACGGTAAAAAACACGAGCCAGTAGAAGAACTCACGATAGATCTACCAGAGACCGTTTCTGGAAAAGCCGTTGAGATGGTTTCGCTTCGAAAAGGGGAGATGCTTAGTATGATGCCGAAAGGCGACCGAATGATTTGTGAATTTATAATTCCTTCTAGAGGAATAATTGGGCTGAGAAATCAACTGTTAACAGCCACTGCCGGGGAAGCTATTATGAATCATCGATTCAAGGAGTTTCAGCCGTATAAAGGAGAAATTCCAGGTCGAATTAACGGATCGTTGATTTCTATGGAAAAAGGACTTGCTATCCCGTATTCTCTCGATAAATTACAAGAGCGCGGTAAGTTTTTTGTATACCCCAATGAAGAGGTTTATACCGGTCAAGTAATTGGTGAAAACAGCCGTCCCGACGATATGGTGGTTAACGTCACTAAAACCAAAAAACTCTCTAATGTTCGCGCTGCTGGTAGCGACGACAAAGTGAAGCTTGCACCACCCATTAAGTTTACTTTAGAAGAAGCTTTAGAATATATTCAAGGAGACGAATATGTTGAAGTGACACCGGAGTCGCTTCGTTTGCGCAAAGTTTTTCTAGATGAAAATGAAAGAAAAAGACAGGCCTCCAAGGCATAGTCATTTCGTTCGGGACGATTATCATTAGAATTAATCAGTATTTCTATTGAGGATAAATGCTGATAGTTGTTTCCCAAGAACAGCACTGGAGCCTGCAGCAAATCCTCCTATACTGGCCGTCGCCAAGAGCAATAGATAAGGGTTGCCGTTAAGCGGAAATAAAACAGCAATTTTTCGAGCGAGGATGAATTCATTTGCACTGCTAAGTACTAGAGCATAGATTCCCCAATACAGACCGACTGCCAAAAAGGGAACTATAAAAACAGCTGTTTTTTTCACGGGGACCAGCACAGCCATTACAAAGGCTGCTAGCATGATGGACCACCAGGGCAAAAAAACGGATAATGCAGCTGACAGCAACAAGGTGCCACCGAAATTGAAAAGATTATTCTTCATTTTGGGATGGAATTAAGGTGAGTGTACCTATCGATTCATTTGGAGGAGTTTGGGTCTGTAAAAATTCCAAAGGATAATATTCCCCTTGTGCCCAATCGTCGATGAAATTATCGTAGTATCGACTGCCAGGGTTTCCAGATTGTCCTCCGGGATAGATGGCAACTGCCTGAGGCGGGGAACTCATTTCCACGATCATCCGCCACGATGGACCATGATTTTTAGAGGTCGCATTAACGATACTTCGTCCTCCACCAATGGGGATGTCAAATCTTGAAAAAGCAGGAAGCCCTTGTAATAAGTGCCCTGTGTAGGTGCCTTTGTAACGCGCCCAGCTATAATCGCCATTTTGCTGTTTAAACTCTTCCAATTGTTGAACGGTCTCTTTAAACGAGATTGCAAACAAATCTGTAGCCGTTTCTACTTTATCGGTCGTTTTTTCAATATCCATCAACGGATGTTCCCCCTTTGTTTTTAACAGATGAATGGTTTGGAAGGTGAAGGGGGTGGTTAAGGCTACATCCTCATCCGTCAATTCATCCCAGAGGATGTTCTCTAGGTTTTCATACCACAATTCCCAGATACTTGGGCCTACTTCATCTATATCATTGTTAAATGTCCATTGTTTGATTTCCGCTAAAACCGACTTTTCTTTATCCGACATTTCGGTTGTATTCATATGTTTTAACATATAAGGGACAAGTTCTGCGGCTTTCAGGTTATAGGTGTTGTTTTGCAGGCTTTTGAAGTCATCTACCTTCAATTTTTCCTTGGAATGTAAATAATCGTTGATGACTCTGTTGCGATAGGTTTCATATCCATCATTAAAGACGAAATAAGGATAGTTTTCATCTACTGGATGCTGGTTTGCAGAACTCACAAATCCTCTTTCTGGATTTTTAGTGTGTGCATTGAATTTTTGAGGGATAAACGATTGCCAGTCATTGTCAGGAGAGCTTCCGTCCATCAAGAACTTTCCCTGGCCCTCCCATTTATTGGCAAACTTTCCTTGAATCCACAGCGCTATATCGCCCTCGGTAGAAGCAAAAACAAAATTTTGTGCTGGGGCATCCCAGTGTTGAAGGGCAGCCGCATATTCATCATAATTTTTGGCTTTATTCAGCTGAATAAAGGTCTGTTGGTGGTTCCCCCCGTCATGACCAATCCACCGCATAGCATAGCCCGAAAGCTCATGGTTCGCCTTAAAATTTTTATCAAATACGACAGGACCGTGGTGGGTGTAGAGGACAGTGTCTTTAAAGGCCGTTTTCCCTTTGATTTTAATTTCTTCTACACGGGAACTAAGTGCGCGCCACTTCCCATCGTAGTTGTAATGTGTCCTGTCTGCATTAAACTCTACTTTGTACCAATCGATTACATCTCGTGTTGCATTGGTTTCACCCCAGGCAATATGTTGGTTAAATCCAGAAATAACACCTAAGGCACCGGGAATGGTCGCTCCAAAAGCCTTGTGCTGAGGGGTGCTCAGTTGCATCACAAACCATATGGAGGGTAAGTTCAGTCCTAAGTGAGGATCGTTAGCCAATATAGGATTCCCAGAAGCAGACTTTTCTCCTGAAATGGCCCAATTATTACTGCCGTTATCGGGATGGGGCTTTTGCAGGGTCGAAATAATACTATCGAGTACAGGGAGATTTTTGGGCGTTTTTGTTTGTGGGACATCGATAAAACTCCAATCGGTAGCTTTGGGAATAACCGGATCTGTCAAATGAAAGAAATCTGGAAATAGAAGATCAAAATCCTTTTGTCCGATCAGTCGTAAAACATTGGTGTATTCCAAATCATTGTCGCGACCAGCGAGCATCTTTGTCATATACATCAACAGCAGAGCAGTTTTTTTGGGTGACCACTTTTCTGGTTCATAGCCCAAAAGCTTGTATTCTACAGGGTAATTTTTGGGTTCCAACTGATTGATATACGCATTGACCCCATCTGCATAGTCCTGAAGAAAAGCTAAGGTTTCGGGTTTGTTCTCTTTCATATATGCGATGCTCTTTTCGGCACCATAGCCCATTCCACGACGACGTTCAGACCGGTCATAGTCCAAGGCTCCTTCACCAAAAATTTCGGACAAACGTCCTGCGGCAGCAAAGGTCTGAAACTCCAACTGCCACAGACGGTGCTTGGCTGTAAGATATCCTTGAGCTCGGTATAAATCGTGTTCATTCTGGGCAAACACATGTGGAATCATGTGTGTGTCGTAATATACAGTAACGCTTTGTTCAAGTCCGGGAATGCTGACTTCCCCCTTAGTAAGCTCATCGGTTTCGTTTTGCCAAATACCCGTGGATGGGTTTAAAAATTGTCCAAGCGCAGGGATAGATCCTTGAGGCATATGGAGCAGATAAAAGATTCCAAGGCTGATTCCCAATGAAATCAAAAGCTTTATATATTTCATTAATGAAATGATTTCGAGAGGGTTAAAATAGTCAATTCAGCGACTATTGCGCAACTACTTCAAATATTTTTCCATCTTCACATTGGAAAATTTTCCCCGGATATTTAACAATCATGTTGTAATCGTGTGTAGCCATCAAGAGGGTCATACCTTTTTGGTGGAGCTCTTTAAAGAGTTCCATAATCTCGATACTTGTTTTAGGGTCTAGGTTCCCTGTGGGTTCATCTGCAATAATTAACTCAGGTTCGTTCAGTAATGCTCTAGCAATAGCCAAGCGCTGTTGTTCTCCTCCTGAAAGTTCAAAAGGAAACTTATCAAGTGCATGAGTAACGTTAACTTTATCGAGAACTTCTTGAATGCGTGCATCGATCTTACGGCTTTCTTTCCAACCGGTTGCCTTCAGGACAAAAGCTAAATTTTCTTTGATGTTTCGATCGGGGAGAAGCTTAAAATCTTGAAAAACAACTCCGATTTTTCGGCGTAGGAGCGGAATCTCTTTGTCTCGTAGGCCGTTTAAGGAAAAACCAACCGTGCTGCCGTTTCCTTCTTCTAGGCTAAGATCACCATAAAGTGTTTTAATTAAACTACTTTTTCCTGTCCCAGTTCGTCCGATCAGAAATACAAAATCGCCCTTGGCTACATTGAGATTGACGTTCTGTAGCACGGGACTGTTGTCTTGAAAGATAGTAGCGTTTTGAAGCGAGACAATATTATCCATAGAAATACACTGTGTTTTCAAAGATAATTGAACTGTTAGTGATCTACATCTATTGTGAATAAAAAATACGAATCGACTCGATTTTTCGTTCCCTATATAGGTACGGTTGTGTAATTTTAAATCCATGTTCGAGCGACTTTCATTTCATCATTTTTTCTGGCTGTGTTTTTGTTGTTGGGGTTGGAGTCAACAAAATTCCTCCTATGATTTCGAAACCCACCTGATGAGTAGTTATCTAGCTCAGGATTTTGGTATCGCTAATATTCAATTGGAGGGGAGTACAGATTTTGAAAATCCGCCCAGCATACAAGAAGGATTACGCTTACTAGAAACAAAAGCCAAACTGCGCCTCAATCAAGCGGGAACAGAGAAATTAATGCGGCAATTTCAGGTGGCCTACCCTCTCAATCCGCAAGTAGATCGTGTGAACTTTGATTTAGCGAACTATTATTTCGAGCAGCAACGTTACAGCTATGCCTTAAAATGGTACGGCAAGGTGAAAGCAGCAGATGTACCCAAACGGGACATTCCCAAATATAATTTTAACAAAGGGTATACCTATTTCGCGACAAAAAAATACAAAGCAGCCAAACCCTACTTGGAAAGGGTGGTAGACCATCCTTCCTATGAGTCAGATGCCCATTATTATTTAGGACACATAGCCTACCAATTAGACGACTATGAAGGAGCCACCTCTTCTTTTGGAAAAAGTCGAAAGAAGCAAGCGGCAG
Organism: Flavobacteriaceae bacterium; assembly: GCA_049889695.1. Lineage (GTDB taxonomy): Bacteria > Bacteroidota > Bacteroidia > Flavobacteriales > Flavobacteriaceae > WTJH01. The sequence goes on along the minus strand of JBMHCX010000009.1, from coordinate 221,311 downwards.
ATTTAGCGTATTTTCAGGTAGATATGAATTTTCGTCTCGGCAGATTCCAGGAGGCGATTCGTCTTGGCTTACAGCAATATGATAGCAGCAAGGGATCCGATCGGTCGGAACTTGCAAAGATTATCGGAGAGAGTTATTTCAACCTGAAGCAATACGACAATGCTTTGCCCTATCTAGAGGCGTATGAAGGCAGAAAAAAACGTTGGAAAAACGAAGATTTCTATCAATTGGGCTACGCCTACTTTCAAGCAGGACAATATCTAGAAGCTATTGGGCAGTTCAACAAGATTTTAGGGAAAAACGATGCGCTTACGCAGCATGCTTATTATCACTTAGGACTGTGTTATCTTAAAACTGAAAAGCAAACGGAGGCCTTAAATGCTTTTCGTTCGGCGAGTCAAAAAACATCCGACGCTGCCATCCAGCGTTCTGCGCTTCTAAATTACGCTCGACTGTCTTATGCTAACGGGAATCCTTATGAAACTCCCCCCAAGGTATTGCAACATTTTTTAACCCTTTATCCAAAAGATCCCAACGCAGCTGAAATAGAAGCTTTACTTGTCGACTCCTTGACCAGTTCAGGAGATTTCGAGGCGGCTTACTCCTTACTTACGTCTTCTGACAAGCGGCAACACGAAAAAACACTTCAAAAACTTGCTTTCTTAATCGGTATTGAAAAATATAAAAATGGGAAATTTACTGAGGCCAATACTTATTTCGGAGAGGCCTTAAAGCAAAAGGGAAACGATTATGTCTTCTTGTGTCACTACTGGAATGGACACGCATATTACGAGCAACGTTTATATGCTAAAGCCCAAAAATCTTGGGAGGCAGCTCAAAAAAATAGACCAGCAGATGCGTTAGAGGAGCAAAAAGAATTGCCCTATCATTTGGGTTACGCTTATTTTAAGTTGAAGGACTATGCGGCTGCATTAACGACTTTTGAAAGTTTTCTTTCGCAAGTGGCGGTCGGGAATCCAAAGCGACGTGATGCACAACTTCGATTAGCAGACAGCCACTATGCTCAACGGGCTTTTTGGCCGGCTTTAGAAGCTTATAATCAGGCGATCGCCATGACTCCCAATAAAAGTTCTTATGCTTACTATCAAAAGGCAATGAGCTATGGGTTTGTCGATCGAAAAGCGCAAAAAATCACCACTTTAAAGCGACTTTTGGATCAATATCCGAAAGTCCCCCTTCGGGATGATGCTATTTTTGAGTTGGCCAATACCTTGGCGGCAGAAGATCAGCCAGAGGAAGCTTTAGCTTCTTTTGATATGCTTATTTCAGAACAACCCAATAGCCCTTATCGGACACGGGCTTATTTAGCGAAAGCCTTGCTGTTATACAATAGCGATCAGTCTAAACAAGCCTTATTAACCTTGCGGACATTAGTCGATCAATATCCGAAAGATGTAGTTGTCGCTGAAGCGGTACGCTTAGCCAAAGAAATTGCCGTAGACATCGGGGAGGTGAATCAGTTTACCCTTTGGGTACGGTCGTTAGAAGTTCCTACGATGAGCGATAGCGAATTGGAAAAAACAGCCTTCGAAGCGTTGGATAAAAGCTTTCAGGAAGGAAAAAGTAAAGCGACTCAAAAAAGTATACTTCAATATTTAGAACAGTATCCACAGGGGATTTACCGTCGTACGGTAGTCTTCTATCAGGCAGAACTCTATTTTGCAGAAGAGAACTGGAACGATGCACTCACGGCCTATAAGGAGGTCTATTCCCCTGGCGTAAACGAATTCAGTGAAAAATCTTTGGTACGAGCAAGTATTTGTGCTAGAGCACTAGACAATGCAAAAGACTGGATTGAAATTTTGGAACGTCTAGAACAAGAGGCCGACTTTTTAGAAAACAAACAGTACGCTGCTGTGAACCTCATGCAGGCCTATGCCTCAGATCAACAATTTCGAAAGGCTTTCGACAAGGCACAACAGATCTTACAGCAAGATGATTTGGCACCTCAGATCTATTGGGATGCCCAGCAACTAATCGCTGACACTGGCACAATATTGGGAGAATCTTCAGCGGTTGAAAGCGCATATGCATTGCTGGTTGAAGCCCCAGACGCTAAAAGAGCTGCCACTGCCTTGCTTTGGCAAGCCAAACAATTAAGATCTCAACAACAGTTTGAAGCGTCAAATGCTAAGATCACACTCATCGCACAAAAATTTGCTTCTGAAGCTCAGATCGGTGGGCAAGCGCTTTTGGTGATGGCTGAAAACTTTTTGGACCTAGGCGACGCTTTTCAGGCAGACTTTATCGTGCAATCTGTCCTCGAGAATTATGCCAGCGTACCCTCCATTAACGATGCAGCAGTTAAACTCAAAGAACAGGTGACAATCCGCTTAGGGGAAGAAAATGCCTCTGTAGAAAGTCCTCAAAATTCGACGAATGAAAATTAAATTCTTGCTACTTATCGCGTGTTTTTCATTCCTGGGACAAGCCCAAAAGAAAGAGGAAGACCCTACCATCGAAGCGCAACAGGTAACTGTTGTAAAATCATTTAACCCTGAAATTATTAAGGTTTTTAAGCAAAGACCTAACCCACAGAGCTATGATTCGCTGACGCAAAAGCAAGAAGAAGTACATTATTCTTTTGAAGATTTCCCCGTGGTCTCCACATTTACCCCCAACAAAGCGACTCCCTTGAAACTACAACGGAAGCAAACGGGGCCACTCTACAATGCTGTGGCAGCCCTAGGGGTTGGTGGTAGTGGGCAGACCTACTTAAATACGGCAGCTGCAGTAGTACTGGATCGTGTACAGAGCTTCGGTTTGCAGCTGCATTTCGACCAAACCGCTAGAAATTTACCAGAAACTCAGTTGCCAACAGCTCGTTCCGAATTTAATGGCATACTTACCCATAACTATACCTTGAGAAATAGTCGTTGGGATACTCGTTTAAAGTTTTATGCTAGACAAAATAACTATTACGGAATCCTTGATGTTCCGAATGTATTGGAAGATGCTCTTGGGTTAATCGACCCCAATATCCAGCGGTCAACTTTCCAACTGCAAACCCACTGGCAAAACTACGATGGCATCGTAAATGAGCTTCCGCTCCAATTTCACTTGTATGGCGATAACTTTAATACTCGTGAAACATTTTTAGTGTTTAAGCCACGGTTTAGAGCTGAATTGGGCCGTTCATTTTTGGATTTGCAGCTCAATCTGATGGGCAGTAGCATCGCAATGGAAGAAGACTTTCTGAGAAGCACACCCGATGAGTTTACGCATGGAATTGCTCAAGGAGCCTTATTGTGGACGCGTTTAGGCCAACGGTTTAAGTGGAAAATTGGAGCTCGTGTGGCTCAATATTTTACCGCAAATGAAAATTACGGAGATGCCGAACTGGGAATCTACCCCGAATTTCAGATGGAATTTAAACCTAAAAAAGGAAGTCTTCGACCCTTTGTGAAAGTAAGTGGTGGCGAAAAGATCAATAGTCTTAGAAGTTTGACCAATAAAAATCCATTCTTAGCTCCTGCAGTAAATCTCTTGCCTGAAGTGCAGCTTTTCCATGCACAGACTGGTTTTTATTTTGCTATCGGTAAAAAAATAGATCTGATGTGGGCAGCTCACTATGAGCAATTTGATCGGAAAATGTTCTTCAATCGTTTACCCTTTCAGCAAGGAACTAACCTAAATCCTTTTGAATTTTCGAATGCCTATCGATTAATTTACGATGCATTTACACAGTTAAGCTTCCGAACATGTATAGATTACAGCTTTGGTAAAGACAACAGTATACAGCTATCAGCCATTTATCGGGATCCTTCCCCAGACACCCTTGAAGCGGCTTGGAATATTCCAGAAATTGAAGCTTCAGCAAAAGCATTTATCCGCTTGTTCCAGCGCGCACAACTCCAATTAAAATATGCATATATCGGTACGCGTGATGTAGCCAGTTATCGATACTTTAACAACTTGGATCCATCGGCCAATCCGCCGAGAATCGAAGAGGCTGGAGCTTTCTCTCAATTGCATGCAGAAGCCTTGTACCAGTTGAATTCAAGATGGGAAGTTTTTTCGCGATTGCAGTTAAACAGTGGAACACCCAATAGTCAATGGTTAGGCTTTACTCAATTTCAACAACTTTTCCTAGCTGGTATTCGCTATCGTTTTAACCTCAATTTATAAACCATTTTACTGCTTAATTCCAAAAGTCTGCTATTTTTGTGCCATCATCTATGAAATTTATCCATAAAGTTTTTCTGATCATTGCCGCGCTAGCCGCAGTTGCTTGTCAACCCAAAATAGATTTGTTGGTGCATAACGCACAAGTCTACACGGTCAATGAAGAGTTTGAATTGGTTTCGGCTTTTGCTGTGCATGAAGGGAAATTTATTGCTGTAGGTGGGGAAGAACTTCTGGATGAATACGACGCTCGCAATGTTGTCAATGCTCAGCAGCTTCCAATATTCCCTGGATTTATAGATGCTCATTGTCACTTTCTTAATTTAGGATTAACACTACAACAGATCGACTTAGTTGGAACGAAGAGTTTCGACGAGGTAATCCAAAAAACAAAAAAGTTTGTAGCCGATAAGCAACCCAGCGTTATACGTGGTCGAGGTTGGGATCAGAACGATTGGGAAGATCAGTCCTATCCTACCAAAGAGCGTTTAGATCAACTTTTTCCGGATACGCCGGTTGTTTTAGAACGAATCGACGGACACGCTTATCTCGTCAATCAGAAAGCTCTTGATTTGGCAGGGATAACAGCAGAAACGGAGGTGCCAGGAGGAACAATCATCATCAATCAAGGGGTCCTTACGGGCGTATTGGTCGATGCTCCCATGGCGTTAATCGATACAGCCCTTCCAGAGCCTACCCGAGAGGAAAAGATCAAGGCTTTTGAATTAGCACAAAACATATGTACCCAACATGGTCTGACCACCGTGGACGATGCCGGCTTGCTAAAAGATGATATTTTGTTGTTGGATAGCCTGCAAAAAGCCAATAGAATTCAATTACGGGTCTATGCTATGATTTCGAACGATTCGTCTTCCGTGGATTATTTTCTTCAAAACGGTCGGATTCGTACATCAAAATTACACGTAAATAGTGTTAAGTTATATGCCGATGGAGCTCTAGGGTCCCGCGGGGCAGCCCTTAAGGAAGATTACTCCGACCAGCCTAACCATAGAGGAAAGTTTGTAACGGCTGTTGAAGATATTGAAGTTCTTGCTCGAAAGCTTGCGAAAAGCCCTTTTCAACTCAATACGCACGCCATTGGTGACGCTGCCAATGCTGAAGTACTGAGAGTATATAATGAAGTGCTAGGTCCCATCGAAGATCCTCGCTGGCGTATTGAACATGCGCAAATTGTCGATCCTTCCGACTGGAAAGGTTTTGGCAGTAAGGTGATTCCATCGGTACAGCCGACACACGCTACAAGCGATATGTACTGGGCGGAACAACGTCTTGGTAAAAAGCGTATGTCAGGCGCATATGCCTTTAAGCAACTCCTGGATTGGTCTGGAACGATTGCCTTAGGAACGGACTTTCCCGTGGAGGAAGTTTCTCCGATGAAAACTTTTTATGCCGCCATTTCACGAAAAGACGCTGAAGGGTATCCGGTAGGTGGATTTCAAATGCAAAGTGCTTTGAGTCGTTTAGAAGCGCTGAAAGGAATGACTTCCTGGGCGGCTTATGCCAACTTTGAAGAGGATGTAAAAGGGAGTATTGAGGTCGGTAAATACGCAGACTTTGTGATCCTCGATCGTGATATAATGACCATCACTCCAGATGAAATTCTACAAACCACTGTAGTAGCCACCATCCTGAATGGGAATATTGTTTTCAGCAATCGTTTTAACTAAGCCCTCTTCACTTTAAATTCTTAAGCAAACCATTGCTGTAACAAGATTTTTCTTTAAAAATACACGATATTTAGACTTTTAAATTAAAATTTATAATCATTACAGCTGTTTTATATTTAATTTTTTCACACTTTTTTAAATTTGTTTAAAATTTTAAATTATGTGTGGTATAGTATGTGCCTTTGAGCTTAAGGAATCTTCGGAGCAATTGCGCCCCCAGTTGTTAGAAATGTCTAAACGTATTCGGCATCGCGGTCCCGACTGGAGTGGAGTGTGGACCCATCAGCAAGCCATTATGGCGCATGAGCGTCTTGCGATTGTCGATCCTATATCTGGAGGGCAACCGTTATTATCGTCTGATCAGCAATTGATCTTGGCTGCCAACGGAGAAATATATAACCACCGAGAATTACGGGCTCAACTCAAGCATCAATACACATTCCAAACACAGTCGGATTGTGAGGTGCTCTTAGCCCTCTACCAAGAAAATGGTCCCGATTTTATCGATCAACTCAATGGAATATTTGGCTTTGCTCTCTATGATGTCGAGCGTAATTCATATTTGATCGCACGCGATCATATGGGAATTATTCCTTTGTATATGGGCTGGGATAGCAATGGAACTTTCTACGTAGCCTCGGAATTAAAAGCACTTGAAGGCGTCTGTTCTAAAATTGAACTCTTTCCTCCGGGACATTATCTGACATCAGATATGGAAGCCCCCCAAAAGTGGTATAAGCGCGATTGGACTTCCTATGATGCGGTAGCAGAAGCCGAAACCTCTATCGATGCTTTACACGATGCCTTATCTGCTGCTGTTCACCGACAGCTCATGAGTGATGTTCCCTACGGTGTTCTGCTTTCGGGTGGATTAGATTCATCCATTACTTCGGCTTTGGCAAAAAAGTTTGCTGCCAAACGTGTAGAGTCAGACGATCAACAATCGGCATGGTGGCCGCAATTGCATTCATTTTCCGTCGGTTTAAAGGGATCTCCAGATTTGGCTGCTGCTCGAAAAGTGGCTGACCATATCGGTACGGTGCACCACGAAATAGAATTTACCATACAAGAAGGTTTGGATGCCATTCGCGATGTTATCTATCATTTGGAAACCTACGATATCACAACTGTTCGGGCTTCTACTCCGATGTTTCTAATGGCTCGAATGATTAAATCTTTAGGGATTAAAATGGTGCTTTCTGGGGAAGGAGCCGACGAGTTGTTCGGAGGCTATCTGTACTTTCACAAAGCCCCGAATGCGCAAGAATTTCATGAAGAAACCGTTCGTAAATTAGATAAACTACATCAATACGATTGTTTGCGTGCCAACAAGTCCTTAGCCGCATGGGGAATTGAAGGACGAGTACCTTTCCTCGACAAAGAGTTCATCGATGTAGCCATGCGTATCAATCCTCAAGACAAAATGATCAATGGTGAACGAATGGAAAAATGGGTCTTGCGAAAGGCTTTCGAAAAATATCTTCCTGAGAGTGTTGCTTGGCGTCAGAAAGAGCAGTTTTCGGACGGCGTGGGCTACAGTTGGATCGACACCCTAAAAGAGGTCGTCGAATCGGAGGTCAGCGACGAACAAATGGCCAATGCTCACTACCGATTCCCGGTGCAAACCCCACAAAATAAGGAGGAGTTTTACTACCGATCGATATTTGAAAGCCATTTCCCGAGCGACACTGCTGCGTTGAGTGTGCCTTCTGTGCCATCAGTGGCTTGTAGCACCCCTGTTGCATTGGCGTGGGATGAAGCTTTTCAGAACCAAAACGACCCGAGTGGAAGAGCTGTTGCATACGTCCATGAAGATGCCTACAGCAAATGATATTGCGGATTCGTATTTTCCTAAAATATTATCAATAATCTGTTGATAACTTAAGCCCTTGAGCGTAGTGTTTATCAGAGCTTTCAGGGGTTTAATCGTTATATTTGTCTAAAGAGCAAAAAAACTAATTTTAGCATTGATTTATGAGTGATTCTCCTAACCAAAATCAATATTCAGCAGATAGTATTCAGGCCCTTGAGGGAATGGAACACGTACGGATGCGTCCGTCCATGTACATCGGTGATGTAGGTGTCCGCGGACTGCACCATCTGGTCTATGAAGTTGTTGACAATTCCATTGATGAAGCCCTAGCAGGCTATTGCGACAATATACGCGTAACCATCAACGAAGATAATTCTATCACGACCGAAGATAATGGACGTGGGATCCCTGTAGGGATGCACAAAAAAGAAGGGGTTTCGGCACTCGAAGTGGTCATGACCAAAATTGGGGCAGGAGGAAAGTTCGACAAAGACTCCTACAAAGTTTCCGGAGGTCTTCACGGTGTGGGTGTTTCTTGTGTGAACGCTTTGTCTGTCAGTCTTCAAGCAACTGTTTACCGAGAAGGACAAATCTGGGAACAGCAATACGAAAGAGGGAAATCGCTCGCTCCTGTTGCTGCCACCGGAACAACTGATCGCAATGGTACTACGGTGACCTTCAAACCAGATCCAGAAATCTTTCAGCAAACCCTAGAGTATAGCTATGATACACTTGCGCAAAGAATGCGTGAATTGGCCTACCTCAATAAAGGGATTACGATTGAACTGACGGACAAAAGAAATAAAGACGAAAAGGGAGAGTTTATTGCCGAAACTTTCCATTCTAAAGAAGGACTTAGCGAATTTATCCGTTTCCTCGATCAGACCCGAGAACCAATCATTGCTCACGTGGTTTCCATGGAAGGGAACAAGAATGGGATTCCTGTTGAGGTTGCCATGATCTACAATACCTCATTTTCAGAAAACTTACACTCCTATGTGAATAATATCAATACGCATGAGGGAGGGACCCACCTGTCTGGATTTAGAAGGGGGCTTACGTCGACTTTGAAAAAATATGCGGATAGTTCTGGCCTTTTGGACAAACTTAAATTCGAAATTTCTGGAGACGATTTTCGAGAAGGACTCACGGCAATCGTGTCTGTAAAAGTAGCTGAGCCACAGTTTGAAGGGCAGACAAAAACCAAGCTCGGTAACCGAGAAGTAACATCGGCGGTATCACAGGCGGTTTCTGAAATGTTGGAAAACTACCTAGAGGAAAACCCCAATGATGCAAAAACCATTGTTCAAAAGGTAATTCTTGCAGCTCAAGCGCGCCATGCCGCTCGCAAGGCCCGAGAAATGGTCCAAAGAAAAACCGTGATGAGTGGCGGAGGTCTTCCGGGGAAACTATCCGACTGTTCTGAGCAGGATCCGGCCCGTTGTGAGGTCTTCCTTGTTGAGGGAGATTCTGCAGGGGGAACCGCAAAGCAAGGAAGAGATCGTAATTTTCAAGCCATACTCCCCCTGAGAGGGAAAATTCTTAATGTTGAAAAGGCTATGCAGCACAAAGTCTTTGAAAACGAAGAAATTAGAAATATCTATACCGCTCTTGGAGTAACCATAGGAACCGAAGAAGATAGTAAGGCTTTGAACCTTGAAAAATTGCGCTACCACAAGATTGTAATCATGTGTGATGCCGATGTGGATGGAAGTCACATTGCAACACTCATTTTGACTTTCTTGTTCCGTTACATGCGGGAATTGATCGAATCAGGTTATGTCTACATCGCCACGCCACCCTTATATTTGGTTAAGAAAGGAAGTAAAAAATCCTATGCTTGGAATGACGATCAGAGCGATCGACTTCTACAAGAATTCGGGCAGGGGGCAGGTGTCCAACGCTATAAAGGTCTTGGTGAAATGAATGCCGAGCAGTTGTGGGACACAACCATGAATCCTGAAATGAGAACTTTGCGTCAGGTAACTATTGAAAATGGAGGTGAAGCCGACAGAATCTTCTCTATGTTAATGGGAGATGAAGTTCCTCCTCGAAGAGAGTTTATCGAGAAAAATGCCGTCTACGCAAATATAGACGCTTAATCTATACACTTAAAACATACTAAATTAATTTAAACACCCATGAAAGTAACCATAGTCGGAGCCGGTAATGTAGGAGCCTCTTGTGCGGAGTATATCGCTCAAAAAAGAATTGCCAGTAAAGTTGTCCTACTTGACATTAAAGATGGCTTAGCGGAAGGAAAAGCGCTAGACTTATATCAAACTGCAACTACTTTAGGATTTAACACGCAAATTACAGGGGTTACGAACGACTATTCACAGACAGCAGACAGCGATGTCGTGGTCATTACCTCCGGAATTCCCCGTAAACCTGGGATGACAAGAGAAGAACTTATTGGTATAAATGCAGGTATTGTCCAACAAGTATCTGAAAACTTATTGAAGCATTCTCCGAATGCCATCGTTGTGGTGGTTTCTAATCCTATGGATACGATGACCTACCTTGCTCTGAAAGCAACGGGTCTTCCGAAAAACAAGATTATTGGAATGGGGGGTGCTTTGGATAGCTCTCGCTTTAAAACCTACCTGTCTTATGCTTTGGAAAAACCAGCCAACGATATCCAAGGAATGGTCATTGGGGGGCATGGCGATACGACAATGATCCCGCTTACCCGATTGGCTAGTTATAACGGGAGTCCAGTTTCTCAATTTTTATCCGCTGATGCACTTGATAAAGTTGCAGCCGATACGATGGTAGGAGGAGCTACGCTAACAAAATTATTAGGAACATCCGCTTGGTACGCGCCTGGGGCCTCAGTAGCCTACCTAGTGGACAGCATATTAAACGATCAAAAACGCATGATTCCGTGTTCCGTTTACCTAGAAGGTGAATATGGGCAAGAAGACATCTGTATAGGTGTACCTTGTATCATCGGGAAAAATGGAGTCGAGCAAATAGTTGATGTTCAGCTAGATGCAGATGAAAAATCTAAATTCGCGATGAGTGCAGATGCCGTTCGATCGATGAATGCTGCCCTCTCAGATCACCTTTAAAATATAGTTCAGCTCTGAACAAGACCCTGCTATTGCGATATCGAGGGTTTAATTTTATATTTGCTCGCTTGAAAAGCACTAAAAACACCTATAATGCAGAATAGTTCATTAATACGGATTTTTGCGATCCTGTTTGGTTTGGTAAGTCTTTACCAACTTTCTTACACCTTTATCGCCAGTAGTCAGGAGGATAAAGCACTACAATTTGCCAAAATGCAAGTCAGTGCAGATCAGCCCAATGTTGTGGAGCTTCGTGCCAAAGCACAAGCAGATTACTTAGACTCTATAGGCAATATCCCATTATACGGATTTACATCCTACAACGATGCGAAAGGGAAGGAGTTAAATAAAGGATTGGATCTTAAAGGAGGAATTAACGTTATTCTTCAAATTTCCGTTCGAGACATCCTTAAAGGTCTGGCCGAAAACTCTAAAAATGCATCTTTTAACAAGGCTCTAGACGATGCGGACCTACTCCAAAAAAATGCAGATGAACCCTATGTGGAGTCGTTTTTTAAAGCATTTGACAACTTAGGCGCAAATGAAAAACTAGCTGCTCCCGATATTTTTGCGAATAGAACACTTAGCGATGAGATCAATTACGAAATGAGCAACGAAGCGGTTCAGGTAATTATTCGTCGTAAGATCGATGAATCCATTATCTCCGCTTTTGAAGTTCTTCGTAAGCGGATCGATAAATTTGGGGTCACTCAACCGAATATACAACGTTTAGGAACTTCTGGACGTATCTTAGTAGAACTTCCGGGAGCCAAAGATGTCGATCGTGTTAAAAATCTATTGCAAAGCACGGCTCAGTTAGAATTTTGGGAAACCTTCAAAGGAGAGGCATTCCTTCCTTTCTTAGCCCAAGCCGATGAGCTATTGAAAACAAAAGAAGCGGCCTCTACAACTGAAGAAGAGGAAGCGGATACTACCGAAAGTGCTATCGACGATCTCTTAGCAGATGTTGAAACTCCAGACAGTCTAGCGCAGGATGCTAGCCCTCTATTGGATAAAATTCTAGGCTATGGATTTCAAGGAGGACCTATCGTTGCTCAATTTGCGATTAAAGATCAAGATTTAATCCAGTCTTACCTCGATTCTCCTGATGTACGTCGTTTACTACCGCAGCAATACCGTTATGTGAAATTTGCTTGGGGAAAACCGGCTACTGGAGCGGAAACAGTGGAGTTGTATGCCTTACAATCGAATCGTGATGGGCAGCCCCCTCTTTCTGGTGGAGTAGTGGTCGATGCTTTACAGACTTACGATCAACTTGGAAATCCAGCCGTTTCTATGCAAATGAATGCTACAGGAGCGCGCACGTGGGAGAACATGACCGGGAAAGCCTTCAAAGAAGGAAGTAATATTGCCATTGTTCTAGATAATGTAGTGTATTCCGCCCCTGGTGTATCAAAAGGCGCAATTACGGGTGGACGTTCTGAAATCTCTGGAGATTTTCAGCTCAATGAAGCCATCGATTTAGCCAATGTTTTACGGGCTGGGAAACTCCCAGCATCAGCAGATATTATCCAATCTGAGATTGTAGGGCCCTCTCTTGGGAAAGAAGCCATTCAAAGTGGGATCTACTCCTTTGCTATTGCACTTATCATTGTTCTTTTATGGATGGTATTCTACTATAGTACAGGTGGTCTTTTTGCCAATGTAGCACTGTTATTGAATATTCTCTTGATTTTTGGAATTCTCGCAGGACTTGGAGCTGTACTGACACTTCCTGGAATTGCCGGTATCGTACTAACCATCGGTATTTCTGTGGATGCGAACGTCCTTATTTTTGAACGGATTAGAGAGGAACTAAACAAAGGAAAAGGTCAGCTTAAAGCCATCGCAGATGGATTTAACAACGCATTGTCCTCTATTTTAGATGCAAACATTACTACTGGCTTAACAGCCCTGATTCTCTTTACTTTTGGAACGGGACCCATTAAAGGTTTTGCCACAACCTTATTGATTGGTATAGCAACCTCACTGTTCACGGCTATCTTCATCACGCGCTTGATGATTGATTCTCGTGCAGTGAAAGGGAAAAATGTAGGTTTCGCCTCTGCAGCTACCCGCAACTGGTTTACCTCTATTGATATTAGCTTTTTAAGCAAGCGAAAAGTAGCCTATGTGATTTCTGGGACTTTGATTGCTATCAGTTTAGCTTCTTTGGGTACTATCGGACTCAACCAAGGAGTTGATTTTGTCGGAGGCCGATCTTACACAGTTCGTTTCGAACAAAGTATGAACCCCTCAGAAGTCGAAGCAGGCTTAATTGATGCTTTTGGAAGTGCTGAAGTCAAAACCTTTGGTGCTGACAATCAGTTAAAAATTACAACTAAATATAAAGTAGACGAAGAGGGAACCGCTGTCGATCAAGAAATACAAGAAAAACTCTTCCAGGGACTTCAATCCTATTTACCGGAAGGGACTACTTACGAGAGTTTTGTCAATGGTTCCGAAAATAAGACAGTAGGTATCATGTCTTCTATCAAAGTAGGACCGACAATTGCAGACGATATTAAAAACAACTCGTTCCTCGCGGTTATCGGATCCTTAATCGTGGTCTTCCTTTATATTTTGGTCCGTTTCCAAAAGTGGCAGTTTTCATTAGGAGCAGTAGCAGCTGTTTTCCACGACGTTTTAATCGTTTTGGGAATATTCTCTCTAGCCTACCAAGTAATGCCTTTTAATATGGAAATCAACCAAGCGTTTATTGCCGCCATACTTACAGTTATCGGGTATTCGCTGAACGATACAGTGGTTGTATTCGACCGTATTCGGGAATATGTCAATGATCACCAGAAATGGGCATTCGAAACGACTGTTAACAAAGCCTTAAGCAGTACGCTTAGTCGAACGTTGAATACTTCATTGACTACGTTGTTAGTACTACTTGCGATCTTCATCTTTGGAGGTGAATCGATCAGAGGATTTATGTTTGCCCTTATTATTGGGGTATTGGTAGGAACTTATTCTTCTGTTTTCATCGCAACACCTGTAATGTTCGATACACAAAAGAAGAAAGCCATCCAGGAATAAGCGATACGTTTAAAATTCATAAGAAAAAAGCCGCTATTCAGCGGCTTTTTTTATGCGTTTAGTTGAAGGACTAGCTGAAGGTGCCCCAAATGGTGTTTGCCGTGCCATGCATACATAGGGATGGCTTCATAGATAGCGACAGTTGCATTCATTTCCGGATGAAAATAACGCCTTTTAAGCGCTTGCTCATCCAAGGATTGGAGAAACAGTACCAAGCGTTTATGGACGCCCTTTAAAATGCTAATACTGCTTTCTATATTGCTGTCAGAAGCATCTAATTGTTCGGCCCAATGTTTTTCTTCATAGGCTTTTATGGTTGGGCAGTCTTCCAGAGCTGCTAACTTAAATCGAATATAACTGTGCATATGACTATCCGCCAAATGATGCACAACCTGAGCGGCTGTCCATCCGCCTTCGCGATAAGGGATCTGCCAGAGCTTAGACGAGAATCGCTGCTGTAGGGATACTAATGCGGTGGGAAAATTGGCTAATTCTTGTATAGACTGTTCGATCAATACCCGGTCGAAACCTTCAGGAGCATTAAATTTTCCTATGGGGAATCGCAAAGCCTCAAGAGACATTTTTAGCGGGTTTAAACATTAAGTACAACCCAAAGCCAACCAGTGGAATACTTAGCCACTGACCGGTGCTGAGACCAGGTAGGAATTTCTCGAAGCCTCCCTGAGAAGCTTTTACAAACTCTACCATAAAGCGAATGCCGAAAATACCGGCGAAAAATAGGCCCAATAAAAATCCAGACTTGTCTTTTTTCGGGGAATTATAGAGATTTCGCATAATGAAGAACAATATCAAGTACCCAATGGCTTCATATAGTTGAGCTGGATGCCTTGGTAGTACTTCTCCTCGGTTTTGAAATACGACGCCAAAGTTGGTACCCGTGTATTTTCCTACAATTTCAGAATTAAAAAAGTTACCGACTCGAATAAAAAATCCTGCTAAGGCTACCACTACCCCCAAACGATCTAATATCCATAGGAGGGGTTTAAAATGATATTTCCTTTGAAAGAGATACATCCCTGTTAAAATACCAATCACAGCCCCATGACTCGCAAGCCCTCTAAATCCGACGAAAGAATAGCCTCCATCGGCAGTTTGGCGGATAGGCAGGAAAATTTCCAGTAAATGTTGCTGATAGTAATCCCAAGAATAGAAAAATACTTCTCCCAGACGAGCTCCGATAAGCGTCGACAGCACCATATAAGCCAAATAGGGATCTAGATATTTTTCATCTACTCCTTCTTTTTTGAACATATTTTGCATCATGCGATAGCCGAGTGCAAAAGCGATAACAAACATCAGGCTATAGATGTGTAAGCCAAAACCACCAATTTCAAATAATGTTTTGCTGGGTGCCCAATTAACTTTAAGAAAATACATACGAGTGCTTTGGTTAAAAATAATGATTAATCCTGATTAGGGTACCGGATCATATCCAGAACTTCCCCAAGGATGACATTTGAGAATGCGCTTAACTCCCAGCCGTAGTCCTTTTATAAGTCCGTGTTTTTGCAAGGCCTCGATGCAGTAGGAAGAGCAAGTGGGCTGAAAACGACAACTAGGGGAGGTCAGTGGGGAAATAATATTTTGATAGAGGCGGATGATATAGATAAGTAATGAACGTACCACCGGCTGCTATTTTAGGAATCGAGGGTGTAAGCCGTTCCATCTTTGCCGTCTTGAATCTGAATTCCTCCACTGGCTAATTCATCTCGGATTTTATCAGATAAGGCAAAGTTTTTTTGCTGGCGGGCTTCATTGCGCAGTTCTATCAGAACTTTCATAGCCGTATCTAGGGCAGGAGAATTATCCTCACTTGAGGTCTGGGTTTCTTTAAAGAGGCCTAAAACAGTAAAAATAAAACCGTGCATTCCCGATTTGAGTTCTGCCAGTTGGTCCAGGCTAAGACTTTGTTGTCCTTGTTGTGCAGCTTGGATGTGTTTGGCAGCATCAAAAAGTTGTGCGATGAGTATAGGGCTATTAAAATCATCGTTCATTGCATTGTAGCAGCCCTTTAGCCATTCGTTGGCATTAAATGCAGGGGATGCCTCGCCAGGTTCTAACTGATCCAATGTATCTAAGGCATCCATGAGTCGGTGGTACCCTTTTTCGGAAGCTACCAATGCTTGTTCGCTGATGTCTACTATACTTCTATAATGTGCTTGTAAGAGGAAAAACCGTACAACAGCCGGAGAAAAAGATTTGCTAAAAATCGAATTCTGACCACTAAAGAGCTCTTCAGGCAAAATATTGTTACCTGTAGATTTCGCCATTTTCTTCCCGTTTAGCGTCAGCATATTTGCGTGTAGCCAATAGCGGACTGGACTTTTACCATTTACGGCTTCTGCCTGAGCAATTTCACATTCATGATGTGGAAATTTCAGATCCATCCCTCCACCGTGAACATCAAATTGCTCACCAAGATACTTAGTGCTCATAGCTGTACATTCGAGGTGCCAGCCGGGAAAACCATCGCCCCAAGGAGAGGGCCACCGCATGATGTGCTGTGGTTCCGCTTTTTTCCACAAAGCAAAGTCTTGAGGGTTCTCTTTGTCAGATTGTCCATCCAACGAACGTGTATTATGGATTAAATCTTCAATTTTTCGCCCACTGAGTTTGCCGTATTTTTCTCGCTCATTAAATTTCAAAACATTGAAATAGACCGATCCATTTTTTTCATAAGCCAATCCTTCTTTGAGGATGGCTTTAACCAATTCTATTTGCTCTACGATATGTCCAGTAGCTGTTGGCTCTATACTTGGCGGATGCGTATTGAATTTGGCCAAAGTTTGGTGAAAATCGACCGTGTATCGCTGCACCACTTCCATGGGTTCAATTTGCTCCAAACGAGCTTTTTTTGCGATGCGGTCCTCACCGCTGTCCTCATCGTTTTCTAAATGCCCTGCATCGGTAATATTTCGGACATAGCGGACCTTGTAGCCTAAAAACTTCAGATAGCGATAAATCAGATCAAAAGAGATAAAGGTTCGGCAATTACCGAGGTGGACATTGCTGTATACCGTCGGGCCACAAACGTACATACCGACGTGTCCCGGGGTTATACTCTTAAATTCTTCTTTTGCGCCACTCAGGGAATTGTATACTTGAAGTGTGCCTTTCATTAGAATTCAGTCTCTATTTTGAGGTAGTCTAAAAAAGCTCTTTTGTGAATTTCTTGTTTAAATACACCCCCGTATTCTGCTGTTACCGTACTACTAGCTACATCGCGAATTCCACGAGAGTTCACACATAGGTGCTTGGCATCAATAACACAAGCAACATCTGCCGTATTTAATACTTTTTGCAATTCTTGAACAATCTGTAAGGTAAGTCTTTCTTGCACTTGTGGTCGTTTTGCAAAATAATCCACAATGCGGTTCATTTTGGAAAGTCCTACTACTGTTCCATTGGAAATATAAGCAACATGTGCTTTTCCGACGATGGGCAGTAGGTGATGCTCGCAAGTAGAGTAGAGGGTAATGTTTTTTTCAACCAACATTTCCCCGTACTTGTATTTATTATCGAAGGTAGAAGCATTCGGTTTTCGCTCGGGTAGGAGGCCGCCAAAAATATCATTGACAAACATTTTAGCCACTCTTTTTGGAGTTCCCTTTAGACTGTCGTCTGTCAGATCCATTCCAAGAATATGAAGGATATCGGCCATTTTTTCCTGAATAGCTTCAATTTTTTCTTCTGGACTGATGTCGAAGGCATCCTCACGAATGGGTGTATCTGCAGCACTGCTGTGATGGTCGAGTTCTAGCGGGTCTGAATTTTCGATTGCTTTAATTTTCTCTAATTTCATAACACAAAGAAAGTTCAAAGATAATCTTTTTCCGACGGATTAATCGGTCAGTAAAGCCTTAAAAATACACAGCTGTGCTACAAGCGAAGGACATAAGTGGCAATGATCTGGAGCGGTCGAACGTTAAGGTAGTAATTGTCCGTTAGTCCAATATTGTACAATTCATAGTTCACTCTTCTTTCGCTTTGAACCAGTGCGATGTTTAAAGCTGAAGCTCCCATGTCATATCCTACCCCTAAACTGTAACTTCGGTCCTCTTCCAGAGCTCCCCTTTGAAGTGCATTTTCACTTCGGAAACCTCCACGAAGACTGACTTGATCGTTCAAGCGCAATTCCGTTCCTAAGCGTAGAAAATTCCCGCGGACAAAGGCGTTTTTGATTTCATCGTTTAAAGCGGAAAAATAACTATCAGTTGTTGGTTCAAAGCGGCTGTTCTGAGGATTTTGAGTACCGAAATCGACAGCAATCAATGCACGCTTTTTATAAGTGTAAGCCGCACTCATTGTTATTTTTGAAGGTGTTCGGAGTTCGTATTCCGGATAGCCATTGATGACCCCAGGCGCTATAATTTCTGTCTGCGTGGTTTCGTTTTCAACGTAATCAACTTCTAAACTTTGTTTGCCTTCATCGACAAAACTAAACCACGTAGGACTCTGATAGCTCATGCCAAACCGAAATTGATTGTATAGCACTATGGCGCCAATATCCATGGAGACACCTCTGCCAAGACTGTTGAGTTCGTTTGTGAATTTTGAAAATTGTACCCCCGAATTTGAGCTGTAGCCCCGCTCCTCTAAATCATTAGTTTCATCGTATTCGATCTGATGCGTGTTGATGTTTATCCCCAGATGGAATCTATTTTTATAGGTGGTACTAAAGTTAAAGGTGTATTTGCGGTGATAGCCAGTACTGTTAAAATAATAGTCGTGATTCAATCGATTGTAGGCAGCGTTGGAGGTGTAGTTAACATTTGTGTCTGTGTAGCTCAGCGGATTAATCATATATCCCTGATACCCGAGAAAGGCTTGTTGAGCTCCGTAGCCAAATAGTTCACCAATTTCGGCATAGGCATCCCCATAGGTTTCACCATCGCGTAATTCTAGAACGCTGAGTTCATTATTTCGGGCATATCCTAAAAAATATTGATCTAAACCGCGACTGGGGTTGTCACCAATTACACGATAGGTTTGATTGAAATCTTGTACCCGTTGTATGTTAAATCCAAAACTTAGTTTCGTCCAATCACTGGAATTAGAATCTTCGACAACAAAAACTCCTCCGAATTGCGGGATCCGAAAATGGTCTGTACTCGAAGTTTCTTCATTTGAAAAATAACTAGATTCAATTTGCCTATTCAGTAATTGTGCACTAACGCTAATTTCTGGATAGAGAAATACGGAACTACCAGCGGGATTGATGCTCATGGCAGACACATTTCCACCTAAAGCTCCAAAGGCTCCTCCCATCGCCATAAAGCGGCCATCTCCCTGGGGGCTGATATTGCTGTACCGGCTAACATCGCGAAGAGTTTGCGCCTGAAGGGCTAAAGATGAGGCGAATACAAGGCATAAGAATAGCTGTTGGGTCTTTTTCATAGAGATTTCGGAATTAGTATTTGGAGAAGTTTACCGCCCTCCGCCGCGTGAACGGCCAGCGGTCGACGACCCCCGAGAGGGACTACTATAACTTCCACGGCTTCCACTACTGTAGTTGGACCGCGTACTTCTGTTGTAGGAACTGTTATTTCGACTGGATGAAGCGTTGTTCGAATTATTGTAGGATCTACGTGTGGTAGTTCGATTGCTATTCGTACTCGGGCGACTGTTATTTGCACGACCTTTATCGACCTTTATTTTGCGATTCATATAGGTTTGTTGTGCCCGAGAGGGACTGCCATATGAACGGCCTCTGCCTACTTGCTTAGGACTTCGCACTTGGCTAGCTGCTTGTCTACTTTTCACGACACCTTCAGCAGGAGAACTGTTACTCGGTCGTATTCTACCGTAAAAGGACTGTAGTCGGCTCGAAGCATTCGACGTTCGACTGAGTTGTGGAACCTCTACGTTTCCTCCCCCCAAAGAAGTCAGAGCCGATTGGCTTCTGCGATTCGTTTGCGATTGGGCTCCACGATTGCTATTTACTCGGCTATAGGACCTGCTGCGATCGCGGTCTCTTCTGTCATAGGGAAGGTTGTTGTAAGGGTAGTAACGGTTATATCTGCTAAAACGATCCCAGTATCTGAAACGCTGAGAACCCCATCCCCAACCCCATCGGTTAATGGGATCCCAGGGGCTGAAGAATGGATCGTAAAATCCGCCGTAAAACCCTCTATTCCAATAGTTAAATCTGTTGCGAAAACCAAATCGGGGATTGTTGATGCCAGGGCCGTAATACATATCGTTCCACATCCATGGATCCCAGCCTCCATAGAAACCGAAGCGGTTAAAGGCATAAGGATTGAAATTGTTGTTGTTGATGTAGATATTGGTCTTGGCAGGACGATCTCCCCACATGTTTTGTGTCAGATGCGGATTCTGATTGTCAGTGACATAATTTTCTACATCGGTAAATGTTTCGGTGGACTGTCCGCTAAGGTCGGTGAATTCACGGCCAGCGTCTCGAAAGTAGTTTTTGTAGTATTGGGTATTGTTGTCGCGCACAACAACTTCAGTCGTCGGGGAACTGTAGTCGCCTTCAGGATTATAGATTCCATCAGCAGAATAATAGCTTATTCCTTGAAAAGAACCACAACTGTAGATCATCATCAAGCTTGCTGTCAACATCGCCACAAAAAATTGCTTTTTCTTCATTTGGAATCGCTTTAGTAGTTCAACGGAATAATTTAGTTTTGCATTACTTAATTAAATGGCAAAAGTTATGCCAAATATTTTTCAATGGCGAAAAAACTAACTCCTCGATCCCAAGATTACTCCAAATGGTATAATGAATTGGTGGTAGCTGCCGATTTAGCAGAAACCTCTGCCGTACGTGGCTGTATGGTCATTAAGCCTCACGGATATGCCATCTGGGAAAAAATGCAAGCCGAATTAGACCGTATGTTTAAGGAAACGGGACACCAAAACGCATATTTTCCCTTATTTGTTCCCAAAAGCTTGTTCGAAGCAGAGGAGAAGAATGCGGAAGGCTTTGCCAAGGAATGTGCGGTAGTGACACACTATCGCCTCACCAATGATCCGGACCAGCCTGGGAAACTTCAAGTCGACCCAAAAGCTCGTTTAGAAGAAGAATTGGTGGTTCGTCCGACCAGTGAAGCGATTATTTGGAATACGTATAAGAACTGGATACAATCTTACAGGGATCTTCCGATTTTATTAAATCAATGGGCGAATGTGGTGCGTTGGGAAATGCGTACACGTTTATTTTTAAGAACAGCAGAATTCCTATGGCAAGAGG
Organism: Flavobacteriaceae bacterium; assembly: GCA_049889695.1. Taxonomy (GTDB): domain Bacteria; phylum Bacteroidota; class Bacteroidia; order Flavobacteriales; family Flavobacteriaceae; genus WTJH01. The sequence continues at coordinate 200,308 of JBMHCX010000009.1, read as the reverse complement.
GACACACAGCCCATGAAACCCGCGATGAAGCCCTAGCTGAAGCAAGGCAAATGAATCAGGTCTATGCTGATTTTGTCGAAAACTTCATGGCCATTCCCGTAGTTCAGGGACTTAAGTCACCTGCAGAACGCTTCGCAGGTGCCGAAGAAACCTTCTGTATAGAGGCATTAATGCAAGATGGGAAAGCCCTACAAGCCGGAACTTCACACTTTTTAGGTCAGAATTTCGCCAAAGCTTTTGATGTTAAATACGCTACCAAAACAGGGGAGCTAGAATATGTCTGGGCGACCTCTTGGGGGGTCTCCACCCGACTGATGGGCGCTCTAATTATGACTCACTCCGACGATCAAGGGCTGGTGTTACCACCAAACTTGGCACCTATACAGATTGTTATAGTACCTATCTATAAAGGGGAAGAACAATATGCGGCCGTATGTGACTATGCAGAAAAAATAGAGCAACAGCTGAAACAGTTGGGCTTGCGGGTAAAGTTCGATCGCCGAGATAATTTTAAACCTGGGTTTAAATTCAATGAATATGAACTCAAAGGGGTACCCATCCGTCTAGCGATTGGCCCGAAAGACATGGAGAAAAACCAGGTCGAATTGGCACGTAGAGATACCCAAAGCAAGCAGTTTGTTCCTGTTGATGACTTAACCAAGGTCATTCCTCCACTTTTAGAAGATTTTCAAAAGGGACTTTTTGAAAAAGCTTTGAAATTTAGAGAAGAGCACATCACTGAGGTCAATTCATTCGACGAGTTTAAAGAAGTCTTGGAGCAAAAGGGAGGTTTTATTTCTGCTCATTGGGATGGGTCTGAAGCTACAGAGCAAAAAATCAAAGAGTTAACCAAGGCTACTATTCGATGTATCCCTTTAAATCGAAAAGCGGAAAAGGGTAAATGTGTTTGGAGTGGACAAGCCTCTGAAGGGCGGGTGTTGTTCGCAAAAGCCTATTAGCGTAAAAAAAATATATTCAAAGTTGATTTTCGTTGGATATTTACATTTTTACGATTACATTTGCCAACGCAAAAATGAGGCCCGTTCGTCTATCGGTTAGGACGCCAGGTTTTCATCCTGGAAAGAGGGGTTCGATTCCCCTACGGGCTACTATTTAAAAAAGAGTATGGCTAATCATAAATCTGCATTAAAGAGAATCCGCTCAAACGATCGCAAACGCCTTCGTAACAGATTCCAACACAAAACTACACGTAATGCTATTCGTAAGCTACGTGCAATCACCGACAAAAAAGAGGCTGAGGCAATGTTCCCTCAGGTGGTTTCTCTTGTCGATAAATTGGCAAAACGCAACATAATTCATAGCAACAAAGCGGCGAATTTAAAATCTAAATTGGCCAAACATGTGAGTGCACTATAGTGTAATTCCAACCCAATACAAAAAAAGCTTCCCTACGGAAGCTTTTTTTTTGCTGAATGATTTCTCTTAAATGCTTAAGAGTTCATTGAAATAAGAAATTCTTCGTTGTTTCTGGTCTGTTTGAAGCGATCATTGATAAACTCCATTGCTTCAACAGGGTTCATGTCGGCCAGATATTTGCGCATGATCCACATACGTTGGATTGTATTCTCATCCAGGAGAAGATCATCTCTTCGGGTACTGGAAGAAATAAGATCGATAGCCGGGAAAATACGTCTGTTGGCAATACGTCTATCCAACTGTAATTCCATATTCCCAGTTCCTTTAAACTCTTCAAAAATTACTTCATCCATTTTTGAGCCGGTTTCTGTTAGGGCAGTAGCAATGATGGATAAAGATCCTCCTCCTTCAATATTACGGGCCGCTCCGAAAAACCTTTTGGGTTTGTGGAGCGCATTGGCATCCACACCACCACTGAGGATTTTTCCTGAGGCCGGTTGCACGGTATTATAGGCTCGTGCCAATCGGGTGATAGAGTCTAAAAGAATAACAACATCGTGGCCACATTCCACTAAGCGTTTCGCTTTTTCAAGGACGATATTGGCGACTTTTACATGTCGATCTGCCGGTTCGTCGAAAGTTGAGGCAACAACCTCCCCAGCAACATTGCGCTGCATGTCGGTAACTTCCTCAGGCCGCTCATCAATTAAGAGTATCAGCTGATAGACTTCAGGATGATTGGCCGCGATGGCATTCGCAATATCCTTCAGAAGCATAGTTTTCCCTGTTTTAGGCTGAGAAACAATCATTCCTCTCTGTCCTTTTCCTAAAGGTGAAAACAGGTCGATTATTCGCGTAGAAATAGTGCTTTGATCTTCTGCTAGCTTAAATTTTTCTTGTGGGAAAAGGGGAGTTAGGTGCTCAAAAGATACGCGGTCGCGAACTACTTTTGGCTCTAATCCATTCATGCGGTCGACCTTGATCAGCGGGAAGTATTTTTCCCCCTCCTTGGGCGGACGAACAGTTCCTAAAACCGTATCTCCAGTTTTAAGACCAAACAATCGGATTTGTGATTGAGAGACATAAACATCGTCCGGAGAAGACAAGTAATTGTAGTCCGATGATCTTAAGAAGCCATATCCTTCCGGCATAATTTCTAAGACACCCTCGGTTTGAATAATTCCCTCGAACTCAAAATCGGGCTCTCTATATCGATTGCGGTTATCGCGGTTGTGGTTTACTTCCTGATGCTTGTTGTGTTTGTTGTGCTTGAACTTTTTGTGTCCTTGTTGCGGATGTTCGTTACCTTTCTTGGTGTGCCCCTCCTTGTTGTCTTGTTGTGGAGCTTGTCCCTTTTTGGGTTTATGCACTTCATCCTTGGATCCCTTTTCAGGTTTAGGCGCCCTTTTTTCTCTTGTCTTTACATCTTTCTGCTGTGGAGCTTCTTCAGCTTTTACCCGTTTTTTAGAGTCAGATGTAGTTTGTTCTTTGGGGGCGTTAGATGCCGAACTGGGTTGTGTTGCTGCTTTATCGATAATCTGATAGATCAGGTCTAATTTTTTTAAACCGGTGACACGTTTGATTCCGATCTGCTTGGCAATATCTTGAAGTTCAGAAAGCTTTTTGCTTTTTAAAGAGGCAATTTCGTACATGAAATGCGGGTTGAAATTAAAAGGTTGAGAAAATATATATAGGGGTTGACCTAAGAAGTTGTACAATGATACAAATTAATTTTAAATGCTAAACGCAATTACATTAGTTTTATAACCCAAAACTGCATTATGATTTACAGAATACAATCGTTCTATTTCCTATTGATTTTATTGAGTAGTGGCGTAGGTGCTTATCTTTCGATGGAGCTTTTTTGGCATTACTTTTTTGGAGGTCTTTCTATCCTGACTGTTTTTGCACTACTAAATTTTAAACAGCTAGATCGTCAGCGTATCCTTGCCATTATCCTTCTCTTGACAATTGTAGTAGGTGGGTGCTATTGGATGTTTGCGATGGCTGCAACGGGAACCTACATGACCCAAGAACTAGGTGTTTGTGGATTCAATGTAGTTGTAACCTTTCTAGCTCTGCGAGCGATTACCAAGGATCAAAAAATACTGCGAAGTTCTAATCGCTTACGATAAAGCCCCGCGTTTTCCGAGTTCTATCACGGCTAAGTTCTGAAGTGTATCCCCGTTTATTTCGAAGCGAAGCAACGTTCTCATCTGGTGAAATCCATGCTTGCCTGCTGCACCCGGATTCATGTGAATATGACCTCTTTTAGGATCTTTCATCACCTTAAGGATATGCGAATGTCCACAAATAAAAAGCTGAGGGCGATGTTCGTCTAACAGTTCTTTTACTCTTGCTGAGTATCGTCCAGGATAGCCGGCTATATGAGTCATGACGACTTTAATTTTTTGGCAATTAAAAACCTGATTTAACGGGTGATGGAGTCTTAATTCTGCATTGTCGATATTGCCGTAGACCGCACGTACGGGTTTAATTTTTTCGATCCTATCGATGAGAGATAGGTCTCCGATATCACCAGCATGCCATACTTCATCTGCCCAATTCATTTTTTCCAAAAGAGCATCGTCCAAATATCCATGGGTGTCGGAAAGAAGTACTATTCGCGTCAGAGAATTGCTCATGCTTTTAGGTTTGATGTACAAATCAAATATCTTTGCGTTTCAATACAAAATAAATTGCGATACTTTCTAGAATTTTCATACGATGGCAGTGCTTTTCATGGATGGCAAATTCAGCCGAATGCTTTTAGTGTTCAAGAGGCCCTTGAAAAAGCACTCTCCACTTTGTTGAGAACGACGATAAGTGTCGTTGGGGCCGGTCGAACAGATACGGGGGTCCATGCGCGTATGATGGTTGCTCACTTTGATGCTGACCTTCCAGAGGGACTTCAAGACAATCTGGTCTATCAATTGAATCGTTATTTAAAAGTTCCCATTTTAATTCATGCTTTGCGACCCGTTAGGGCAGACGCCCATGCGCGATTCGATGCGATTTCCAGAACGTATCAATATCATATAGGAATGCGAAAGGACCCCTTTAAAAAAGGTTTCTTTTATCATATCACGACTCCCTTAGATGTTTCTAAAATGAGAGCGGCAGCCAAGCACCTTCAAAAGTTTGAGGATTTTCAATGCTTTGCAAAAGCTCATAGCGATGTGACGCATTATCGATGCGCGATTTATAAGACGCATTGGGAAGAACTGCCTCATGAGTTGGTTTTTACGATTCAGGCCAACCGATTTTTGCGGAACATGGTTCGTTCCATTGTGGGAACTTTAGTGCTAATCGGTCAGGACAAAATATCCATAGACGATCTCACCAACATACTTGAAAGTAAGGATCGCGGGCAAGCGGGGTATTCTGTTCCGGGGGAAGGCCTCTTTTTAACACATATAGAATACCCCGAATCTGTATATTTACATCATGTCAACAACCAAAGGTAAAATATTCGACAGGGTTCTTTATCGCCAGTTAATGGTCTATGTAAAACCCTATAAAACCACCTATTACGGAGTGATGCTCACTGCAATTCTCCTTTCGGTGGTTTCCACATTAACACCCTATTTGTTAAAAGTCACTGTCGATGATTACATCCGGCAAAAAGATTTTGAAGGGATGCAACTTTTGGTTGGATTTATGTTGCTGACCCTTCTCGGAGAGGTTGTCCTTCAATTTTTGTTTGTCTTTTTTGCCAATTGGTTAGGACAAAAAGTCATTAAAGACCTACGAACCAGCTTATTTGAAAAAATCATTCAATTTAAATTAGCCTATTTCGACCGCCAAGCGGTTGGGCGATTGGTGACCCGGACGGTTAATGATATAGAAACCATTGCCAGTATTTTCTCACAAGGCTTGTTTATGATTATTGCCGACTTCCTTAAAATGGGGCTAGTGGCAGGAGTTATGATATGGATGAACTGGGTACTTGCGCTGATTGTTTTTTCCGTGCTGCCGTTTCTACTCTATGCAACACGCTTGTTTCAAAAATCAATGAAAACTGCATTTGAAGAGGTTCGCAAGCAAGTCGCTAACTTAAATTCTTTTGTACAGGAACGAATCAGTGGTATTAAAATAGTCCAGTTATTTCATCGCGAACTAATCGAACAACAAAACTTTAACGCCATCAATGAAAAGCACAAAAAAGCATGGCTTAAAACCGTATGGTTTAATTCTATTTTTTTCCCGGTGGCAGAACTGGCGGCTTCTATCACAACAGGACTTTTGGTCTGGTACGGAGGTCTGAATGTTATTGGGGGAGGAACCGTTTCGTTGGGAACAATTTTCCTGTTTATTCAGCTGTCTCAAATGTTGTTTCGGCCGTTACGACACATTGCCGATAAATTTAATAGCCTCCAAATGGGGATGGTCGCGGCAGAGCGAATATTCGGTATCCTAGCAACTGAAGCAACGATTGAAAACAAAGGAACGATACAAGCTGAGGCAATCGAAGGGCATGTTACACTAGAGGATGTAGAATTTTCTTATCTGCCGGGAGAACCCGTCTTGCAGGGTCTTTCCCTAGATATCCCTCCCGGACAAATGGTCGCTATTGTTGGAGCAACGGGAGCCGGAAAATCCACTATCGTTAATCTGATCTCACGCCTTTACGAGTTTGACAAAGGTAAAATTCTTTTAGATGGAACATCTGTTAGATCCTACGAGCTTAATTCTTTGCGAAAAGCTGTGGCTACCGTAATGCAAGAAGTCTTTTTATTCGCTGACTCCATCTTTAACAACATTACTCTCTACAATCCAAATTACAGTCTGGAAGATGTTCAAGAAGCGGCAAAAGCCATCGGTGTTCATAGTTTTATCGAGAGTTTACCGGGAGGCTACCACTATAATGTAAAGGAAAGGGGAGTGATGCTTTCGGCTGGTCAACGACAATTAATTGCCTTCTTACGTGCCTATATTGCCAATCCCAGTGTGCTCATACTTGACGAGGCCACCGCATCCATTGACTCTTATTCCGAAGAACTCATCCAAAGTGCGACGGAAGCACTTACCAAAGGGAAGACATCAATCGTGATTGCACATCGCTTGGCCACCATTAAAAATGCCGATCGGATCATTGTGATGAAAAAAGGGAAGATTGTCGAGTCCGGGACGCACGAAGGCTTACTCCAGAAAGATGGATATTACGCCCAACTCCACAAAGTACAATTTTTAGAAGCTACTGAAGCGGTTTAAACGCTTAGGTCCTCTTGTAATAACGATTTAAGTTTTTCGGGATCCTTAATGATCTGGTACTCGCCATTTTTAATGTAGCTGATAAGGCCACTTTGTTCTGAAACGACTAGGGCAAGTGCATCAGTTTTTTCGGTGACCCCTATTGCGGCCCGATGGCGCAGGCCCAAGCGCTTGGGAAGCTCTCTGCTTTCACTCACGGGAAGTATTACCCGTGCAGCCTGAATTGTATCGTTCTGAATAATAACGGCTCCATCGTGCATGGGTCCGTTTTTGTAAAAGATGGTTTCTAATATGGCCGAACTGATCTGAATATTGGTGGCATCTCCGGTGTTTTTAACAAATTCTAAATCGTTACTACGCTCGATCACTAGGAGGGCCCCAAACTTTTGCTGAGCAAGGTTGAAACAAGCTTTTACTACTTCATTGATATTTAAGTGTACCTGATCAGTGGAGGCGTCTAAAAAGCGAAAATATCTGATGAGATTTCTTCTACGGGCGAAATTAGTAGACCCAATAAGCAATAAGAATTTTCGAATCTCTTGCTGAAAGACAACTATGAGGGCAAAAAATCCAACACTAATAAAGTTCCCGAGTATGTTACTCAAAACATCCATATTTAAGACATCTGTGAGCTTCCAGATCAGATAGATAATTACGATACCTAAGAATATATTAATAGCAACTGTCCCTTTTACCAGCCTGTAGAACAAGAATAACAAAAGCGCTACGAGGGCTATATCGACCAGGTCGATGAAGGAAAAATTAAAAAATTCAAGTGCATTCAAGGAAAACGCTTTTTAGCCGATAGATACGTAAAAATAGAAATTAATTTAAGGACTCGTGCAGTTGAATACATTCGACGGCTGCTTCCACATCGTGAACCCGCAATATTTTGGCTCCTTTTAGTAATGCGATACTGTTCAGCGCCGTTGTGCCGTTCAGCGCTTGGTCGGCAGTGATATTCAATGTTTTATAGATCATCGATTTACGCGACAGACCCGCAAGGAGAGGTAATCCGAGGGTCTGCAGGGTTTCAAAATAGCGGAGTATTTCGTAGTTGTCTTCCAGTTTTTTGCCAAACCCAAACCCCGGATCGAGGATCAGATCGGTGATTCCTGCCGCATAGGCCTGCTCGATTTTATGCTGAAAATACAGTTTTATCTCTTCGACAATATTGTTGTATTGTGGGTTAACTTGCATGTTTAATGGGGTACCTTGCATGTGCATCATGATATATGGAACCTTGTAGTGACCGACAACTGCCATCATCTCTGAGTCGATATTTCCGGCTGAAATATCATTAATGATATGTGCTCCCATTTCAATAGCTGCTTTGGCGGTGGCACTGTTATAGGTGTCTATCGAAAAAAGTGCCGCTGGAAAGCGTTGAAGGAGTTTTTCCAAGATGGGTAATAGACGTTGACATTCTTCTTCCGGATCGATCAAGGCACTTCCGGGCTTACTACTGGCTGCCCCGACATCGATAATTTTTGCACCCGCTGATAGCATCTTTTCTGTCTGTGACAAAGCTTTAACTTCTTCATTGAAGTGGCCGCCATCGTAAAAGGAGTCGGGGGTGATATTTAGAATCCCCATGGCCAGGGGTTTGTCTAATGCAATGAGTTTTCCACCACAACGGATAGAGGCTTTTGTTTGAAATTCCATAAAAACTTTCTTTTTCCGAGTCGGAAAATTATTCGAAATTTAAGCAAAAATAAAAGGGATGCCCGATACCAACCAACAATACGAAGAGGTTCTTGAACAATGCACCAGCTTGTTTGCAAAAAAGGCGGTCGATTATGGGACTGCATGGCGGATATTGAGACTTCCATCATTAACAGATCAGATCTTTATCAAAGCCCAGCGTATTCGCAGTATACAACAGCAAAAGACCCAAAAAATAGCGGAAGGACAACGCTCGGAATTTATCGGTATTGTGAATTACAGTATAATGGGGCTTATTCAGTTAGACAAAGGGGTGGTCGACCAACCTGATATGACTGCTGAGGAAGCACTCCAAGCGTTTAAATACAATGCCAAAGCTTGCTATGATTTGATGTTGTTAAAAAATCATGATTATGGAGAAGCATGGCGCGACATGCGCGTTTCCTCGCTTACAGATTTGATTCTTCAAAAATTATTACGCGTCAAACAAATTGAAGACAATTCTGGTAAGACATTGGTTTCCGAAGGAATCGAAGCCAACTATATGGATATGGTGAACTACGCCCTGTTCGCCTTAATTTTACTGTCAGAGCAAGCAACAGACGAATGTTAACTGTTCTCACAAAACAATTGTTTCAATTAATCCTAGTATTGTGGGGAGTCGTCAGCTTAGTGTTTTTTCTATTTACTATTCTTCCAGGAGACCCAGCTCAGATGATGTTGGACCAGAATGAAAACAGTCAGCAGCTAGAACAACTCAAAAAAAAATACGGCTTCGATTTGCCTGTCCGGCAACAATATCTCTATTATCTCAACGACCTGTCGCCTGTTTCGGTCCATCCCGCAAACGAGGAACATTTTGCGCATTATCGTTCTGAAAAATACGGTGGGATTGTTCTTTTTTCCATCGGTCGGTCGAACTGGGTACTGAAATGGCCTTATTTCAGAACGTCCTATCAAAAAACAGGAAAAGCTGTGACGGCTATTTTAAGAGAAACCTTGCCGCATACCATCCTATTGGCGGTGGCTTCTATCAGTATTGGGGTGTTTTTTGGAATACTCTTCGGAACTTTAGCCATGTTCTACAAAGATCGGATATTAGATCGTTTTTTATTGTTTTTCAGCACCTTGGGGATATCTGTTCCCTCTTTTTTTAGCGCCATTCTTTTTTCGTGGTTCTTTGGTTATGTTTTAAAAGATTATACGGGTTTACAGATGACGGGTAGCCTCTATCATCTGGACGACTACGGGGAGTCCTATACCATCCAGTGGCGGAACTTACTTTTGCCGGCCATTGTCTTGGGCATCCGTCCTTTGGCCTTGGTAATTCAGCTGATTCGCAGTAGTTTGCTGGAAGTTTGGCAAGCCGATTATATTCGAACCGCTCGTTCTAAAGGCCTTTCCCCCTTACAGATACTGTGGAAGCACGCGCTCAAAAACGCCTTAACTCCAGTGGTTACAGCTACCTCTGGTTGGTTTGCATCTCTGTTAGCTGGGGCTGTATTTGTAGAGTATATCTTTGGATGGAAGGGGCTGGGTAGAGAAATCGTTGCAGCCCTGAACGGATTAGATATTCCTGTAATTATGGGAGCTGTTATTACGATAGCTTTTATCTTTACGCTGATTAATTTTTGTGTGGATTGGATCTATGTCATTCTCGATCCACGAGTAAGAAACCATATATAGAAAACTGATGAGAAAAAACATTGTCGCAGGAAATTGGAAAATGAATTTAACCCATAGCGCTGGAGCACAGTTGTTAGAAGGATTATCTGCCGGAACTTATCCCGAAAATGTTCGGATGATAGTAGGCCCTTCTTTTGTACAATTGGAACAATCGCTTCGCCAATTGGGGGATAGCAGTATTGAAGTCATGGCACAAAATGTGCACCAGGCCTCTAATGGAGCCTTTACAGGAGAAGTATCGGTAGAAATGCTTACTTCCCTCGGGATTAAAACGGTTATTTTAGGACATTCAGAGCGTCGTGAAATGTTCCAAGAAGACGAAGCACTATTGGCTCAAAAGGTGGAGGCAGCTTTGGCGGCCGGAATGGAAATTGTTTTTTGCTTTGGCGAAAAATTAGAGGAGCGCAAAGCCAACCAACAAAACGAAATTGTAGCAAAGCAATTATCGGTTGTATTGGATCGATCTGCTAGCGATTGGTCGAAGATAGTATTAGCATACGAGCCTGTTTGGGCCATTGGAACTGGCGAAACAGCTTCGCCTGAACAAGCCCAAGAAATGCACGCTTTTATTCGCACTTTGGTCCAACAGCAGTTGGGGAACGATGTGGCAGAACAAACCTCCATACTCTATGGCGGATCGGTTAAGCCAGCGAATGCTGCTGAAATATTCAACCAACCGGATGTAGACGGTGGTTTGGTCGGTGGAGCTAGTCTTCAAGCGGACGACTTCTTAGCCATCGCAAACGCATTTTAACATGGATTATATCGAGTGCGATTTTACCGTCGATCCACCCGAACCTTGGAGTGAAATACTCTTGGCCTATTTGAACGACCTGCCCTTCGATTCTTTCGAGCTCACAGAGCAGGGGTTAAAGGCTTTTATGCCCAAAGAGCAGTTCGATTCTGGGCTCTTGGAGAATTATCCCTTAAAGAATCATTCTGAGGTTGTAATTGGCCTTCAGGTAACCGAACATTTAAAGCAGAATTGGAACGAAACTTGGGAAAAAAATTTTGAGCCGATTGTCGTTGGTGATCAGTGTTTAGTTCGCGCGGAATTTCATCCCCCCCAAAATTATCCCTATGAATTAATAATCACGCCAAAGATGAGCTTTGGAACAGGGCATCATCAGACCACACAACTAATGATACAGTTGATGTTGGAGCAAAAAAGCAGTCCTTCCAAAGTGCTTGATATGGGATGTGGAACTGGAGTTTTGGGAATATTAGCACTAAAAATGGGGGCTTCACATGCCCATGGGATTGATATTGACGATTGGTGTGTAGAAAATTCGCGAGAAAATGCAGCCCACAATAATTGCTCTAATTTTGAAGTGGTGCAAGGCAATATAGCGCGTGTCCAAGAGAATTACGATTGGATATTGGCCAATATCAATAGAAATGTATTGATGGCCGATCTCCCTACTTTAAAACAGCATCTTAACCCAGGAGGGGTAATTTTTATTAGTGGTTTTTTACAGTCGGACTGGTCCGAAATGCAACAGTGGTTAGCCGATTTTGGTTTTAAGATTATTCAGCATGAAACGAAAGACAATTGGATGGCAGCGATACTCCAATGATACTAACTCCATGACATCTCCTACGCCTGAAGAAGAACTATCTTTGGAGGTAGCTTTGGATAAAGAGCACGAAATTATTTTGTATAACGATGATGTGAATACTTTTGAACATGTCATCGAAACGCTTGTTCGGGTATGTGAACATACCGTCGAACAGGCGGAGCAGTGTGCCTACATCGTTCATTTTAGCGGGCAGTGTGGGGTAAAAACAGGTTCCTATGAGGAATTAGTTCCGCGTTGTAGTGCTCTATTAGATGCTGGACTATCGGCAGAAATCGTGTAAATTAGCACATTAAAATTTTGCTATGAAACAATTCAAATCTTTACTGTTGTTGTGTATGACCTATATGGCAATGGCACAAACACCGAACACTATGGAACAAACGATTTATCAATTTAAGGTCACAGATATTGAGGGTGCTACTTTCGATTTTGCTTCATTGCAAGGCAAGAAAGTAATGATCGTAAATACTGCCTCGAAATGCGGCTATACGCCCCAATATGCAGAATTGCAAAAAGTGTATGATCAATACAAGGACAAAAATTTTGTGATCATCGGTTTCCCAGCCAATAATTTTTTATGGCAAGAGCCTGGGAGCGACCAAGAAATTGCTGCCTTTTGCCAGAAAAATTACGGGGTAAGTTTCCCGATGATGAGTAAAATTTCTGTCAAAGGAAGCGATCAACACCCGATTTACAGCTATTTAACCTCTAAAAGTGAAAATGGAACCTTAGATTCAAAGGTCCGTTGGAATTTTCAAAAGTATTTGATTGGGACCGATGGTAAAATCGATCAGGTCGTCGAGCCGGGTACTTCTCCAGACGCACCAGAGATTATTTCCTGGATAGAAAGTTAAGATGAAAAAGTCAACCCATTGTGTTCATACAGGAACACTTCAGGATCGTCAGTACGGTGGAGTAGGGTCTCCTATGTATACGAGTACCTCTTATCCATTTTTTGAGGCGGATGAAAACCGATACCCCCGATATTTTAACACCCCCAATCAGCAAGGATTAGCACAAAAAATAGCTGCCTTAGAAGGAGGGGAGAAAGGACTTATTTTCAGTTCTGGGATGGCGGCCATCAGCACAGCATTGTTGGCCCACCTGCAAAAGGGCGATCATGTTGTTTTTCAAAACGATCTCTATGGGGGAACGCGTAATTTTATAAAAGAGTTGTTTCCGAAATACGGAATAGATTTTTCATTTGCTGAGGGACATGCGATTACGGCCTTTGAAGCGGCTATACAACCCAATACGAAAGGAATTTATATCGAAACTCCAAGCAATCCTCTATTGCATATTATTGACCTGGCTGCCATAGGAACCCTTGCCAAAGACAAAGGTCTCTGGTCTATGATCGATAATACTTTTGCAAGTCCGATTAATCAGAATCCCTTGTCCTTTGGGATTGACATGGTTGTTCACAGTGCTACAAAATATCTCGGCGGACATAGCGATATCAGTGCGGGGGCTGTTGTTTGTTCGCAACAATACATGGCGCCCATATATGCCTTGGCTAAAAATTTAGGCGGAAATCTTAGCGACCAGACTGTTTGGTTGTTGGAGCGAAGTATAAAAACGTTGCATTTACGTGTTCAAGAGCAAACTAAAAATGCCACCCACTTGGCTCATTTTTTGGAACGCCAGTCTGCCATCGCTAAAGTGTATTATCCCGGTTTGGAGACACATCCTCAGCATGCGTTGGCCCGAAAGCAAATGAAGGGTTTTGGCGCTATGCTATCATTTGATTTACACGATATGGATGCTGTTCGTTTTTGTAAAGGTTTACACCTGATTCAGCCTTCCATGAGTTTGGCAGGGGTTGAAAGTACGGTTATAAGTCCTCCATTGGCTTCTCACGCCTTGCTTACACCAGAAGAAAGACAGCAACAAGGCATATCCGAAAGCCTGATTCGTTTTTCGGTAGGAATCGAGGCAGTTGAAGATTTAGAAGCCGATATCCTAAAGGCATTAGGCGCATGAAAACCCTAGATATTTTGGCTTTTGGTGCCCACCCGGATGATGTGGAGTTGGGCTGTGGCGGGAGTCTGGCGAAAGCAGTCGCTTCCGGAAAAAAAGTCGGTATTATCGACCTTACACAAGGGGAGCTTGGAACCCGTGGAACTGCAGCTATTCGAGCAAAAGAATCGAAGTATGCGGCCGAACTCCTTGGAGTGGAGTTTAGAAGTAACCTGGAATTCCGAGACGGTTTTTTTGTCAATGATGAAATCCATCAACGACACGTAATTCAACAACTACGTACCCACCGTCCAGAAATTGTTTTGTGCAATGCTATCCACGATCGGCATATCGACCATGGACGTGGTAGTGCACTGGTTAAAGATGCAGCCTTTTTAAGTGGTTTGGCCCGTATAGAAACAAAAGGCCCTGATGGAGCCCTGCAACAGCCTTGGCGTCCACGCTTACTCTTACACTATATACAGTGGGAAGAAATCCAACCGGATATCGTTTTGGATATCAGTGGCTTTTTAGAAGCTAAAATGCAAGCCGTTCAAGCGTATAAAAGTCAATTTTTCGATCCGAATAGTTCAGCTCCAAACACGCCTATTAGCAGTGAAAATTTCTTGGAAAGTGTCCGTTATCGAGCGCGAAATTTAGGTCGCTTACTTGACTTAGAAGCAGGGGAGGGCTTTACCGTAGACCGACTAATTGGGGTTGCTGATTTCGATTCTCTCATTTAACTTTTGTAGCCTATTAAAAATTTGTAAATTTGCGCTGCTAAACGGTGGTTGTAGCTCAGTTGGTTAGAGCGCCTGATTGTGGTTCAGGAGGTCGTCGGTTCGAGACCGATCTTCCACCCTCATAAGCAAAGGGATTGCAGCAATGTAGTCCCTTTTTTTTTTACGCCTGTTTTTTAAAATCTATGCTTTTAAAATTGAATCCTATACAGAATATCCAAGAAGAAGCCTGATGGATGGATATCACCGATTCGATGGTATCAGCAGTAATTCGCTGATTCATCTGATATCTTCTCTAATGATACTTGAGCTCAGCTAAGGGTGAAATTATGTAGTAGAATTGATATTTTTCTGAAGAAAAATAATACCCACACTAAAGATAAACATCAATCCAGCTGGTAGGAATTTAATAGCGTCATCCGAGACTTTAAAATGCATAAAGATTGCGCCCACCATGAGGCTGGCCATTACAAGAGCAGATGGAAGTATAACCTTTTCCTTAAAAAAGCCAATTAAAAGCCCTAGAGCAGCTATAACCTTTAAGCCTCCAATAAGATAAACAAAGGTCTCAGAAAGGCCATAAACGGCAAATTCCTCTATCATGTTGGATGCCTCTCCACCACGATAAATGGTTGATTGATTAAAACGAAAAAGCCATACGTTTAGAACCACTAAAGAAACGGCAGCCTGGAGTAGATATTTTAAAATCTTCATTTTTTTGTTATTAAGCTTCTAATAAAGATAAGGGAATTTACCACCATATAAACAAAAGCGGGAGAAGATAGGAGTAAACCATCACGAATGACAAGACGAGTGATAAATCCCACTGCCATCATTCCGGCTAAGTAGGCCGCGCTGTATCGAGTGAATGTACTACTCTTAAAACCCAACAGTAGAAACCCTCCAGCAACAGATTGAGTGATCCCAACAAAAATGCGGTAGTCTGGAAAACCGTAGCGTGTAAATTCCTCCTCATAAAAAGGATTGACCAAGGTTAATAGACCATAGATAATATGAGACACCCCAGCAAAAATTTGTAAAACTTTATAAATCATTTTACGAAGCTAGTTTATACAATCGGATAATACATTAAATAAGAACCTTTAGTTTATGATACTTTATCTAACCAAAAAACACAAATGGATTGCAGCAATGCGGTCCCTTTTTTTACGCCTGTTTTTAAAAATCTATGCTTTAAAATTGATTCTTGTACAGGATATCTAAGAAAAAGCCCAATTGATGGACATCATTAATTTGACTGTTGTTTTCATTAAATCCTCGAATAAATAAATTCTTCTGATTGGTGAGGTTTAGAAAATCTACTGACCATTCTTAACTGATTTTTTTGCTTTCCCTGACTGCGGATGCAGCTCACAAATGTTGAAATAAAGTATAGGACAGATAAGCATTTAACACACAATAGGAGAGGGCTGGTAGGGTTTTGATAAAGCTATCCTTGATCAAAATTCGTGTAAAAACACCCAGCAACATCAGTAAAGTAAGCCCTACAGTACTAAATATCTGGACATAAGTATTCCAAAACCCTAGAGCAATTCCTAAGCCTCCTAATAATTGAAGCCAGCCGGTAAGTTTTCGGTACTGCGGAATACCATAGCGCGTAAATTCTCGTATCATATAATCACTTACAAAGCAGCCTATTCCGTAACTGAAAAACGAAATAGCAGAAAAGAGAAGGGCGAGATGTATTAATGTCATACGGAAGAGTTCTGAAGCGTCAAAGCTACAGTATTCTAAAGTGTTTATAGGATAAAGTTGACGATATCACCCAGACTTAACCACTATATTTTCTGAGAACTCGATAACGATATGTTGGGGTAGAAGGTTAAGACCAAACAGATCAGAAGCATACTTGCAGCGGCTAATGTAGGGACAACTCCATCGCCAATACTGATATGGAAATATACGGCCCCCATCATGAATAAACCTAAGATGGCTGCTGCAGGTTGAATGAAACGCGAATACTTGAGCGCCCCCAACAAGAGTAGAATAGACAGTAGTACTTTGCAGACCCCAACAATTATCATGGTAGATTCATCTAGGCCATAAGTGGCGAATTCCTCCGACATATTTGTGGCATTGCCCCCTCTGAAAATGGATGGTTGATTGAGCTTAATGCTCCAAGCACTTAAAACGACAATGGATACCGTAATGGATAAAACTTTATTCAATTTCATAGGCGTGTTTAGGAGATAGTAAAACCCTCCCGAAGGAGGGTTTTTGGGATAATGATTGATCTATTTATTGTTTTCGACTTAATATTTGAAGTTCATAATCGCGGACATCTTCGATTTCGCCTCTTTGTTGAATTAGTTCAATGAACTTCGATTGTTTTTCTAGCTTGTCATAGAGCATAAGATGATCATTTCGGTCTTTTCCCGTTAGCGCTACCCAGTGCGAAGCACCGTTGGGGCGGCCTATGTCATATGTCCCAAAACCGACCACTCTGCCTTCAAAATCTTTTTTGAATTCTTCGACAATTTTATCGTGAGCCGTCTTAAATTGATTTTGATCTTTGATGCGTATATCCCATATATGGACTCTAGGGTTCTCTTCAGTATCGCCCTCTTGCCAACTGAGGATTCTTCCTGAATATCCTGATCCCCATTCTTCAATATAATTTTGCATCCTCGACCAAAAAGCTTGATTTCTATCGTCACTAATGGCATCTTCCTCCATTAGATCGACCCCGAGAGTCGACATAAATACAAGTCGATGAGTCATCCCGTTACTTCTGCCGTTCCAAAATCGTTCTAGTACAACTCCTCCCTGATTCATTTTCACCCCTTCGAAGACTTTATCAAATGCTTTCGCAATATTGTCTTGGGTGTAAGGTTTTACTTTCACTTCAATGGCTGAAAAAGCCATCGTTTGTGCTTTGAGGGCGATCGAAAACAACAAAGCGCCGTAAAAAAAATGTTTTTTCATTTTAAATTAATTTATGGTTATCACCCTAATATACAAATTCTTAAGCAAACCTATTTTCCAATACTTGGGGTTAAGTGTAGAGCTATTCACAAGGATTCGTTTATGTTGGCTTGTCGAAATAGCACCAGACTTCCATCGGTGGACTGAGATGTGTTGTAAAGATTTTAGTATATTGTATTTAACTGTAAACCAATTGAAATGAAAAACTTTAAGACGATCCTTATCGTAACTTTAGTACTGGACATTATTCAGTACATCCCTCTGGTATTGGCGCAATTAGGAGGGCCAATGAAAGAACAAATGATCAATGATTTTGATATTGAAGGGCTGGCTACAAACGCTGCTGCGATTGAAGTCTTAGATATTATGTTGTATATCTTCGGCTTTATATTTTTTGGAACCATAGTTGCCGTCATTTACGCCCTAAGGTTAAAAAATGTGCTGCAGTTAAGGGCGGTAACATTTGTGTTGTTCTTGGTGCATCTGTTTTGGACACTGCCAGACTTTGTTACATTAATTTCAGGAGGGGCAGCACACCCACCCTTAATCATTATGGGATTGACCTTGATTCCTGTTATCGGTCTGTATTATGTTTCTCAAAAAGGAGAATTAAAGTCATAGCGCTATTTTTTGTCCTGGGTGAAGTTTTTGAATCGTATTCGATATACGTGCCCAGACCGTCACCTTCTCCGATGGATTATAAATGGAGCCCTGGATAAATTCAACTTTGTCTAGGGCTTTTAAATATTCGCTATACTCGCCAGCTCCCGCTGACCAAATGTCTTGCTCTTGGCCGATTCGGTTACAGAATTCAGTCATCGTCGTCCATCGTTTTTGGTCGTTGAACTCCCAAGAATGTCCCCAGACATAGAATAGCGATAATTCTGCTTCTTTGTGTTGAATATACTTTTCAGCTACTTCTAATACTCTACTGTCATGACAACTTGGATGCCACAGGAGAAAATCTTGGGGAAGATCAAATCCATAAGTGTCCGAAACTGTTCTGGCATGTATGATTTCTGTGCTACCCACAACCTCAACAACAGAAGCATTCGCATTTCCAAATGGATAAGCCATACTGACAATTTTCTTGCCCGTTAATTCCTCTAGCACCTCAAGGTCGGTTTGAATTTCTGCAAGAATTTCATTTTCAGTGATGTTTATAAAATCTTTATGATAAGCTCCGTGTGCGGCAACTTCGTGCCGGGCATAAATTTGTTTTAAAGAATCCCTTGGAATGTATGCCTGAAAAATGGTATCGCCCTTTTCTTGTGGCCACCCTCGAACAGTTCCTAAATAAGCAGAATTAAGATTAAATGTCCCTTTTAAACCGTTTCTATTGAATAAATCAACTAATTGGAGGTCCTCAATGGTTCCGTCGTCATAACTGAGAATGAGAGCTTTGTATTTTCCCTCAGGGTATGTAAACCCATCAAAAGTTTTAGGGTTTTCACAGGATGTGAAAAAAAACAAGGGAAGGAGAATACACACTAGATAAAATTTCATTGAAGAGGTTTGTTATTTGAATATTAGATAGGGGTAAGTTACCTAAAATGTATCCATGCTTCTTTGGACTTTATCCCTTGACCGATGATTTTATCAAACTTGCATAAATAAGGGGGAGATCAAATTGTCAAGTAGGTTAAATATATAACCTAACAAATTAATCACAGAAATCCTAATTATGATGATTAATAGAAAACCGTTTTTTTAGCGGTTTTAAGAGAATAGGCTAGGTATTCATCGCTTACCAAGGCAATAGACCTAATAATTTTTTTCCAAGCGGGCTCAATTCGGCGGTGGTATATTTTTTTTGCTCCCACTGTCGAGGATCTCCGGGAAATGCATAGCCTTCTGGGGCAACTCTTTCTCTCCACGACCGGATTCTCCATTCTTTTAGCGCACTATTGTGTTCTTCAGCGGGCATCATTGAAATATATTGTGCCACACGTACTGTCTGCTTTGATAAGTTGGGGCGAATTCCATGGGGGAGAAGACTATTGAAAATCAAAAGATCCCCTTTTTCTAGTTTTACTTTTTTGAGGTGCCTTTCAAGTCCGCTGATGTCCGGAATAAATGGATTTCTGTCATTCGGTTGGGTTTTAACCCACTCCTCATAATTGCGATAGAGCCAAGGGATACACTGAAAACCACCTGTTGTTTCATCGGTTTGGTCGGAGAGCGCCAATACACCTTGGACGTTTTGGGGGCGGGTTGCCGGGTCGTAGTCCCAATGGATAAACCCTTTGTATTGAAAACCTTCTTGGATGGGAAAATTAAGGTTTGCTCGGTCAATGGTCACCCATAATTTAGTGGTCCCCCAAACATCGCAAAAAGCGTTGTAGATTTTCTCGTTTTGGCGGTTATTCCATAATTGTTGGTGGTTGTAGGCTTCAACCATCCCGGTTCCGGCCAATTCTTTCATCTGCATTTCAGCTCTTGGGGGGGTATACCAAGTGCTAGGATCATCAGCTTTCTTTTCTTCAAATTCCCAAATAAAGTCCGCAGTTGCTTGTGCTTGTTCTGCTGAGACGGCAGCTGGAATAATCACATAGCCCTCATTTTTCCAATGCTCCCATTGTTCATCGCTCAATAAGCGGAGAGCTTCGTTGTGTAATCTTTGGTGCAGTTGAACAACACTCGATTTACTCGTAGATGGATTACCGGGTATATCTAAGTGTTCATTCGCGTATTTGTCCTTTGGCACATTCATAATTTATAAGGATAAGTGTTCTAGCATAAATGCTTTCGCAAATTGAAAGGAAGCATTTCTTGCTTCGGGATTTCCGCCAATATGTACTCCTTTTTCAACACAAAAGAGGAAACCTAATTTTTGCATTGTAGGGTTCGACATAGGTAATCTTAAGTAATTCATCAGTACATCGCCCTCGGGGGTTAAATCAAACATACAATCTTTAAAACTGTATCCATCAGGATTTTCTACTACAGGGAGGGTACTGTCAAAACCATGGTGGGCGTTGTCGTATATGGTCAGTTGAATATTCGCTTTTTCAGACAATTGCTCGACCAAAGCATTGCACGGAGTGGCAGGGGTCCAGTCATCGGCACCACCAATCAGGATATGAATAGGCGCTTGGGTAAAATCAGTTGCCTGTAAATTAAAAAAGCAGGGGGGATAGAAGGCTAAATGAGCTGCAAAACGATTTTGGGGAGCAATAGCTTCAACCACGGGGAGCCATCCAGAAAACAAACTAACGCCTCCTCCAAGAGACCAACCGGTTAAGGCAATACGCTCTCGATCGATAGCTGGATGTTTCGCTAAGGCATCTAATGCTCTGTACGCATCTAAGATAAGGGCTGCGATGGTCGTCTGATCTTGCGACCCAACAGTAGAAGCGATATTTCTACTGGCAAAACTTTGAAGTTCAAAGGTTGCGAAACCGGCATCCTGATACATCTGCATATACTCCAGATGGTGTTCCCGCCAGTCCATACTCCCGGCTACTCCAATGATTAGCGGAAATTTTTGGTCAGAGGAAAGAGAATCGTTCGGAAGGGTCAACTTTCCAAAAACTTCTTGCGTTGGGAGTTCGTCTATTTCTTTTATGATATCGTTTAAGGAAAAAGGATTAGCACTTGAAAAACGAATGATTTCCGTTTCGTGCTGTGCGCGAACCAATAGAGGTAGGAACAGTACAGCCCCCTTAAAAAAAGATATGATCAATTTCATAAATAGTATTCTAGCTTTTCGAATGTAAGCATTTACAAATTCAACTGAAAAACTTCTCTAAGAATCAGACCAAGGGACTTTCGTGTAAGTAAATTCAACTATGCTTTTATAGCAAACACCATAAAATGTTAAAATGAGGGAGATGTCCTACTGAACACCTCTTTTTTTGTTGAATTAGCCCTATCTTTAAGTAGAGCGGTATTTTCACTGTTACAGTTGAATAGATCCCTGAAAATCAATAGGCCACATGTCTACAGGAAAAAAGTTTCGAGAATTAGTGCATCGCGAAAAGCCTCTACAAATTGTAGGGACCATTAATGCCTATTGTGCCGTCATGGCCGAAAAAGTGGGGCATAAGTCCATTTATCTTTCTGGAGGAGGGGTCGCTGCTGCTTCGTTGGGTATGCCAGACTTAGGGATCAGTACTCTGCACGATGTGTTAGAAGATGCTCGCCGAATTACGAACCGTTCCGATCTACCTCTTTTGGTCGATGTAGATACCGCTTGGGGAAACGCCTTCAATATTGCGCGATGTGTTAGAGAAATGGAGGGAGCTGGAGTAGCTGCGATTCATATAGAAGATCAGCAAATTGCTAAAAGGTGTGGGCATCGTCCCAATAAAGTCATTGTTTCGACACCAGAAATGGTGGATCGGATCAAAGCAGCTGTCGATGCCCGGACAGATGAAAATTTTGTGATCATTGCTCGTACAGATGCCCTGGCGGTGGAAGGGATGGAAGCGGCCATTGAAAAAGCAATTGCTTTTACAGCTGCAGGTGCCGACATGATTTTCCCCGAAGCATTACAGACACTGGAGCAGTACACACAGTTCTCAAAAGCGGTTCAAGTCCCTATTTTGGCAAATATTACGGAATTTGGAACCACTCCACTTTTTTCTACAAAAGAACTGGCGCAGGCGGGTGTTGCCATGGTCCTCTATCCTCTAAGTGCTTTTCGAGCGATGAGTAAAGCCGCCCTAGGAGTATATCAACATATACTGCAAAATGGCCACCAGCATCAGCTATTACCGCAAATGCAAACGCGAGAAGAACTATATCATTTTTTAAATTATCATGCGTATGAGCAAAAATTAGACGAGCTATTTCAAGACAAATCTTAACATCACCTACAAATGCGTCACCCAAAAAAAAATGGAGGAGGGGGACTTCGCGGGCAAATTGCTGGACAGACAGCGATTTGTACCGTAGGGATTAGTGGTTCTGGTCTCACTTATAGAGGCTACGACATTACTGACCTGGCCGAAAACGCCTCATTCGAAGAAGTAGCCTACTTGATGCTCTATGGAAAGTTGCCCAATTTAGAAGAGCTCAAGGATTATATTTTTCGTCTTAAGGCTAAACGTCAGTTACCCGTAGCTTTAAAGCGGGTTTTAGAAGCAATTCCACAAAGTACCCATCCGATGGATGTGCTTAGAACAGCATGCTCATTTTTGGGAAACCTAGAACAGGAAAACGAATTCAGCGACCAAAAGGAGAAAGCCAATCGCTTATTGGCGATTTTTCCATCTATCATTAATTATTGGTATCATTTTTCTCATCACCAGACGAGAATTGAGGAACAGAATAAAGAAGACAGCATTGCAGCTCATTTTTTACATCTGTTGCATGGGCGAAGCCCAAGCCCATTGCACACCCAGATCATGAATGTTTCGCTTATTTTGTATGCGGAACACGAGTTTAATGCCTCCACCTTTGCGGCAAGAGTTTGCGCTTCTACACTGACCGATCTCTATTCCGCCATCACAGCTGCGATCGGTGCCCTCAGAGGGTCGCTGCACGGGGGAGCTAACGAGGCTGCCAGTCACCTGCTTAACTCATGGACAACTCCCGAAGAGGCCGAGGCAGGCATTATGAAAATATTAGCTAAAAAAGTCCTAGTAATGGGGTTTGGGCATGCTGTCTATACGGTTGCTGATCCACGTAATCACCTCATCAAAAAATGGACTAAACTGTTGTCCGATAGGGAAGGAAACTCACACCTTTTTGCTGTTGCAGAGCGGATCGACCAAGTCATGGCCCGGGAAAAAAAATTATTTCCCAATGCAGATTTTTATCACGCGCCCGCTTACCAACTGATGAATATTCCAACCAAGCTGTTTACACCCATTTTTGTGTGCTCTCGTGTCAGCGGTTGGTGTGCTCATATTTTCGAACAGCGCAGTAATAACCGTATCATAAGACCCAATGCAAGATATATAGGCCCCAAGCCGCGAACCTTTATACCCCTAGCGGAAAGAATAGAGTAGCTAAAACCCAAAACTAATCCGATGAGCCCAATGAACAATCATGCCCACCGACCACAACCCGATGCACTCCTATGCCAAATAGCGGACTATGTTCTCCATTATGAAATCACATCGGAGGAGGCACTTACAACTGCTCGTTACTGCCTGATGGATGCGATCGGCTGTGGCATAATGGCTTTAAAGTTTCCAGCTTGTAGAAAGCTCTTAGGACCGCTGTTACCGGATACGACTGTAAAAAATGGTGCTCGTGTATTTGGAACTTCTTTTGTAATGGATCCAGTTAAGGCTGCCTGGGATATTGGGACCATCATTCGATGGTTAGATTTTAATGACACTTGGCTAGCAGCAGAGTGGGGACACCCGTCCGACAATCTAGGAGCGATTCTGGCCGTAGGCGATTACGTTTCCCGTGCCCGTATTGCAGCCGGGAAAGAACCCTTTACTGTAAGGGATATCCTTGAATATATGATTAAGGCCTACGAAATTCAGGGTATTATTGCTCTTGAAAATAGCTTTAATCGGGTAGGGCTCGATCATGTGATATTGGTCCGGGTGGCCAGCACCGCTGTAGCCACCCATATGTTGGGTGGCGATCGGACACAAATCATCAATGCGATATCTCATGCTTGGGCAGATGGGGCAGCTTTGCGAACCTATCGTCATGCCCCGAACGTAGGATCGCGAAAGTCTTGGGCAGCAGGCGACGCTACCGCACGCGCGGTTCGTTTAGCAATGATGGCTTTAACCGGGGAAATGGGGATTCCTACAGTCCTGTCAGCATCTCGATGGGGGTTTATGGATGTATGTTTTAAAGGAAGTCCGTTGGTGTTGAAGCAAATCTTTGGATCCTATGTCATGGAAAACATCTTATTCAAGATTTCCTATCCTGCAGAATTCCATGCGCAAACCGCAGTTGAATGTGCCGTTCAGCTACATCCACAAGTGAAGGATCGATGGCACCTAATCGACAAAATCGCAATCCAGACCCATGAATCTGCTATTCGAATCATTTCTAAAACGGGAAAGCTCGATAATGCAGCCGATCGAGATCACTGCCTGCAATACATGGTCGCTGTTGGCCTTATTGCAGGAGATCTGCAAGCGCATCATTACGAAGACGATTACCATCATAAAACTCCATTGGTCGATGAATTGAGTGCTAAAATGCAAATTGAAGAAAATTTAAACTACAGCAAAGACTATTTAGATCCACAGAAGCGATCCATAGCCAATGCTATGCAAATTTTCTTTCTTGACGGCACTCATACACCAATGATAGCAATAGAATACCCGTTGGGCCATCGAAAGCGACGATCAGTGGGGATCCCTATTTTGGAATTGAAGTTTAACAAAGCAATGCAAGAAATGTTCCACGGCCAAAAAGCATCAAAAATCGTGAAATTGATGTCAAATCAAACTGTATTGGAGGCGGTTCCCGCAAATGTGTTTATGGAGTTGTTGATCCCCGATGAGGAAAATTGAATTCGCGTGTCACTTTTGTTACCCAGATCACACAATCTTTAGAAGGGGTGGTTTACTTTTGAAAAATAAACAGTTTCAATGTTCAGTCGCGGGAGTAAATTATACAATATTCTACGTTTAAAATGCCCAAGGTGTCAGCAAGGGCAGTTTTTGGAAAGTCACCCCTATCGGTTGTCTAACCTCAATCGTGTGAAGGACAGTTGTCCACAATGTGGATTAAAGTACAAGATTGAACCGAGTTTCTATTACGGTTCTATGTATGTCTCCTACGCCTTGGGAGTGGGGTTGGGGATCGCTATTTATATCGTCATTTTCCTGAGCGGTATCCAAATGAGTTTGCTTGCCATTTTTGGCTGTATAGTTGCTGGACTAGTAGTCTTAATGCCGTGGATCGGCGCGCTCTCCAAATCCATCTGGGCGCATATTTTTATGTCATACGATCCTCAAATCGCTGCCGAGGTACAGCAAAAAATGTCTCGGTCATAGATGAGAATTTAAGTCAAAAAAAACCTCCCTAATGGGAGGTTTTTTGATATTTCATTTAGGACTTAGAATGAAATCCCGAATCCAATATTCCCGACCAAAAGTCCCCCTTCTCCAACACCTGGAACTGCGGGAAAGTCGAATACTTCCGTTTCAACGCCATCGCCGCCAATTTCTTCTAAACGGACAGATAGTTCAGTTGGAACATCGCTCGTAAATCCATAACCTAATTCAAATCTGAAATAGATACGTCCACCTGTTTTAACGCCTAGTTTAAGATTGGTGGAAGCAATATCTACACCAATAGAACCTTTTCCTCGAACGCTAACACCATCTTCTTCGAAGGTTTCATAAAAGACCAAATCGGTAGAAAGATTTCCTGCACCAATAGCAGCATACAGTCCTTTTCCTTGTTTCCCAAAGTATACATTCAAGCCAAATTCGTTATAGCTCAAACCAATTTCGGTTTCGGCATCTTCAACATCAAAGCTGCTAAAATCGGCATAGGGAGCTATACGATTATCCAAAAAGGGCAATACAACTTCTGCAGATCCGCCGGCTACATTGGGTACTCCAATTTTTACTCCGACAGAAAGTCGTTTGATTTTAGCGGGAAGGCTATCCATGTTTTCTTCGGCGGCTACAGCCTCATTCTCAGTATATTCCTGAGCCATACTAACTGTTCCAGTCACAATTAGTAAATAAAAAAATAAAATTCTAGTTTTCATGTAGAGTGGTATTTGTGATTATTCTTGTTTTTTGTCGACAACTATGCGCGCATCCCGATTGGCCAATTCCCACGCTGTGTGGAAAATTAGTTCAGCTCTTAACTTTAAGATGTCATAGTTGATTTTATCAGGTGTATCCGTTGGCCGATGATAATCTTCATGCGTCCCATTAAAATAGAAAATGATCGGAATGTTGTTTTTAGCAAAATTGTAATGGTCGCTTCGGTAGTAGAAACGATTGGGGTCGTTTTCATCGTTATAGGTATAATCGAGCTTTAAATTGACCGTCCTTTTGTTCACTTCTTCTGAAATGTCGTGTAATTCTTGACTGAGCTTATCCGATCCGATGAGGTATATGTATTTTGGATCCTTGTCTGTCCGTTTAGGATCAAGGCGTCCCACCATGTCTATATTGAGGTTGGCAACCGTTTGCCCCAAGGGGTAGAGTGGTTGTTGGTTGGTATAAAATTTAGAGCCTAGCAGCCCTTTTTCCTCTCCAGAAACATGTAAAAAAACAATACTTCTCTTAGGCCCGTTACCTTCTTTTGCAGCCTGCTGAAAAGCCTCAGCAATTTCTAAAAGACTCACAGTTCCGGATCCATCATCGTCGGCTCCATTGTTAATGGCCCCATTGCGAATGCCAATGTGGTCCAAGTGAGAGGAAATTACTATATATTCTTCTGGAAATGTGGTCCCTGTTATGATGGCTGCAACATTTTCAGTGGAGACTTTTTCACCGCGAATTTTAAGATCCATGGGTTGAAAATAATCCTCCGTTCCCGCAGCTGCGGGAATCTCTTGTCTTTTGTAAAAGTCGCGCAGAAAATCTACCGCAATTTTTTGGCCTTTAGTGCCCGTTTCGCGCCCAGCAAAATAATCGGAGGCATAGACATAAAGGAGTTCTTTCAGCTCTTGTTCAGTGATAGATGAGGCATAGTCGGCAGAAGTTTTTTGCCCAAAAGCCAAGCCTGTTACACACAGAGCTGCTAAAAAAGTTTTGTTCATGATTCGATTGATATTAGTTGTTTCGTTTTGATGGATTGAAGGATACCGTCCCAAAGATTGATGCGCATTTGCAATGCTTGTTGTGCTGCCCTGATGGCCTCATAGAGTTTTTCAGGGTCTGTACCGCACAGATTTTCAATCATTTGGAGCGCCATCGGGCCGTGTTCATCACCATCAAGTTCAATATGTCGTTCAAGATAATAAATCAGATCCAATAAATTTTCGTTTTGATCCTTTTGGATGTTTTTAACGATCTCCACAAACATATCCGGAATGAGGTCTTCTCGTCCAAAGGTAAAAACAGCTGCGACCACATGTGTTTTGTCCGAAGCGATTACATCAAAAGTAAAGGCTAAAAAATCTTTGATGTAGGGGGCTTTATCCAAAGAATCAATGGCCTCATAGATGTCCATTCCTTCCCTGAGTTTCCCCAAAAAAGTATCGATCGCTGTTGTGTCGGCACCCATGTTGTTCATGGCATCTCGATACATTTCAAAATGGCTTTGCACTTGGCCGTGCCGATTCAAATCTGTTTCTTCTCCCCAAACGATTTCATTGATCAGTCGGCCAGCAGCAGCAGACTTCGTCGGTAGCCAGGGGAGCTGCGTACAGCTTAGATCTCTTTGGAGTTTTTTCACGAGCGACATAAAATCCCAAACCGCAAAAACATGATCTTCCATCAATATTCTAATGGCTCCTATCGTATCAATTTGTCGGTAGAGGGGGTGTTCCACAAGGCTGTTGCGCAGTGGAGCTAGTTCTTTTTCAAAGCGTTCAAGCATCATTCTTTCATTGATTAAGCGCAAATATAAATCCTTTTGAGTTGTTTCGTTTGAAATTCAGTAAATTGAAGAGACCAAACGCGTTAATGTGATTACATTTATGGCTGCTTATGGAAAAAAAAGCTGTTCAGAAAACGGCCATCACTCTGGTGGAATGCCCTAGAGATGCCTTGCAGGGGTTGCGTACATTTGTGCCGACCGAACAAAAAATAGCGTATCTACAACAACTGCTTAAAGTCGGATTTCCCCAATTGGATTGTGGCAGTTTTGTGTCACCTAAGGCTATTCCTCAGATGGCAGACACTGCCGAAGTATTGCATGCTCTAGATCGGGCGGATAGCACTACTGAATTGTTGACAATCGTGGCCAATATCCGAGGGGTTGAAGAGGCTTGTGCACATCCGCAGGTAGATATTTTGGGGTATCCTTTTTCGATATCTGAAAATTTTCAGATGCGTAATACGCATAGAAGTATGGCCGAATCGAGCTTGCTATTACAGGAGATTATTCAAATTGTAGAAGGAGTAGGGAAGAAGTTAGTAGTCTACCTCTCCATGGGGTTTGGAAACCCCTATGGCGATCCCTGGAGCCCTGCACTTGTTTTTGAATGGATCCAACAAATGGCAGACTGGGGAGTAAGCTGTGTATCGCTATCAGATACGGTTGGTCAGGCCAGTTCCGACTTAATCTCTGAACTATTAGAACATGTCTACGCCCAGGACCTTCCGATGGAGGTGGGCGTACATCTACATACACATCCGACCCAAAGTTACGCTAAAATTCACGC
Organism: Flavobacteriaceae bacterium; assembly: GCA_049889695.1. GTDB lineage: Bacteria > Bacteroidota > Bacteroidia > Flavobacteriales > Flavobacteriaceae > WTJH01. The sequence goes on along the minus strand of JBMHCX010000009.1, from coordinate 171,917 downwards.
TGCCTATCGGGCCGGGTGCCGTCGGATGGATGGCGCACTCTTGGGGTATGGAGGCTGTCCCATGGCACACGACCAATTGATCGGGAACATGCCTACTGAACACTTATTGTCCTATTGTAATCGAGAAAAAATACCCCACGGACTTAATGCTTTAGCACTAGAAACGGCCATTAACAAGGCTAAAACTATTTTTGACACCTACGGAGAACCCCCTCAAAAGCCCATTTAAAGAGAGGACTGTAAGCTTTTGTAGATAGCACCGACCAGCTGATCTGCTTGGATGAAATGTTGTCCATGAGTCTGATCCCACTCCTTGGTAGGGGATAAGTCTTGGGTTTCCGAAAGGGTTTTTCCCTCCTGAATAGCGTTGAAAATACGCTTGCGGATCTTTACCAACATATTTCTGTGTTCTTTTAGATCGGAGGGTGTTCCAATTGGGCCATGACCGGGAATGATTACGGTCGCATCATCGCACAAGACAAGAGCTCTATTGATGCCCTGAATCATCCCATCTATCGATCCTCCAGAGGAAATGTCTATGTACGGGTAGCGGCCGTTAAAGAAAACATCGCCCATGTGTAATACATTATCTGCTGAAGAATAGAGGATTGAATCGCCATCTGTATGTGCATTTTCCACATGAAAAATCAGAATAGGACGGTTGATATCGGCTTGCAATTCCAGTTGGTGGGTGAAAGTGATTTTAGGGAGAATATTTTTTTGCAAGGCGCCTTTGGGTTTTCCCAAAGAGTCAAAATGTCTGTTTAACAATCGCTTATAAACATTTTGATGCGCAATTATACTGCTTCCTATTGCTGCAAAATTGCTATTTCCACCCACATGATCTCCATGCCAATGAGTATTGATTAAAAAGCGAATCGGTTTAGTGGTGAATGATGCGATCGTCTGCAGAATTGATGGGCTCATGTCAGCAAACTGGCTGTCGATCACATACACGACGTCATCACTGATGAAAACACCAATATTACCTCCTTTTCCACTGAGGGAATAGGTGTTTTCCGTCAGTTGCTGATAATTGATTTGTTGAGCGTTTAACCAAAACGAGGCTAATCCGCCTAAAAGATAGCAGATGTGTAGCAGCTGTATTTTCATTTTCATAGCGAGTAGGTAAAGGATTTGAGTTTCCGATCAGAAGTTAACAAATATTAGACAATCAGACGATTCAGAAATCTTTGGTTTTTTTCAGTGCCACTATACTTGCCGTAAAAATCCCAAAATGCCCGAAATTATTAGTATATTTGCATGCAATTAAACGCTTAATTGCATCATGTCATCACCCAAAATTATCGGTACCGGTCTTACATACGACGACGTCCTTTTAGTACCGGCCTATTCTCAGATTCTTCCGCGTGAAGTTAAAATTCAAACTCAATTCAGTAGAAACATCTCGCTGAATACTCCTATAGTGTCTGCAGCGATGGACACGGTAACCGAGAGTAGTATGGCCATTGCCATGGCACGTGAGGGCGGTATTGGCGTTTTGCATAAGAATATGTCTATCCAGGCTCAGGCGAATCAAGTACGTCGTGTTAAGCGTGCAGAATCAGGGATGATATTAGACCCTGTGATTCTTCCTTTAAGCGCCAAGGTAGGCGATGCCCAGCAGAGCATGGCTCAACACAAGATCGGTGGGATCCCTATTGTACACGAAAATGGTACTCTTGCAGGAATTGTCACCAACAGAGATTTGCGCTTTGAGAGAGATCAAAATCGACCGATTACTGAAGTGATGACTACTGAGAATCTGATCACCGTAAATCAAGGGGTTTCTTTGTCGGATGCGGAGCAAATATTACAACAACATAAAATCGAAAAACTTCCAGTGCTCGACCAAGAACAAAAATTGGTTGGCCTGATTACGTTTAGGGATATAACAAAACAAACCAAAAAGCCAATTGCCAACAAGGATGGATATGGTCGTTTACGGGTCGCTGCTGCCGTCGGGGTAACGGCCGATGTTTTGGAAAGAGTTACAGCACTCGTGCAATCGGGGGTAGATGCCATTATTGTCGATACGGCCCATGGGCATACCCAAGGAGTGGCCAATGTATTAAAAGAAATCAAATCGGAATTTAACGAATTAGACGTCGTTGTTGGAAATATTGCAACAGCCGACGCAGCAAAATATTTAGTGGACAATGGAGCCGATGCTGTAAAGGTTGGTATTGGTCCAGGATCGATCTGTACTACACGTGTTATTGCAGGCGTAGGTTTTCCTCAGCTTTCAGCGGTACTAGAGGTGTCTAAAGCCATTAAGGGCTCTGGCGTTCCAGTAATTGCCGATGGAGGAATTCGCTTTACTGGCGATATCTCCAAGGCATTAGCCGCAGGTGCAGATGCTGTTATGTTAGGTTCCTTATTAGCAGGAACTAAAGAATCGCCTGGAGAGACCGTTATTTTTGAGGGTCGAAAATTTAAAACCTATCGGGGGATGGGCTCTGTTGAAGCCATGAAGAAGGGAAGTAGCGATCGTTATTTCCAAGATGTGGAAGACGACTTAAAGAAGTTGGTCCCTGAAGGGATTGTCGGTAGAGTTCCTTACAAAGGAGATTTAAATGAAAGTATCCATCAGTTTGTTGGGGGTCTACGTGCAGGAATGGGATATTGTGGTGCTGCAACGATAGCTGATCTACAAGATAATGCTCAGTTTGTACAGATTACTGCTGCTGGAATTCGTGAAAGCCATCCACACAATGTAAGTATAACCAAGCAGGCGCCTAATTATAGCCCCAGCTAGGAAATTGCACTAAGCAATAATTTTAAAGGTCTTTGATTTTTGTCCGATGGAAATGCGGACAATATACATATTGTTGTTTTCCAGTTCAAAAGGAACTGTGCTTCCTTTTAGTTGAGCCAAGTCACAACTGTAAATCGGATTACCGATGATGCTGAAGATCTCTAGCTTACCTTGTTCGGGACAACCTTGAAGAATGAGCTGTTTATATTTATAAACAACATGCACATCCTCCAATTGGAGTGCCACGGCTGAATTGCTAGACATATCAGTCCCTGCAAAACAAAAAGATCCTAGGAAAAGGATACCTATAGTAATATAGTTACGTATGTTGTTTCTCATCTTCATGACAAAATTACAAATAAATTTGAATTTTTAAAAAAATATTAACATTTAAACTAACTGTTTTTCAGTTAGTTATAAATTTTATTAAAATAAATACGTGAAATTGTTGATAACTAACACAATATTTTTGACTTATTACGTTGCGTTATTATGATGTTGAAGAGACCCCCTTTTTACCGCTATTTCTTACCAACTGGGTATATATTTTTTGTACTGCTTAGCTTTTGGCAGTGTAAACAGTTTCCACTTACACAAGAAGATGTATTATTAGCCCGAGTCGGGAATGAATACCTGTACTTGTCTGACTTACCGGGCTTACCTCCTGCACGAAAATCGCCTCAGGACAGCATTCTCTGGATGCGGGATTACATCAATCGCTGGGGTCGTCAACAGCTGCTCTACCAACAAGCGCGCATTAACCTGAGCGATGTGCAACAAACTGAGCTTGAAAACCAAATCCAAAGCTACAGAGCTGAACTATTTGCGAGTACCTACAAAGAAGAATTACTGCAACAAAAATCCAATCGGCCCTTGTCGGACTCTAGTTTGCAAGCCTATTATCAGGAAAACAAAAGAAATTTCCGTTTGCAGTCGCCTCTAATCAAATATCGAAGCATACGACTGATGCACACTCACCCGGATTTCGAGCAAATCCGAGATCACTTTATCCGGTTTCAGGCAGATGATCAACAATATTTGGATTCTCTTCACTATCAGTTCGACTATTCCCAGCTGAACGATAGTGTCTGGGTCGAGTTTTCAAGAAGGAATATTTCCGATTCACTCGTTTTACTTCAACTGAAACAACAGTTGTCAAAAAAATCACAATTTTTTGAAACGAAAGATAGTCTACACGTATATTTGAATTTCGTGGTCGATTATAAAAAAATCGGCGATCGTGCTCCACTAGCTTATCTAAAGCCGACAATTGAAAACATACTCAACAACCAGCAACGTGTACAACAACAAAAAGATTTTGAATTACAATTTTTGCAAGATGCCCTTAAAAATAAAACCTTTGAGATCTATGAATAATTTATGGACGCTTTTTTTCCTTTTTGGAATGGCGACCCTTCAAGCACAGTCCGTTCAGCAAAATAATCGCCTCAAAATTGACGGGGTGAGTTCTGTTGTGGGCGACTACATCATACTTGATTCGGATATTTCCAAAATGAAAATGGAGATGGAAGCGCAAGGGATGACCACCAAAGGAGTCAGTAGATGTCAGTTGTTGGGAAAGTTAATGGAAGAGAAGCTCTATGCTCATCATGCCATTCAAGATAGTCTAGAGTTGAGTGATGCAGAAATCAAAGGTTATGTAGACCAAACGATCGACTATTTCATTCAGCAGGTGGGCTCCATGGAGAAAGTACTGGACTTTTACAACCAACCCGATGAGCAGACGTTCAGAGCAGAGTTGTTCGAAATCAATAAGACGCAGCGATTGTCGCAAATGATGCAGGCCCAGGTCATCGAAAAAGTAGAAGTAACCCCAGAAGAAGTACGCGAATTTTTTGAGAAAATTCCAGCTTCAGAATTGCCCACATTTGGAACCGAATTGGAAATTGCCCAAATCGTCGTAGCACCTGAAGTAACAGAAGAAGAAACCCAACGGATAATCGATCGATTAAAGCAATTCAAAGCAGATGTATTGGAAAGAGGATCTAGCTTTGCCTCTAAGGCGATTTTATACTCGCAAGATCCAGGCTCGCGATCCAAAGGGGGAAAATATACCTTGAACCGTAAGCAACCTCGAATGGTGAAGGAGTTTAGAGACATGGCTTTCCGTTTAGAGGAAGGAGAAATTTCTGAACCCTTCCGAACCGATTTCGGATGGCATATATTGATGGTCGATAAAATAAGAGGGCAGGAAATTGATGTTCGACACATCTTGCTGATACCAAAGGTAGATGCCAGTCAGTTAACCGCCGCCAAAGAAAAACTCACCACTATCCGCCAAAGGATTATGGACGAGGAAATTTCCTTTGAGGAGGCTGCTCGTGAATTTTCTGATGAAAAAGAAACCCGTTTTAACGGAGGAGTACTGATTAATCCGACCACGGGCGATACCCACTTTGAATTGACAAAGATGGACCCGGTCCTCTATTCTCAAGTGCGAAATTTGAAGGATAACGAAATTACAGTTCCTATATTAGACCAGGACGAGAATGGTGGCCAAAAATATAAGATTCTAAAAGTGTCTAACCGCTTTGAGGAACACTTGGCAGATTTCTCCAAGGATTATGTCAAAATCAAAGAACTGGCTCTTAAAGACAAACAATTACGGGTCATTCAACAATGGATGAAGGATAAGATAGAATCGACCTATATCAGCTTAAATACCGATTATCAGGTGTGTGATTTTGAGAATAATTGGCTGAAAAAAGTAGACTAATTTTACTTAAAGTATTTTTTGGGGACCCATAGCATACCGAAACATTCCCCGCCTTCTTTGTGGATATTCTTGTGGTGAATTTTGTGCGCTCTTCTGATGCCTCGGGCATAACGTCCGTTGGCATTCCGCAAGAGTTTAAACCGCTGATGGATAAATATATCGTGTACGAAAAAATAGGTTAAACCGTATAAAAATATACCGATTCCCATAGGAAGTCCAGGCCAAAACCCTAACTCGCCCCAGCATAGCACTAATCCTGTTGAAATGATTGCATACACGATAAAAAAACGATCGTTTCGTTCGAACCACGACTTGTGGTCTTTTACATGATGATCTTTATGCCAGCTCCAAAGAAAGCCATGCATGATATATTTATGGGAAAACCAAGCCATTCCCTCCATGCCTATAAAAGTGCCCAACAAAACTGCGATCCAAATGGCTTCCCACATACTTAAAGCAAATTTAAACGGTATTTGACATATGAATTGGCCAGGACACTAACTTTTTGATAGTTGGGTACCCTGATACGTGTAGACTGCAACCGCAGTGGAGGAGTGTTTTTCAATTTTCGTAAAAGTTTTAGATAATACTTATAAGCAGTATACACCCCAAATCGAGCGCCCTCAGGAAGTTTAAAGATACCGATATAAGCTTGTGCAAAATCAGCTTCAATTTCTTCTATAATTCGCTTTTTAGAAGCCTCATCAAACTGATCGAAGTCGACCATCGGAAAATAGGACCGATCTAATTGTTGAAAGTCCGCTTTAAGGTCTCGTAAGAAATTGACTTTTTGGAAGGCAGAACCTAAGGCCATTGCTGCTGGCTTAAGCGCTTCGTACTGTTGAGCATCACCTTGTACAAATACCTTTAAACACATCAGGCCAACAACATCGGCAGAACCATATATGTACTGTTTGTATTCTTCTTCTGTATGATAGATGTGTTTATCTAAATCTTGACGCATGCTGTGCATAAAAGCTTCAATTAGAGCGAAGTCAATTTCATAGGTGTTTACCGTGTGCTGAAAACTATTGAGAATAGGGTTTAAGCTTATTCTCTGTTCTAAGGCCAAATACATTTCTTGCTCGAAACGATTGAGGAGGTCTTCCTTAGGGTAGTCGTGGAAGGTGTCTACAATCTCGTCAGCAAAACGAACAAATCCGTAGATATTGTAGATATGCTTTCGGATTTCTGGAGCTAACATTCGTGTAGCCATCGAAAAAGATGTGCTGTATTGATGAGTTACATGTCTGCTGCAGTCGGCCGACACTTGGTCAAATAAGTTTTTCATAGCAAAGAATCTTAAACGTAAGGTTAAGTTCGTGCTACTAAATTAAGAAAAAGTTAAACAAAAATAAGAAAGCTTAAACAAATATATTTTCGTTGAAATAAGTGACCCGGAAAGCATCGACTGATTTGAATAATTCAATTTTAGAAGGAAGCTTGGATTGGTCGATTTGCACCTGTTGAGGTCCAAATATGAGGAGTTTAGAACCAGTGTCCTTTAAAATGTAATCGTGGAAATCACTGAGATAATCATCAATGTGATCTTTATTAGGTTCTACCGTAAAGTGGGTTACAAAAGTGATAGCTGTTGAATACGTAAACAGCGTTTCAAGGCTTTCGGTAGTAATGGATTGCCCCAGGAAAATAGTTTTTGATCCTTGGCTGAGTAAGTAGTAGTTAATGAATAACAGACCCAACTCGTGTATTTCATTTTCCGGTAAGAACAAAACGAATATCTCACGGTTGTTTTTCGGCATGGTATCCCGCTGAAGGATTTCTGTTTGGATATGAATCTTTTGTTTGACGAGATGCGTTACAAAATGTTCATGAGATGGGCTAATGGCTCCCGTTTGCCAGAGAATTCCCAATTCCTGCATTAGCGGAGTGAAAACTTGAGTGAGGAGGTGGTAAAAACTATTGCGTTTGAGTAATTCGTCGTAGGTAGCGTCAAATAACACCACGTCGAAATTAACCATAGCTAATTTGAAGGCGTTGATAGCAACTTGTTCAGAATTTGATTTTAACGCTATATCTCTAACAAGAATTGGAATTTCATCCTCATCCAAGTCTGCTATTTTGGAAATTTTAAACCCGTGGTTGTAAAGGAGAGTAATGTTCAAAAGTTTCCGAAGACTGTCTAAACTATATCTTCGAATATTCGTGTCTGTGCGCTCAGGGGATAAGAGGTTGTAGCGCTTTTCCCAAATACGAATGGTGTGTGCCTTAATACCCGAAAGGTTTTCCAGGTTTTTTATTGAAAAAGTGCTTTTTACCCGCTGCATATGTCTAAAACTCTAAAAAAAAGCTTAAACAAATATAATAAAAAAATTGGATAATGACAAGTGCGCACGAGAAGAGTCGAACTTCCACGGGATTTAACTCCCACTAGGCCCTCAACCTAGCGCGTCTACCAATTCCGCCACGTGCGCCTAATTATGTGTGACTTGACTGGGGCTCGAACCCAGGACCCTCTCCTTAAAAGGGAGATGCTCTACCAACTGAGCTATCAAGTCGGTGTGATTCGACTGGGGCTCGAACCCAGGACCCTCTCCTTAAAAGGGAGATGCTCTACCAACTGAGCTATCGAATCTTTTGAGGGTGCAAATATAATATCATTTCACCAATAATTAACGGGATTTTTTGAATATTGCACATTGAATTTTTAAGCATGGCAAACAAAATTGTTTTATGGGGGTATATGGGATCTGGGAAATCTACTGTAGGTCAGGCATTAGCCACCCAGATAGACTATCCTTTTGTCGATTTAGACACCCACTTAGAAGAAGAACATTCTCAGTCGATTGCTTCACTTTTTCAGTCCCATGGGGCGATTGGCTTTCGAAAAATTGAACAGGAAGCTTTACAGCAGGTATTGAAAATGAAATCATCCATGGTCATTTCATTGGGTGGGGGAACGCCTTGTTATTTCGATCAGGCCGATATCCTCGCACAACATCCAGAAGTGCACGTTTTTTATCTAAAGTATTCCCCAAAGGTCTTAAGTGAGCGATTATTTCAAGAACGCCTCACACGCCCGTTAATTGCTCATCTGGAAACACAAGAGCTTTTGGAAGAGTTTGTAGCCAAGCATCTTTTCGAAAGGAGTAGTTTTTATGATAAAGCCCATCATACGGTGGTGTGTGATCAGAAAGCGGTCGAGCAATTAGTCCTCGAAATAAAGGCTTTTTTACATCAGTAATACACCGTTTGATGTTTCCAAATCTACTTCGACGTGCTCGTTCATAGAGGTGGACAAGGATATCCCTTTGATTTCCGCTTTCACGGGAAAAACTTTATGACTCCGATTAACCAGTACTGCCGCTTGTAGCTGTTGCAGCGGGATCTCTAAAAAATGGCGAATGGCATACATAAGGGTGCTTCCTGTGTTTAGAACATCATCGACCACAACCACGCAGGCGTTTTCAATAGTTGACAAGGGAATACTGCATTCCACTGGGCTTCTCGGATGAGTCTTATCGATTTTGATGGACCCTTTTTGCACACTAATTTTTGAATTAATGCTACCGATAATGTCGTATAAGCGATCAGACAACAGTCTTCCGTTTTTTTCGATTCCAATCAAATACAATTGAGCTTCTTGCGTAGGATGTTGTTCCAAAATTTGAAACGCCATACGTTTCAAAATCCTATTTATATCCTCTGGGCTAAGGATTTGGTGGGTTGAGGTAGATGCCATATTTAATCCGTTTCTGTTTGAAAATCGTCCAGTTCTCTTCTGTCTTTTTTGGTCGGACGGCCAAGCCCTTTTTCTCTTTGCTGCTCGGCTGATAGTGCAATCATTTCTTGTACTTCGAATACTTCCTTGGGCGTTGTATCCATACGATAGATATCGACTAGTTTAGCGCCAACACGGCTTTTGGGAATATCTAAGACAGTAAGCTCGTGCCAAATTTGTCGCTGTCGGACGCCAATGCGATCGCCGGCCAAAACTTCTCGGGAAGGCTTCACGGTTTTATCCATAATTTTAACCCTCCCATTTCTACAAGCCTGACTGGCTTGACTTCTGGATTTAAAATAACGGACGCACCATAAATACTGATCGACTCTCAAACTATATTGCTCTAGTGTTCGTATGCAAAAATACAGGAAAATTGTATCTTGCAGCCTAAATTTAAACCATGCGTATTCGCCTCCAAAGCTTTGTCCCTGTTTTTTTGCTCGTGCTCCTATATTCATGCGGTGATGATAGAACCAATGAAGTTGAACCGCCTCGCGATCCAGCCGTGCAAACGATCGATGATGATGACGCACTACGCGAATACCTCGGGGCTCATTTCTACAATTACGAAGATTTTCAAAGCCAACCAAACGCCTCTCTAGATATAGTTATCGATACAATCGCTGGCGATAATGCTGCTAAGACTCCACTCTTGGATCAAGTGTCCACCAAAGTAGTGACTATAGAAGACGAGGATGGGGTTCGTACCGAGCATACAATGTATTATTTGGTGATTCGTCAAGGGGCCTTGGCACGTCCCTCAGTTGTAGATTCGACCTATGTTACCTACAAAGGAGAATTGCTCGATGGGACGGTTTTCGATCAGCGAGAGTTTCCGATTTGGTTTGATTTACCCCGACTGGTTCGAGGCTTTCGTGAGGGGATAACTGAACTTCGGGCGGGTTCCTATACCGTAGATGCTTCAGGCGATTTTACGTTCTCGAATTTCGGACAAGGACTGTTGTTTTTCCCTTCTCCCTTAGGGTATTTCGATCAGGGTGCTGCAGATATTCCTACCTATTCACCTCTTGTTTTTCATACAAGACTCTACACCATTAATGTTACCGATCACGATCTAGACGGCATAAATTCTATCGATGAAGATGTCGATGGAGATGGCGATCCGCTGAATGATGATACCGATGAAGACGGACTAGCTAATATGTATGATTTAGATGACGATAACGATGGGGTCTACACCAATGATGAATATGATGAAGACGGCGATGGCACTCCAGACGACACAGACGGTGATGGTATTCCCGACTATTTAGATCCAGAAGACAACTAATTTAGTTGTACCGATATCCCCAAAATCCACTGATTTTCTCGACTGTTAAATCTTCCAAAATTCATTTGATTGGAGGGGTTTATAAGCTCTTGCTCCGTAGGACTAAAAGGCCTTTCATAGCGCAAATCGATTCCTACTTTTTTGAAATAGGCGCGTACACCTAGATGTAGTCCAGTTTTTAGCTCGTTTTCAAGATTGTCAACAACAAAAGATTCAAAGGAATCATCCGTAATTTGATATTGAAAAACAGGGCCCACGAAAACACTGAAAGGAGGAAGGAATTTATATCCAAGTGTTAGTGGGAGGTCGACCGTATTAATCGTGAAAGATTCATTGTCTATACTTGTGGTTGTTGTGGAGTAATTCAGTTCAGACCGCAAGCGAAAAACAGCAAAATTAACTTGACTAAACAGACCTGCATGCCAACCCGTTTGCTGATCGGTAACATAATCAAACGAATCAGGTGTATTGGATATGTTGAGATTGCTGAGCTTTAGTTGATCGCTAAAATTGAGACCTCCTTTGAGCCCCCATTGAAGTTGAGCTGTAGCTACGCTTCCAGAAAGCAATAACAAGGACAATAATCGATATTTCATAAGCTAGGATTTAGGGTATATAAATATACCAAGATTGTCCGGACCTCAATTGTCCATCTCAACTATTTCCGTTCAAGGGTTTGTAAGGCTACTTTTTGAATATTCTGAGCATTCAACCCGTACTTTTCCATCAATTGCGCTGGAGTTCCCGATTCCCCAAAAGTATCTTGCGTTGCGACAAAACCTTGCGGACAAGGATGGTTGCTGGTGAGCACACGAGCAACACTTTCTCCCAAACCGCCCAGATAGTTGTGTTCTTCAGCGGTAACAACACAGCCAGTCTTCGCTACAGAGGCGAGTAACAAGGCATCGTCTAGGGGTTTGATGGTGTGTATGTTGATGACCTCAGCCGATATGCCTTGTGCCTGAAGGTTTTCAGCTGCCGTAAGCGCTTCCCATACCAAGTGACCTGTTGCGACCAATGTGATATCTGTCCCTTCGCGCAGTAGTACTCCTTTTCCGATTTCAAATGTCTGGTTTTCAGGGGTGAAATTGGGAACTTTCGGACGTCCAAATCGAAGATAAACGGGTCCGTTATGTTCTGCAATGGCTAAAGTAGCCGCTTCCGTCTGGTTGTAGTCACATGTATTAATGACTGTCATTCCAGGAAGCATCTTCATCAATCCGATGTCTTCCAATATTTGGTGGGTGGCACCATCTTCCCCAAGGGTAATACCTGCGTGAGAAGCGCATATTTTTACATTTTTCCCGGAGTAAGCAATCGACTGGCGAATTTGGTCGTATACCCGTCCTGTGGAAAAGTTTGCAAATGTTCCGGTGAAAGGTATCTTACCGCCTATGGTTAGTCCTGCAGCGATACCCATCATGTTGGCCTCTGCAATTCCAACTTGGAAAAACCGTTCTGGATGAGCGGCTTTAAATTCGTCCATTTTAAGGGAGCCCGTAAGGTCGGCACATAGGGCCACTACATCAGGGTTTTGTTGTCCTAGTTTTGTAAGTCCGGCTCCAAAGCCTGAACGTGTATCTTTTGATCCTTGATTTATATACATGGAGTTTGTTTGTATCGTTAGTAGTCGCCTAAGGTTTCAGGGTTCTGTTGTAAACCGCTTACAAGTTGTTCGTCGTTGGGGGCTTTCCCATGCCATGCATGCGTGTGCATCATAAAGTCAACACCGTTCCCCATCACTGTTTTCATCAATATCATGACGGGAACCCCTTTACCGCTTTCTTGTTTAGCTTTTTCTAGGGTTTCAACGATGTGCGGGATGGAATTCCCTTCCGTCAACTCCAATACCAACCACCCGAAAGCCTCAAATTTTTGTCGGACACTCCCCATGTTTAAGACGTCATCGGTCGAACCATCGATCTGCTGTCCGTTTAAATCGACCGTAGCAATGAGGTTATCTACTTGGTTGGCAGCCGCATACATAGCTGCTTCCCAATTTTGACCTTCTTGTAGTTCGCCATCGCCCAACAAGGCGTATACCCGATGTTGGTCGCCGTTTAGTTTTTTAGCGAGGGCGGCCCCTACAGCAACGGAAAGGCCTTGTCCAAGTGAGCCGGAGGCTACACGAATACCCGGTAAGCCTTCGTGTGTGGTAGGGTGTCCTTGTAATCGACTATCGATTAATCGGAAGCTGTTCAGTTCATCTACAGGGAAAAAACCGCTGCGAGCCAGGACGCTGTAAAATACTGGGGAAATGTGACCATTCGATAAAAAGAAAAGGTCCTCATCTTTTCCATCCATTTGAAATGGAATTTTGTAGTCCATTATTTTTTGATAGAGCGCGACAAAAAACTCAGCACATCCCAGCGATCCCCCTGGGTGGCCTGAATTAACTTTGTGTACCATTCGCAGGATGTCTCTGCGTACTTGTGTTGTGAGTTGGTCTAATGCTTCCAAGGAGGCCATACGTTTTAATTTGAGCCCAAATTTAGGGCTAATGAAAGGAGCACAAAAAAAAAATAATCAATAGTTTTCCCCCATTCGTTTAAATTAATCAACAACATTTAAAGACCCACACTTTTTAGAAATAGTATCTTTGCCCCGATGAAATTTAAACTGTTGCACACCGACCAAGGATCAAAGGCCAGAGCTGCGGAGCTCACGACAGATCACGGGACTATTCAGACACCCATTTTCATGCCGGTTGGAACGGCTGCAACAGTGAAAGGAGTTCACCAGCGAGAGCTGACCACAGACATACAGCCCGATATTATTTTAGCCAATACCTATCACCTATATCTACGACCAGGGACTTCTATTTTGGAACAAGCCGGTGGGATTCATCAATTCATGAATTGGCAACAACCAATTCTAACCGACTCTGGTGGCTACCAGGTCTACTCTCTATCTGCCAATCGTAAGATCAAGGAAGAAGGGGTTAAGTTCAAGTCACATATCGATGGTTCTTACCATATGTTCACCCCTGAGCGCGCAATGGAAATTCAGCACCAAATCGGAGCGGATATAATTATGGCATTCGATGAGTGTACGCCCTATCCTTGCGATTATGAATACGCAAAAGCGTCCATGCACCGAACCCACCGTTGGTTAGACCGCTGTATTCAAGCGCATGCCGAACCGAAAGTCAACTACGGTTACGAACAAACATTATTCCCTATAGTACAAGGGAGTGTCTATAAAGATCTAAGACGTCAGTCGGCTGAATATATCGCTAAAGCCAATGCTCCTGGAAATGCAATAGGGGGGCTTTCAGTAGGGGAACCTGCAGAAGAAATGTATGGAATGACAGAGGTGGTATGTGAAATTCTTCCCGTCGACAAACCGCGCTATCTAATGGGGGTAGGGACACCCATAAACATACTTGAAAACATTGCTTTGGGAGTAGATATGTTCGACTGTGTTATGCCCACTAGAAATGCGAGAAACGGGATGTTGTTTACGGCGCAGGGGACCATGAATATTAAAAATAAAAAATGGGAAAATGACTTTTCTCCACTTGATCCTGAGGGAGATAGTTTTGTAGATCATTTTTATTCTAAAGCCTATGTACGACATTTGTTTACGGTGAATGAAATGTTAGGCAAACAGATTGCTACCCTACACAATCTTAATTTCTATCTGCGATTGGTACGACAGGCACGGGAGCATATTCTTAACGACACTTTTGCGGACTGGAAAAATGTTATGGTGACTCAAATGAATCGTCGTTTATGAAAATTATCGATTGGTATATTCTCAAGCGTTATTTGGGCACTTTTTTTGTCATGATTTTGCTGTTTATTCCTATCGGAATCATGGTGGATCTGGCCGAAAAAATCGATAAAATTCGAGAAAAGGAAGTTCCCTTAACAGAAGTGATCAACTATTATATCGACTTCACATGGTATTTTGCCAATCTGTTGTTCCCGATTTTTTTGTTTTTATCCATTATCTGGTTTACCTCCAAACTGGCCAATAACACAGAAGTTATCGCGGTATTGAGTTCGGGTATTTCGTTTAATCGATATCTGCGTCCATTTTTTATCGGAGCTTTTTTAATTGCTTCATCAGCCTTTATTGCAGGTATGTTTATCGTCCCAAAAGCGAGTCTGGGGTTTAACGAATTTCGATATGCCTACTTGAAAAAGAAAAAAGTCCGCAATACCGATAATGTGTATAAGCAAATCAACGATCGGGAATTTATTTATGTTAGCTTCTATGATCCGGTTCGCAAACGTGGGAGTAATTTCACTTTAGAACGGTTTAACGGCAATGAATTGGAAGCTAAAATTATGGCTAATAGTATCCGTTGGTTGGAACGAGATAGTCTTTTCCGCCTGTCGAACTACAGCATTCGTAAATTTACTCCAGAGGGGGAACTATACTTTTCAGAAGCACGAAAAGACACCTTGCTCGATTTTAAGATAGAAGACCTATCTCCCGAAAAATACAAGGCTGAGACCTTAAATCTATTCGAACTCAATCGGTTTATCGAAAAGGAGAGGGCGAGTGGCTCTCACCTTATCAATAATCATTTATTAGTGCGGCACAAGCGCTATAGCTTGCCTGTTTCTGCTTTTGTGCTAACCTTAATTGCTGTAGCCATGGCTTCTTTTAAACGAAGAGGAGGAATGGGGCTTAATTTAGCGTTTGGAATCACCTTAGGATTCATCTTTATTTTCTTCGATAAAATTTTTGGTGTATTGGTCAATAAGTCGAGTTTTCCTCCCATTTTAGCTGCTTGGATTCCTATTGTTGTATTCGGTATACTAGCCCTCTATCTCTTGAACCGTGCCCGAAAGTAAGCTTCGTTATTTACTCCATTTTCATGGAATCGTATTTATTTTTGGATTTACCTCTATCCTAGGGGCGCTAATCAGTATAGATGCGCTTGCTCTTGTGTGGTATCGAATGGGAATTGCCAGTTTGCTCATCGGTAGTTATTTTTTAGTTTTCAAGCGTCATCGCTTTTGGGTCCCTAAACAGGAAATCAAATGGATTCTTTTGGGCGGTGGAATTATTGCTGTGCATTGGATCACTTTTTTTTACGCCATAAAAATTGCAGGAGTTTCATTAACGCTTTCGATGATGTCTACCGGAGCACTCATCACTGCGGTTCTTGAACCGCTGTGGTATAAGCGCCAGTTACGCCTGTACGAATTAGGGTTTGGACTACTGACCATCCTCGGGATTGGGCTGATATTCCAAGCAGAGATCAATCATCTTTGGGGGTTGTTAATTGCTTTTCTATCGGCAATACTTAGTGCCATATTTACCTTACTCAATGGCCGCTTGGTGAAGCGTGTAGCCTCCGACTCCCTTTCTTTTTATCAGTTACTATACGGAACCTTATTGATTACCCTTGTTTTTCTGCTCTGCCGAAGATTTGACGCCTCGTTTTTCGATTTGCAATCAATCGACTGGTTATGGCTGTTTATTCTGGCCAGTATTTGTACGGCCTATGCTTTTATTGCCTCCATACACGTTATGAAAGGACTATCGCCCTACACCATTATGATGACCATAAACTTAGAACCTATCTACGGTATCCTACTGTCTTTGCTTATTTTTAAAGAAGATGAGTTTTTAAGCCCTCAATTTTTTGTGGGAATGTTGTTTGTTTTAACCAGTGTTTTTTTAAATGGAATATTTAAATTACGCATACAAAAACGAAAATTAACCTAGCATATTTGTTTATTTTTGTTTGATGGAAAAATGGTATTATGGAATATTTAGAATTTGAACTGCCCATCAAGGACCTGCACGAGCAGATAGAAAAATGCCAAACAATTGGAAATGAATCTGAAGTAGATTCTACTGCCATGTGTAGTCAGTTGACTCAAAAATTGGAAGATCAAAAAAATGCGATCTATAAAAATTTAACGGCCTGGCAACGTGTACAGTTGTCACGTCATCCCTCTAGACCGTATGCGTTAGATTATATTCAAGCCCTTTGTGGAGATACTTTTCTGGAGCTTCATGGCGATAGAAATGTAGGGGACGACAAAGCCATGGTCGGCGGTTTAGGGAAAATTGGCAATCAATCCTACATGTTCATTGGAACCCAAAAAGGGTACAATACAAAAACACGCCAATACCGCAATTTTGGGATGGCTAATCCGGAAGGCTACCGAAAAGCCCTTCGTTTAATGAAGTCCGCTGAAAAATTCAATATCCCGATTGTTACCTTAATCGATACTCCTGGTGCTTATCCAGGATTGGAAGCAGAAGAAAGAGGGCAGGGAGAGGCAATTGCCCGTAATATCTATGAGATGTTTGCCATTAAAGTACCGATCATGGTATTTGTAATAGGTGAAGGAGCTTCTGGAGGTGCCTTGGGAATTGGGGTCGGCGACTCCATCAATATGTTGGAAAACACCTGGTATTCAGTTATCTCTCCTGAGAGTTGCTCTTCCATTTTATGGCGAAGTTGGGAGCATAAGGAACAAGCGGCCGATGCCCTTAAATTAACAGCTCAGGACATGAAAAAGGCAGGTCTTATCGATAAGATAGTCAAAGAACCCTTAGGGGGTGCCCATTACGATCGTGAAACGACTTATGCAACGGTCGCCAAAGAAATAACAAGCTGCTACAAAAAATTGAAAAAACTCTCTACGGAAGAATTGCTCCAAACGCGAACCGAAAAGTTTGTGGCTATGGGGCAGTATACCGAAAAGTAGAAATCAACAATTTTTTTGAGTTTTTAACATTTAACAGGGGATAAGTGCTAGCACTTTCCCTGTTTGTTTTTTGTACATTCGAGCATGGAAGAAAAACAAAATCAACCCTCACCGCAAAGGTCTAATACCCCCATCGTTCCTCTCGAACGAGGGAAACTCCCACCACAAGCACTGGATTTAGAAGAGGCTGTCCTTGGAGCTATGCTGATCGATAAGAAGGGAGTCGATGAGGTGATTGATATCCTCCAGCCGGACGCTTTCTATAAACCTGCCCATCAGCAAATCTTTGATGCGATCCTGACCCTATTCAATGCCTCTGAACCCATTGACTTATTAACCGTTTCTGCTCAGCTGAAAAAAAACGGAACACTCGAAGGAAGTGGAGGAGATTTTTATTTAGTACAGCTGAGTCAGCGTGTCGCTTCTTCCGCGCACATAGAGTTCCATGCTCGTATCATATTGCAAAAATTTATCCAGCGAAGCTTAATCAAAGCATCCAGTGAAATTATTGATAATTCCTACAAAGAATCGATCGATGTTTTTGACCTTCTAGACGAGGCTGAATCGAAATTATACGACATCACTCAAGGGAATATTAAAAAATCGACAGAATCTGCTAAAAGCTTGGTCATTCAGGCCAAGAAAAAAATAGAAGAAATCTCTAAGCGAGAAGGGCTAAGTGGGGTGAGTACTGGCTTCGATAAACTCGACCAGCTGACCTCCGGCTGGCAGCCGAGTGATTTAATTATCATTGCAGCTCGTCCAGGGATGGGTAAAACCGCGTTGACCCTTTCTATGGCTAGAAATATTGCGGTGGCAAAAAGTGTTCCTGTCGCTTTTTTCTCTTTGGAAATGTCGTCCGTACAGCTCATTACCCGTTTAATCTCGGCTGAAACGGGTCTTTCTTCTGAAAAACTCAGAACCGGTAAGCTAGCCGATCACGAGTGGAAACAACTGAACGTTAAAGTGAGTGATTTGGAGAAAGCACCGTTATTTATAGACGACACCCCGTCGCTCTCCATATTTGATCTTCGGGCAAAAGCCAGACGCTTGTCTTCTCAACACGATATCAAATTAATCTTTGTGGACTACTTGCAGCTGATGACGGCAGGATCTACCAATAAAGCTGGGAATCGTGAACAGGAAATTTCAACCATTTCACGAAACTTAAAAGCCTTGGCGAAAGAATTAGATATTCCGGTAATCGCCTTATCACAGCTATCGCGTGCTGTCGAAACACGGGGTGGGACAAAACGACCCATGCTTTCCGATCTTCGGGAATCAGGAGCCATCGAGCAAGACGCTGATATTGTTTCATTTATCTATCGTCCTGAATATTACGGGATCGATGAATGGGACGATGAAGAACGAACACCTTCGGAAGGGCAAGCCGAATTTATAGTGGCCAAGCACAGAAATGGAGGGTTAGATAATATCCGTTTAAAGTTTATCGGACATTTGGGGAAATTCGACAATCTAGATGATTTCGATTCGCCTTTCGAATTCCAATCGAAAATGAATCCGGATGCAGCAGATAATTCACCACCCCCTGCATTTGGCACGCCCGACCAAGCCTTCGGAAGCTCCTATGACGAGGACGACTCTGTTCCCTTTTAATCCGTTAGCATTTCTCTTTCAAGCAACTCTTTTCGAAGCTTGTCAGCTGAAGTAAAGAGGTGGGTTTGTATTCCCAAGCGTTGAGCCGCTTCGATGTTCCGTTGGTTGTCGTCGATAAACAAGGAAGATTCTGGCTTTAGCTTAAATCGGTCCAGACAGGTCCGGTAGATTTCTGTAAAGGGTTTTCGCGTTTTTTCTTCACCGGAAACAACGATCCCTTCGAAAACGTTTAAAAAATCGAATCTCCTTTGGGCAATAGGAAAAGTTTCGGCACTCCAATTGGTGAGTGCTACAATTTTAAAGCGGTTAATTTCTTTTAATTCATAAAGGATTTTTACGGTCGGCTCAATGGCGCCTCCCAGCATTTCCTCCCACCGACCGTAATACATACGTATCCAGTTTTCATAAGCAGGGTAGAGGGCAATACGATCTTCGGTAGCTTTTGCCAAGGGATATCCAGCATCCTGGTTTTCATTCCAGTCCATCGGACAGATTTTACTTAAAAACCAATCCACTTTTTGTTCATCCCCGGCAAAGACTTCTCGATAAACACGCTTGGGATCCCAGTGAATCAGAACATTCCCTAAATCAAAAATAATATTGTCAACAGCGGTCATGGGGTCGTTTAAAGGCTTTCTTCTGCATCACTTTTTTGCCCCATCAGCATCAGATAGGCTTTTAGGAATGGATCGATTCCTCCATTCATAACACCATCGACATCGGTCGATTCTTGTTGAGTTCTAACGTCTTTCACCAGTTTGTAGGGGTGCATCACATAATTCCGAATTTGTGAGCCCCATTCAATTTTCTTCTTTTCCGCCTCTATGGCATTTCGAGCTGCCATTTTTTTCTGAAGTTCAATCTCATACAGCTGCGATTTTAGCAACTGCATGGCTTTGTTCTTATTTTCTAATTGGGAGCGAGTTTCAGAATTTTCAATGATAATTCCAGTGGGATGGTGTCTTAGCCGAACGGCTGTTTCAACTTTATTCACATTTTGTCCGCCCGCGCCACTGGCCCGCATGGTTTCCCAAGTGATTTCAGCGGGATTCACGACAATCTCGATAGAATCGTCGACGAGTGGATAGACATATACGGAGGCAAAAGAGGTGTGTCGTTTTGCATTACTGTCGAAAGGAGATATACGTACCAGTCGATGGACCCCATTTTCGCCTTTGAGCCAGCCAAAAGCATAATCGCCTTCTATTTCAAGAGTTGCTGTTTTGATACCCGCGACATCGCCCCCCTGATAGTTCAATTCTTTTAGTTTAAACCCTTGGCTTTCTGCCCACATCAGATACATACGATACAGTATCTCAGCCCAATCGCAGCTTTCGGTTCCACCAGCTCCAGCTGTGATCTGAATAACGGCACTTAAACCATCACCTTCCTCAGATAGCATATTTCGAAATTCAATGGCCTCAAGTAAATCTCTACTTTGTTCCCATTGTTGACTTACTTCTTCTGCAGTGGCTTCTTCTGCCTTGTAGAACTCTGTTAAGACTTCAAGGTCGTTGATGGAAGTTTCTACCTTTTCAAAATCGGTGACCCATCGTTTCAGGCTGCGAAGGTTTTTCATGTGTTCCTCAGCCACTTTGGGGTCGTTCCAAAAATCAGGGGCGAGTGTTTTCTCCTCTTCGTTGGAAATTTCTATACGTTTCTTATCGATGTCAAAGATACCTCCTTAACGCACCAAGGCGTTCAAAAAGATCTTTTAATTGATCGCTGGTTACCATACCATTGTTTTTTTCAAAAATATTTAAATCTTTAGTCTAAAAGATCTATTCTCTTAAAAAGTTTTAGTTTTAAACATGCAAGTGAATTTGATTAGTGATACTGTTACCCGACCATCAGAAAGCATGCAGCAATCCATGTGGATGGCAGAGGTAGGAGATGATGTGTTTAAGGAAGACCCCAGCGTAAACGAACTCGAAGCAACAGTGGCAAAAATGTTTGCCAAAGAAGCGGCCTTGTTTTTTCCATCCGGAACCATGGCCAACCAGACCGCAATTAAAATTCATACCCAAGCGGGAGATCAGTTGATTTGCGATCGTACGGCACATGTTTATAATTATGAAGGGGGAGGGGTAAGCTTTAACAGCGGTGTTTCTTGTAAACTTCTCGATGGAGATCAGGGGCGTATCACTGCTACACAAGTATTATCGGCCATTAACCCTCCAGATTTTTATCACAGCCCTAGAACCCGTCTGGTCTGTTTGGAAAACACAACAAACAAAGGGGGAGGGGCATGTTATGAAATGGCTGAAATTGAAAAAATCGCTCAGGTTTGTCATCAAAATGAATTAAAGCTTCACCTGGATGGAGCTCGTTTGTGGAATGCCTTGGTCGATTGTCCGGAGCAAACGACAATTTTTGGAGGTTTGTTCGATACCATATCCGTTTGTTTTAGTAAAGGTCTAGGGTGTCCGGTTGGTTCTGCATTGGTGGGATCTAAAGAAGCAATCGACGCAGCCTTGAGGATTCGCAAAGTCTTTGGTGGTGGGATGCGACAGGCAGGATATCTGGCAGCAGCGGCGCTATATGCGATCGATCATCAGTGGATGGATTTAAAAAGCGACCATCGTAGAGCCCGAGAAATAGGGCAGGCACTAGCGACTGCTCCAGGTATAGCCGAAGTACTTCCTGTACACACCAACATTATTATTTTTAGACTAGAAGAATCTCTTGAAACGCCATCTTTTCTAAGTCTAATGAAATCGAAAGGGATTCAATTAATTGCCATGGACGCGCATACGCTTCGCATGGTCACCCACCGAGACTACACTGAAGAACAACATCAATACGTACTCGAAAAAATCAATGGCACTAATTTTTTGGAGATCGCTTAGGGGGATTTCCCATAGTCCTCTATTTTTGCCCCTTAAAAAAGATTAATTGCGCATGTCTAAAGAATTAATCCCTGCTCCGCGGGCTCAGCAAATCCCACACATCCATAAAAAACACAATGATCTTCGAGAAGATCCCTATCACTGGCTTACTCAACGAGACCAACCAGCGGTACTGGATTATTTGACTGCCGAAAACACTTACTTTCAGGAATCAACTATAGAGCAGGAGCCCCTGCGGACTGCTTTGTTTGAAGAGATGAAGGGGCGAATTAAGGAAGACGATCAGTCGGTTCCCTATTATTACAACGGTTATTGGTATATCCGTAAATACAATACTGGCCAACAATACCCAATCTATACACGAAAAAAAGAGCATCTGGAGGCCGAGGAAGAACTCTTGTTCGACTGTAATAAAATGGCGGAAGGACACGCTTATTTTCATCTGGCTGGAATTCAGATAAGTCCAGACAACACAAAAGCTGTTTTTGCACTAGACCTTGAATCAAGAAGAAAATACACCTTGTATGTCAAAGACCTCGTTAGTGGAGACATTTTAAACACGAAAATTGACAACACCACTGGCGGATCTGCTTGGGCAGCCGATAGTAAACACTTGTTTTACACCCATAAGAATCCTGAAACCCTAAGGGCTGAATCCATCTACAGGCATTCTATTATCGGACAGACCCCTGATGAACTGATATATACAGAAGAGGATGAAACTTTTTCGGTCTATGTGAGCGCTTCTAAATCTGATCAATACATATTTATATCCTCCATCAGCACCCTTACTTCTGAACATCAATTTTTAGCGGCAGACGATCCTTTGGGAAGTTTTCAGTTCGTGCAAAAAAGAGTACAGGGTTTGGAATACAGCGTGGCGCATTACCAAGATCATTTTTTTATCATGACCAATGCGAATGGGGCCGAAAACTTTAAATTAGTCAAGACGCCCATAAAGACCCCTAGTCTCGATCATTGGGAAGATATCATTCCACACAGGGAAGCAGTTTTATTAGAAGACTTAGAATTGTTCCAGGACTATTTTGTCTTGGTAGAGCGAGAAAACGGATTAACGCGAATTCAAGTGCACCCTTGGAAGACCGATACGCCCTATTCCCTGCCGATTCAGGGCGAAACTTATACCGCTTACTTGGGCTTTAATCCGCAATTCGACACACAGGAGTTGCGTTATGTTTACAATGCCTTGCATCAGCCCGCTACAGTCTATAGTTTTCATATGGGCAAGCAAACGCAAAAGCAGTTAAAAGTACAACCGGTAGAGGATCCAAATTTCAATCCTGACCATTACCATACCGAACGTTTATGGGTCGAAGCACGTGATGGGGAGCGTATTCCCATGTCCGTGATCTACCGTAAAGATACTGTGCTAAGTTCAGATACTCCATTTTTGCTCTATGCCTATGGTTCGTATGGAGCTACTATAGATCCAAGTTTTTCTTCGACTCGCCTCAGCCTCTTGGATAGAGGATTTGTATTTGGGATTGCTCATGTTCGCGGCGGAGAATATTTAGGGCGTCCCTGGTATGAGGCTGGGAAATTATTACAAAAGAAAAACACCTTTTTTGATTTTATTGATTGCTCTCGATATTTAATAGAAAAGGAGTATACATCTGCTGAAAAGCTTTTTGCCAGCGGTGGCTCTGCAGGGGGCTTACTGATGGGGGTAGTGCTCAACGAAGCGCCAGAGTTGTTTAAAGGAGTTGTTGCCGCCGTTCCATTTGTCGATGTAGTCAGCACTATGTTAGACGACAGTATTCCACTGACAACGGGAGAGTACGACGAGTGGGGAAATCCCAATAATGAAGAATACTATCATTACATTAAGTCTTATTCTCCTTATGATAATGTTCGTCCGCAACACTATCCTCATATATTGGTTACTGCAGGCTATCACGATTCGCAGGTGCAATATTGGGAGCCTGCGAAGTGGGTGGCTCGGTTGCGATTAAACCAAGAAGGGACATCGAATATATTTCTGAAAACCCAAATGGATGCAGGGCATGGCGGAGCTTCAGGTAGGTTCGAGGCCTTGAAAGAAGTTGCAGAACAATATGCATTTCTAATCGCTCTTGCCGTTTAGGAGCTTAGGATATTTTTGTACATTTGTCGAATATTACGTTGATTCATGAAACAAGCCGTCCGCGCTTATGACAACATACTGGAGCTAGTAGGCCAAACCCCACTTATCCGCCTTAACAGAATCACTGCCGACATTCCTGGTCAGTTTTTTGCCAAATTCGAGGCTTTTAACCCCGGTCACTCCAACAAAGATAGGATTGCCCTTTACATCATCGAAGAGGCTGAACGTACAGGTATTTTGAAGCCTGGAGACACCATCATAGAAACGACTTCTGGAAACACTGGGTTTAGTATTGCAATGGTTTCTTTGGTAAAAGGGTATAATTGTATCCTGGCCGTTAGCTCTAAATCTTCAAAGGATAAGATTGATATGCTCAGAGCGATGGGCGCTAAGGTTTACGTTTGCCCAGCAAATGTATCTGCAGATGATCCCCGTTCGTACTATCAAGTTGCGAAGCGTTTGCATCAGGAAATAAACGGTTCGATATATATCAATCAATATTTTAACGAGCTCAATACAAGAGCCCACTATTTAACCACAGGAAAAGAAATCTGGGAACACACAGCCGGACAAATTACGCATCTTGTCGCTCCGAGTGGAACAGGAGGAACGATATCGGGCTCAGCTCAGTATCTTAAAGAGCAAAATCCAGATATTCAAGTGATTGGAGTAGATGCCTATGGCTCTGTTTTAAAAAAATATCACGAAACTCAAGAGCTCGACACCAACGAAATATACCCCTATCGAATTGAAGGTTTAGGAAAGAATTTAATTCCTACGGCTACAGACTTTGAACGAATCGACTTTTTTGAAAAAGTATCCGACGAGGACAGTGCTCATCGGGCTCGCCTAATCACACAGTTGGAAGGTATGTTTGTGGGCTACACATCAGGAGCAGCCATGCAGGCAGTAGCACAGCTAGCAGAGCAAAAATATTTTAAACCTACAGATCTCGTTGTAGTGATGTTTCCTGATCACGGATCGCGCTACTTGAGCAAAATTTACAGTGAAGAATGGATGAATGAGCAAGGATTTTTCGACACGCAACACAGCGAAGATCCCAAGCGAGTTGAATTTATCAATGAAATAAAAGACTAATGAAGGATTTATTTGAGCGAATACACCAAAACAAAGGCCCTTTAGGAAAATGGGCTTCGCAAGCAGAAGGATATTTTGTGTTTCCAAAATTGGAGGGCCCCATCTCTAATAGAATGCGCTTTCAGGGGAAAGAAGTCATTACATGGAGTGTTAACGATTATTTGGGCTTAGCCAATCATCCGGAAGTTCGCGAAGTGGATGCCCAGGCAGCACGCGACTATGGTTCTGCCTATCCTATGGGTGCTCGGATGATGTCTGGCCATACAGAGATGCACGAGAAATTAGAAAAGGAGTTGGCCTCTTTTGTGAATAAAGAAGCGGCCTATCTGCTAAATTTTGGCTACCAAGGAATCCTTTCAACGATCGATACGCTGGTTTCCAAAAACGATGTGATCGTTTATGATGTGGATTCACATGCTTGTATTATTGATGGAGTTCGCCTTCATTTGGGTAAGCGATTCACCTATCAGCACAACGATATCGACAGTTTGGAGAAAAATCTTGTTCGTGCCCAAAATGTAGCAGAACAAACTGGCGGAGGAATTTTAGTGATCTCTGAAGGTGTTTTTGGTATGCGTGGGGAACAAGGGAAACTCAAAGAAATTGTCGCCCTTAAAAATAAATTCAATTTCCGCTTGCTCGTAGACGACGCCCACGGCTTTGGTACGTTGGGGGCTACCGGTGCGGGAGCAGGAGAAGAACAAGGAATACAAGACGAAATCGACGTTTATTTTGCCACGTTTGCCAAATCTTTGGCTTCAACAGGAGCATTTATTGCGGCCGACAGAGAAATTATAGACTTCCTACGCTACAATATGCGGTCTCAGATGTTCGCCAAATCACTGCAGATGCAGTTGGTCATAGGTGCCCTTAAGCGATTGGAAATGTTGAGAACCCGCCCTGAGTTTAAGGCTAAACTGTGGGAGAATGTAGAAAATCTACAATCCGGACTTAAATCTAACGGATTCGATATCGGTACAACCCAAAGTTGTGTAACTCCTGTGTACTTAAAGGGGAGCATTCCAGAAGCTATGGTACTTGTGCGCGATCTCCGGGAAAATTATGGTATTTTCTGCTCTATAGTTGTCTATCCTGTAATTCCAAAAGGATTGATTCTTCTGCGATTAATCCCTACAGCATCCCATACATTAGAAGATATTCAAATCACTTTGGAAGCTTTTGCCAGTATTCGTGAAAAACTGGAAAACGGCGTGTACAAAAAGCTTTCTTCAGCTATCGCTAAGCCACAGGAATAGAGAGATAACCAACAGATAAACAGGAATTTACTTCTTTAAATAGAAGTGATTTCCTGTTTTTGTTCTATTCGTTTAGCATTACAGGCATCACTAGCATAGTGACTTTTTCACCCTCAATTGTTCCGTCCGTAGGTGTTATGATTCCTGCTCGGTTGGGAAGAGACATTGCCAATTGAATATTTTCAGCATCAAGGTTATTGAGCATTTCCACTAAAAAACGCGAGTTAAAACCAATTTGTAGATCGTCTCCCTGATAGTCGCAATCGAGTCGTTCTTCAGCTTTATTACTGTAATCAAAGTCTTCAGCCGAGATGTGAAGAGCTGCCCCTGCTAGTTTAAGTCGTATTTGATGGGTTGTTTTGTTGGAAAATATACTCACCCGCCGAACAGAATTGAGCAATACCGATCGATCGATGTTTAACAAATTGGGGTTTTCTTTGGGGATAACAGCTTCATAATTGGGATATTTCCCGTCAATTAGGCGGCAAGTAAGCACCAAACGCCCAATTTGGAATAAAGCGTTGGTTTCATTGTATTCGATCTGAATATCTTCCTGGTATCCCTGAAGTATTCCCTTGAGGAGTTGTAGCGGTTTTTTAGGCATGATGAATTCCGCCGTATTTTCCGCTTTTAAGTCTGTCCGCTCATATTTTACCAATTTATGCGCATCCGTGGCCACAAATGTGAGCCCTTCGTTGGAGAATTGAAAAAAGACGCCACTCATCACTGGTCTTAAATCGTCATTTCCACTGGCAAACAAGGTGGAATTGATGGCAACTGCCAAGGAATCACCTTCCATGACCACTTTACTCGGGTCGCTGACATGAGCTCCTTTCGGGAAGTCATCGCCTGCGGCATAAGCCAGTGCATATTTCCCGTTGTTAGCACTTATTTCCATAGTGTTTGCATCGGTTTTGATAAACGTTAGCGGTTGTTCTGGAAATGTCTTTAATGTATCGATCAGTAAACGGGCGGGCAATGCCACGGAATCGTTATCCGTAGATTCTACAGTGATTTGTGAGGAAAGTGTAGTTTCCAAATCAGAAGCCGTTAGGTTAAGTTGACTTCCGTTTAACTCAAACAATATATTATCGAGGATGGGTAGGGTGTTGGTGTTGTTAATAACCCCACCTAAGGTTTGTAGTTCTTTTAAGAGTGCAGCACTAGAAACAATAAATTTCATCTTCCTTAATTCTTTAATTTAGATTTTAGAGGGCATTTTTCCTGTTGTTATCAGGTATAATCATGGACTTGAGCCCTATTACTTCAAATATATTTTAAATGCAGACACCTGAAAAAAGAACTTATCAACAGCGGCCTCTAATTTAGTCCCTTGGACCGACTAAAATTCATTCCCCAATAGAGAAGAACAAACCAAACGATGGTCGCCAATGTCAACACAATTTTCCAGTAGTCCCCACTTCTTTTAACCTTCTCTGCATTTAAATATGCAACCTGATAGCTTTTACTTTGCATATCCAATCGACTGCTTTGCCCCAACAAGTAATGCGTGATGTTGGTTAAAAAAGACAAATTTTCATAGGTGTTTCTGGTCCACTTATCATAGCCGAGGGGAAGAGGGCTTCCTTTGTCCGTTTGGTTTTCGCCCAAATGACCATCTGCTATGACCACCAATCGAGTTTTGCCTGAGCGCTTAAATGTATCTTTCGACTCTGGTATAATCCGGTTGGTGAAGGCGGATGTAAAAGTCCCTTCTACTAAGACTCCGATGGGAAGCGGACCTTGGTCGAAACGGCTTGGATCGATTTTATTTTCCACTTCATTGAGTTGAACCAATTTAGGAGTTTTAATTTTTCTACTGCGAGGCGAAGAAGATAGTAGAATCGTTTTTGATAGCTGATTTTTCAAAGTGTCTAAAACTCCTGGGAAGCGGAGCCATACCGCAGCTGTTTTTTCTCCCATAAAATTGGGCCTAGGCAGAGGATAATAGGGCCAAGGAAAAGGGATAAATTGACTGGAATTATGGTCTCCTTGAGCCAAAACGATAGGTGCTGAAAATATATCCTGTGCCATATCCGACGAAAGCCTTATGCCGTACTTAAAGAAGAGAGGGTCCAGGTTTAAATCTCTTTTGTAAGCGACCGCCTGTCCACTTTGAGTAAACAAGCTATCTCGGTCGATCCCTACGGTCTGTAATAACCAAAGGGCTCTCCCGCCTTGCATCAAGTGTTGATCCAATACGTATTGTTCTGTGGTTGAAAAGGATTCTTTTGGATTAGAAATCAGGAGTAAATCCATTTTATTCACCAAGCCTTTGACGTCCTGTAGTTCATCGGTCTTTTTTAAATCGATCGGGGCGATGTTGTAATATTTCCCCAAAGATTTCAGTAAGTCATACAGAGCAATGTCTGGTGAACATCCATGCGAGCGAACAACTCCGATTGTTTGGGTTTTACTACCCAATAACTGATCGATGCCATCGATGAATAGATACTCTAACTGTTCAATTGAACGCTGTACTTTTTCAACGCTGTTCAGCCCTAGTTGGTCTTGCGTTAGTTTTACCCGTACACTTCGATCGGCACGGTTAATGATGATCCAAGGAAAAATAAATTGTTGATTTACACCCGTTGCGTCTTGTTCAAAGATATTTTCTGGAGTTAAGCCGTAACTACTCATCATCTGAGCAACTGCTGTGGGGTTTTCTTCCTCGGCAAAAGGATCGATATAATTCACCTGAATCCAAGGGCTTCTGTTCTCCAATCGATCGATAAAAAGTTGCACCTCTCTTCGTAGTCGTTGATATTCGGGTGGAAGTGGGCCATTCAAAAAAACATCGATTTGGATGGGTTCCTGAATAGATGAAAGCATCATTGTTGTAGTGGGGGCGAGCGTATATCGCTTGTCTTTTGTCAGATCCCACGATTCTGCAAAAATGCCCGTCATGAGCCACAAACTCACGAATAGACCTATACTGAAATACCAATATTTGTGGGCGAATTGCTTCATATACGTTTGTTTTGCTCCAATTCACGACGCGTAAAGAATAGGAATAACAGACTCAACAATACTAAATACAACACAGCAGAGGGGTTTATTAGCCCTTTTGAAAGGACTTTAAACTGTTCTTGAACACTTAGGCGTAACATCCAGTCGCTCCAAGAATTATGTGTGATTAATCGGCTAAAATATTCCCATCCCCACCAAAACACCCCATTGATTCCCCAACTTAATAATAGAGCGAGTACTTGTCTATTACTTTTTAAGGATGCCCACACTGAAAGAGCAGCGAAGAAGGAACTCAATAAGATAAGTCCAAGGCTTGCGCTAAAAATTATCCCCCAATCGAATCCAAATTGTTGGTTGCTCAGTTTTGCGATACTAATTGCATAAACTCCTAAAGGCAACAGCCAAAGGACTGTTACGCCAAAAACCCCAAAGAATTTTCCCCAAATCAGATGTGATCGATCCAAGGGTTTAGTCAGTAAAATTTCTAGGGTTCCCGATTGTACCTCTTGGGCAAAACTGCCCATACCGATGGCGGGGACCAATACCATTAAAATATAGGGAATGCTTGCAAAGTAAAGCTCTAGGTCAGCGAATGTCCCTTCTAATATATTAAAATCATTGGGCAATACGAACAATATTAGTGCGTGGGTGAACGAAAACCCTAATAGGAGCAAGATGGTCGAAAATTGACTCAAAAATTGTTGAATGAATTTAAACGCTATTGCTTTCATGATTATTCAAACTCTACGGTTACACGATCTCTATAATCTAACCCGAATAAACTACTGGCACCGCCTACCGTTTGTGGGTTACTTTTATAAATGGCCAATTCCAGATGTCTAGCATCGTTGAAAAGAGCCAATTTCTTTCCCTCTTCTTCTCTTTTTTCTTTGGAAACATCAAAGTTAATAGCATCACTATACGATTGATAAATACTTTTAAATTTCACCGATCGGGCAGCAATTGTAAACGGTCTTGTTTTACCGACTTGTTGGAATATTTTTTCGGTGATATTGGTCACAACATTACCATAATTGTCGATATAAATAACACTTCCGACCATTTGTTTCCCCGAAGGACTAACTACTGGGTTTATGTTGGTGAGTTGCTTGATCTCTGGGATGGGTTTTCCGATGACTTCTAAGGTTCCCTTTCGGGCTAAGTGTCCCGCTACTTTCACAAAATTATCGAGGACTGGAAAAGAACTGTAGGAACGCTCGTGTATGTTAATGGCAACTATTTTATCGGGTTTTATTTCCGGATGGACCATCGATAATATACCGTTGTTAGACCCGATAAAGTAATGCCCATCCAAGAGCAGTGCAATATGATTGTTTTCAGGAGTGAGTTCCGAATCGACCCCAACAATATGAATGCTACCTTTAGGAAAGGCTGCATAGGCATTCTTGAGGATGTAGGCGGCTTCAGTGAGATTGTAAGGGCTTATCTGATGCGATATATCAATCACCTGTATGTCCGAAGACTCCGATAGGAGAGCTGCTTTGGCGACAGCTGCAAAGTAATCTTTATCTCCAAAATCGGTTGTCAAGGTGACAATGGGCATAAAGGAAATTTTAGTGCTTTAGACCAAAAAAATGCATATTTTTAAAGGTGTAAAGTCATGCACATATCAAAAATAAACCTTTTTAATTGACTGCCGTTTGAATGAATTAAAAATCGACCTTTCTGAGGTGAGCCCACAAGAGTTTTTTGGACAGCAAAATGCTCATATTGAACAAATTCGATCCTATTTCCCGAAAATAAAAATTGTTGCTCGCGGGAGTACACTAAAAGCCTATGGAGAACCTTCCTTGCTCGAAGAGTTCGACAAGCGGATGTATATGTTAATTGCCCACTTGGGAAAGTTTAATTCTCTTACAACTGAGGTGATCGATCGAGTAATCATGGCCGATGATTCGCGCGATTATGAACCCAATTCAGGTCCTGAATCCTTTATCCTGCACGGTGTTGGTGGGAAAATAATCAAAGCCCAAACCTACAATCAGCAAAAATTGGTAAACACCACCCTCAAAAACGATATGATTTTTGCAATCGGTCCTGCGGGAACAGGAAAAACATATACAGGTGTGGCCTTGGCAGTAAAAGCCTTGAAAGAGAAACAAGTCAAACGAATTATCCTCACGCGTCCTGCAGTGGAGGCTGGAGAAAATTTAGGCTTTTTACCGGGCGACCTCAAAGAAAAATTAGACCCCTACATGCAACCCCTCTACGATGCCTTGCGTGATATGATTCCGCATGAAAAATTAATCTCACACATCGAAAAGGGTACCATTCAGATTGCTCCATTGGCGTTTATGCGCGGAAGGACCTTAGACAATGCTTTTGTGATTTTAGATGAAGCGCAGAACACTACGCACGCTCAGATGAAGATGTTTTTGACACGAATGGGACGCTCTGCAAAATTTATGTTGACAGGAGACCCCGGTCAGATCGACTTGCCTCGCAGAGTTATATCTGGACTTAAAGAAGCTTTGCTCATTTTAAAGGAAACAGAAGGCATAGGTATCGTATATTTGGACGATAAAGATGTGATACGACATCCCATTGTAAAAAAGGTGATAGACGCCTACAAAGGGATCGAGCATCAAAACTAATTTTTATCTATGTCTGCATTGCTTGAAACAAGATTTCAGCTTCCCGGTCAACAGTCCAAATACGTCGGCAAAGTACGGGAGGTTTTCCGATTAGAAAACGACCTATTGGTCATGATCGCTACCGATCGCTTATCTGCCTTTGATGTGGTAATGCCAAAGGGAATCCCTTACAAGGGGCAAATTCTAAACCAGATTGCGACGGAAATGATGTCGCAAACACAAGATATTGTCCCCAACTGGTTACTCTCCACACCAGACCCGAATGTAGCTATTGGGATGGCTTGCGCCCCTTTTAAAGTAGAGATGGTCATTCGCGGATATATGTCCGGGCATGCAGCACGAGAATACAAAGCGGGAAAAAGATCCTTATGCGGTGTAGAAATGCCGGATGGTATGCGCGAAAATGATGCTTTTCCTTCACCAATTATTACGCCAGCCACTAAGGCAGATGAAGGGCACGATGAGGATATTTCCAGAGAAGATATTATTGCTCAAGGTATTGTGAAGGAGGAGGATTACATCCTACTAGAAAAGTATACAAGAGCGCTTTTTGAAAGAGGCACTTCTTTGGCCAAGGATCGTGGTTTAATTTTAGTGGATACCAAATACGAATTCGGAAAAACTGCCGATGGTACTATTGTACTCATCGATGAAATTCACACCCCAGACTCTTCCCGCTATTTTTATGCAGATGGGTATGCTGAAAGACAAGAAAGAGGAGAATCGCAAAAGCAACTCTCCAAGGAGTTTGTCCGACAATGGTTAATCTCGAATGGTTTTCAAGGCCTTGAGGGACAGCAGCTTCCGGATATGCCAGATGATTATATTCAAACTGTTTCCAATCGCTACATAGAGCTTTACGAAAATATTTTGGGCAAATCCTTTCAGAAGGCTTCTACCGAAAATATAGAGGAACGCATCTACGCTAATATACAACAAGCACTACTCAAGCTCTGATTGTATAGCTGAAAGAACGGCCGTAATATAAGGGCCAACAGCCGTTGAATGGTTAAGACCTTCTAGGGAATAGTAATTGACATCATTACCGCGCTCTGTCATTGCTTCAAAGGCAGTACTTGAATTGAGGGGCCAAACATAGCCGTCTGCACTTCCATGGTACAGGCTGATGGGAGCAGTGGCTTCCCAGTCGAAATTATCATTCGCGGCAAGCACTTCCATAAACGCTGTATCGGTTCCATTCACGATACCCTCTATAAAGCTTGCTAAAAAGAGTTCTTGTGGGTTTTGTGGGATTTGAGCAAGATCTGCAAGGCTTAGGGAAAGCGGATCAAAATTTTCAAATAGAGACACATAAGGTGCTTGAACAATCTGATTCCAAGGTCGTTGAAGCTGTGGATAGAGATTGTTGTAGGTGTATAAGACCCATAGGTAGGTCGTCATAAAAGGAAGCTCTTCATTCCTTTCCAAAACGGCCTGACTAAAAGCAGTTTTATTGTAAGCTCCCGCTCCAGGGTAGCTGTGACTTACGCTGAATGCGTTCTCCGTTTCAATCTTTCGATGCAGTGCCATGGTAGCATAGCCCCCTTCTGAATATCCGACCAAGAACAAATCGTTGGTGGTAGAGGCTTCGAGACTTTCGATCAGTTCTACGCTCGCCTGCAGCATATCATAAGAAGTTTGTCCTAAAGTCGATTGCTCCTCATATGGGTGAGGAATATCCCGTGAACGCTGATAGCCCAAATAATCGGGCATAGCCACCCCAAACCCATGTCCAGCCAGTAAGCTACCAATAGCTGTCTCGTTGTTGAATAAATTGGCTACTGAGGGGGCCTGATTGTCGTTCAGCAAGGTTCCGTGTTGGTAAGAAATCAAGGGAAATGATGCTGACCGATTTGCAGGGAGTAACAGCAGTCCAGAGGCTGTAACTTGTTCTCCTGAAAAGTCTTCCGTTTGGTAGGCGACCCGATACATTACGATTTTTTCCCATGTAACTGATGGAGCGTCTTCTCCCAGCACCAACCGATATAGGTTTTCTAAGCTGGTCTCCGAGACTTCTTGGACCATTGTATAATCTTCCAAGTACTCATAGGTGGGGAGAGATGGAGTAGTTGGGTCATCATCTGAACTACACCCCAGCGAAAGGAGGAAAATAAAAATTAAGGAGGGAAAAAGATTTTTGTGCATGATAAAGGGCTTTAACCTTAAATATATTCAAAAAACTGGTCGATGGGCGTGTTGTTTGGGAAAATATACCCTTCTTCATATCGCTTAAACCAAGTAATTTGCCGCTTGGCATAGCGGCGCGTATTTTTTTGAATCTCGCCAATACACTCTTCTAAACTGATCTGTCCATCGAAATATTGAAAAAATTCGTTGTAGCCGACAGTTTTCAGGGCATTTAAATTTTTATGCGGCTCTAATGCTTTTACTTCTGCTTCTAGCCCTGCGGCAATCATTTCCTCCACACGATGGTTGATGCGTTCATACAAAACAGTTCGCGGACAGTGTAAAACAATCACTTTTGACATAAAGGACCGTTCGGCTTTTGGTTGACCTAAAAATGAAGAATAGGGTTTCCCGCTGGCCATACAGACTTCTAATGCACGCATGAGCCGTTTAGGATTTTGCTTGTCTACTTGGGTGTAGTGTTTCGGATCGTTTTGGCGCAAGAGGTCTTGCAGCGATTCTATTCCATGGGAGTTATAAAAAAAGCGAATCTGTTCACGAATTTCATTCGGGATAGGAGGAAATTGGTCCAAGCCGGTCATTACAGCATCGGCATAAAGTCCGGAGCCACCGACCATAAAGACAACGTCTTTAGTCTCGAAAAGACGATCTAATATGCCCAAGGCTTCCGTTTCAAAATCGCCTACAGTATAGGTGTCTTGTAAGGATTTATGCTGAATACAGTGGTGGGGGACTCCATCCATTTCGGCTGCCGTAGGAACGGCTGTTCCGATCTCCATCTCTTTGTAGAATTGTCGAGAGTCGCATGAGATTATTTCAGTTTCAAAATGTTTGGCAAGTTCAACGCTCAGGCGTGTTTTTCCTACTGCTGTGGGGCCAGCAATATAAACGAGTTGTTTATTCTTCATGGTTTAATGGGGTTCCGCAATGGTAACAATATAAAGCTTCGTCTTGATGATCGTCTTTTAAACAATTAGGACAGCCTTGGGTATTGAGGTGGATATCGGATTCTTGAGTGGCTAATTCGGAAGTAACAATCCCCGTAGGTACAGCAATGATCCCATATCCCATGATCATGATGAGGGCGGCAACAAATTGTCCGAGGGCTGTCGCTGGGGCAATATCGCCATAACCGACCGTGGTAAGTGTCACAATACACCAGTAGATACTTCTGGGAATGCTGGTGAATCCACTCTCGTCGGTCTCAATTAGATACATGAGGGTCCCAAAGATGATACATAAGATTAAAACGCCAAAGAGAAAAACCATGATTTTTGGCAAACTGCTTCGAATGGCTCGAAAAAGAAAGTTTGATTCGCCAATATATCGCGTCAGTTTTAGGATCCGAAAGATTCTCAGCAAACGCAGCGCCCTAAGGGCGACTAAGGATTGCGTTCCCATCACAAAAGCCGACAAATACATTGGAATGGTAGAGAGAAAGTCGATTATTCCAAAAAAACTGAAGACATACCGCCACGGTTTTTGGATGGCGATGATTCGAATAAAGTATTCTAAAGTAAAGATGATTGTAATCAGCCATTCTGCCTGATGAAGTTCATCGTGATACTGTTGGTCGATCCATGGAACACTTTCTAAGGCTACTAAGATCACACTTAACAATATAAACACCAACAAGGCGATATCGAAGAATTTCCCCGCTGGGGTGTCCGCCTCATAGATAATTTCGTGTAGTCTATGTTTAAGTGAATTTTTCTCTCTCAAAGTGATCTTTCAGATGGTGACTATACTCAAATTTATGCATTCTTCTCAGATGAAAATTCAAGAGGAATCATTTTTTTGAATTTCTTACGTCTTATGAATGAGCGTATAAGCGCTTGTGCATCCCCATTGGCTTGCATTTCTACCAATCGTTTTTCAATCTTTTCAGGACTATTCATCTGAAAGTTCAGCTCGAAATATCCAATCCCTCGAAACTGCCCATCGGCGACCCACACAAAACTTTTTTCTCCTTTGGTACGACCACTGTCGATTAATAAAAAATCGGAATGTGGAAAACGCCTATCGGCGACCAACTGATCGATTCTTGCATTGTAACTTTCAAAACCTTCTTCCCCCGTACAAGCCCCTAGACAATGTTTTAAAGGGAAACCTGCACATTCAGCTTTTCGATTGTCGAGTGAGGTGTGATTCAGACAGAGGGAGTATTCTTTAACCCATGCAAATAGCTGACTTTTTGCTGCCTCTTTGTTCTTAAACACTTCTAAGTAGGAAATGTTTTTGCGCGTTTGCTCCCATAGAAGCCGTGTATAGCTCGCTGTTTTTTCCATGCGTATACCCATTGGAAAAATGGTTTGCTTCCGCGCATGGTTTAAGGCTGGGCGATGAAGCTTTATCTCGTGTTGCTCCTTCAGCAAGGCCAAGAGTTCGCTCCCGCAAATTTCTGACTTCACCTCGGTAATCTGCCGTTGGATGGCTACGGCTTTTCTCTCCTTGCTCGTGAGGTGTTTCAGAACCCTTTGCTTAATGTTTTTACTTTTTCCGATGTAGATAATTTTGGCAGCAGCACCATAGATATAATAAACTCCTGTTTCTGCAGGAAGGGTATCGATTATTTCCAAATATTTGGAGGGGACTTTTTTGGGCGTGTTCTTTTCGATGAGTGCGTTAAAGATCTCTTTATTGGAATCTTTACTGAGCAGCACTTCGAAGAGTTTTAGGGTGGCGTGTGCATCTCCTTGAGCCCGATGGCGGTCGCTGATCGGTATTCCTAACGAACGGACCAGTTTTCCCAGTTTGTAGGATTCTGCGTCCAGAATTAAGGCTTGTGAAAGTTTAACCGTACACAAGGATTTGCGTTCATACGTATAGCCCAATCGCTTGAATTCGGTTCTGAGAATACGATAGTCAAATTCTGTATTGTGAGCAACAATAATACAGTCGGACGTAATCTCAATAATTCGTTTAGCTACTTCAAAAAAGCGAGGGGCATTTTGCAACATTTTACTGTTGATCCCTGTAAGCTTGGCAACAAAAGGTTGTATGGGGCGCTCGGGATTGATGAGACTAGCAAATTGGTCGACTACTTCGTTTCCGTCATACCGGTAAATAGCGATCTCGGTAATCCCTTCCTCATCGAATTTCCCGCCTGTTGTCTCTATATCTAAAACGGCATACATCTAATCTCGCGCTCCAAAAATTTTACTTCCTACCCGTATCATCGTACTACCACAATCTATGGCTAATGGATAGTCTCCACTCATGCCCATAGATAGTATTTGCAACTCAGAATGATGCGCCTGATGTGTCGTATAAAGGGAATGTAGATATTCAAATTCGCGTTGGATTTGCGTCTGATCTTCCGTGAAGGTGGCCATCCCCATAAGTCCGCACAGGGTCACATGAGGGAACTGTTCCTTCATCTCCATAATCGCTTGTAATTCTTCAGCCGACAGACCAAATTTGGTAGACTCCTGGGCAATATGAACTTGTAATAAACAGCGGATCGTCCGTTGGTGTTTAGCCGCTTGTTTATCGATTTCTTTCAGCAATTTAAGTCGATCGATACCATGCACTAAATCCACAAACGGGGCCATGTATTTTACCTTATTCGTCTGTACATGACCTATCATGTGCCATTGAATATCTTTGGGAAGTTCCTCCCACTTTTGACACATTTCTTGAATTTTATTTTCACCAAAAACCCGTTGCCCCGCTTCGTAGGCTTCCATTAAATCCGCGATAGGTTTGGTTTTAGAGACCGCCACTAAAGTGACGTGTTCGGGAATTTCTTCCCGAAGGGCTTGTAAATTTTTAGCAATTTTCATTGCGGCAAAGATACGGTTTTTAGAGGTGCAGAGTGGAAGGAAGGAGAATCTATGCAAGCCTCATCTGTTGCATGGATACAATAGAATAACAACAACTAGAATTTTCGGATGTCAATTCGGTATTGTGGAAGCCCTTTTCATTGGGTGTTAAATAAGCCTATATTATTTTCTTTTTAGTCAACAATTTTCCAGCAATCCAAGCCATGGGTAAATAGCTTATGCCAAGATCTAAAACCTTAAACCATAATGGGGGTGGAATAACAATAGCTGCCAAGATCCCCACAAGTAAAAATGTGGCACCAACACCCATCGCTAATTTGAATTTGTGGGAAACAGCAAAAAATGCCGCCAATAGGGCACCCGTAAAAGTCCCGAATGCGTGCCCTAGAAGCGGAAATAAATAATATTTTAAACTCAATGTCGGAAAGACCATCTCGAGTGCTTCCATATCATTTAAATCGGCATCTATCGGGAATACTTTAAACCCGTAATGAAACAAATAATAGTTAACAACATTCCCTATAATTAGACCTATGACTACAGCCATTATATTTCTAAAGATCCGTTGCATATTTCGTGATTTAAGGGTTTTTTGAGGGAGCAATTGCAAATCCTGTCCCGATCTTGGGCCGATTATAGGTCGACTTAGGGGGCAAGACATTTCCCGCCTTAGCTAGTGCTGCAAGAGCATCGATAGACCATTCGGGATAGCCAAATATTAATGCTCCTTTGTCTAAGAGCTGATGGAAATATTTCTTATCGACCTGTGGAACAGGCAAATATTCTATTTTGGCCTTGTGTTGAACCAGTAAGTTGTAGACCTGTTCTAGGATGTCGATCTGATTAGCAACTGCCAAAAAATAGGCTTTCTTTCCCCAGAGGAACTGAGGAACATTCAGCTGAGGAGAAGGGTCTGCAGTCTGTTCGCTCCTCAATTGCTTTAAGGTTTGCAAAAGGTCGCTACAAGGATTTTTGACGACCCACAAAAATCCTGCTGTTTTCACTGCTTTCAGATCTACACAATAACTGAAAAGATCGTGGCGAGTGTTGGGATGACTTTCATGGACGGCGCTTAAACATGCTGCTCTATGATGCCCATCGACCAAATATGCTTCTGTCCACTTTTGCTGTACTATTTTTTTCTCCAATGCTGTTGGAACCTCCCAAAGTGTATAATCTTGCTCCCTAATCTGAAATCGACTTTTTTCAGTGGTCTGTTGTATTTGATCTAACAGATCATGAAGATCTTCCGAAAACTCAAATCCAATGACTACTGCTTCCGCTTGCAATTGAAGCTGGTCCAAGTAGGTTTTCATTTTTGTAACCTTTCGGGCGATTATATTTTCATGCAGATAGATCTTATTTTGCAAAAATGCACGGATATCAATTCCGCTTAAAAAGCCATTGTACACCCCCGATGGATGACTGACCCTCAGGGTATAAAGCCTTTTAGGAGATAGCGTGTAGGCCTCTTGACGGAGAAATTCTTGCCATTTAAGTAGGGGCGATTCACTTTCGATGACATGAATAAAATGATCAGCCATCTTGCGATATTGTTCCCGCTCATCGGCTTTGAGATCATTGTAATTTTCAAGACTTTGGGTAGTAGGCGATTTTGGGAAGTAAAGGGGTATGGGGCGAAGTTGAATCATTTAAGCATTCTTGGGATTGGTTTTTTAGGATCGACTGTGTAGTCGTAAAATCCTTTTCCACTTTTTTGGCCAAGTGCCTTTTGAGCGACTAATTTTTTAAGGATAGGAGCAGGGGTGTAGTGATCATTTTCCAAACCCGATTGCAGCACTTCTAAAATGGCGACGCAAACATCTAATCCAATGAAATCGGCGAGCCGCAAGGGTCCCATCGGATGGGCCATCCCCAGTTGCATAACAGTATCTATAGCAGCAATATCGGCTACTCCTTCATCCAATGCATTTGCTGCTTCATTAATCATTGGCATGAGTACTCGATTGGCCACAAAACCGGGTGCATCGTTCACCTCTACGGGTACTTTTTGAAGTTTTTTCGCAAGGTTAAATACAGTGTCGAAAACGGAGGCTTGGGTCATCGGTGTTCGAATCACTTCCACCAACTGCATCATGGGTACCGGATTAAAAAAGTGCATACCAATGACCTGACCCATACGGGAAGTAGTTTCTTCGAGTCGACTGATGGCTATAGAGGAAGTATTGGACGCTAATATGCTATGTGTAGGGGTAAATCGATCCAATTGTTGAAACAGGTCTTGTTTTATCGCTTCATCTTCTGTAGCTGCCTCTACCACCAGATCAGCAGTTTCCACAGCGGCTTTTAAGGATGAATAAGTCTTAATGGCTCCCATGGTACGTTCCACATCTGCAACATCGATTTTTCCTTTAGCCACCATCCGATTTAAGTTTTTTTCAATGGTCTGAAGTGCATTTGGAAGTGCCTCAGCATGAAGGTCGTAGAGCGATACCTGATATCCGTGAAGTGCAAATACCTGAGCTATTCCATTTCCCATGGTACCCGCTCCTACGATACTCACATTTTGGATCCTCATATCATTAAAATTTTCGGATGATTTGTTGGGCGACTTCCAAGGCTTTGGTTCCTTCTGCGAAACTTACCACGGCTGTTTTCCCTGTCTGTATAGTATGTGCAAAACTTTCCAATTCTTCCTGTATGGCATTCGAGATCGAAATCTTGTGATTATCGAAATAGATCTGTTTGCGCGCTCCTTCAGCGTTTTGCAAAATTAGGGCAAACTCATCGGTATTCTCAGGGGCGTTTTTCATTTTAACAATCTCTACTCGTTTGCTCAGGAAGTCAACAGCAATGTAGGCGTCTTTTTGAAAGAATCGACTCTTGCGCATATTTTTTAACGAAATTCGACTACTGGTTAAGTTGGCAACACAACCATTCTCAAAAGCAATCCTTGCATTTGCAATATCGGGCGTGTCGCTGATGACTGCAACGCCAGAGGCGGAGATTTCTTTAATAGGCGAATCGACCACCGAGAGGACTACATCTATATCGTGTATCATTA
Source organism: Flavobacteriaceae bacterium (assembly GCA_049889695.1). Lineage (GTDB taxonomy): Bacteria > Bacteroidota > Bacteroidia > Flavobacteriales > Flavobacteriaceae > WTJH01. The sequence goes on along the minus strand of JBMHCX010000009.1, from coordinate 131,236 downwards.
GATCCAAGACGACTGGCACATCTGTTCCTCGAGGATTAAACTCAGCTAAGCGATGAGTTTCAATAAACATCGGTGCAGTAATCGAATCTTTCGCTGCCTTAAATGCAGGATTAAAACGTTCTACGTGGCCTACCATTCCTTGGAGTCCTTTTTCGGAAGCTAAACGGGTCAGTATTTTCGCTTCATTGACATCAAAAGTGATGGGCTTTTCTAAAAATACATGCTTTCCTTGGTGGAGGGCATGCTGCGCGAGTTCAAAGTGAGTGATGGTAGGGGTAACGATATCCACTACATCGACATGAGCGATGAGTTGGTCGACAGAGGGAAAGGCGGTATAGCCAAATTCCTCCTGAACGGCTAAGCTTACCTGTGGGTCTGGATCATAAAACCCGACCAATTCAATTTTGTCCGATTCTTGAATCAGTCGCAAATGAATTTTTCCGAGGTGTCCTGCACCTAAAACGCCAAATCGAAGCATCCTTTTTTTTCAAAAATACAATCTTCTTGTAGATAAGAACCCTCTAAACTATTTTTGTAGGCATGGAGGACAATCCAAAACATCAGGGGCAACGTCGACAGTTAGTCGATGCATTAATAGAGAAAGGGATAGAAAGCCCACAGGTCCTAGAAGCTCTACGGGAAGTTCCCCGGCATTGGTTTATGGATCCTTCGCTGGCCCAATGGGCCTATGTCGATAAGGCCTATCCGATTGCGGCAGAACAAACCATCTCCCAGCCCTACACGGTTGCTTTTCAAAGTGAATTGTTGGACTTAGCTCCCGGAGCAAAAGTATTGGAAATTGGAACTGGATCTGGCTATCAGTCGGCTATACTACTGGCCATGGGAATGCAACTCTACACTATAGAACGACAGCAAGAGCTCTATAAAAATACCAAACGCTTGTTTACAAAGTTGGGTCTCCGTCCTAAAAAAATGATTTTTGGCGATGGTTACAAGGGTCTTCCGGAAGCAGCTCCCTTCGATGGAGTACTGGTAACGGCGGCTGCCCCAGAGCTACCCAAGGCCCTTTTGGGACAATTGGCCATTGGCGGGAAGCTTGTCATTCCTATCGGAACAAAAGAACAGTTTATGTTCCGCTATACTCGTCGTTCAGAAACCCAATTCGATCGTGAAAAATTAGGAGAGTTTCGCTTTGTTCCGATGGTACAGAACAAAAACTAATTTTGGATACCAAAAAGAATGGCGTGATCTGTCTGATGATTGTAGCGCAGTTGCCCATAGGCAACACTTAGTAATCGAAATTTACCAAAGCCAATATTCCTAAGCCCAACCAAGCCCTCGAAATAGGGTTTTCGATTGCTGATGGCCAAAAAGTTCGCCTGGATGAATGGCGCTGCCCCTAACCACCTCAGTCCGGGTAGTCTCGAAATTTGATTGTTGCCAAAATTATGATCCCAATGCCCATGAAGGTAATGATCGGTCGTGCTGAACTGATAATAGGGCATCATCTGAAAAGCGAATGTTCCCTTTCGCATAAAGTAGGTGCGGTTTCCGCCAAAATGATTGTAGTTGATAAACGCAACTTGATCTTGATCGATAAAGCCGCCAGCCTCTAATGCAATTTTGCTCTGACCAATAGCCATCGACGGAAGTTGCTGTTGTAGTTGTAAACGATATTTTAAAAAATCATGTCGATTGTGCTCGCCGATTCCATGTGTTATTTTTACACTTAATCGAGGAAATCTACTATTGGATCGGTAAAAGACACGATTGGGATAACGCATTTCTTTTACCCCAAAAGAAATATCAAAGGCCAGGCTTTGAACAAACATCCCATGATCGATTAAGGGACTGGTCAGATAGGGAAGGTTAGCTGCATAGGGTTCATCCCGATTAAAAAATGAATAATCGGTGGTGTTTATACGTCTTTCCCGATACTCTACTAATGCCCTATAGCTCAGTCGAACACTCGGATGTATTCGGGTGGAAAAGGATGCGTTTAAATAGCTACTCTGGTAGAGGCGAATAAAATTTTCCTTGTAAAATAAGTTGGCAAAACTGCTCAGAAGGGGAGAAATACCCGGGCGAGAATCGAATTGTCGAAGTGCCCGGCCAAAACCTAGCAAATAGGTGGTGTTTTGGATACGATTTCTTCGGGTTGTGATCTGAAAATAGGGGTACCACTTCCGATCGCTCCAACCATAGCTAAAGCCCACATTTGTTTTCCAAGAGGTGGGCAAACTATCTGCTCCTCTGAACCAATCTAAGTCAATTCCTGTCTGCCATCCCGTAACCGGATTAAATCCTTTGTTGTGGGTTAACGTATTTAATTTAATATCGATGCGATTATTGCGCTTCTGAATATTTTTTCCGGTTAAGTCTCCCCATTGCCATCGATTATTGACCTGTTCTAAGGAATCTAGATAGGCTGGAGAACTTCTTTTTTTGCGTAATTTTTCTTTAAATACATAGTCTACTCGCTCTTCTTCTGTCAGGGGAATAGGGCGTTTTTCCCAAAAGGAGGCCTCTTTTTTATTCGCATCTGCTAAAACTTCATAAGCCACTCTGTCAAATGTCTTGGGAGCAAAACGAGGTTCGAGCTCATAGTTGCTATAAATACCCGAATAGCGACCGTTAAACTTAAATTTCAATACCGCAATTTCAAAATCGATGACTTGTGAACTTTTTACCCACCGATCGGCCCTTTCGTTATAGTTAAAGATTTGTTGGATATGAAGCGCATCCAATACGGATCCTTTTTTGTCGTATCGTAAATCGACTCCATAGAAACGCCAGTCGTCCTCTACGATATACACATACCCTTGGAAGCTTCCCATCCCACCTACCTTAGGAGTGACGGCTATCTTATTGATCAGTTGCCCGGATGGGGTGTAAAAAGTATTCTCCAATTGATAGCGGTAGATCCCCAATGCATTGGGACCAACAGGACTTTCAACCATATTTTCGACTTCTAACTGGGGAGCGTAAAAGTTAAATTCTGAATCTTCAGCACTGTTAAAGGTGAAACCCTGATTGTCGCCACTGACTTTAGACGCCTGAATAATCTCTTTAAACGCTCTGTTTTTGGCAAATATCTTCGATCGAGTTTCCGAAAGATACAGGATCCCGCTTCTATTGGAATCCAAGACCTCGTTTAAATCGTTGAGTTCTTGCCCCATAAATTTTTCTGGAAACTCTTGCGTACGAATAATTCCTCTTGAATAGTAATCCGCTTTAAAATCGCGGCTTTGCTCATAGTTCTGTTTTCTTGCTACTTGTGCCGCACGGATGATTCGGATCGCTGGATTTTCGTCGGCCTTAAGTTTAACTTCTGCTAAGGCAATGGTAGTGGGTTGAAGCACAATGCTTAGGGTTTTTTCTTTTCCAATAGAAGCCAACGGGATGCGCTGAGTTTCATAGCCGAGGTATTTAAACACCAACACTCCAGTATCATCTTTCGAGTATAGTTCAAAGCTTCCCTGCGCATTACTCACCGTGCCGACAAAACTATTTTCGATAAATACATTTACATCTGCCAGCGGTTTCCCCTGTGGATCCGTAACTTTTCCACGCCACTGGGCAGCAGCACTCATGCAGATGAGCCATGTCATGGCCAGTAATAAAAGGCTTGGCTTAACGGTTAAACTTCTTTTTAATACGGTCCAGTTGGCGTTGATTGTCACGATCTTTGATGGTTTCGCGTTTGTCATAGAGTTTTTTTCCTCGAGCCAGGGCAATGTTGAGTTTAGCATAGCCCTTGTCGTTTATAAAAAGCTTAAGTGGCACTATGGTGAGCCCCACATTTTTGACTTCTTTCGATAACTTTCGTAACTCTCTTTTGTTGAGGAGTAATTTCCGACTGTTTCGAGCTTTATGATTGTAGCGTGTGCCGAAGGCATATTCTTCAATATACATGTTTATGGCGAAAAGCTCCCCCCGTTCATTAAATTCACAGAAACTCTCTGTAATACTCGCTTTACTGGCACGAAGCGATTTTATTTCTGTGCCCGTCAATACAATTCCTGCTGTGTACTGATCGATCAGTTCATATTCGAAACGGGCTTTTTTATTCTGAATGTTTATTTTCTTTTGCATCTGAGCTGAATCAGCGTACCAAATTAAGGATTTGTCGCTATTAGCGATAAGCTTCAGCGAAGAAACCTCCCCGACAAAAAGCTTTTTTCCTTTAAAAGTTTTAACTTGTATAGACATCTAGCGTAAATCATTTGTTCAGATGAAAGCGCTCAGTTGTGTAAAGCCCAAATCAACAAACATGTTTGTCCCCCAAAAGTCCTTCAGTTTTGGTAAGTCTACCTTGCACTATTCAATTGCGATGGGTTTTACTCGTCGAGCGCTCAAGGGGCTCTTACAACCCTCAACCCTTTTAAAAATTCAGCGGGCCGCTAGGGTAGTGGAAGAAAAAGCGCAAGCAAAAGCCCCCATTTATGGGATCAATACTGGTTTTGGTCCTCTTTGTACATCAAAAATATCTCCTGCCCAAACAGAACTGTTGCAAAGGAATATATTGTTAAGCCACAGTACAGGGGTGGGTAGACCGTTGGAAAAAGACCTTATTCGGCTGATGCTTGTCCTGAAAATTCACGGCCTTGCAATGGGTTATTCTGGTGTTCGAACAGCGACTATTCATCGTCTTTTATGGCATCTAGAGGCAGACGTTCTCCCGCAAGTGCCCTCCCAAGGGTCTGTAGGGGCATCAGGGGACTTGGCTCCCTTGGCTCACTTGGGACTGCCGCTTATCGGGAAGGGAAAAGTCAATTTTCGGGGGAGCGTTGTTCCAACCGTCCGGGCCCTAGAACACTTAAATTTATCACCACTTTCCTTGGGACCTAAGGAGGGTTTAGCGCTGATTAATGGCACCCAATTTATCGGAGCACATGCCGTAGTCGTATTGGATCGCTTTCGCTTATGTCTCGAACAGGCAGACATTATTGGAGCTCTAATGTTGGATGCAATGCAAGGCTCCGATCAGCCATTCGACGCATCCCTTCATCGCCTAAGACCTTACAAGGGAGTTCAGCATGTGGCTGAAAAATTAAGCTTGTTGTTATTTGGTTCAAAAATTCGAGAAGCGCACAAAGACTGTCAGCGCGTTCAGGATCCGTATTCTTTGCGCTGTATGCCTCAAGTACATGGAGCCTCCTACGCGGCATGGCATCATTTGAAACAGTTAACCCATATCGAAATCAATGCTGTCACCGATAATCCTCTCATACTAGAGAACGATCGGGTGGTCAGTGGCGGAAATTTCCACGGACAGCCTCTAGCCATGGCACTTGACTATGCTGCTCTGGCTGCAGCAGAACTTGGGAATATCTCTGATAGGCGGGTGTTTTTAGCCCTTTCGGGCAGAGCACCCAAACTCCCTAAATTTCTGACGACTAATGCAGGGGTGAACTCTGGTTTTATGATGCTCCAATACACCACCGCTGCTTTGGTGAGCGAGAATAAATCGCTCTGTTATCCGGCCAGTGCAGACAGTATCCCTACTTCATTAGATCAGGAAGATCATGTGAGTATGGGCGCTATAAGTGGCCGAAAAGCATTGATGATAGTCGAAAATCTTGAAAAAATACTGGCCATAGAGCTAATCGTCGCTGCTCAAGCATTAAGCTACCAACGGCCTCTGCTGTCCAGTCCTCCCTTAGAAAAGTTACTGTCATTTATTCGTGCTGAAATTCCTTTTATCGAAAGAGATACCGCCTTAGAAGAGTATATGGAAAAGGCACAACAATGGATTCGACAAGGAGCAATCGCCGGACAACTCAACGATTTTTTTAAAGTCCATTCGCAAAAGGGGCAGTTGCGTTTTCGTTCAGAATTTGATTTATGTCTATGAAAACAACTCAACTTATTGGCCCATTTTCAAAAATCTATCCGCTGTCTTCATTGGCACTCAAAGGTCCACTCACAGACGATCAATTGACTCCCATTGCAGCGGGTGGATTGTTGATAGAAGGCCATAAAATTGTCGCTCTTGGGAAGTTTAGTGAATTAGCCAACCAGGCGGATTCTATAGTTAAAATTAAGTCACCACTGATTTGTATACCAGGACTGATTGACTGCCATACACACTTGCTTTTTGGAGGAAATCGATCGTTGGAATTCTCCCAGCGCAATGCTGGCCAGTCCTATTTGGAAATCGACGCGGCAGGTGGAGGAATTTGGTCTACGGTCCAGCAAACAAGAGCACTTTCGATCGATCAGATGACGACAATTGTTCAGCAAAGGGCAAATGAGTGTCTTCGTTCTGGAATTACTACGGTGGAAATTAAAAGTGGTTATGGGCTCTCTACAAGAGCTGAAATTGGAATGTTAACGGCGATTAAACAAACGCAAGCACAACTACCGATAGATATTGTACCTACCTGCTTGGCAGCACATGCAAAGCCCGTCGATTGGCAAGGAAGTGCACACCGCTATTTAGAATCCATTATCGCTGAAATTTTTCCGATACTGCTGCAAAAACGTCTGTCCCATCGGATCGATCTGTTTATGGATCATCATCATTTTTCACCAGACGATATCCACAAGTATCTGCAAACCGCCCATACTTTAGGCTTTGATATTTGCTTGCATGCAGAACAATTCCGCAGAGGGGGAGTGGCTTTGGGGATCGAGCATAAGGCTGTTAGTGTCGATCATTTAGAAGTTATTGAACAAGATCAGATTCAACAATTATCCGCTACAGCTACGGTAGCTGTTGTTCTCCCTGGGGCCTGTTTGGGCTTGGGACAAACATTTGCCCCAGCACGTCAGCTTTTAGATGCGGGGAATTGTTTAGCGATTGCAAGTGACTACAATCCCGGATCTGCTCCCTATGGCGATCTGATATTGCAAGCAGCATTGTTGGGAACTTTCGAAAAATTGAGCATTGCAGAACTGATTGCTGGAATTACATTCCGTGCAGCTGCTGCCCTCAATTTGCGCGACAGAGGAGTGTTAGCCCCCAATAAAAAAGCGGATTTCTGTGCCTTTCAGGCAAATGATATCCATGAAATATTCTATGCTCCAAGACCGCTTAGACCCCATAGTGTTTGGAAAAACGGCTCTGAAATTAATCTTTAATTCCCTCAATCATTCAACCTTATGAACCTACACGACTGGCAGAAACAACTCCGACAAGGGATTCCACAAGAATTGCCGCCCACATCTGCATTCGAATGGAAACAGCACTCAGCGCCTAAACGTGCCATCCGACTGAATCGCTCGCAAACTCAATTGGCGCTGCGCAATGCATTGCGATATTTCCCAAAAGCTTGGCATCCTACATTAGCACCAGAGTTTTTGACGGAACTTCAACAGCGAGGGCACATCTATATGTATCGGTTTAAACCCCACTATAACATGTGTGCTAGGCCGCTACAAGAATACCCGCATAGGTCCACCCAAGCGGCGGCTATTATGCTCATGATTCAAAACAATTTGGATCCAGCCGTGGCGCAACATCCAGAGGAACTGATCACTTATGGAGGTACGGGCGCAGTTTTTCAGAATTGGGCCCAGTATTTAATCTGTATGCAATACCTATCGCAATTAACCGATGAACAAAGCTTACATTTATATAGCGGACATCCGATGGGTATCTTCCCTGCTCCCAAAAGTGCTCCTCGAGTGGTGATTACCAATGGAATGATGATCCCGAACTATTCCAAAAAAGAAGATTGGAGCCTTTATCAGGCTTTGGGGGTTACCCAATATGGGCAGATGACAGCGGGTTCATTTATGTATATCGGACCTCAAGGGATTGTTCATGGAACAACTATCACACTGGCGAATGCCTTTCGAAAGGTTTTAGGTCAAGGCGAAAGCCCCGCTGGGCGTGTATTTGTCTCTTCGGGTTTAGGAGGGATGAGTGGCGCCCAGGCAAAAGCCGCTAAAATTATTGGTTGTATTGGAGTAATTGCGGAAATCGATCCAGCTGTTGCTCAAAAGCGGCATCAACAAGGGTGGGTGGATGTTTTACTAAAAGATCCAGTGGAACTTATCGCTCAGGTAAGAACCGCTATTCGTCGTAGACAGGCGGTTTCATTTGGATTTATTGGCAATATAGTGAAGTTGTGGATGGTGTTGTACGCCAATAGGATACCCGTTGCTTTAGGGTCCGATCAGACTTCTTTGCACAATGCCTTTGAGGGAGGCTACATTCCCGTGAGCCTCCGATTAGAAGAGAGTAAATGGATGTGTGCTCATTCGCCCGACCGATTTAAGGAAATGGTTCAGCAATCCTTAATCCAACATTTTTCTTGGATTCAGAAGCATGTTGCACAGGGAACCTATTTCTTCGACTATGGGAATGCTTTTTTATTGGAAGCTCAAAGGGCAGGGGCGCCCGTAACAGGCCCCTCTCCCGATGACTTTATATTTCCCTCTTATGTTCAGGATATTATGGGCCCCATGTGTTTTGATTATGGCTTTGGTCCCTTCCGATGGATTTGTTGCTCTGGACTCGAAATGGACTTAAAAATAACCGATGCATTGGCCAAAGACGTATTAATTCGAATGCACGATCAGGCTCCAGCGGCTATTAAAACTCAGTTGGAAGATAATCTTAAATGGATATTGGAGGCAGATGGTCATCAGTTGGTGGTGGGCTCTCAGGCTCGGATACTCTATGCCGACGCTCCGACACGACTGGCATTAGCACAGGCCTTTCATGAAGCCCTAGAGAAAGGATTGTTACAAGGCCCGATAGTGTTGGGAAGAGATCATCACGATGTAAGTGGGACTGACTCTCCTTATCGCGAAACCAGTAATATTCGGGATGGTAGCCGATTTACGGCAGACATGGCCATTCATAATGTCATCGGTGATAGTTGTAGAGGTGCCAGCTGGGTGTCTATACATAACGGCGGAGGTGTCGGCTGGGGGGAGGCCATCAATGGGGGCTTTGGATTGGTTTTAGACGGTACCCTTGAATCGCTACAAAACGCTCTTCAGATGTTGTTTTTCGATGTAAACAACGGTATTTCAAGACGCGCGTGGGCGGGTAACCCTGCTGCTCTATGGGCCATAAAAAAAGCGTTGAAAGCCAATAAAAACCTTAAGGTGACCCTTCCCCATGGGGTAGATCCCAAGTTGCTGGCGGGCATGACTTCTTCTCATGAAGTATTATAATCCTCCAAATACCCGGTGGTGGTCGGGACGTCAGGCAGATGATCTGTTGTATTATCATCAGTGGGTGAAGCCACTGATGTATGCGCCTGAATACAAGATCGCCCCGCAAGGCTTTACGCTTATGGGCTATGCATCCGATTGGGGAGTACAACGAAATCAGGGGCGTACAGGCGCTCGTTTCGGCCCTTTAGCCCTCCGAAAGGCCTTGGGAAAACTACCGATCCATCTGGACCCTAACCGAAGCTGTTACGACCTTGGAGATGTAGGGGGACATTGCCCTCCTGAGTATTTACAGCCCACTTTTTGTGAATTGCTTCATTGGAGCTACAGCCAAAAAGCTTTCCCCATTGCCATCGGAGGGGGACACGACATTGTTTATCCGCATGCCACGGCTCTACAAAGTTTTCTGACGAAAAACGCCCCGGAAAAACAATTGGGAATCATCAATCTAGACGCTCATTTTGATCTTCGCGATCCCCATGCAAAACTCCACTCGGGCAATTCATTTTCTAAATTGACATCTCAAAATAATCGGCTGAAAACCCTGCATCTAGGGATTCGTAAAGAGGCTAATGACCGCCTGCAGTTTCAGTATGCAGAAGAACACTGCCTATCTTTTATACCAGCAGAAAGCTGTGCTAAACCTAAAAAGCACGGTGTTTATACACAACTTCAAGAGTGGCTTTCGGAGGTCGATGCGGTCTATTTAACGATAGATATGGACGGGTTTGATGCTGCCCATGCCCCTGGCGTAAGTGCCCCGGGACCACGTGGTTTTTCGCTCGCTTTTGTTTTTAAAATCATCGATCTGTTGGCCAATTCCGGGAAATGGTACAGTATGGATATTGCCGAATTTAACCCCTTATATGATCCGGCAGCTAAGACCGCCAACTTAGTAGCGCTATTGGTAGACAGGACCATCCATCGGATGGATAAATATCTTACCCGATTGGGTTGAATTCTAAAGTTTCTCCTTCCAGATCAACACCGATTTGTTGTGGGGTGGAATTCTTTTGTCCGAGCAACCATTTGCTGAGCGGATTCAAGATTTTAGATTGTAAAGTCCGCTGGACAGGTCTTCCCCCAAATTGAGGGTCGAAACTCCAGAGGACCAAAGCGTCCATGGCCGCTTCGCTGAGCTGTAAAGTTAGTTGTTGCTTGCTTAAGCGCTCCTGTAGTTGGTGGAGTTGTAGCTCAACAATAGTCCTAATTTCCTTGCGGGTTAGGGGAGCAAAGACTATGGTTTCGTCTATTCGGTTGAGAAACTCTGGACGAACACGAGCTTTAAGTTCTTTTAGAACAGCTTGGCGTGCTGCTTCTTGAGCGATGTCAAATTGGGGATGACTTTCAAAAGCTTCTTGTATAGCCGGACTGCCGATGTTGCTAGTCATGATGATGATGGTGTTTTTAAAATCGACCAATCGTCCTTTAGCATCTGTTAATCGACCTTCATCTAGCAGTTGTAATAGAATGTTAAACGTATCTGGATGGGCTTTTTCTATTTCGTCCAATAAGACAACAGAGTAGGGCTTTCTGCGAACAGCTTCCGTAAGTTGCCCGCCTTCCTCGTAGCCAATATAGCCGGGAGGAGCTCCAATCAGCCGACTTACGGCATGTCTTTCTTGATACTCGCTCATGTCTATACGGGTCATCGCTTGTTCATCGTCGAATAATATTTCCGCTAAGGCTTTGGCCAATTCTGTTTTTCCTACACCAGTAGTTCCCAAAAATAAAAAGCTACCAATCGGCCGGTCCTCGTCTTGAAGTGCTGCTCGGCTTCGGCGAACGGCGTCTGCCACTGCGCTGACGGCTGCTTCTTGTCCTACTACGCGTTTATGTATGTTCTCTTCTAAAGAGAGTAGTTTTGTCCGCTCGGTTTGTAACATTTTTGCGACAGGTATACCGGTCCAACGCGCCACAACCTCAGCAATATCGTCTGCGGTGACTTCTTCTTGTATCAGAGCGTCTTTTTTTCGAAGGTTTTCCAGGGCCTTTTGGTGATCTTGGAGTTCCCCTTCGACCGCTTGAATTTTTCCATAGCGGATTTCAGCAACTTTTCCGTAGTCACCATCACGTTCTGCCCGATCAGCAGCTGCTCGTAGCTGTTCGATTCGCATTTTCGATTGTTGTACCTGATCGATGATTTGTTTTTCGTGCATCCATTGAGCCAGGATGGTATCGCGAACAGATTTCACCTGCTCTAGTTCCTGTTGCAACTGTTCAATTTTCGACTGGTCTTTTTCCCGCTTAATGGCCATTAGTTCAATTTCCAATTGCCGCATCTTACGGTCCAACACATCCAATTCTTCCGGTTTGGAGTTGATTTCTAATCGAAGCTTAGAGGCTGCTTCATCCATCAGATCAATAGCTTTGTCGGGTAAAAACCGATTCCCAATGTAGCGGTGAGAAAGCTCTACTGCGGCGATCAGTGCATCGTCTTTGATCCGTACTTTATGATGCGTTTCATAGGTTTCTTTGATCCCGCGGAGAATAGACAATGCATCCTCTACACTGGGTTCTTCTACCATAACCTTTTGGAAACGTCGTTCAAGTGCCTTGTCTTTTTCAAAATACTTTTGAAATTCATCTAGGGTAGTGGCCCCAACGGTTCGCAGTTCTCCACGTGCTAGAGCTGGTTTAAGGATGTTGGCAGCATCCATCGCTCCTTCGCCACCACCGGCACCTACCAGTGTGTGAATTTCATCGATGAATAGGATGATTTTACCGGCACTCTTTTCCACCTCTTTAAGGACGCTTTTTAAGCGTTCCTCAAATTCTCCTTTGTATTTAGCCCCTGCGATTAGCGCCCCCATATCCAAAGCATATATCTCTTTGTCTTTGAGGTTTTCAGGAATGTCAGCTGCAACGATTCGGTGGGCTAATCCTTCTGCAATTGCTGTTTTTCCAGTTCCTGGGGCCCCCACTAAAATGGGGTTGTTTTTTGTCCGTCGCGATAGAATCTGAAGTATTCTTCGGATCTCCTCTTCTCGACCGATGACCGGATCTAAACGGCCGGTCTCTACTTCTGCATTCAGATGGCGAGCAAACTTTTGGAGGGCTTGGTATTGTGATTCTTGACTGGGCGACTGTATGCTGTCTCCCTGACGTATGTCTTGCATAGCTTTTTCTACAAGTTTTTCGGTTAATCCGTTGTTGACCAGTAGTTGGCTTAAGTTGTCTTTTCGCTGGATGAGTCCCAAAAGAATATGATCGGTACTGATATAGGCGTCCTTTTGCTTTTTGGCAATTCTCGAGGCCGTAAGCAGCACTTGGGAAGCTGCTCCAGAAAACACCAATTCAGTTGCGCTCGCCGGAGTAATTTTGTCTAAAATCGCCTTGTTCAGGTCGATCAGTTGATCAACGCTTTGTCCGGCTTGCGATAAGATAAACGGCATCACATGTGAATCTTCGGTTAGCAAGCTTTGGAGCACGTGAGCGGGCTCCACATACGGATGTCCATACTCCAGGGCTATTCCTTGCGCTTGGCCCAATACATGTTGTGCACTATGGGTAAAATTGTTCTGGTTCATCATTTCAACCTTCACAAAAGATATTCCAAGGCTAAAAAAACGCCAGAATGTCGCTTAAACCGAAAGAATTAAAGCCAATTTGACAGCCTTACAAGGGTAGGCGTCTCAATAAGGCCAAATATTCCCCTTTGATCTGAGCGGAAGCATCGAGGAGGAGCTGTTCGTTGGAGGGAAAGGGAATTTGCTTGAGGCTTACCAAACTGAGCCAAGATTTTCGCAATGCCCGACGATCTCCTTCGTAGGTCCCAAACCGATGTCTAAACACCCACACAGTTTCTAATGGGAGCTTGGCGATCACTTCTTGTGAGGGAACAGATTTTAGGACAAGAGAGGCTCTAACCTGCAATGACTTTTGTTGAAGGGATTCATAAAATACGGTGCGTACGGTTTTGTAGCGAGTAACCTCTATCGCATTTCCCAGACTATCTTTTACTTGGTTCCCATCTTCGTCTTTTAGGATGGTGGTGCCATCTTCTACTTCTTTTTCGCTTTCGTAGACCTTTTCTTGTACGCGTTCGGGGGAAAATTGAAGGTCTTCGAATTGAAGAGATACCTCATACGTATAGGGAACTTGTTTTTGTGGTTGCTGATGAAAAACAGCCCAACGATTTTGATGTGCTCCTGTAGGGATGTCCAGCAATTGGGTTTCTAGTCGTTTTGGGATGATTTGTTCTGTAGCGTTGCTAACGGAGGCCTTTACGAAACTAGTCCCTCGGAATCGAAGTTCGTCCGCTAAGGATTGACTACTGCTCGAAAGTGCTTGAATACCCGATAACACCATAAATGAGTCGTGTAATTCACGGTAGTTTTCTTTTGGACTTGCCGTCTGCTCGAGGAGCTGAGTGGCGGCTTGGGTAAGCGATTGTTCCCATCGGTTTTTAGCGGTTTGCAGTAAGGGGAAGTAGTCTCGTTGAGAAAAGGGGACTTGCTTGCCCGATTGCAGATCAATTAGGGGAAGTATAGGCGCTATCTTTTGTTGGCGCGCTTGTAACTGTTCATATACCCCGTAGAGGGCTTGTAATTCTGTGTATTGACGACTAACCTCTAATCGACGAGCTTTTTCCTGATCTCTTTTTTGAGCCTTTTCATAGGCTTCCTGCATCAAAAAGACATAGGGCTGTGCCGATTTTTTTGTTTTGTTAGGTCTTAATTTTTTTAAGGCATCAGCGATGGCGGTGTCATAAGAACCGGAGTTCAGTTTTTTTTGTGTGGTTTTAACTGTCGTACAGCTGACTATTGCGCATAGAAGCAGAATACTTCCCAAGTTTTTCATACTGTTAATGAATGTTTTATAAAATGTAAAAATAGCGAATCAAATGAGTTTAATTTCGTCTTGGAATTCGTTAATTTTGCCCTTCAATTTACTGATTATGGAGCGAGATGTTCAAATTTTTGATTTAATTCAACAAGAAGAAAAACGACAACAGGATGGTATAGAGCTTATTGCCTCTGAAAATTTCACTAGCCCAGCGGTTATGGAAGCGACTGGATCCATCCTCACCAACAAATATGCGGAAGGATATCCTGGAAAACGCTATTACGGGGGATGTGAGGTTGTCGATCAGATAGAACAACTTGCAATTGATAGAGCGAAAGAATTATTCGGAGCGGCCTATGCAAATGTGCAGCCACATTCGGGCTCGCAAGCCAATACAGCTGTATTCCACGCCTTTTTAAAGCCGGGTGATAAAATTTTAGGTTTCGATTTGGCTCATGGAGGCCACCTAACACACGGATCGCCTGTAAACTTTTCAGGACGTTTATATCAAGCACATTTCTATGGCGTTCAGCAAGATACGGGACGTCTAGATTATGATAACATCGCAGCGATCGCACGAGAAGTGCAACCCCAAATGATAATCGCTGGTGCCTCTGCCTACTCTCGTGACATTGACTTTGCCAAATTTCGCGCTATTGCCGATGAAGTAGGCGCCTTTTTATTGGCAGATATTTCACATCCTTCCGGTATGATCGCTACTGGTCTGTTGAGTAATCCGATCCCGCATTGCCATGTAGTGACCACTACAACGCACAAAACCCTACGAGGTCCTCGTGGAGGACTTATTTTAATGGGTGAAGATTTTGACAATCCGTTTGGAGAGAAACTCAAAAATGGCACCCTCAAGAAAATGTCCAATCTGTTAGATATGGCTGTTTTCCCTGGGAATCAAGGGGGGCCACTAGAACACGTAATTGCTGCCAAGGCAGTTGCTTTTGGAGAGTGCTTACAGCCTTCCTTTAAAAACTACATGGAGCAGGTCCGGGCCAATGCCCAAGCGATGGCCGCTGCTTTTGTTGCGCGGGACTACCATATCATTTCCGACGGTACAGACAACCATATGATGCTGATCGATCTACGCAACAAGAATATTACTGGGAAACAAGCAGAGCAGGCTTTGGTAAAAGCACATATTACCGCCAATAAAAACATGGTGCCCTTCGACGATAAGTCTCCCTTTGTAACATCGGGAATTCGTTTTGGAACTCCTGCATTGACGACAAGAGGCTTGGTCGAGTCAGATATGGAAGCAGTGGTTGAGCTCATCGACCGTGTTCTACAAAATCCAGAAGACACCGCAGAGATTCAAGCCGTTGGTACAGCCGTGAATGCATTAATGGCTGGACGACCTTTATTTCAGGCGTAGTCTTAGATATGTAGTGCTTTTATCGTCTTTACATCAATTATTTTAGGCGAAGTGTAAATAGCCACTAAAGTCCTAATTTTAACGATACTTCCTCCGGAACTCGCATGGGTCTAAACGATTGTGGGTCCAATAAGCACCATTGGGTAGAGCATTCGACGAATAGCTCGTCTGTGGTGGCATGAGTGAAGTGTACGATTCTTTCCGATAGTGGTCCCCGCGCATTTTTGATAAAGGTTTGAATACTTATCCGATCGCCCAGCACGGCCTGTTTTTTATAGGTGATTCGATGTTCACGGACCACCCAAATGCCCTCAAAATGGAAATGGGAAGCCAGTGTATTCCAATGTTCTTTTGCGATGTCTTGTACCCAACTTAAATATTGAACATTATTGACGTGCGCCAGGTCGTCCAGGTGTTCCGCACGCACTTCGATCTCTTGGGTATAGCGATTCTGCATTATTTTTCGAAAATTTCGACTTCAAACATCAGACTCCAATTTTTTCCAGTCACGAAAAAACTTTTCCGTCCAGCATGATAGGCAATACCGTTCAACACGTCTAATTTTTCATGTTGCTCTACTTGCTCCTTTAAACCCGAAAAATCGATTACACCCTCCACTTTCCCCGATGTTGGATCGATAATTACGGCTACTTCTTTTTGAAACTGATAGGTGTTGGCATAAATTTTTCCGTCGTGCCATTCCAATTCATTGATTTTGGCAAGGGCGTTTTTATGGGTCATAACCTCGATATAGTCTACTTCAGAAAGATCGGAGCTGTCCAGTATATAAATTCTGTTGGTACCGTCCGATTTGTAGATTTTAGCACCGTCATTACATAGTCCCCAGCCTTGCTTACTGGCACCGTAATTGAATTTGCCTGACATTTCCATCCGCTCTAGATCGTAAATAAAGCCGATGTTCGACAGCCAGGTAAGTTGGTAGATCTGATTATTCAAAAGGGTGATGCCTTCTCCAAAATATTCATTGGCTAGGGGTTTAAGCACTTCGACCTCCCCGCTTGTATACTTTACTTTTCGAAGGCTAGACTGTCCTTTTAACCCTGTGCTTTCATAGAGCGACTCTCCAAAAAACTCTAAGCCTTGTGTATAGGCAGCTTTGTCGTGCGGAAAGGTGTTTAAAATCTTATAGGTGTAGAGCTTTGGCGCTTCATCGGCCAATAGACTGATGGTTTTTTTCAGTTGAAAGGGCTTACCATCGACCTGTCCCTCGACCCGCAATTGATGATTTCCCAAGCGTTCGTTCGAAAATAGATGTCGGGCATCGATGGGCTGATCATCTAAATAGTAACGTAGATCTTCAAGCGACTTATTTTTTTTATTGTCCACGACGAATGAGATGCTATCGCCCCAGCTAAACTTATTTTTCTTCGGGTTTAATTTAAGGCGTAGACCGTTATCGGCACTGGGGTTACAAGCATAAATCGTAATAAAAAGCAGTGTGCTAATTCCAAATTTCATCTGTGCAAAAAAGTGTTTTGGTTTAAAGATACTTTTTTTGATGCAATCCAATTCTTTGCCAGAAGAAATGTTATTTTTGTGCCGGGCAAGTCCTGTACAACCAGCTCCTGCCGAATCCCCCAGGGCGGGAACGCAGCAAGGGTAGGCGGTTGTAGCGGTGTGATATAGATCGCTTGCCCTTTTTTTTTTATTCTATGGATCGGGTAATTGTAGTTACGGGAGCATCGTCGGGCTTGGGGCAGTCTACTGCCAACTACCTTGGCAAGCAAGGCTTTCGCGTTTTTGGAAGCTGCCGAAATCCCAAAAAACACCCCGCTCCTGATCATTTCACCCTTTTAGCACTCGACTTAAACAACCCGAAAACAATCGATAGTTTTGTCGATGCGATTCTAGAAAAAGCGGGTAGAGTAGATGTCCTCGTGAATAATGCTGGAGTAGGTATCACAGGTCCGGTAGAAGAATTGGACGAAAAGGCCTTAAAAGATCATTTTCAAACGAACTTGTTTGGTCCTTTAGCGCTCACCCAAGCTTTTTTGCCGGAGCTTCGCAAGCACAAGGGAGCCATTATTAATATCACCTCTATAGCCGGCTATATGGGCTTGCCTTTCCGCGGGGCCTATTCCGCCTCTAAGGGAGCATTTCACCTTATTTCTGAAGCGCTGCGAATGGAGGTCAAAAACCAAGGAGTTCGTGTGATGACAATCGCTCCAGGCGATTATGCTACCGATATTGCCAGCCGACGCTATCATGAACCTGTGCAGCCCAACTCTCCTTATGCAGACGTATATCAGTACAGTTTAGACACCATGAATGCTCATGTCGATGAAGGCAACGACCCCGAAGAAATAGCCAAGGCTATCGACCGCTTACTGCGACAGAAAAGTCCAAGTATCCACCATAGAGTAGGGCCATTTATGCAAAAATTATCGGTTATACTCAAGCGTTTACTCCCCGATACTTGGTATGAAAAGTTATTGATGAACCATTATAAATTATAGTAATCCATGAAGTTTTTTATTGATACGGCCAACCTAGACCAGATTAAAGAAGCCGAAGCCCTTGGGGTGTTAGATGGCGTAACGACTAATCCATCGTTGATGGCTAAAGAAGGGATCACCGGACAAGAGAATGTCCTGAACCACTACAAAGCCATTTGTGAGGCTGTAGCAGGCGATGTTTCTGCAGAGGTCATTGCCGTGGACTTCGAAGGCATGGTAAAAGAAGGAGAGGCTCTTGCCGTTCTCCACCCGCAAATCGTCGTTAAAATTCCAATGATCGAAGAAGGTGTTAAAGCATTGCGATACTTTTCTGATAAAGGGATTAAAACCAATTGTACGCTCGTCTTTTCCGCAGGGCAGGCGCTTTTAGCTGCTAAGGCTGGTGCTACTTATGTGTCGCCATTCATCGGTCGCTTAGACGATATTTCCGTGGATGGACTTACACTGATCGAAGAAATTCGAGATATCTACGATAACTATGCATTTGAAACGGAAATTTTAGCCGCTTCAGTGCGCCATACCATGCATATCATCAATTGTGCTAAAATTGGAGCCGATGTAATGACCGGACCTTTAAGTGCGATCAAGGGATTGCTGAATCACCCTTTGACCGACAAAGGATTAGCACAATTTTTAGCCGATCATAAAAAAGGCAATCAGTAGTTTTTTAAGAGCGAAATCCAGTCGTCGGCAGCAAAATTAGCAAAGCCGTTGATGAGTTTTCCGTCCCCTTGAATGAGGATGGCTTTGTTGAGTAAGGTAATGACCCACTGCTCCGAGGCCTGTTGGAAATCCGATAGGGCATAGTGGTGTTGGGAGTCGATCTCCATCATTTCAAACACTTCTTTTACCATGGGCGATAATGGCTGAAGACAAATCCCAACAAAACGCACCGCGGGGAATTGCTCCTGGAATTGGGCAATGCGATCTCGACTTTTTTTAAGGTAGGGCATTTGGCTCTGTGACCAAAAATACAGAACCGTGGTCTGCCCTGTAAACAGCTCATCACTACTCACTTTTTCGCCGTCAAGGTTGGTCAGTTGTACTTCGGGCAACACCCTTCCGGCTTGGAGATTTTCTATATTATCGTGAAATCCTATAATCTCGGCTGCGTACTTCGCAGAGCTATTTAGACTGAGATAATAACTCAAGAATAGTTCGTGGTTCTCGTGATTGTCGAAGTTTAAGATTTCCTCAAAAGCCACTGCACGTGCTAGAATATTCCGCAGTTGCTGGCTTTGGATATTCCGATCGATCACATTGAGTCTTTGTAAGTTAAATGCCGTCTTACTTTTCGTTTGAAAATACGCCTGTCCGCTGTCTAGCGCTTTCTGATTGAGGTAGTTCATCAGATAGGAAACATAGGGATTGAAATAAGCGAGCCGGCTTTCTTTTAGGTTTAAGGAATCTCGAAAGGTAAAAAAAGAGTCCCGCTGGCTGCTGTCCCAATGGGTGCCTCTGAGCAAAGCATAGCGTTCTAAGCGGGTAGCATAGGGGTAGCGGTAGGCCGCTTGTGTAACCAATACGGTCTCTGGGCTTAATGCTGTCTGCGACTGAAACGATCTAAATTTATCTTCTTTTAGTGCCTGAAGGGAATCGATAATAGATCGGAAAATCGTAGGATTTTGCGCATAAAAATTAGACAAATAACTGTTTTCCTGGTTCATCTCTAGTGCCAACTCAATTAAAAAATTGTTTTTAGAAGCACCAATTCCAGAAAAAACAAGGGATTCTTCAAAGTCCGATGCATTGATCCGTATCCAAAGACTGTCGCCTTTTTCTAAAAATAAAGGTTGAATATTGGGAAGGTGTTCTAAACTGTATACACCGTTTTCCAGGGAGTCGAATTGAATCTGAAATCGCCCTTGCGCGTCTAATCCAATGGAATCAATAAGATCATTATCCTTAAAAATCTTGACATAGGTGTGGCTAGTGTTTAGAATTTGCCCGCCAACAAAAACACCATGTCTTTCCGGTTCGGTTAGCTGGCAGCTCCAAAGAATACTAGCAGATACTAGACCAAGGATAAGTTTTTTGTTTTTTATGATCATTCGAAAATTGTTGCGATTGAAATTAAAAAAAATATGGCGATGGTTGGGGTTTTTGGTAGTTTTGTGAAAATTTTAGGGCTATGCTATCAGTATCCAATCTTTCCGTACAATTTGGGAAGAGAGTTTTGTTCGACGACGTTCATGTGACTTTTTCCGGCAGTAATTGCTACGGTATCATTGGCGCCAATGGCGCTGGAAAATCGACTTTCTTAAAAGTGCTATCCGGAGTATTAGAACCCAACAGTGGAAGTGTTTTTTTAGAGCCAGGAAAGCGTATGTCTGTTTTGGAACAAAACCACAATGCCTGCGATGAATTTACGGTCCTAGAAACGGTGATTCGCGGAAACAAACCTTTATTTAAGGTAAAATCTGAAATGGATGCGATCTATGCGAAAGAAGATTTTTCTGATGCCGATGGAGAACGGGTCGGAGTCTTACAGATAGAATTTGAAGAAATGAACGGCTGGAATGCCGAAAGTGATGCTGCTGCACTACTCTCGAATTTAGATATTCCAGAAAGTCTACACTATAGTCTAATGGCCGATCTGGACGGAAAGCAAAAGGTCCGGGTGCTATTAGCGCAAGCCTTGTTTGGGGCACCCGATGTCCTCATCATGGACGAGCCGACCAACGATTTGGACTACGAAACCATTATGTGGCTAGAAAACTTTTTGGCCAACTACGACAATACCGTTATTGTCGTTTCGCACGACCGACATTTTCTGGATGCCGTCTGTACGCATATCTCTGATATCGACTTCGGGAAGATCAATCATTACTCTGGGAATTATACCTTTTGGTATGAGAGTTCTCAGTTGGCGGCCCGACAGCGAGCTCAACAGAATAAAAAAGCGGAAGAGAAAAAGAAGGAATTGCAGGAATTTATCGCGCGTTTTTCAGCCAATGTCGCTAAGTCTAAGCAAGCTACTTCTCGAAAAAAAATGATCGATAAGCTCAATATTGAAGATATCAAGCCTTCCAGCAGAAGGTATCCCGGAATCATTTTTGAGCAAGAAAGAGAGGCTGGCGATCAGATCCTCAACGTGGAAAACCTCAGTTATGAAACCGATGGGGTAGCTCTTTTTAAAGACCTACATATCAATTTGGCGAAAGGCGATAAAGTGGTTGTCTATTCCAAGGACTCTCGTGCGGTATCTGCGTTCTATCAGGCAATTACCGATCATATTCAGCCTAATAGTGGTAAAAAAGAGTGGGGAATCACTACCACACAAGCATATTTACCCGTCGACCACGACCATTTCTTTGAAGAAGACCTAAGTCTGGTCGATTGGCTACGCCAATATGCACAGACCGATGAAGAAAGAGAAGAGGTTTATATCCGTGGTTTTCTGGGTAAAATGTTGTTTAGTGGTGAACAAGCACTAAAAGCCTCTAATGTATTGTCGGGAGGGGAGAAGGTTCGCTGCATGTTGTCGAAAATGATGATGCAGCGCGCAAATGTTTTAATTTTAGATGAACCGACCAATCACCTGGACCTCGAATCCATCACCGCATTTAACAACGCCTTAAAAAACTTCAAAGGGACGATATTGTTCAGTACTTCCGACCACGCTTTCGCACAAACAGTCGGAAATCGTATTTTAGAACTTACTCCGAGTGGTGTAATCGATCGCTACAATAGTTTCGATGAATATATGACCGATCCGAAGATTAAGGAACTCCGGCAAAAGATGTATGCTGGAGCCTAGCCTTCAGCAAAGCCATCTTATTTTATATAAAATTAAGTTGTTTAAGGATCTTCAAGGCAGCATCCAGTTCATCCGGATGAACAAAGACTTCTTTCATCTCTATGGGGGCACCAAACCCAGCTAAGCGGCCCGATTCGGCATTGTCTTTTATAACAGGGATAATATTTTCAGCATTAAATGCATCCTTAAGACTAAGGATGTCTACGGTAGATCCAGTAAAAACTTTTTTATATACAGGACTCATACTTTATCATAATGACTATTCCAGATGACTGGATTGAAGTTTTTTCCGAGTGCCACTGCGTAGAACATCACCACAGCAATCACCGACTTAAACATAAAGAAAAACAACATCCAAAAAACGGTACTGTCCGGAGCAGTTGTGAATAAACGCATAGGAGTGATCAGCGTGAGCAGACCACTGACCCCTAAGAGCACTAACAACAAATTCCAAAGATTTTTAAAAGGCCACATCATTATTCTTCGCAAGGGGTGCAAATCGTTCCCCCATTGGTGAATGAGATAGTAGTAGTTGTTTCCGAGCGGAGCGAAAAGCAAGGGGTCGTCTGTTTTGTTAAGGCGGAAGAGGGAAGAGGGTGCCATAATCTTAAAGCCCTCCAATTGAGTTTCATGCTCTTTTTCCAGTTGGGTAATTGCGGAAAGCGCCTCTTCTGGAATCGTCGCTTTAAAATACTTCACATCCAAAAAACGTAAACGGTAATCCACACAAACCGAGCGGATTTTGTCCAAGGAATAGATTCTAGAAGCGTCTAATTCATCTAGTTCCAAAGCGTTTACAGGACTGTCTGTCCCCAAAAGGTCCTTAAACGATTGTTCAGCTAAGGCCTTGTGTAGCTTAGTACTACGTTTGTTCAGGGATTTTCGTACGTCGGTTCTTGGAAGAGTAATCATCTGCAAATATCATTTCTGTCTACTTCAAAATTAAAGTAAAATGAATGGATTTACAATGAAAAATGACAAAAAAGGGGGCTTTTTCAACGCAATTGAGCTCCCAATTGAGTTTCAAACTGTTTTTGGAGTTTCTGCATGACCTTGTCGACAGCTTTGTCGGTTAGTGTCTTGTGTGGATCTTGGAAGTAAAAACTCAAACCGTAAGACTTTTTTCCTTGCGGTAAGTTTTTACCCTCATAGACATCGAAAAGTGATACTTCTCGAAGAATTTTTCGGTCTACCTTATGGGCGATATCCTTTAAGTCCTCAAAGGCGAGTCCCTGATCGATCAGTAGAGCAAAATCTCTCCGCATACCCGGGTATTTATTGATTTCATGAACCTTGATCGGTTGTTTAAAGGCTGCTTTAAAAATTAAATCCATGTCTAATTCAGCATAATAAACAGCAGTATCGATATCAAATTTCTGAGCAATAGTAGCGTTAAGGGTCCCTAAACGGGCAATGGTCTTTTTTTGCCAAAGAAAGCTTACCCCATCTGAAAAAACGGGGTCTTCTGTGCTAATACTCTGGGTTTGTAGTTCTAGTCCTAGGGTGGCTAACAACTGTTCTACACTTCCTTTTAGATGAAAAGCAGTTTCGCTTAAACCGCTAGACTGCCAATGCTCTGTATAGGGAAGGCCACACTGGATGAGTGCCAGTTCTTGCTTTTCGATATATTTTTCTGATGACTGTTGATAGGTTTTCCCGAATTCGAAAAAGCGTAGGTTTTTCGATTGATTTTTGAGGTTAAAGCTCACCGTTTCCAGTGCCGAAAACAACAAGCTACTTCTCATTTGAGAAAGAGAAGTTCCCAACGGATTAAGAATGTTTACGGCTTTTTCTTCGTCCGCATGGATCAACTCCCCATAGGCTGGATTGGTGATGGAGTTATTCATCATTTCCGTGTAGCCTAGTCCGGTTAAATTTTGCGCCATCAACTCTTGAACGCGATAAGGACTCTTCCAGTCGTAGGCTGGTGAGATATGATAGGCTCCAGTAGAGGCTTCGATTTTGTTATAGCCATATACCCGTAGGATGTCTTCAATGACGTCTGCAGGTCGTGTAACATCGACTCTGTAGGTCGGGATTTTAAGGGCTACGCCTTCCTCCGAAACACTTTCGATTTCCATTTCTAATGCATTAAAGATGGTGGTCAGTGTTTCGCGGGGGATCGCTTGTCCTAATAAGGATTTAATTTCATCAAATTTGATGAATAAAGCGATGGGTTCGGGTTTGGAATGGACAACCTCCTCAAGAGCTGAACTGATTTTTCCACCGGCCAATTGTTGAATTAATAGGGCGGCTCTTTTCAGGGCAAAGGCGCATAATTCAGGATCGATTCCTCTTTCGAATCGAAAGCTGGCATCTGTATGAAGTCCGTGGCGTTTGGCCGATTTTCGTATGCTTACTGGGTCGAAGTAAGCGCTTTCTAGAAAAATGGAAGTCGTTTGTTCGCTGACTCCAGAGTCCTGCCCTCCAAAAACACCCGCCAGGCAATGGGCTTGGTGTTCATCGCAAATCATCAGGTCTTCTGCACTTAATCGACGTTCAACGCCATCGAGTGTTGTGAACCGAGTGCCTTCTTCCATCGCCTTAACCACTACATCTCCCTTGAGTTTACTTAAATCAAAGGCGTGGAGCGGCTGTCCTAATTCATGTAAGACGTAGTTGGTGATGTCAACCACATTGTTTTTAGGTTGAATTCCGATAGCTTTCAAGTGGTTTTGAAGCCAATCAGGGGAAGGTTGTATACTGATGTCTGTCAGACATATACCGAAATATTGTGGGGCTTTATCGGGGTTAAGCACCTGTATATTTTTCGCGATTTGTGTGGACTCAACGCTGAAATCGCTTACACTCGGATAATTCCATTCAAAAGGGATATCGTTGAGCATGCAAATAGATTTTAAATCTCGTGCAACACCCATATGGCTCATGGCGTCTGCTCTGTTGGGGGTTAATCCGATTTCAAAAACGGTATCGTTTGTCACCTCAAACACCTCCGCTAGGGGGGTCCCATTGGTCAATGAGCTGGCTAAAACCATAATGCCTTCATGGCTATCTCCCAAGCCTAATTCATCTTCAGCACAAATCATTCCCACGCTTAGCTCTCCTCGAATCTTACTTTTGCGAATCTCGAAAGTTTTCTGGTCGGCGTCATAGAGGGTAGTACCTACCGTTGCAACCGCTACCTTTTGGCCTTTGGCCACGTTGGGGGCACCACAAACAATGGGAACAATAGTGTCGTTCCCCAGGTCTACGGTTGTGCAGCGCAATCGGTCGGCATTGGGGTGCTGCTCACAGCTCATGACTTCTCCTACCACAACCCCTTGAAGCCCGCCGGGAATAGATTCGAAAACTGTTGTTCCTTCTACTTCGAGACCCAAGTCGGTAAGCAATTCAGAAACATGCTCTGCAGCGAGGTCAATTTTTAAAAATTCTTTGATCCAATTGTAGGAGATTTTCATATGTCTACAGCTTGTTAGATAATGGCTAAGGGCTATAAATGCACCTCAAAATTTGCAGGCAAAGATAGGGAAGTGGAATCAAAAAGAGGGCTAACTGATGTAATTCCAAAAGAGGTTTTCCGGATTTATACGCGCTAGAGATTTTTTAAGGCATTGGTGTTCATTCCATTGAAGTTCTGGGTCTTTTTGTAACAGTTCTGCCGCACATTGCCGCGTTTGCGCAATCAGGGACTGATCTTTAACAATATCGGCCATTTTTAAAGGGATAACACCACTCTGTTGGGTGCCCATAAGATTTCCGGGACCTCTTAAACGCAGATCGGCCTCGGCTACTTCAAAGCCATCGTTGGTGGAAACCAAAGTTTGCAAGCGCGTTTGTCCTTCTTCCGAAACTTTATTGCCGTGCATCAGTATACAATAGCTTTGCGCATGCCCCCTTCCTACACGCCCACGAAGCTGATGGAGCTGGCTCAGTCCAAAACGTTCTGCACTTTCAATGAGCATAACGCTGGCGTTGGGAACGTTTACCCCTACCTCAATTACCGTGGTTGCCAATAGGATCTGTGTTTTTCCTTGTACAAAGCGGTCCATTTCGGCAGCTTTAGCATCTGGTTTCATTTGGCCGTGAACAATACTGATCTGATAGGTGGGCGGTGGGAAAGCTCTGGAGAGACTCTCATAGCCATCCATCAGGTCTTTGTAGTCCATTTTTTCAGATTCATGAATCAGCGGATATACTACATAGACCTGCCGTCCTTTCTGGATTTCTTCCTTTAAAAACTGAAAAACATTCAATCGGTTTTTATCACTGCGGCTAACAGTTTTTACGGATTTTCGTCCTGGTGGGAGCTCGTCAATCACGGAAACATCAAGATCTCCATAGAGAGTCATGGCCAATGTTCTAGGAATAGGGGTGGCGGTCATCACCAAAATATGGGGAGGTATGCTGCTTTTTTGCCACAGTCGTGCTCGTTGGGCTACTCCAAACCTATGCTGTTCGTCGATAACGGCTAGCCCTAAGTTCTGAAACTTAACTTTCTCTTCTAACAAAGCATGCGTACCAACTAATACTTGTAAGCCTCCTGTTTCCAGAGCTGCATGTATGGGGTCTCGGGCCGATTTTTTCACCGAGCCAGTCAACAAGGCAATAGATACGCCAACAGCATCTGCCCACTCCTGCAAGGATTGGTAGTGTTGTTGTGCTAAAATTTCTGTCGGCGCCATTAAACAAGCTTGGAAACCATTGTCCAGGGCCAATAAAATACTCATCCATGCCACCATGGTCTTCCCGGAGCCTACATCGCCTTGCAAGAGTCTATTCATCTGATGGCCACTGCCAAAATCCTGCCGGATCTCTTTTAACACCCGCTTTTGAGCTCCTGTAAGTTCAAAAGGCATTTCATTTTTAAAAAAACGATGAAAAATATCGCCAACCACATCAAAGGTTTGCCCTTTGATTTTTTTCTTGTGTAATCTGTTTTTGAGTAAGAGTTGTAATTGAAGAAAAAATAACTCCTCAAACTTTATGCGGGCTCTAGCATGGGTCAACTGTTGCTGTGACTTTGGAAAATGAACGTTTTCAAGCGCCATTTTTTTATCCATCAGCTGTAGACTACTCAAGAGCGCCTTAGGCAAGCTTTCAAATATATCGATAGACTCCTGAAAGAGTAGTTGTTGTACAATTTTGTGAAAAGTCCTTTGACCCAGCCCCTTCTGAGTTAATTTTTCAGGTAAAGGGTAATGAGCTTGTATTCCCTGAGTCGGTCTTTTTTTATAATCCTCCAGGAGCTCCATTTCGGGGTGGGGCATACTGGCCTTGCCTTTAAACCAATTGATTTTTCCAAAAACTACATAGGGAGTGTTCTTTTGGATATTGTCTTTTAACCATGCTGGGGCACGAAACCACACCAATTCTAAACTACCAGTTTCATCTTCAAAATGTCCGACCAATCGTTTTCCACGGGCTTGACGTACCCACTCCAATGAACGAATCTGACCGATGATTTGAACATCAGCTCCGGAATCTGTTAATTGGTTGATACGGTTAAACTGGGTGCGGTCTAAATACCGGCTGGGATAGAAATGTAGCAAATCCTCAAAGGTTTCCAAGGCTAAATTGTCCTTGAGCATACGCGCCCGATTGGGCCCAACACCCTTTAAATAGGCCAGTGATGTTTGGAGTTTGTCCACGAGCACGAATTTAAAAGAAATACCCCTGAATCGGAAGAGGCTTCAGCCTTAGTATGAAAAACTTATTGGCCCGTAGTCTTTCTTTGTTCTAGTGGTAAAACATCTAAACAAGAGACCTGCTTTTTGTCTTTAAATCCGTTGATAGCGCGAATCCCTGGAAAGTAAGTGGGGAGAATATTAATGTCAAGACTTTCTCTAAACAGTGGTTTAAGTCTTTTTATTTCGACCTGCCGATCAGTGAAGTGCAGTTTGTGTAAGGCAGTTGAACTCTTCTCCTGAAGAACGGGCAGCTGTCCCTGATGGATGTAATACGCAAATGTTTCTGCAATGTCTTCTGCGATATGTGTGGCGGCATAATCCGTAACAAATGTGGGTTCATAGGTAGGCGATAATGCATCGGTGTAGAATTCCTCTTGGAATTGATTTAAGATGGAGTTTTCGGTAAAGCAGCCTTCACCCAAAAACAATTCAGTACAGTTTTCGGGAAGAATATCGGGGTTAACTTGTCCTGGGTCCGCCAACGTAATGAGATGTCCAAATTCATGTGTCATGACATACCCAAAAACACCGTCGGCATTGTACGATTGTTCCCGAAATTGATGGTCAATCTCGTGGTAGGCCAAATAGAGGTTCAATCCCAACACCCATTTGTTTTCATCTTCAAAAAGCTGACCAACATAGCCCCCTATTCCTGAATTGTCATACAAGACATCCAAACGTTCGAGTTGTGTGTTGGTCACTTGTAACAAAGTTGTTAAGTCTTCCCGAAAGGCTTGCGTCAAGCCCTCGTCTAGCATTTGTTTCATGCGTCGCTCGATAAAAGGTGTATCACGGTTCAAGCCAACGAGTCTAAAATCATAGCTATCGCTAAGGGTATACCACGCAAGGGCTAGTGGGGTTTCTAGTACTGGAAAAGCGTTTTGTTCATTGTCCTGAACGCTAACGTCTAAGGGGTAGATATACCCGTGAATATCTAAGAGTTGGCCTTCCTCGGGTACGACGACCCAACTAAATTCTTCGGTAAATTCCAATAGTTGATCGTCGATAGTGCTTAGTCGAATCAAAAACCGATCGCTTAGTGGTGGAATAACCGCCTGACTCAAGGGCTGGGATGTCCAAGTTTGGCCGTTATCAACACTGATTTCTAATTCAGATGCATAATCGCTGGTATTGATGTATTTATCCGTAAGACTTGTCCGAAATTCCATCCGAAGGGGTAAAGGTTCGGACAGTTTTTCACTAAGCTTAAACGCTAAAAGCAATGCCTGGCCCTCAACAACCTCTACCGTACTTTCTTCCAAGGAGAGCGTTGCGCTTAAGTTTACATAAACATCGTCTTGCTGACAATTCGAGAAGAAAAATAAGCTGCAAAAGATGAATTGGCGAAAACAGTTCGGATAGGCAAGGGAGGCGGGCATGGAATAAAGAAAGATTTGGGAAGATATAAGAGGCAATAATTATGCCAAAACATCTGTTTAACAGCGTTTTAACAAAAGACAGCAAAAAGCTTTGTCTTAGATTCCAAGTCTTCATACATTCGTGTAAACTACAGACGATATGCGTGCTTTGGTTATTTCCGGCGGGGGAAGCAAGGGGGCTTTTGCAGGAGGTATGGCCCAATACTTAATACAGACGGCTGGTCGTGAATACGATATTTTTATTGGCACTTCCACCGGAAGTTTGCTGTTAGCCCATTTAGCACTGCAAGATTACGATACCATCTATGAAGCCTACACTTCTGTCGACCAAAAGAGCATCTTTAATATCAATCCCTTTACCATACAAAAAAGAAAGGGACACACGCAAATTGGCATTCATCACTGGAATGTGCTCCGAAGTTTTCTCCGTAAGAGTAAAACTTTTGGAGAAAGCAAAAATTTGCGAGATTTGTATGCCTCTCAGCTGACAGAAGAGACTTTTCAGCAGCTTAAATCCAGCAATAAAGATATTGTAGTAACAGTTGCAAACATAACCAACAATAAACTAGAATACAAATCTTTACGAAATTGTGAGTATCAAGATTTTGTTGACTGGGTTTGGATCTCCTGTAACTTTATTCCCTTCATGAGTCTGGTGGTCAAAAACAAGTTTGAATATGCCGATGGAGGCCTTGGATGTATTGTTCCGATCACCGAGGCCATCCGTAGAGGCGCCACAGTCATCGATGCGATAGTATTGGATACGGAGGTTCCCCATTACAACCGTTTACACGCCCGCAATCCGTTCGACAACATGGGGCATATTTTCGATTTTATGGGCGATCGAATCAAAGATCAGAACATTCAAGTCGCCAAGCTTCGCGCCAAAGAGGAAAATGTCGCCCTCAATATGTTTTACACCCCACGCGTATTGACGACCAACTCCTTGATATTTGATGCACATCAGATGCGTAATTGGTGGATGCGCGGTTGGATTCATGCCAAAAACAGCTTAGAAGACTAACATTTTCTTCCACATATTTTGTGTATAATTTTTTGTGTAATGCACATTTGCCCCCCAAAGGAAGCCTTAATTTTAGCACATGGACACATATCTGGATGAATTGAATGAGGCCCAACGGGCTGCCGCTTTGCACAAAGAGGGTCCTGCCATTGTGATCGCTGGGGCTGGCTCAGGTAAAACGAGGGTATTGACCTACAGAATAGCGCACCTGATGGAGCAGGGGGTGGATAGCTTTTCCATATTGTCGCTTACCTTTACCAACAAGGCAGCACGCGAAATGAAAAGTAGGATCGCTTCTTTGGTGGGCGAATCTGAGGCCAAAAACCTATGGATGGGTACTTTTCACTCCGTTTTTGCACGCATCCTTCGAGCAGAAGCCGATAAACTCGGTTTCCCGAGCAACTTCACCATTTACGACACCCAAGATTCCGATCGGCTTATTCAGAGCATCATTAAGGAAATGAGCTTGGATAAAGACATCTACAAATACAAGCAAGTACGCAATCGTATTTCTTCCTTTAAAAATAGTCTGATTACCGTACGCGCCTATTTTGCCAATCCCGAATTACAGGAGTCCGATGCCATGGCTCGACGCCCAGAAATGGGAGCCATCTACAAAGAATACGTCGATCGATGTTTTAAAGCTGGTGCCATGGATTTTGACGACCTGCTCCTTCGCACCAATGAACTCCTCAATCGTTTTCCGGATGTCTTAGCCAAATATCAAGAACGCTTTCGCTACATCTTGGTAGACGAGTATCAGGATACGAACCACTCCCAGTACCTCATAGTCCGCGCCCTATCCGATCGCTATCAAAATATATGTGTGGTGGGCGATGATGCCCAAAGTATTTACGCTTTCCGCGGCGCAAACATCAATAATATTCTCAATTTCCAAAAGGATTATGAAGATGTTGCTCTCTATCGTTTGGAACAGAATTACCGATCGACCAAAACAATCGTCAATGCCGCCAATTCAGTTATCGAACACAACAAAAGTAAAATCGACAAGGTGGTCTGGACCTCCAATACCCAAGGCGAAAAAATACATATCAAACGCTTGACTTCAGATGCGGAAGAAGGTCGTCATGTAGCCGCCACCATTTTCGAAACCAAAATGCAAGAGCAACGTCCCAACAAAGACTTTGCAATACTTTACCGGACAAACGCTCAGTCGCGTGCCATGGAGGATGCCCTGCGCAAACGAAATATTCCTTATCGCATTTATGGAGGCCTATCGTTCTATCAGCGCAAAGAAATCAAGGATATCTTGGCCTATTTAAGAGTCATTGTAAACCCTAAAGATGAAGAAAGTCTTAAGCGCATCATCAATTATCCTGCCAGAGGAATAGGGCAGACCACTCTAGAAAAGCTAGTCATTGGGGCGAAACATCACGACTTGTCGCTATTTGAAACGGTTGAGCGTGCTGCCCAACTCAATTTATCGCTGAACGGAGGAGCCCTTAATAAATTGGAAGGATTTGCTCGACTGATCCGTCATTTTCAGGTAGAGAACCAAAAAATGAATGCTTTTGAGATCGCTGATTTGGTAACCAAGAAAACTCAAATGGTTCAAGAGCTCAAAAAAGACGGAACTCCAGAAGGGGTGGCTAAAATTGAAAATATAGAAGAGCTTTTAAACGGTATCAGAGACTTTACTGAAGGGCAAAAGGAATTGGCGGATGCTACGGGAAGCCTGACGGAATTTTTGGAAGATGTTGCCTTAGCGACGGATTTCGACCAGGATAACGATCCGAGTGAAGACCGTGTTTCCCTGATGACTATTCATTTGGCCAAAGGGTTGGAATTTCCAATGGTATTTATCGTGGGTATGGAAGAAGACCTCTTTCCTTCAGCTCTTAGCCTAAATACGCGAGCGGAGTTAGAAGAGGAGCGTCGACTGTTCTATGTAGCGCTAACAAGAGCTGAGGAGCGCGCATTTTTGAGCTTTACTCTTTCCCGTTATCGCTGGGGAAAACTTATCGATGCAGAACCCAGTCGGTTTTTAGAAGAAATAGACGAGCAATATGTCGAAAAAGACATCCCGCAAGAATCCTATACCTTTAAGCCCCTCATGGATCCAGGAATCTTTGGAGAGCCTACTAAGCAACCGCGTTCGCAAGTCAAGAGTCCATCGCCCGCTGTGAAAATAAATACACGTCCATCACCCCAACAACTGCAAAAGCTCAAAAAAATTCAGCCCAGTTCTAGGGGAGAGGTCGGTGCAGATGCTGCCTTGCATTTAGATTTAAATGTTGGGACAAAAGTAGAGCATATGCGATTTGGGAAAGGGGTCATTGAGAGCATAGAAGGTCAGGGCAACGACCTAAAAGCTTCGATTGCTTTTGAAGTTGAAGGAACAAAAAAGCTTTTGCTTCGTTTCGCAAAACTTAAAATAATTTCGGGTTAAGATGCAGTATCTGGATGTTAATCCCTACAATACCAATCCTAGAGACCTTCAGCAGGCAGTGGATATTCTCCTACAAGGCGGTATCGTTATATACCCGACCGATACGGTCTATGCTTTAGGGTGTTTATCGGACAATAAAAAAGCCTTAGAAAAATTAGCGCAGTTTAAGAACATCAAGTTGCAGCAGGCACCTCTGAGCTTTATCTTTCGAGACTTTTCTGAATTGAACACCTATGTGAAACCCCTGCAAGGGGCACAGTTTAAGCAATTAAAGAAAACACTTCCCGGGCCTTACACCTATATTTTAGTGGCGGATCGCCTTCCCAAACCCTTTCACAAGCGAAAAACGATTGGAATAAGAATGGTAGAACATCCACTTCTGGAACAGTTGCTAGCGCTCTTACCGGCCCCATTGGTTACTTCCTCTATACGGACAGATGACGATTGGGAAAACTACTATACGGACCCGGAAGAGATTTTTGAAGCTTTTGATGGACAGGTAGACCTCCTAATTGCAGCGGGTTCTTGCGGCAACATCCCGTCTACGGTTATAGACTACACTGAAGAAGAACCAACTTTAGTACGTTTAGGGAAGGGAGACTATTAAAAAAAAATCGCCCCGGAGGGCGATTTATGAAATGGATAAATTCCTTAAACCTAATTAGTAGCAGCTTTCATGCCTTCTTCTATGAGGTTATAGAATTGATCTAATTTCGGCAGCACTACAATTCGCGTTCTTCTGTTTTTAGCTCGGTTGGCCTTGTTGTCATTGTCTGCTATAGGCATGTAGAAACTTCTTCCAGCGGCTGTCATACGTTCAGGACTCACGTTAAAGTCGTTCTGAAGGATACGTACTACAGAGGTTGCGCGTTTAACACTGAGGTCCCAGTTGTCTTCAATACCTTCCTTTCTGATCGGGACATCATCGGTATGCCCTTCCACCATAAATTCTAATTCTGGTTTGTCATTAACGACCTTTGCTACTTTACCAAGAACCTCCTTAGCGCGTTGCGAAACAACATAGCTTCCACTATTGAATAAAAGCTTATCCGATATAGAGACATAAACAACCCCTTTCTCGACATTAATTTCAATATCATCGTCAGCTATATTTCCCAAGGCCCCTTTAAGACTGGTTACAAGCGCTAGGGTAACAGAATCTTTCCGAGTAACTGCATCTTGCATCCGTTGAATACGGCTATCTTTTTCTTTAAGACTCTCCAAGGACTTTTCGAGGTTTTCCGCTCCTTTCTGAGAAAGGGTAGTCAGGTTCCCCAAGTTGTTAATGAGGTCTTGATTGTTCGATTTTAAAAATTTCACCTGCTCTTGTGCTGCTGCCAATGAGGCTAATGCAGCTTCTTTTTCCTCGTCGCAAACATTGAGTTTTACCGTTGCAGAATCGAGCAGATTTTTTGTGTTTTGCTGAAGTGTTTCTAGTTCAGTGTATTTTTTTTGGGATACACAGGCACTGAGTAAAACGGCTACACTTACGAAAAGCCAAGTCTTATTTGTTTTCATGGGGGTAAATTTAATTTGAATCTTGCCCTAAAATAATCGATTATTCACGTTTATCAAGGGGTAAATCTGTGAATTTTGATCTTTTTAACACGAAATAAAGCCAAAGGATGGATTTAACGTGGAAATAGGGATGAATAAATGTGGATTGTTTTTTCCTTTTGTGCTGATTTTTAGACCAATGGGCATATAAAGCTTTATGTGCTCGTATAACTGCCCAAAAATTCCTGAATTGTCCCCGGAACAGAAAACTTATACCGGCGAGGCCGTCAACTATCATTCGAAGGATAAGAACGCTGATTAGTTGCTTTCGAGGTAAATTCTTTTGGAGCATCCAAAGACTGTTACGGAAATTCAGATACCATTTTTGAGGTGACTGCGGGAGGGTAGCTCCTCCTAAATGAAAGACTTCCGAATCGCCAATAGCCCATACGCCCCAACCTCTGTTTTGAGCTCTCCAACAGAGATCGATTTCTTCCTGATGCGCAAAGAAATCCTCGTCAAAACCTTCAAGTGCCCAAAATTTTTCTGCTCGAATAAACAGACACGCACCACTGGCCCAAAACACTGGAGATACCCCTTGATATTGCCCCTTGTCGCGTTCGATATGTTGTAGAATGCGTCCACGGCAATAAGGATACCCCAAGGCATCTATAAAGCCTCCTGCTGCTCCGGCATATTCGAAAAAATCTGATTGTTTTTCTTGCTTGATTTTAGGTTGTGCGATGGCAATATTCGGATCCTTGGCAAATGCCTTTTGGATGGGTGGTAGCCACCCCTTATCCACTCGGATATCGGAATTCATCAAGCAATAGAGATCTGCGTCAATCTGCTTTAACCCCTTGTTATAGCCACCTGCATAACCGTAATTTTGCGCCAATGGGATAAGGCTAACGCTCGGGTAGTACTGCTTAAGCCAGTTGATGGAATCATCCGTAGAACCATTATCGATTACATAAATGGAAGAATTTTCGCTATGCTTTACGACCGATGGCAAAAAGCGCTGTAGCAATGCTACACCATTCCAATTCAGGATACAGATTGCAATTTTCATAAAGTTTTGGGGTATTTTGGTAGGGATTCTAAAAAACAAATACTTTCATCAGTTCGGCAATAAATGTGCTGCATTCCATTGGTGAGCATTAGGTAAGGAGATTGCAAAACACTGTTGTATTGATTGATCTGGTCCAGGACTCCTTGATTCAATTCCACCTGAGGCGCTTTACATTCAACGACTAACCAAAGCGAGCTGTCGGGAGCAAAAACGGCTATATCGAAGCGTTTCTTAAGCTGTGGCAATGAAATTTCTTTTTCTACGGCCACCCATTGTGTTGGAATTTCCAATGTCTTCTCTAAAAAGTGAAGACAGTGTTGTCGTACCCACTCTTCAGGGGTGAGCACCACCCATTTTTTTCGCCAACTGTCGAAAACAAGCGTGTTTTTTTTGGTACTTTTAGTCCGGATGTTGTAGGATGGAAAATTCAACATTCAGCCGCTAATTTGCAAAAATAATCCCGATGCAAACATATGAGACGATTATAAATCAGATTCAGAAGGGTCAGTTTTCGCCCATTTATTTGCTCATGGGAGAGGAGCCTTACTTTATCGATCAGGTAGAAGCTGCCTTAGAGGCGCAGCTAGCGGATGAAGCTTCAAAAGCCTTCGATTATACCCTGGTTTATGGGAAAGAAGCAAAAATTCCCGAGCTGTTAGAAGTGGCAAAACGCTATCCGATGCTGAGTGAAAAACAACTGTTAGTTGTTCGAGAAGCACAGTATATGGATAAAAACCTTGAGCCTCTGGCGACCTATGCACAGCAACCACAGCCACAAACAGTCCTGGTCATTTGTTGGAAGCACAAGTCTTTGGACAAGCGTTCTAAACTATACAAAGCCATTCAAAAAACTGGTGTGGTACTGGAAGCCAAGCCCATCTACGACAATCAAGTGCCCAATTGGATTCAGCAAGCAGCGAAAGGCTTGCATTTAAAGCTAACACCAGAGGCTGTACAATTGTTGGCAGCTAGTATAGGAGCTGATTTACAGGCGATTGAAAATGCTCTCAAAAAAATTCGTTTGGTGATGGGGGCCGAAGCAACCGTAGACCTTAGCGCAGTAGAGAGCCATGTAGGAATCAGTAAGAGCTATAATAATTTTGAGCTTCAGAAAGCAATAGGGGAGCGGAACATCCCCCAGGCCCTTAAGATTGCCGCGCATATGGGCGATCATCCCAAGAAACACCCCTTGGTGTTAACCTTGAGTACATTGCATCGATATTTTTTAAAAATCATTTCTTATCAAGCTTTAACTAACAAGCAACAAGCCGCTCAGGCCCTTGGGATCAATCCATATTTTGTTAGAGAATATCAGCTAGCGGCCCAGCACTATTCCATGAAGCAATGCGCTCAAGCACTCGCCGAGATCTATGATTACGATCTGCGTTCCAAGGGGCTAGGCGCTGTGAACAAAACACCTAAGGCACATCTACAAGAGTTGTTGATGAAGATTTTCGTCGCATAATTACCCGTGATTCAACTAGCGAAGCGGGAAATTCAGCGGGTCCGCTTCGTGCATAATACCGTAGGCTTTTTCGACTATATCATCCAGCTGGGGTTTGGAACCGTAATCCCCATCGGACCCATAGGCAGGCCGGTGACTTTTGGCGCTTAACAATACTGGAGCACTATCGAGTAGCTCAAATACGTTTTGCTCTTCGAGCAGTTGTTGAAGAATGTAGGCTGAAGCGCCGCCGGGAACATCTTCATCAACAATCATTAAGCGATTGGTCTGTGCTAAGCGCTCTCGGATTTCAAAAGATGTATCAAAAGGGATCAAGGATTGTATATCAATGACTTCGATTTGTATTCCTCTCTTTTCGAGGACTATTGCGGCCTCTTGAACCAAACGAAGGGTCGATCCATAAGAAACAACCGTGATGTGCTTTCCTTCTCGCAAACATTCGATTTTCCCGATCGGGGTTTTAAAATCTCCCAAATTTTCAGGGAGATCCTCCTTTAAGCGATAACCATTGAGCGATTCTACCACTATGGCCGCTTGTTTGATCTCAAGCAAATGATTGTAAAATCCTGCCGCCTGAGTCATATTCCGAGGAACTAGTATATAGATTCCACGCAGCAGTCCTAACATTCCTCCCATAGGAGATCCCGAATGCCATATACCCTCCAGACGATGTCCTCTTGTACGAATAATTAAAGGCGCAACTTGCTTACCATCAGTTCTGTAGAATAAAGAAGCTAAATCATCGCTTAATGTATGAAGTGCATATAAAATATAATCCAAATACTGAATTTCTGCAATGGGTCGAAGGCCTCTAAAGGCCATACCTATGCCTTGCCCAATGATGGTGGCCTCACGAATTCCAGTATCGGCTACACGTATGGGGCCAAACTGCTCTTGTAAACCCTCAAGCCCCTGATTAACATCTCCAATCGCACCACAGTCTTCCCCAAAAATCAGAAGTTCTTGGTGTTTTTGAAGTAGGGCATTGAAGTTGTCACGGATCACTACCCGTCCGTCTACCTGCTCTACTGGCGAAGGATACTGTGCGGCTTTCGCTTGTCGACTCACCTCTTCTGAAACACTGTAGAGTCTGCTGGATACTTTTTCTTGAAAAAAGCTTTGTTCTGCTGCGATTAGACTGTGCAGAGGAGCCAGATCACAATCTGGGTATTTTTGGGCTAATAGAGCCGCTTGTCGGGCGGTACTCAGGATGGTTTTATGCGTCAGCTCGAGAACGTCGCGTAGTTGAATGCGCAACTGTTGGATATGGATATCGTTTTGCGTTTGAGGCAATAACTGCTCCAACAGGGTGTTAAGTTGCTGCTGTTTTTTTACGATGGGCTTTCGGTAGTTATCCCATGCTTTTCGCTTCGCTGCTTTTACTTCTTGGTCGGCAGCTTTTTCAATCGTCTCTAATTCTTCTTCTGTCGCTAATTGCTCCTGAAGAATCCATTGGCGAAATTGAACATTGCAATCATATGCGGCTTCCCATGCCAATCGGTCTTTGGACTTGTAGCGTTCATGGGAGCCAGAAGTAGAATGCCCGGTGGGTTGGGTAAGTTCCACCACGTGTACCAGCACTGGAATGTGTTTTTCTCGGGCGAGGCGAGCAGCCTCTTCATAGGTTTCAATCAGGGCAGCGTAATCCCAACCGTTCACACGGAAGATCTGTAAACCTGCCTGATCCATATTCATCTGAAATCCAGCGAGTGCTTCAGAGATGCTTTCTTTAGCCGTATGATCTTTGTTATGAACCGAAATTCCGTAGTCGTCGTCCCAAACACTGATCACCATTGGAACTTGTAACACGGCAGCTGCGTTAATCGTTTCTAGAAATAAGCCTTCACTCGTACTGGCATTACCGATGGTTCCCCAAGCGATTTCATTGCCGTTTCTACTGAATTTTTCGGCTTTTAACTTCTCCAACGAACGATATACCTTGGAGGCCTGTGCCAATCCTAAAAGTCGAGGCATTTGTCCGGCAGTTGGGGAAATATCGGAGGTATGATTGAACTGAGTGGTCTGGTCGATCCATTTCAAATGCCCATCCACATTGGGGGTCATGAAGTGTCCAACCATTTGCCGTCCAGAAGACATAGGTTCTTGTTCTTCATCTAAATGAGCGTAGAGCGCTGAAAAGATATTTTCTGGTTGTAGCAGCCCCTGTCCAATTAAAAAAGTCTGATCGCGGTAGTAGCCCGCCCGATAATCGCCTTTTTGAAAAAAACGATTGATGGCAATTTGTGGAAGCTCTTTCCCATCGCCAAAAATACCAAACTTTCCTTTTCCTGAAAGCACCTCCCGACGTCCAAGGAGGCTACAACTTCGACTGATTACTGCCGTATGATAGTCGGTCAAAATTTGCTTTTGAAACTCCTCAAAGGAAATTTCAACTGCTGGAGCATTCTTCATAAGCCTGCAAGATACAAAATATCCCCAAGCTCATTTCTAATGATCGTTCAAAACCAACTTCTAGAAAATAGTCCTGATAAGGTTTTAGGATCAATAGTAAACATAATCCGTATGTTGTTAATGTATTGATTATCATTTACTTCAACACCTTCACTTGAAGCAATCGGGAAGAATATTTCAAGATAATCCTGCAATAAATTTAGACGTATTCCTGTGCCGTAATAGGCCCTAGCTCTCTCCTTCCGATTGCGTAAAATGCCAAAATCGGCATAGGCTTCAACCCATTTCCAAAGTCCCATCGCTAGATTGGTGGAGACTAAAAAATCATTGGCGCTAGAGTTCTCAATGATCGACTTAAAACTTCCCTCAGCAGGAATAAACTGTTGCCCTAAAAGCCCCTCCGTTTCTGAACGCCCTAAGTAGTTATACCGGAATAGATAGTCGGTCGGGCGATTAAGGTTGAAATCGTAAAACTGGATATCCTGACGGTTGTGGTACAAAAATATTCCGCCGAATAAACCAACAGAAAACTGCCTGCCACTGGGAAACAGTTTTCGATAATCCAAGCTCGTATAAACTTTCCCCATATCTTTCGACAAGTCCATATCGATTCTCCTGTTCATATAGTTGATGGCAGCTCTGTCGCTTTGTTGGAAGCTGACGTTAAATATTTGATAATTGGGACTGCTCAACCCCTGGTTTGATTGGGTTTCGCGTTTCACCTGAAAGTATGCGAAATTCAGTTGTTCCCGGTAATTGGAACGAAGATTTTCCGGTCGAAAAAGGAAACTGACCGTGGGAACCAAGACACTGTACTTTCGACTTTCATCATAGTGATATTGACTCCCAAAAACGGACAGTAGTGTGAGATAATTGGATGATTTTTCCTTGCGAAAACGTTGTTGCAAATTAAAATTCCCAACCAATGTTTTTTCAATCGAGCTATATTGAGGAGATATGTTGAATTCAAAGTTGGGCTGCACTATGGGTTTGTTGTAGAATTGCATTCCTAAGGTGAAGCCGTCATAGGCATTTAGTCCAAGCGCAGGATTAAAAAAAAGCTGATTAGCTTTGGGGCTCTGAATGTCTTTTAAAAAAGTAACGCGCAACGGTTTCAGTTGAGACTTAGCATTTCTTCGCCAATGATTTTTCTGCACTCGATCCGGCCATAGTTCGGAAGCGTTTAGACTTATATAAGCGGCTTTTTCTCGAGGAATCAGCAGGGAATTCCCCATGGTTTCGGCTCCATACCATTTGCCTTTCGTCTGCCCATTCTTTTGGACCCATTCCAATTTATAGGGCATTTTAAAGCCATCTTTTTCCGCTACTCTAATCTGAAGGCTATCGGCTGTCACTTTTTCTACAGCCAACTGCAGGTCATAAGAGAAACGATCGCCAAAGTAGTGATGGAAAAGCCACTTAAAGGACTCTTGCTCGGATTGTTCTAAAAAAGACTGAAAAGCGTTTAAATCTCCACTCGAATAAAGGGCTTGAAGGCTGTTTTGTAGACGATTGCCTCCCATATAATGATCGAGATATAACCAACCCATTCCCATATGATATGGAACTCCTACTCGGGCATTGAAACGTGTCAGCTGATCGCCGGAAATCCGGTCGGCTTGCTGTAAATTGGCGGTTTGGGTAAGATTGTTAAAAAACCAAAAGCCGCGATTAAAGGGCATTCGACTGATTTCGTATGGCTTTAAAATCTTCCATTCTGCCAATCGACCGATAAATTTCTGATGCGGATGATTGGCCTCCATATATTTTAAAATCCAATAGATTTGTAACCCGTGGAAGAGACCATAGTTTTTACGACGATCTAAATTTATTAACTGATGTTCAGCGACAGCAAACGCAAAAGCTTTTAAAAAGCGTACTTCGAAGTGAAACTCTTCTGAGAAAGGACTCACTATTTCTGGAAGCTGATTAAGTCCGTAAAAGGGGTAGCGGTTATATATCGCTTTTTGTACCCACAGTTTTTCAGGAAGTTCTAGACCTAAGACCTTTTCGAAATAATCGCTGATGCGCAAAATACTTGCTTGTCGAGAAATTTTGCCGCGCTGCCGAGATTCAAAATCAGTAATAATGGTCTGCTTGTCTTTAATCTGATAGGTTTCAAAATCGCTTTCCTGCAGAAAATCAAAAAAAGCAGCGGAAACATCTCCAGTATAGCGAAGGGGAGCACTTTCCATTAAATTGGAAATGATTTTAGATGGATCGATTCCAGACCACTGAACCTGATAGCGATTCTCAACTCCTCCGTAGTCTTCTAAGTTCAGATTGGAATAGTACCGCCACCCTCTATTGTTCATGGGGGCGGGCATCAAATGCCAATATTTTAAGCTAATATCTCCATTTGACTTATATCCGTGTCCCGTAAATTTAGCCGAAGGCAATTGAAGAGTATATTCAAAATAAAAGTCCTGATAGTCCCCTACAGGGATCGATGTATTCAATGATATACGCACTATATCCGGATGCTCCTCAGGTCTAGTCCATTGTAAATTCTCTTTTCCGGATTGAATCGAATGAATGATGGTTTTTCCAAACTTACTCTTGTTGGAGATAAAGAAACTTCGATCGAATTCTTCGGTGAGTCGAAGGGCTAGAGGGGTTTGTGTACTGTGATGGGCATGATTCCAATCCAGCAGCACTAAATCTTTCAGGGGTTGTTTTCTAGTATTATACCAGCGCAGTTTATGTTCGACTTTAAGCTGCTGCTGTAGCGAGTCGTAGTGCACTTTTATATCGTGTACCTGTGCAATGGCTGGGGTCAAGGAACCCAGGATAAGGGCAACAATAAAAAGTCGAAGAGAATACATTAAAAATTCGGACGAAAATTTTCAGTCGTATAAAAGTGATTGATTTTCTCAACTGCTTCTGCAGGCGTGTCGACAAGTTCAAAGAGAAACATATCCTCATCGCTGATATAGCCCTCCGACAACAGGGTGTTTTGAATCCAGTCCATTAATCCTCCCCAAAACGACTTCCCCACCAAAACGATGGGAAAACGGCTGACTTTATGGGTTTGAATTAGCGTAATGGCTTCAAATAGTTCGTCTAGAGTACCGAAGCCTCCGGGCATCACAATGAAACCTTGAGCATATTTTACAAAGATGACTTTTCGGACAAAGAAATATTGAAAGTTAATCAGCTTATCGTTGTCGATATAGGGATTCGGAAACTGTTCAAAAGGGAGGTCTATATTCAGTCCTACAGAGATTCCCCCTGCATTTTTTGCTCCTCGATTAGCCGCTTCCATCAGGCCAGGACCACCTCCAGTAATTACACCATAGCCGGATTCCACTATTTTTTCTGCTACCTCAACGGCCATCTCGTAGTGTGGATGTCCCTCTTCGGTTCTGGCAGATCCAAAAACCGAAATACAGGGCCCAATTCTGGCTAAGGTTTCATAACCCTCCACAAACTCACTCATAATCTTGAAGAGTGCCCAGGAGTCGTTTGCTTTAATCTCGTGCCAATTTTTGGGTTTTTGTTGTTTTTTCATAACGCCTTAAGAGTTGGAAACAGTTCTTTTCTCAAATATTTTGCGGTGATATTGTCTTCTAAGGTACAGAAGTCTTCCGGCGTCCCGATGCCTACTATTTGCCCCCCGTTTTTCCCACCTTCTGGCCCGAGGTCGATGATATGATCTACTTGCTTAATCACATCCAAGTTGTGCTCAATGATTAAAACAGTGTTGCCGCGATCGACCAATCGGTTCAGAACTTCCATCAATACCCGTATATCTTCGAAGTGCAGGCCTGTGGTGGGCTCATCGAGTATGTATAGCGTTTGGCCGGTGTCTTTTTTGGCTAACTCGGTTGCTAATTTAATCCGCTGCGCTTCGCCTCCCGAAAGGGTAGTGGAGCTTTGCCCTAGGGCGATATAGCCAAGCCCAACTTCTTGCAGTGTTTTGAGTTTATGAAAGATCTTTGGAATGGGTTCAAAAAACTGACAAGCTTGGTCGATCGTCATTTCTAAAACATCGGCGATCGATTTTCCTCGATAGCGAATCTCTAGTGTCTCTCGATTAAAGCGCTTTCCAAAGCAACTTTCACATGGAACGTAAACATCTGGAAGAAAATTCATTTCAATAACACGCATTCCACCTCCCTGACAGGTTTCGCACCGTCCACCCTTTACATTAAAACTGAATCGTCCTGGTTTATACCCGCGAATTTGTGCTTCAGGCGTGAGGGCAAAAAGGTTGCGAATATCACTGAAAACACCACAATAGGTAGAAGGGTTGCTTCGAGGTGTTCGCCCAATGGGCGCCTGATTGACATCCACCACCTTATCCAAATATTTTAACCCTTTTATCTTGTTGTAGGGCATTGGCTCTTTTACGCCCCTGTAGATAGCCGCGTTTAGGATGGGGTAAAGGGTTCCATTGATAAGGGTAGACTTCCCACTTCCCGAAACCCCAGTAACACCAATCATAAGCCCCAGGGGGATATCTACATCGACGTTTTTGAGATTATTACCGCTACATCCTTCTAAGCGTATTTTTTTTCCATTGCCTTTACGACGTTGAGTAGGAACCGGAATTTCGCGGGTGCCATTCAAGTATTCGGCAGTTAGGGTATTCTGTTGCTGCAGTTGAGTCGGTGGGCCTTCTGAAATAATCTCTCCTCCATTTTTTCCAGCCCTTGGGCCTAAGTCCACAACATGATCGGCTTTTAGGATCATGTCTTTGTCATGTTCCACTACCAATACAGAATTCCCCAGATCCCGAAGCGATTCAAGCGACTGAATCAAGCGATCGTTGTCTCTTTGGTGTAACCCAATCGATGGTTCATCGAGGATATAGAGCACACCGACGAGTTGAGAACCAATCTGGGTGGCTAAGCGAATCCTTTGGGCTTCTCCGCCGGAAAGCGTTTTGGAGGAGCGGTGCAATTGTAAGTAATGCAGGCCAACGTCCAACAAAAATTGAAGCCTCGATCGGATTTCCTTGAGGATTTCCCCGGCAATAATCATTTCATTGGGGCTTAATTGCGCAGGGAGCTGATCTAACCACTTGGCTAGTTCATCTAAGTCCATGAGCGAAAGTTCAGCGATATTTTTATTTCCAATTCTGAAATGAAGCGTCTCTTTTTTTAGTCGGGCACCATCGCAAACAGAACACGATTGTTCATCCATGTAACTCCCTGCCCAACGCTTAATCGCGGCACTATCCGAAAGTTCAAATTGGTGTTGAATGAAGTTGACGATACCTTCGTAATCTATCTTGTAGTCCCGTGAAACCCCTAAGTTTTTGGAAGAGATAGAAAACTTCTCTTTGCCTCCATATAGGATGATATCCAGGGCTTTCGGCGGGATTTTTTCGATGGCTAGGTTTAAGTTAAAATCGTAACAGGTAGCAATCGTTTCTAGTTGACGAAAGGCCCAGCTACTTTTTTTATCGCCTAAGGGAGCAAATCCGCCCTTAGCGATCGAAAGGCTAGGGTCTGGAATAATTTTTTTAAGATTCGGCGTAAATTCTACGCCCAAGCCCTTGCATTTTTCACACATCCCTTTGGGGGAATTGAATGAAAATGTATTGGGCTCTGGAACAGCATAGGATATACCTGAATCGGCACACATGAGATTTCGACTGAAATAGCGGGTTTCATTCGTTTCTAAATCCAAGACCATTAAGGTTCCTTCACCATAGTCCAAAGCGGTCGCTAAGGAGTCTTTGAGCCGCTTAAGTCCTTTCTCGTTTGCCTGTACCCGCACTCTGTCGATCACTACTTCGATATCATGAGTTTTGTAGCGATCTACTTTAAATCCGGGCTTGAGGTCATGCAGTTCTCCGTCCACACGAGCGCGAAGAAACCCTTGCCGCATGATTTGATCAAATAATTCACGATAGTGGCCTTTACGCGACTTAATCAACGGT
Organism: Flavobacteriaceae bacterium; assembly: GCA_049889695.1. GTDB lineage: Bacteria > Bacteroidota > Bacteroidia > Flavobacteriales > Flavobacteriaceae > WTJH01. The sequence continues at coordinate 86,931 of JBMHCX010000009.1, read as the reverse complement.
GCTAAGAGGGCAACTTTTCGGTCGGAGTAAGATTGATTGATCAGCTCTAGAATCTGATCGTCCGAATACTGAACCATGGGCTGGTTGGAAACATGGCTATAGGCCGTCCCGACACGCGCAAAGAGCAAGCGAATGTAGTCATAAAGCTCTGTGATTGTCCCTACTGTAGACCTTGGGCTCCGGGAGGTTGTTTTTTGTTCTATGGCAATGACGGGCGACAAGCCATCGATCTTGTCGACATCTGGCCGCTCCATACTCCCCAAAAATTGGCGAACATAAGCCGAAAATGTTTCCATATAGCGGCGTTGTCCCTCAGCATAAAGCGTGTCAAAAGCTAAAGAAGATTTCCCACTGCCCGAAAGTCCAGTGATGACCACTAATTTTTCCCGTGGAATTTTTAGGTGTATATCCTTAAGATTGTGCGCACGAGCACCTTGTATATCAATATAGTCTTCCACCATTTGTTCCCTAAGCATCCTCCAAATATAGGCGATAGAATTCTAATATTTGACTGTCCCTGCCAAAGGATGTTAAAATTGTGAAAGATTGAAATTTACCAACGAATCTTTTCTACATTTACAATAGAACCTACGCGCTTATGAAATGCCCTAATCCATGGTGCCTGGCCATATTTCTCTTTCTCTTGAGTGTTTTTATTTACGCTCTCTTATATCCGCCTGCTATGCATATGCTAAGAGATGTTATTATGGAGCATTAATGGAGAAAAAAGAAAATAGTTTTATACTTTCGAGTGTTAATTGGTTGAAGTTAAATTAATCAAACAAGGATATTTTGAAACAGCTATTTCTTTTTCTTTGCCTATGCAGCCTAACGCTTTGGGGACAGGACAGTCCCCAAAAAGTAGAAATTGTTAAAAACAGTTCTTTTGAAGCTGCTGAAACCTATGGGAACCACGAAGTTCGGCTGAATGCTCTTAGCTTGTTGGCCGGTAGTGTGCTTGATGTTAATTATGAACGAGTGTCCAACGCATCCTCGGGCTATGGTGTAGGTCTTCTAGTAGATTTTGGCGACAACGATTATACCACTCAAGATTTTGCGATCACTCCCTATTATCGCTTCTATTTTTTAAATCGACAAGATTATGGTGCGAAAGGAACCTATGTCGAGTTATTTTCCTCATTCGGATCGGCTTCTTCGTATATTGACTCTTTCGACATGGACATCTATACTTACGAGGAAACTACGAATTTTCAAATATCTCTCGGCGCAGCCATCGGCCGAAAATGGGTTAATCAGAAAGGTTTCAGCTTTGAGCTTTTCTTAGGGGTAGGTCGCTATTTGCTCGATAACGATTGGGGAGATCAAGTCCACTCCCGTTTGGGATTTTCAATAGGAAAACGCTTTTAAAGTCCCCTCCGAGGAATTCTTCACCAGTATAGCATAAAATCCATGCCATCTGGTGTTGGTTTTCCCCCTTTTATTTCGGGTGAACACGAAGGCTTTTTACACCTTTTAACTCCACGACAACCACATCGGCAGTATTCGAAGAAAAGAGCAATGCCTGGGCAGGCAGACTATCGGGGGTGCTAAAATAGCAATCGATAGCCGCTAGGATCTCATTTTGCGTCTGTTGAGCAACATCTTCAGAGCGTTTTTGTAATTCCTGATGCCAATAGCGTTGCTGATACACGCCTAAATAGGCCAGACCAACAATGGCTAAAAGAATGATTTGATGGTTGAATCGCGGTTGCTTGCTGGGGTTGTTTTTATGGGTAGGCATAGTTTGGGGGTTTGTAATAAAATACAAATTTTTACTGAAAATATCAAGAATAGAGTGGTCTAAGGCAGGGTTGGAATATGCCTACATAAGGAATCTGTGCCGTTGGGCAGGATCGGGGAGCGGACAGCCCTCTAGGGGTTTTTTCCATCGGAAGCGATTGCGGGCGACAAAACGATAGACAGCATTCGTTAAAATGCTGGGGAAATAGCGTCCCAAACTCAATAGTTTCCATCCTCCACCACAGTCCTTCCAAAGGTGAAAAACAGCTGAAGCATGGGTATAAACACCTTCATTTCGCCATAAAACAACCGTGTTTAAGTCCTTTAGCAAAGCAGGGGCAAGATAGTTTGGAGCTGTCTCTCCTTGAAGCGGAGAAAAATAAAGATATTCGAGTGGTTTGCGTTTCAGTACCCAACGAACCGCCCCGTGACACAAGGCACAATTTCCGTCATAAAATAAGATGGCCTTTGGGGTCATACTTTCTCCAGTTGATCTAAACTGACTTGGGTGGTAAACAATCCATAGTTAACAATTGCCTTGTTTTTTTCAATGGTGTCGATGCTGCCAACAGACTTGCTGTCCTGTATACGGACTCTATCGCCTATTTTAAGCGGATTTTTCGGCTTGGGTTTTGTTTTTGGCTTAGGAGGTTGCTTTTTTGCCTGTTTTTTCTCTTCTCGGACTTCGACAATTTTTGTTTCCAGCTCTTTGTGGACTTCTTTTTTCTTTTGTCGCTCTTTTTTGGCCACAGCTGCAGTTTTGCGCTTGCGTTTGGAGTTTTCGGTTTCCACCAAGCGCAAAAGTTCCGCAATCAGTGGTCGTTTTTTATTGGTATTAAAGAATCGTTCGGCAGCATCATTAAACTTATTTCCCAGTACTATCATTCGCTGATTGTGATCGTAAAGTTCCTGATAATTGACCAATTTTTCTTTCATTTTCTGGTTTAAGGAGGTGTATTTATCTGTCGCTTTGGCGGCGGCATCCTCCTTTTCTTTTAAAGAACGTCCGGTCTGAGCCATCTGATTGCGTTCTTTCTGCAACTTGGCAATCGTCGCATCGAATCGCACTTTTCCTCTTTCAATTTTTTTCTTGGCGCGATTAATCAGCGAGTAGGGCAGGCCATTTTTCTGAGCTACTTCGAAAGTAAAAGAACTTCCGGCTTCGCCCATCACCAGCTTAAAGACAGGTTCGAGTGTTCGATTGTCGAATTGCATATTCGCATTGATCATGGCTGGGAGTTCGTTGGCCAGTACTTTAAGATTACTGTAATGTGTCGTAATGAGTCCAAAAGCACCTCTGTCATAGAAGTCTTCCAGTATTGCTTCTGCAAGTGCACCTCCGAGTTCTGGATCGGAGCCTGTTCCAAACTCATCGATTAAGAAAAGAGTTTTGTCATTGCATTTCTTTAAGAAGGCCTTCATGTTTTTTAAACGGTAGGAATAGGTACTCAGGTGGTTTTCGATACTCTGATTGTCGCCTATGTCTGTCAGTATTCGGTCGAACAGACAAGCGGTCGACTTTTCATGAACAGGGATGAGCATACCACTTTGCAGCATGAGTTGGAGCAGTCCTACTGTTTTCAAGGTGATACTTTTCCCCCCGGCATTGGGTCCCGAAATTACGATAATGCGCTGATCCGGCGCAAGGCTGATATCCTGCGGATATGTTTTTTTTCCTTCTAAACGGTGTGTTTGTAAGAGTAGGGGATGAAAAGCATCTTTAAGCAACAGCTCCTGTTGGTCAGAAATTTGCGGCAGTATACTTTGGGTGGCTTCCGCAAATCGCGCCCGCGCATAAACCGTATCTAAAAACACTAAAAAATGTTGATAGGCTTGGAGGAGTGTACGGTAAGGTCTTAAGAAATCTGTCAACTGACTTAAGATTTTCTTGATCTCCTCTGTTTCCTCAAAAAGGAGGTTCTGCAGTTCGCGTCCCAGTTGTAGGGTGGCTTCCGGTTCGATGAAAACAATACTTCCCGTTTTAGAACTGCCCATGATCCCGCCTTTAACCTTGCGTCTGTACATGGATTTCACGGCCAGTACTCGTTTGTTATCGATGACTGATTCTCGTATATCGTCCAAATACCCAAGATTGGCATAGTGGGTGAGGGCTTTGTTAAAGCTTTGTCCTATTTTTCCGCGGATACTCTGGATCGCTTTGCGAACAGTGTAGAGCGTTTCAGAAGCATTGTTGTGGATTTCCCCAAAACGGTCGATCACACTATCGATTTCTGCTTTAATCTCTTTGTTGATGTAGAGACTTTCAGTTGAAGAATGCAGCGCGGGATAATAGGTTTTAAATTTTTCCAAAAACTGTAGCAAGGTATTCACCGTTTCAGATGCCGCGGCAATATTGCGAAAGGCTTGTATTTCCAACACACTATTTTCGATGGCCAGCATCTTAATGGCGCTTTCAAAAGATTCAAAACCATGATTGGGAATGGTGTTGTCGTTGTCAAAAGAGGATAGAAATTCAGAAACACAGTCCAGCTCAAACATACAGCTTTCCCGATCTTCTAAAGGAACTATGCCTCGACAAGATTCTTTTCCAAGGGGAGTAATGGCCATGGCAGACATTTGTGCCACAACCTCTAAAAACTCAAGGTCTTCAAGGGTTTTTTGAGGGATATACCCCATAGCAATTTTTTAACTTAGCGCTACAAAAATAACTAAATATGGATGTCCGTATACACCCCAGCTGGCAACTCCCCTTAAAACCGGCTTTTGAGAGCCCAAAATTTGAGCAATTGGTGCACTTTGTTCAATCCGAGTACCGCTTGCATCGCTGTTACCCGCCGGGTGGACAAATATTTAATGCCTTTACCGCCTGTCCCTATGATCGGGTTCGGGTGGTGCTGTTAGGACAAGACCCATATCATGGACCGGGACAGGCACACGGGCTTAGTTTTTCAGTTCCCAATGGAATTCCCCATCCACCCTCTTTGGTCAATATTTTTAAGGAATTACAAACAGATTTAAGCTTGGACTATCCGGCCACTGGCGATCTAACACCCTGGGCCAATCAGGGGGTATTGCTGTTAAACGCCACTTTAACGGTTCGAGCAGCACAAGCCGCCAGTCATCAGAAGCAAGGCTGGGAGGAATTCACGGATCGGGTCTTGCAAACACTATCCCAACAAAAGGAAGGCTTAGTATTTTTGCTGTGGGGCGGTTTTGCACAAAAAAAGAAACGCCTATTGGATGACAGTAAGCATCTGATCCTGAGTTGTGGGCATCCCTCTCCACTAAGCGCCAATCGGGGATATTGGTTTGGAAACAAACACTTTAGCAAAACCAATAACTATCTCGCACAACAAGGACAACCTCAAATTCAATGGGCTTTGTAACCCTTCAGGACTCCTTTGTTCTCAAGGCTATTCTACCGAGACCAAAACAAATAATTATTGCGATGAGTAAAGGGGCATACTGCCCCAGATGTAAGGGTTTATCGGCTGTAGCCTGTAGAAAAACAGGTTGAGCATTTTCCCAATCTTCATCTTCCACCGAGCTATTATCGAATATTTTAGGATAGTAAAAAAGCCGCAATTTCTCATGAAGAGCCGCAGTTTGGTCTTGAAATTCTAACTGACTTTGTAGGCCGGACTGGGCGAAATCGTTAAACTTCATCTGTGTGAACAAGGGCGGTACCCACTGAGCTATTTTTTTGCTCCGCAGATGTCGCTGGTTAATTTTTTGGCGTATAGCTTTTTGTTCCACTAGTGTTTCATCGTCGCCCATTTGTTGCATGGCATAGTACCACAACCAGTTAAATCCTTCTTCAGGAGGAAAACCATATGATTCAAACTGTGGGTAGTGCTCATAAAATTTTTGAACTGTTTCCCGTTTGTTTGAATCCCATTTGGTGTGATAGCTATCGCGCTGTTTAATCATACCTGTAAAAGACTCTTCGATCGGATACTTTTGTGTTACCCAATTGTTGATGACTGCAGGAAGCAGCACAACCATGATCAACCAAAGGGAGAGGAGCGAACCAATAGTGAAATTGGAACTCCTTTTTGCCCCAATTACAAGGAAGCACAAGGAAAACCAAAATATCAGATACAAAATGCTGATCGCTAAAAAGTTCCAAGTGTTGCCATCCAAGGGGACCTTCAGCCACCAGATTCCGAGCCAAAACATACACAAGAAAAGCAATAAAGTCCACAACAACCGAACGGCTAGTTGCATGGATATGTAGCGTAGAGGTGTGATGTTTTGGACTTTTATCAACAGCCAGATACCTGTTTCCTGTTCTTTAGAAAACACCTGGTAACAAAAGGCAATGATCAGCAAAGGGAAAAGATAAATCAGCACAAAGCCAAAGTCTAGACTTCCCGTATGCAGATGAAGGGGATTAGACAAGTTCACATTGTAGATTTGATTTTCTAATCCGCGAATCGTGATGTGTTTAATTTGGGATAGTATATCGCTTTGTCCAAAGCTAAATCCATTCAGCGGATGAATTTGTTTGATCACCGCAAATTTTAGATAATACAGCATTAATCCCATATCGTACTGAGCGGATAAATGATCTTCCAACAGACTTTCCTGCAATGCACTCACAGCTTGTGTTGCCTCTTTTTTTTCCGTGATAAACTGTTCGCCTAGGGCAAAACTCAACAGACTCATCGCAAGGATTAGAATACTGGCCATTTTCACCACCCGTAACTGTAAGAATTGCTTGAATAATAGCAGATGCATAATTTAATGGTTTAAGGGTTTACGACCGTAATAAAAAACGCCTCCTAACAATAATATACTCCAAGCGCCTAATGCCAACCACAAGGGGTAGCTATGCTGAAGAGATGCCCGTTGGGAGGGGAACTGATAATTAAAATCGGGAAATGCTTTCCAATGATCTCTACTCACAACATGTACTTGTCCTTCAGATCCTGAAGGCCGGCTACTACTGATGTATTTCATCTGTAAACCATTCATGGTTTGAGCGAGCTGATATCGGTAATCTTCCGCTTGCTGTTGAAAAGAAATATAGGATTCAAAATCTGTCTTGGCGAGTGTCATAGATAGGTGTTTCAGAGCCGCATAAGGATCGAAGAGCGCCACTCCTAGGCTAATACTGTTTTGCTTTCTGTAGATATCCAATAGTGCATGATGATGTTTGTTGTAGATGCGGGAACTGAGTTTTTCGCCCACCTGCATGACAAAGCCACCGTAATTAAAGGGGAGCTCAGTAATGTTGTTCACCTGATGTACTTGGAGGACGGAGTCTCTTAAACGGGAGAAAAAAGGATCGTCAGGACGATGGCTATTGCCTATACGATCGATGTCCTCCTGAACTTGTGCATTAAACTCAAAAGTATTCGGAGCAGGGTGGAGGTAGCGTCCCAACGCCTGCGCACTTTTAGGAAGGATAACAACCATAAGTATCCATATGCCCACCAAGCGTACGAGCGCTTGCTTGCTGGAAGAGCTTCGGGCAGAAATGAGGACAGCAACCAAGCAGGCCAGGCCGCAATAGAGCAAGTAGGCCAGAAAAAGCATCCCTAAACTCCAGCTGTTCTCCTGCGTAAAGCTGTTGTCGATCATCAGCAATAGAAAACTTAACATCAGAAATGCTGGTAGAAAAAAAAGCAAGCTCATCCACCATAGTCCCAAGCTTTTTCCCAAGAGAAAATTGGTGTAACCTACCCCTTGTACATGAGCGATCAACAGCGTTCCCTTTTCGCGCTCTTCCACCACAGATCGATATCCGAGGAAAAAGATGATCAGCGGCAAAACAAGCTGTAAAATCATGGCTAAACTCAATTCGCCAAATCGAATTAAATCGGAGGATAAACTAGCCTCCGAAAAATTGATGCTGTTTTGCGCATGCGCCTCCAAAAAAACCGCATTTCCCATATAGTTCTCCAATCCAAAATCGAACAGGCTCAGCGGATGTTTTAGACGAAAAGCAAAGGTTCCAAAGTGAGCCATCCGGTGGGGGTGCTTGTCGGGGTTCGCCTCCCAGCTTTCCCGGGCCATTTCCTGATGATCGATCCGAATTTGATTTTGTGTAGTGTACTGCATCCATCCGGTGTAAGCGGAAAATAAGAGCAGTAGGCAGAAAACGGTGAGCAAAATATAGATGGTCTTCTCTTGAAAAGTTTTTTTCCAATAGTGTTGAGCAATCAATATTATCGAGGGCTTGTGTAGCATTGGGATTAAAATTTGTAGGTAGCTGTGATAGAGGTGTTTCTGGGAGCCCCAGGAAATAAACGGAAGTAGGTTTGTGCTCCTAACCAATAGGTTTCATTCAAGAGGTTATTAACTTTCAAGCTGAGCTGAATATCCGTGGATTTGGGTCGGTAATAGATCGCCATGTCAAAAATAGTATAGCCTGGCACGGTGAAGTCACGAGTGAACCAAGGGATTTTGCTACCGCTGTGCTGCATGCCCAGACCAAGTCCGAAGTCCTGTAGTTTGGTCTCTCTAAAATCCCATCGCCCCCATAGATTTGCGCTGTGGACTGGGGTATTTTCTTTTCGTGTGCCAATCAGGCTGGCGTCGTCATCTCTTCGAATTTCTGCATCAATATAACTGTAGGAGGCGTTGAGTTGAAGGTTGGGGAGAACATAACCGGCTAGTTCCCATTCAACACCCCGACTTCTATCGGCTCCCCGTTGGGTAAGCAAATCTGGATTTTCAACAGAATTAGCACTGATCAAGATATTTTTCTGTTGGATCTGATAAACGGATAGTGTGCTTTGAACCGCTCCTCCCAAGAATTCTCCTTTCAGTCCTAGCTCGATCAGATCGCTTTCAAGAGGGTCGAAGCGGGCTGGTGAGTTAGGATCCCAAAAGAAAATACCAGTACTCGGCATTAGCGTCACCGTATTGGATTGGGGCTGGTAGCCTTCCAAATAGGAAGCATAGATGTTTAGTTGAGGGTTAAGCGCATAGGTCAGACCAATTCTTGGCAAGAGGGCGGTGTTTTCGAAGGTTCGTTCCAGGGGCTTGTCATAATTGGTGATGTCTGAAAACCACTCGTATCTTAGACTCAAAAGAGCAGAAAATCGACCAGCTTCAAGAAAATGTTGAACATAAGCCGCATGCGAAATACTCAAAACTGCCGGAATAGCGAATTGAGAATTCAAGGTGTAATTCCCTTTGTCTCGGATGGCATTCGTCGGGTTTGCAAGGTTGAAATGTTCGACGTTGGGTTTAGGGAGCGTTAATCCATTATGTGTTATGGTTTGGTATTCTCCCGCCCTTTCAAGATCGAAAGTGTTAGTGATACTGCCATCGTTTAAAAGGTAGCCACGCGCCTGATTTTGACCTCCGCCATCCGTTTTGTTCCAACGGTGAAGATCATAGCCAAATACAAATTTATGACTTGCAGTTCCTTCAATATCATAGCTGAAGTATGCATTTAGGTTGTCTATATCCCAAAATTGTTGGCGCTCTATATAGCGCATGGAAGCCAGCGTCGGAATAGCGTTTCCATCGATATCTACAGCAAAAGCGTTGGTGGTCCGATGTTCGCGAAGATCCTCATTCCAGGTTTGTTTCATATAGGAGCTATGAAACCCTAGGGATTTATTGATTTGTTTCGAAAAATTTGCCATAAGCATCCATTCTTCAGATTCAAAATAATCGTTGGTAGCCCCCAAATTAAGTCCAATGGGGGTGCTGTTGAGGTCGGTTACTCCTGCCTGTGCTCCAAATATGGGTTGTCCCCGATCCAGATTTCCCAAACTATTGCTGTAGATCATTTCTATATTGAAGGCCGTGGTATCATCGGGGACATAGCTGATCGATGGGGTGAACAAAAGGGCGTTGTTTTGGATTAAATCGCGATACGATTGGGCTCTCTGAAATCCGATATTAAGACGATAAAGGAGGGTTTTACTTTCATTGATCGGGCCGGTAAAGTCCAAGGCCCCACGAAGAGTGCTGTAACTTCCGGCGCCCAGCATTAATTCTTTTCGTTCTACGGGCAATGGCTTTTTGGTCACTAAATTGACACTCCCCCCGGGGTCAACACTCGAAAAACTGACCGATGCAGGGCCTTTTAATACTTCTACGCGTTCTACATGGGAAGTAAGGGGCTGCAAAAAATAGTACTGTCGGGTGCGAAGTCCGTTAATAATTTGCCCTTCTTCATTCTGACTAATTCCCCGAATATTATATTGGTTGTAGACACTTGACGGGCTCACACCACTGACAGCTTTCACCGCATCGGCTAATTGAAAAGCTTGTCGGTCGGCTATGAGTTCTTTGGTCACTGCGGTCAGCGCTTGTGGGAGTTGTTTGTTGGGGATGGCTACTTTGGTGGCCGAAAATGAATAATCGCTTAAATAGTCTGTTTGTTCGCGACCAATTACCTCAACGGCTTGCAGATAATGGATTTTAGGAGACAAAGCAAATTTTCCCAAGTCGTAACGATCTCCTAGCTTAAACATGTATGCTTCTACACGTGTTTCAAAACCAGCAGCACTAATGTGTAAATGAAAGTTTCCTTCAGCCGATAGGTCGAATTGAAAACTTCCATCCTTTGTTGTAGATGTTTGCTGGACAAGTCCACCTTGATATAATTGCAGTGTAGCTAGGGAGAGGGGAGCGCCTTCGGCATCTGTCACCACACCGTAAATTATGGTTTGTGCAGCCAGAGCAAAGGGAAAGAGTATAAATAAGAGATAGCGAAATTTATTCATGAGTGTACGAGGTTTAAATAGATTTGGGATAATTCATCGGGAGAAGGATTGGAGAGTTCCGGGGGCTGTAAGAGTCGCCCTGCTTTCATGATTCCAAAATGTGTTCCTAACTGAGCTGCATGATAGACGTCGTGGGTCGCCATTAAAATCAACTTTTGTTGTTCCTTCAGTTCCCGACAGATTTTTGAAAACTCTGCAATGGCGAATGGATCGAGCCCTGAGGTAGGTTCGTCCATAAAAATAAAATCGGCATTCTTGGAAAGTGCAATGGCGATTCCTACTCTTTGGCGCATACCTTTTGAATAGTCTAAAACTTTTTTGTGCTGATCGGCAGCAATGATTCCAGCCTGTTCTAAAATGCCCTTCAATTCTGTTTTGGTGTATTTCAGCCGAGCAAAACGGCAAAACAGATCGAGGTTATCCAGTCCCGACATATGATCGTATAGGCGTACCAATTCAGGGATATAGGCTACTTTGCGATTAGTAGGTGTGCGGTTGGGTTGTACGCGTTCACCATCGATCAGGACTTCTCCTGAAGAGGGGGCAATAAGCCCTAGAAATAAATGCAGTGTGGTAGTTTTTCCAGCACCGTTTTGACCCAAGAGGCAAAATATTTGTCCCCGAGCAATGCTCAGGTTCAGGTCCGATAAAGCTGACTGATTGCCATAGCTTTTGGATAGTTGATTAGCTTCCAACATGGATGTAAAGATTTGAGATGAAAAAAAAGAGTTCGGGAAGGAAAATTCCCGCTTACAACAGCTTAGAGGAGAGGGCTAATTGCTGGAGGATCTTTATTTTGGCGTAATTCGAATAGCGTCCACCCTTTGGAATAGTCCACCTCTGTGTGTTTAACACCAAGTAGTGGTGGAATAAAATAGGCGTCCGACACTACTGTGGCCCCGTCTTGGCAGCAAAACCAATCACAAAGTTCGCAGGGTGGGTTTTCAATATTTTTTTCAGCAGAATCTGTGGAGTATGCGATGTGTTCCCTCTCATGGTGGTGCCAAAAGGGATGTAGGCCATAACTCAGCCATAATAAGCTGAAATACACCGCTAAAAGGCGCGAAACAATGGGGGCCGTCTGTTTCATTACTTAAATGTAACCAATTCAGCAGACACGCATTTATTTTTTTATGTTAAAAGACACTTTTTTAACAAGTTTATAAATTCATATCAGGTTATTGTATATTTAAAATCTGATTGAAAACTTTTACATATGCATAGGCTATTTCTTTTTGTTTCTCTTTGTTGCACACTTTTTTCTCCCGTCTTAGGGCAACAATTTTCCATGGATCTGGTTCAGGAACTCAACCCCCGAAATATTGGTCCTGGAGGAATGAGTGGACGCATCACGGCGATCGATGTGGTGCATCAGCAGCCAGATATTATGGTCGTGGGTACGGCCTCTGGAGGGGTTTGGAAATCTAACTCCGGCGGCATTCAGTGGGAGCCTATTTTTGATCAGGAACTTACCGCTTCTGTGGGAGCTGTAGCCATTCAGCAATCGAATCCTTCTGTTATCTGGGTGGGAACCGGTGAAGGAAACCCCCGCAATAGTCTCAATGGAGGCTTTGGGATCTATAAATCGCTGGACGGGGGGAAGCATTGGAAAAGCATGGGGTTGGAACAAACCCGTCATATACACCGTGTGATTATTGATCCGACCGATCCCAATACGGTCTATGTAGGGGCCATAGGGTCTCCATGGGGGGAACACCAGGAGCGCGGGGTCTACAAGACGACCGATGGTGGTAAGAATTGGACCAAGATCTTAAGCGGTAATCTAAAAACGGGAGCTGCCGACTTGGTTATGGACCCACAAAACCCCAATAAACTTTTTGCTGCTCTCTGGGAACACAAACGCGACCCTTGGTTTTTTAGCTCTGGAGGGAGCGGAAGTGGTCTATATATGACCCATGACGGCGGAAAAAACTGGAAAAAGCTCAGCAGTAAAGAAGGCCTGCCAGCCGGTGATCTTGGCCGTATAGGTTTGGCCATTGCCCCCAGTAAACCCGAAGTGGTTTATGCTATTGTTGAAGCCAAGAAAAACGCCTTGTACAAATCTACAGATGGTGGATTTCATTGGAAAAAAGTAAACGACTCCTCCGGAATTGGCAATCGCCCGTTCTATTATTCAGATATTTATGTCGATCCACAAAACGAAAACCGCTTGTATTCCATATTTACCTATGTGAATGTGTCTGAAGATGGGGGAAAAAGTTTTCGGCAACTTATGCCTGCCTATGGGGTCAGTAATGGGATACATCCCGACCATCACGCCTGGTGGATTCATCCGCAGAATGGACAATTCATGATCGATGGAAACGACGGAGGCTTAAACATCACCAAAGACGGAGGAAAAAGCTGGCGATTTATTGGAAATCTACCAGTGGCACAATTCTATCATATCAGTGTAGATAATGAGTTTCCGTACAATGTCTATGGCGGTATGCAAGACAATGGCTCATGGAGAGGCCCCGCTTATGTTTGGCGAGCACAAGGAATTCGCAATTCGTACTGGCAAGAAATTGCCTTTGGCGATGGTTTTGATGTAGTTCCCGATTTAGATGATAATCAGATGGGCTATGCAATGAGTCAGCAGGGATATGTATCCCGATACGACTGGAAAACAGGAAACAATTATTCCGTTCGACCAACAGCTCCAGACCCTTCGACTAAACTTCGCTTTAATTGGAATGCGGCGATAGGGCAAGATCCATTCAACAACAGTACAGTCTATTTTGGTAGTCAGTTTGTTCATCGTTCCACCGATAAAGGACTGACATGGGAAATTATATCACCCGACCTAACCACTAACGACCCTGCCAAGCAAAACCAAAAAGATAGTGGTGGACTCACCATGGATGCCACGGGGGCTGAAAATCATTGTACCCTTTTGGTCATCGAGCCTTCCCCCGTCGAGCAGGGCATGTTGTGGACAGCTTCCGACGATGGGCGTGTACACTACACCCGCGATGGAGGAAAAAACTGGACCGAGGTCACCCAAAAAATCAAAGGACTACCGGCCGGGAGCTGGATTCCCCAGATTAAAGCTTCGAAAACCCGCCCAGGAGAAGCACTACTGGTCGCTAACGATTACCGCAGATATAACTACACCCCCTATGCCTACAGAACCACCGACTATGGTAAATCCTGGAAGCGGATAGTCGATGAAAATGACGTTCAAAGTTTTGTGTTGTCGATCGTGGAAGACCCCAAGAATCCTCAACTGATGTTTTTGGGAACCGACGATGGTTTATACATCTCTTTCACGGCTGGGGAACAGTGGCAAAAATGGACGGAAGGTTTCCCAACCGTCTCTACCAAAGATTTGGTGATTCATCCTAGGGAAGAAGATTTAATCATAGGAACCTTTGGTCGTGCGGCCTGGGTACTCGATGATATACGCCCTCTACGGGCTATTGCAGCCCAACCGAAGGTACTGGAGAAAGATATGGCGCTATTTGAGCCCCCAACGGCCTATCTTGCCGCTTATCAGCAACCTACGGGAAGTCGTTTTGGAGGAGACGCACTCTATCACGGAAAAAACCGTAAGCGAGGAGCCATGTTAACCTATTACTTCCAAAAGCCATCAACGGATAAGGCTTCTGACAAGCAGACTGAAATTGAGAAACAGGACAAAAAGCCAAAAAAAGATTCCCTTCAGTTCGAAATATTCGATGCAGAACGTAAAATTAGAACTGTTAAAATTAAAGCTCCCAAGGCGTCAGGCTTCTATCGCTGGTATTGGGGAATGACGGAAAAAGGGCCAGAGCGCCCGTCCAAGAAAATCCGGAAAAAACGGAACGAGAACGGAGGGATGTCTGTTCTTCCTGGTACATACCTGGTTCGTTTAACCTATGGAAATCAGGTAGATTCTACCCAGATAACTGTCGCTAGCGATCCACGTATAGAGGTTCAAAGAGCTGACTTAGAGGCAGTTTATGACAGTGGGAAAAAGGTAGAGGAGTGGATCCAACTGGCAGCGGAGGCTACCGCACAACTTGCACAAAGCGTGTCTACCGCTCAAAAAATTAAAAAGGAATTAAAGGCCCTTGACGAGCAATCCTATTCGGCTACTATTTCCGCCACTGGAGCCATCCTAAAAACCCTTGAAGAATTACAGGAATTGTACTTTGGAAAGGAAGACAAACGACAGGGAATCACGATGAGCACTCGAGGACATGTAACCGATCGCATATACAGTGCATATTCCTATGTCCGCTCCCGAAAGTCGGGCATTACGGCTACCGAAAAGCGATTGATGGATTTTGCACAGGAGGAACTGCAAAAAGCCTTGGAAAAAACCAATGCATTTTATTCCGAGCAATGGCCAGCATATCAGGTAGAAGTAGAGAATATTCAACTGAATCGATTTAAGGAGGTTTCAACTTTTAGTATGGAACCCTAGAGAAACGTATGGCTTTGTGGTTAAATAAGTTCCTACAGTTAAGTTTAGCATTTTAAAAATCAAGGCCTAAGCCGAAAGTGATGCGCCATCCGTCGCTGCCATGAAAGGCAGATATCCGACTGGTTAGGCTGTAGGCAGCTGTGAGGAACATTCCTCCTCCATAGCTGTTATGCCAGTTGTTGGTGTCTTCTTGTCCCGTCCAAACGGTGCCGTAGTCGAATCCTCCATAGATACCCAAACGAAGGGGGATTAAAGGACTTTTCCATCCCCCTATATTCCATCGAAGATCTGTGCTTTGCACAAAAGCTCTTTTTGCGCTAAATCGCTGGTTTCTGTATCCTCTGAGCCCTGTGTTAGCGCCTAAGTTTGCCGCCTGATTAAATTCATAGCCATGGCCAAAGTTAAACTGCCCACTCAGTTGAGAAGCCAAGACCACACGACCGTTTGCCCACAATTGGTTTTCAAACCCCATGGTAGACTGCAGATAAGCGAAATTTTTCTGCCGATGTAAATTTTGCTTAAATCCGGCTTGCGTAAAGAAATGAAATCCCAGACGAGCAAAATGCGGATCATCTTTATTTTCATAAGTATATTCCGACACTAGTCCGATGAAATCTTGTTGGTGAAAAGCGCTGTAGGTAGTGGGCAAAGTGGCGATATATCTTCCCGGCGTTCGTTCTACTTGATTGCTTTCAAAAAGAACACCTAAAGAGAGTTTACTCCCCAGTTCGCCTTCGCGGAAAAGAGCGGTCTTGGCACGAAAACTTTGAATGCGAACCCTATTGTAATTTAAGTCATAGCTATCGGGCTGAGTTGCATTCAGGTTTTCCGTTTGATTCCCGAAGCCAAAAAAATTTTGGGTGAAGTTTGGACTGTTGTACTGCAACGATATACGGAGATTTATCTGTGGAAGGATATTTGCAAAGTTGTGCTCAGAAGCGATTTCAACTCCAGCTGTTGCAAAATAGCGAGCGATGGAAAACTTGTGCTGAATACTGTAGGGGTTTTGTGTAAAACCATAAGTGTTATGTATACCCGATAATCCCAGTTTAAAGCCATCGTCGGGATTTGCGCCTATAGCCGGTAAAAGTTGAAGTGTTCGGCGATGTACTCTATCTAGGTCGAAGTGGCGAGTGGAATAATGATCGCTTAATACGCTACGCCCATTGCGATTTAAGCATATATTTTTTTGAGTTTTATGATCATAGAGAATGATTCTTTTTCCTTCTTGTATGTCGTAGTGGTCTTCTTTTGGCCCACCGACTATTCTAATCTTGATTTTTGCTCTAGGATCGCCATTGACCTGAAATTCGTCCGTATCGTCCATTCCATAGATCCAAACTTCTTTGGTTTCTGGGTAGCGGTAAATTTTCTGATGAATAGTATCCGCTTTTTGTCCTTTTTTGATCCTGTAGGCAGTTATTTTCGTCAGTCCGTTCGCTAAGCGTTCAATAGCAAAATAATCATCTTTGTGGGTGCCATTAATAACCGCATACTTTTGGAGTCTTTCATAGTATTCTTTTGCTGTTTTTTGTAGGTTTTCCCGACGTTTTCTTACATCTGCTTTTATGTTTTCGATTCTTTGGTCTTGCACTTCAATGGGCATATTCCGAAAGGCTTGGTCGATGACCCGATCGGTGAGTTCCTTTTGGATATGCAATGCTTGGGCTTGCCATACGTCCTCATCGGCCTGTTGGATAAAGACTTTGTCTAGGGGGAATGCGGCAGTGTTGCTGGCCTTGACATTTATTTCAGAGCTGTATTTTCGCAGATGTTTGGAAACTGGAAGTAGGGCAGTGGCGGCGCCGAGCAGTAGTCCATCGGAAATAATAGAAAAAGCCTGATCCCGATCTCTGGGGAGCGGTCGATAAACGGTTTTGTTGTTTTCCTGAAAAGTTAACCAACGCCACTGATCGGCATGGCGATCCCAATCGCCTATCAGCATGTCCAATAATCGTGCTCGAATATAGGCCGCTTCATCGATGACATAATCTTCATCGGAATGAATCTTTTCGATGACCTCATCCGTATCGATGACTGTATTGGAAAAGCCAAAGTTTGCCAATTCTCCGTGTCCATCAGAAGCGTGCTCTTCGATCATATACAACTCATCGCCAAAATTGTCATTAAAATCGCCCAGAGCTTTTTGACGCGGAATGAAATAGAGTTTAGGGCGAAGGTGAAATACTCCTATGGCTTCCGATAAATCTCCGACAACAAAGGGGGCGTAGGGGTGCGATCCACTAAAGATATCCATGATGAGTGCCTCAGCGGCGGTCTGTTGGAATTGTCTTGCGACATATCTGTCTTTGAAGGCTAGATTTTGCAGGAATTGCACCCCTTGCTTGCGCAGAGCTCGTATAACGTATTGCTTTTTCCCGTCTTTAGTGATCAAACGCAACGATTTTGATTGCATTCCGCCGCCTCTTCTCCGAACTTTTAAGCCTCCGTAGAGCGTATCTAAATCGACCGTTGGGACTGTGATTTTTGTACTGAAATGTTCCCGATAGCGCTCTCCCCACAGCATTCGATAGACCCTTGATTTTTGTGTTTCAGCCGCACTGTAAACAGAAGTTGTGACAGTGGCTGAAAAGCTTTTCGATATGGGCATGTCATTGGTCTGCAAGTTGGGCGAGAGAACTTCGGCCGTATATATCACGGAAGAGTTTTCTGCTTTAATAAATTGGACATAAGCGGAGCCGTCAGTGAATACATCCAATTGTGCAAACCCAGCGGTGGCATAGCCAAACTTCCCGGGACCACTTCTTCGAACAGGCGTTCGTTTAGACCCCGATCCACTGATGATTTGCGCCAGATTGCCTTGTCGCAAGTATTGCAAATTATGATCGTGTCCCGAAACAAGAATAATTCTGGGGTGGGCTTGTGCCATGGTCACCAATCGCTTTTTAAACTCCAAAAATCTTTTGTATTGACTGTCGGCGTGACTAATACCACTCGTTCTTCGAATCAGATTTTTGAGACTCCCCAAAAGTGGAAGTGGTGTTAGATGGCTTTTAAAGCTATAGGCTCCTCCATGGGATCCGTTGGTAAATAGCGGATGGTGGAGGGCGATGAGTGTAGTTTTCCCCCGGGATTTCTTAATCAGCTTTTCCAAGGCTAAGAAAAATGCTTTCCTTGTTTTAAGGCTGCAGTCTTCATTCATCTGTGGGTGGCGATTCCAATTGTTCAGATACCATTGGGAGTCGATTAGGATTAAATCGATCTCCGAAGAAATTTTGATCCGGTCCAATGGGCATCCGGCTTTCGGCCGAAAAGATTTTTTTCCCAAGCGACTACGGATATACTTTTCCTGACGCTTAAGTCCGGCTAATCCGTTGTACCAGTCGTGATTTCCGGCGATGAAAATAGCCTTGCCTGGAAAGTTCTCCAGCGTTTGCAGCTGAAGACCAAGACGATGTTCTGCCCTTGCATAATCGGGATGCCCGACAGGAGGGAATCCTTTTGGGTAGATATTGTCGCCTAGAAATATCACGGTCGAATGCTCATCTGCCTGGTCGAGTTTACTTTTAAGTGCATCTAGTGCGCTATTGGGCTGGTCTTGTTTGGCATATCCGGCATCTCCGATCAGAAAAAAACGGTGGGCAATGGTTTTGTGTTCAGGATAGGGATCGGCTGGTGTTTGCTGGACTTTGTAGGTTGCGCAAGCCGTTAAAAAAGCAAGTATACTTATGGAAAATAGGGCTTTTTTCATGCGCTAGAAGGAGAAAATATTGTTTCGGATAAACAAGAACACCATCACCAGAAAACCGATCATAAAAATCAAATAGGAAATTTCGATATAGAGGAAAGAAGCCCGGACCCGCTTTTCGAGCAGGTACATGATTTTAACCTGATTGCCAATCTGTAGCTTTTGGTCGTTAACAATTTTCCGAAAAGCGTTTAAGTATTCCTCAACCGACAAAGCCGCTGAAGCTCCCAGTATAAATATCTGTTCCTCAGGAAGCATACGATATTTTTTGACCGTCTTTCTAAAGCGAACAATATTGTAAAACGTATGTGGGCGAGAAGCGTTTAAGGCAAACATCAACGAAAAAAAAGAGGTGATCACCATCGTTAAACCAATGCCCCTGCCTTGGGGGAGCCCAATGATATAATCAAAGAAAATAACGATAACCGAAATGATGGTGGAGTTCATCCGGATCATGATGGCTGCCTTTCGATCAATGAAGTTGAACGAATGGATATACAGCCGATTTTGATTCCTCAGAAAGGTTTGAAATGTTTTGCGGGGTTCCTTCGGTGTGTCAAAAGAGGGGTAGGCTTGTGACGCTGATGTTTTCGTATGCGATGCTTTGTCCATGATGTAAGATGCGATTGGGGGGATTATCGACTTTGGGGACCTTTAAGTTAATCAAAAAAGAGCATTTCGCGAATCAATTAGCTGATAAACAATAGTCTAATACATATGTTTTTTTTCATAATGATTTAAATTAGTAGGAAAATCATATATTTTTATTTAAAAATTTTAACTCAATATCAAAAATTGCAATTCATTTCTAAGTATTTATGGTCTTGTATAAAGCTTGCTTTTTCGACCATTTAGAGCACAGATGGGGTTTCAAGCCCAGTAAAAGATATTCGTTAAATCATGTTAAAATTATTTATGGATCGTTTATTTTGGTTAATATTGATCGCCTTTAATCTTTAAAAAATGCCTTTTAAATCTACGTTAAGCCTATTTTTATCCCTCTCTTTTTGCTTTTTTTCAACCCTTCTTTATGCCCAGCAATACACCGTAAGCGGTATTGTTAAAGACGCTGCCAATGGGGAAACGCTGTTAGGAGCTACAGTCTATTTAAAGGATACTACTATCGGAAGCACTACTAATTCGTATGGATTTTTTTCCATTACGGCCGAGGCGTCCGACTACACCTTAGTGGTTTCCTATATTGGATTTGCCCCTTATGAACAGCCCATTAGCTTAAATGCCAATCAGAAAATAACGGTTGAATTACAAGAAGACACCGCTCTTTTAGAAGAGGTGGTAGTGGTAGCTGAACCCACCAAAAAAGTGAATATCAAAGGTCCTCAAATGAGTGTTTCCAACATCAGTAATAGAACACTTAAACGAATGCCCGCAGTTTTGGGAGAGGTCGATGTAATTAAATCTATACAGATGCTTCCTGGCGTTACCAATGCAGGGGAAGGAGCATCTGGCTTTAATGTTCGTGGCGGCTCGGAAGATCAGAATCTAATTCTTTTAGACGAGGCCATTATTTATAATGCATCGCATTTGTTTGGTTTTTTCTCGGTCTTTAACCCAGATGCCATTAAAGATATTAAGCTCTACAAAGGAGGAATTCCGGCGCGTTTTGGCGGGCGAGCATCTTCCGTACTAGACATTCGCCAAAAAGACGGAAACAGCAAGGAATTTAAGGTCTCTGGCGGAATCGGTGCTGTGTCGAGCAGAGTGGCTCTGGAAGGTCCCACCTTTCAAGACAAAGGTTCTTTCTTAGTCGCGGGAAGATCTTCCTATGTCGATGTTTTTCTAGCGCTGATGGGGAACGATAACCGGGCGGGGTTCTACGATCTCAATTTAAAAACCAACTATCAGATCAACGACAAGAATCGCCTCTATCTGTCGGGTTATTTGGGGAATGACAGTTTTAGCCTCGCTAATCTCTTTAATAATTCCTATGGAAACATCTCCACCAACCTCCGTTGGAATCATATCTATAACGACCGCTTGTTTTCTAATTTATCGCTCATTTTTAGCCAATACGATTACAATCTAAAGTTCAACTCTACCGGGTTGGATTGGACGTCAGAAATTGATAATTACAACATACGCTACGATTTCGGTTATTATATGAACGATCGATTCAAGTTCGATTTTGGCGTTAGCGGTATCTATTATTCCTTTGATCCCGGAAAACTGGAGTCTTTAGGTGAAAACTCAGCTATTAACTTTACCAAATTAGACGATAAGTTTGCTCTTGAAGCCGGTGTTTATATCAGTTTAGAGCACAAAATATCGGATCGATTAACCGCACAATACGGATTGCGATACAGTTACTTCGACCGGCTGGGTAGTCAAACCCTTAACAATTACGCCGACGACTTAGCCGTCGTCTACAACCGTCGTTTGGGGATCTATGAAAGGGCTCGTCCGATTGGGCAAACCACCTATGACAGCAATGAAAGCATTGCCTCTTTCGGAAATTTGGAACCTCGGATGGCGCTTTCCTTTCAACTAAACGATTGGTCTTCGTTCAAGGCGAGCTACAACAGAATAGTGCAGTATTTGCACCTGATTTCGAATACTACATCGGCTACTCCCTTAGATGTATGGGCACCAAGTGGAAAATTTATTGAACCTCAGCTGGCCGATCAGTTTGCCGTGGGCTATTTTAAAAACATAAAAGACGATTTGTATTCGCTAGAGGTAGAGGCCTATTATAAAACGGTCGACAATCGTGTAGATTATATCAATGGGGCGGAGCTAGTGGCCCAGAATACGATAGAGACAGAAATTTTAGCGGGGGAGGCTCGTGCTTATGGATTGGAATTGTTGGCCCGAAAAAACCGCGGGAATTTCACTGGCTGGTTAGCGTATACACTTTCTCGTTCAGAGCAGCGCATCCCTGGTGGAGCTGCAGGCGGCTTGGGAATTAACGATGGGGAGTGGTATAATTCCAACTGGGACAGAACCCATGACTTCTCCTTTACAGGGACCTATAAGCTCAACGAAAAATGGCGACTTAGCGCTAATGCAGCCTATCAAACCG
Source organism: Flavobacteriaceae bacterium (assembly GCA_049889695.1). GTDB lineage: Bacteria > Bacteroidota > Bacteroidia > Flavobacteriales > Flavobacteriaceae > WTJH01. Next base: position 65,377 of record JBMHCX010000009.1, on the reverse strand, counting down.
GCAGACCTGTCACCTATCCAAACGGGCAGTTTTTGTACGATGGGCTATCGATTGCTACCTATGACAAAAGAAATGCCAACCGACTTCCGGCTTACCATCGTTTAGATGTTTCGGCTACTTTAACGCCCCGTAAAAATGAAGGAAGAAAGTGGCAGGCTGAGTGGGTGTTTGGCATCTATAATATTTATAATCGTCATAATGCTGCATCCATCTCCTTCACGCAAAATATAGATACTGGAGTAAATGAAGCTACTCGAATTGCCATTTTCGGCATTATCCCTTCCGTGACCTACAACTTTAAATTTTAAATCCATGCATCAGTTTAAATTCCCCACTTTAGCTTTTTTATTCATCTGTTTGGCGGTGTCGGCCGGGTGTGAAGAAATTATCGATGTCGGTGTTCCCGATGCAGGGCCCAGACTTGTTGTGGATGCCTCTATCGAGTGGCAGAAAAACAGGGATGGACAACAACAAACCATTCGCTTAAAAGAATCTACAGCCTATTTTAGCGATCAACTCGATGTTGCAGTGGTCGGCGCTAGCGTTAGTGTTGTTAAAGACGATGACGGGCAACGCTTTGAATTTTCCGACCAGAATAATGGGGATTATACCACCGACGAATTTATCCCGGAACTGCAGCAGTCCTACACTTTGGAAATCGAATACGAAGGGAAAAGCTACAGGGCCAACGAAACCTTGATGCCGGTAAACCCCATCAATCGGGTAGAACAAACCCTAGAGGGAGGGTTTGGCGACGACGAAATCCAACTGAAAGTCTACTTTAACGACCCCGCCGAGGCACACAACTTTTACTTTTGCCAATTTTCCCCTGAAAATATGTCTTTAGCGACCTGGGTGATTTTAGACGATGAATTTTCGGACGGCAATGAAAATTTTATGGAATTTGATCATGAAGATTTAACCGAAGGCGTAAATGTGCCGATTAGCTTGCACGGTATTTCACAAGCCTATTACAATTATATTAACCAATTGCTCGAACAGACTGATGACAATGGCCCTTTTGCGACCACCCCCTCACAGCTGAAGGGAAACTGCTATAACCCCAACGATCCTGATGAAGAAGTGTTGGGATATTTCAGACTAGGGGAGGTCGACAAAACCATTTATGTCATTGAGTAGTCCTGAAAATATTTTAGTGATTTAGATCGATTGTAAAGGATTGAGCAGAAGAAATTGCCAATCGTTTTTAAAATATTGCTTAAATTTTAAATCTAAATTTAAGATTTAGCTATGCAGATAATCGAAAATCCTAAGAAATACGATATTGTTATCGTAGGCTCAGGAGCAGGAGGAGGAATGGCCACCAAGGTTTTAGCAGAAGCCGGCTTAAAGGTAGCGGTTGTAGAAGCAGGACCTTATTTTGACCCAGCAGATCCCAAAACTCAAACCCAATTCAAATGGCCCTATGAATCGCCCCGAAGAGGTGCGAATACCCGCCGCGACTTTGGCGAATACGACATGGCCTATGGCGGATGGAGCTTAGATGGCGAACCCTATAACCACATCGACGGTACAAAATTCGATTGGTATCGTTCACGGATGCTTGGCGGAAGAACGAACCACTGGGGACGTATATCGCTTCGGTTTGGCCCGCGCGATTTCAAAGGAAAAGATAGAGATGGTTTAGGCGAAAATTGGCCCATCGGCTATTCGGATATTAAACCCTATTACGATAAAGTAGATCAGCTTATAGGTTTATTTGGTACCAAAGAAAACCTTCCCAATGAACCCGACGGCTATTTTTTACCACCACCCAAGCCTCGATTGCACGAACTGATGTATATCGATGCTGCCCGAAAGGCTAACGTTACGGTGATTCCTTCCCGTATGTCTATTCTGACCAAGCGTATCAATAAAGAGCGGGGTGTTTGTGTTTACTGTAATCAGTGTAATCGGTCCTGTGCAGTGTATGCCGACTTTTCTTCCGGATCCTGCCTTATTTTTCCCGCCCAAAAAAACGGTGGACAGGTAGATCTTTATGTCAATGCTATGGTGAAAAACGTCAATGTCGATGCCAACGGCAAGGCGACAGGAGTTTCCTATATCAGCAAAGAAGATCGGCAGGAATACAGTATTCGTGGTAAGGTGGTTATCCTTGCAGCTTCTGCCTGCAGTTCTGCCCGTATTCTTTTAAACTCCAAAAGCAGTGCTCATCCGAATGGCCTGGGGAACAGCAGTGGACTGGTAGGTCGCTATTTACACGATTCTACAGGAGCACATGCGGCAGCCTTTGTGCCTTCGCTTATGCATCGCAAGCGCTATAACGAAGATGGTGTAGGGGGAATGCATGTCTATTCTCCTTGGTGGTTAGACAACAAAAATTTAAACTTTCCCAGAGGCTATCACCTAGAACTTTGGGGTGGTATGGGCATGCCGAGTTATGGAACTGGTTTTGGCCCGAACGATCTCAATAAATATCTTGGAAAACCGGTAGGAGGCTATGGCAACCAGCTTCGGGAAGATGTAAAGGCTTTCTATGGGTCTGTCGTTGGCATCAGTGGGAGAGGTGAAGCCATTGCCCGTTATGAAAATTATTGCGAAATCGACCCGACGACCGTCGACCAATGGGGTATTCCCGTACTTCGATTCCATTATAAATGGTCGGATTTTGAAATTCAGCAAGCCAAACATATGCAGGATACTTTTGAGGAGCTCCTGACCAATATGGGAGGAACCATGTTGGGCGATAAGCCCGGAAAAGAACAAAACTACGGCTTGTATAATCCGGGGGCCATCATTCATGAAGTCGGAACTACCCGTATGGGAGACGATCCGGCAACTTCCGTTGTCAATCGCTTTGAACAAATGCACGATGCCGATAATGTTTTTGTGGTCGATGCAGGGCCTTTTGTTTCCCAAGCCGATAAGAATCCTACTTGGACCATCTTAGCGCTCGCATGGCGGACATCGGACTATATCATAAACGAGTTTCAAAAGCAAAATTTTTAAGGATGAACAGAAGAGAGAGTATTAAAAATTTATTGTTGGGCTCCGTTGCTACTGGAGCTTTGTTGGAGAGTTGTACATCTGCTGCCCCAGAGCAGTTAGAAAAAGCGATATGGGACTACCAATATGGACGAACCCCGGCAGAAGAAGCTGTAGACACTCGACTCTTAAAAGCTACCTTTTTTGCGGATGCAGAAAAGGAGTGTATCCGTGTTTTAGCCAACCTTATTCTTCCTCCCAATGAACAGGGCAGTATAGAGGAAGCAGGAGTGGTCCCTTTTATCGAGTTTATGGCGAAGGATTTCGAAGATTTTCAGCTCCAAATTAGGGGAGGGCTGATGTGGTTAAACGCCCAAGCCAACCAGTCCTTTGGCACGAACTTCGCTAGCTCTGCTGTTGCAGACCAGAAGAGTATTTTGGATCGTATTGCCTTTGAACAGCCAGATGCAGAGGAGCAACCGATGGAAATAAACTTCTTTAAACTGATGCGTAACCTTGTGCTGACGGGCTACTTTACTTCGGCCGTAGGCATTAAAGAATTGGGCTATCAAGGAAATGTTCCCAATGTTTGGGATGGTGTTCCACAAGAGGTGCTGGATGAAATGAATTTAAGCTATGACCCGGAATGGATCGCTAAATGTATCGATCAGGAAAAGAGAAACGATATTGCCCAGTGGGATGTCGATGGGAATTTAATCAGTTAGCAGAAATAGATAAAGCATCTAGCCACCAACGCGTTTTACCTGATGTCCTAAATCGATTAGAAAGCGCATGATCTGATCGCGAAAGTTTCCTTGGATTAGAATTTCTCCGTTTTTGACGGTTCCACCCGTGCCAATATGGTTTTTAATTTGTTTAGCAAGCGCTTTTAGCGCTTCATTTTCCCCTTCAAAACCCTTGATGAGGGTCACCGTTTTCCCTGCTCGACCTTTGTTGCTAAAATGCGCTTCTAAATATTGTTTTTGGAAAGCAACTTGTTCTTCTGACTCTGCTGAAGGCTCTGGGTCGGGGGCTAGATTATCGAATTGAAGCTTCGCCAAATCGGCCAGACTATTCAGTTTGTTTTTAGACATATGCTAGTGATCTCGATCTTCGAAATTTTCATTCTTTTTATCCTCTAATCGCTTCCATATGAGATAGAAGAGTAGAAGTGCAGTCCCGATAATTACCAATATAGGAAGTCTCATCTTGTTTTATTTTACAGTGACAGCAGTGCCATAGGCCAATAGTTCAGAGCAACCTTGCATTACAACCGATGTGGTGAACCGGATATTTACAACTGCATTGGCGCCCATGCGTTGGGCATCTTCAACCATACGCTGCAATGCCTGCTCGCGCGAATCGGCCTGCAGTTTTGTGTATTCAGAAATTTCACCACCGACGATGTTTTTAAGGCCCGCGAATATGTCGGATCCTATGTTTCGGGAACGCACCGTGCTTCCACGGGCAATACCGAATACTTCGGTGATGGCTTTGTTGGGGACATCGGGGGTATTTACTAAAATCATAGGCTTTGGTACTTAAATAAATTAGGATCGATTTTTGGAAAAAGCTTTAGAGCATTCTGATAATAAAGCTTTTGTAGAACGGAATCTGGAAGATTAAGGCCATACATCCGCCAGTGAGCATGGCGTTTGCGGTAATAGGGAAAATATTCATCGGCCGTTTCTAGGACCCGAAAATAAGTGTAATATTCCTCCATCTTATAACTGTCTTTTCCGAACAGAACTCGGTCCTGATACTCGACCATAAAACGTCGGGCACGGATGGGCTGTCGACCTAATTCGGCTAATACGGCACCAATTTCGGTTTGTACATTCGGAAATTCATCCAAGTGTTTTCCCAATCGATCCAAATCGTTCCCCATCCACCCCAAGTGGGCATTGATGAAGGTCGTTTGTGGGTGCTTTCTGAAAATATCGTGCTGTTCGGCTAAAATCGCTTCAAAAGAGGGGTAGTCTTTAGGATCCCGATAGCGCGTTGGTTTTTGGCGAAGTTCTAACCAGCGCTCGTTATAGCGGTCTTTGGGTTTCCAAAACGATTCTGGTTCTGCTGAATGAATCAGTACGGGAATTCCCTGCTCCCCGCAAGCCGCCCAAATCGGATCTAAGCGGGGATCGTTCACAGCGATACGATTGCCCTCGCTATCCTTATCCGTTAGCCCTAAGGATTTGTATACTTTTAACCCCATCACTCCTTTGGCTACAGCATCTTCGATTAAGGCAACATTGGAAGCGGCAAAATCTGGCTCGTCTATTTTTTCGAAGTCTATATTTAAAAAAAGGCCGAAGCGATCAGGTGCATTTTCCTGAATATTTTCCAGTGATTTTCGGAGATAGAGCCCTCTAAAACCGCTGAGATTTATCATAAATTTCATGTGAAGACTGTCCATCTCCTCGACGAGTTCTGACAAGTCCTTTAGGGGCATGTCGAACTGATGGTTGTGAACATCTATAAATGGATATTTAGCCCTATAAACAGGGGTTTCGGGAACTTTGAGTGTAGAAACGGGACTGTATTCCTCTATGTCCATCACATTGGATCGCAACTGTAGGTAGCGCAAAATTCCATAGGCCAAGGCTCCCAAAAGGAGTAGGAAAAAAGCGGATTTTAAAAATGACTTTATCCCCAAAATTAATAAGCTATTGGCACATTAACCGCTGTGGTATCCCAAGCCATTTGGAGAACTACGCCGCCATCTGCTGTTTCAATAAAGGCAATAGTAAACTGCTCCATCGATTGGGGGAGGGTCTGGGTGGGCATATTCACACACAGGACATCACGACTGTAGTCCGGTTCGTTATAGCCAAATGCACCTGCATCGTCGTTTAGGCAAAGTCGCCAATGGTCGGCATAAGGGAAAGCATAGATCCGATAGGCACCAGCGCTCAGTTGACGTCCAGCAAATACTATATCGGTAGATGTTTCTATAACAGTTGCAAAATTTGCCCCTAGTCGCCAATACGTATCGTAAGGAACCAAAGCTCCTTCAGCTGCAGGCCCAAAAATCAATCGTTCTTTTTTATAAGGGCGATAATAGGAGACTTCCAAGCTGGTGTTGTCTTTTTCAAAGGTGACCTCTCCCTTTGGAGAGACAGGATTGATAAATACACCATAGGCTACATAGGCTATGGCGGCGCCAATCAATAGGGCGAGTATAAGTAGGATGCGCTTCATCGCTTTCATAGGAATAAAGATTTTGAAATGAGACAACAAAATACAAAAAAGACCGTAGCTGAACACCCCCAATTGTGGAGAGTGTGGAAAAGGGTCTTCAGCGGTCGGTGGCAAATTCTCGCAAAAAGGAGCACCTAGCAGGGATCTTTAGTTTAAAAAATAAACAGTTCATCGTGAAATTATTTAGAGATCTCTTAATGAATATTAGTAAGATCTGTATAATTGCTAATAAAACACCCCAAACGTCCCAAATATATGGCAATACAAGACCTCTATCAATACTGTAGCTATAGATTTATTTCGTTCCTATTTCGCTTTTTATTGATCCTAATTCCCTTTTGGGGATCGGGGCAAACCTCTCCGACTTTAGCTTATATTGACTATGATGTTTCACAGGCGGTTTATGCAGGGGCAGCACGTAGTTTTTATGTAGGCGGGGAGGAGGACATGCTCTATGGTTTATCTTTTTCGACCGATGGTACACGGATGTTTGTTGTTGGAATAGCCGATGATCGTGTCGTAGAATATCATTTGGGCACCCCTTGGGATGTTTTTTCAGCTGTTCATGCAGGATTCACTGCAGAGTATTATGTCGGAGGGCAAGAGTCACTCCCTTTGGCAATGGCCTTTTCTGCAGATGGATCGAGAATGTATATCCTTGGAACCAGTGGAGATGCTGTAGTGGAATATCATTTAGGCACCCCTTGGGATGTTTCTTCGGCGACTTACCCTGGCCTTACGGATGAATTTGAAGTCGAAGATAAAGAACCTAATCCACAGGGGATAGCCTTTTCAGCAGATGGCTCACGGATGTTTATCGTGGGGGTTATGAACGATCGGGTCATCGAATATCATTTGGGTACCCCTTGGGATGTTTCTTCAGCTGTTCATGCAGGAGACACGCAAGATTTTTATGTAGGGGATCGGGAGGGTAATCCGCGTGGCTTGTCTTTTTTTCCAGATGGGCGGAAGATGTTTATCATCGGGAATGGTGGTGATGATGTAGTTGAATATGATCTGACGATCCCATGGGATGTTTCCACGGCGGTCTATGCCGGGACAGAAGAAGAATTTGGTGTCGCGGATGAAGACAATAATCCACAATCCATCTTTTTTTCATTAGAAACCCAACAGATGTTTGTCTTGGGAGGCGCGAATAAAATGGTTTTTACCTACGACTTAAACCATCACTACACCTACGATGAAACAAGCAATGGACAGGGGAGTGTAGACAGTGGCGATCCATTGGTGATTAGTCTTTTTGGAGACACTTTTGCACCAACCGATGGCGATGTGCTCGTGGTGGGAGCCGATGTGATAATCGATCACGTCCCGCCAGGACTCACCCCAGTACTGACCATTGGCAATAGCCAGACGATTGCCACCCTGAGCTTTACGGGCGAGGCCACCCACCACCAAAGTATTAGCGGAATCAGTAGTATGACCTTTCAGTTTACAGACTCGGCTTTTAATAGCGCCACGGCCGCTGGGGTAGAGAACTCAGGCAATACCACTGCATATACCGTTAACCTTACCATCGATTTTAATGACAATCCCTATATTGTCTATGGCGATTATGATGTCTCTACAGCGGTCTATTCTGGAACGCAACTTTATGTTAACCCTGAAGAAAGAAATCCTATTGGACTGGCTTTTTCTCCCGATGGGTCAAAATTGTTTGTGATTGGAAATAATGGAGATGCCGTGGTGGAATATAACCTTAGCAATGCATGGGATTTGTCTTCGGCCAGCTACGGAGGTGTGGAACGTCATATTGGTGGACAGGATTCAGATCCACAGGGTGTGGCTTTTTCAACAGATGGTTTAACCATGTTTATAGTAGGAGTTACGAACGATCGTGTGGTACAATATGACCTAAGTGTCCCATACGATATTTCTACAGCGATGTATAGCGGTGTACGATTTTCAGTCAACGGGCAAGAAGCAACACCTTCAGATTTGACTTTTTCCCCAGACGGTTCTAAGATGTATATCGTGGGAAGAATAGACGATAGTGCAGTGGAATATACGCTTACTACGCCTTGGGATATCAGTACAGCAAACTATCTAGGGGTGGAATTATTGGTCACTGGGGAGGAGGCGAACCCACAGGGAATTGCTTTTCATCCAAGCGGATTAAAAATGTTTGTCATTGGAAATCTGGGACGTGCAGTGGTGGAATACGAGCTAAACACTCCTTGGGATTTATCCAGTGTCAGCTATTCGGGGTTGGCAGAGGAATTTAGTGTTGTTGCAGAAGAGAATAATCCACAGTCTTTGACTTTTTCCCGAGACGGTTTAAAGATGTATGTGTCAGGTTTTCAAAGAGATGGAGTGGTAGAGTACGATCTACAACATATTTTTCCAGAGGCACCTGCCAACGATGGAACAATAGACCATGCTGCTGCCTTACCCATCTATTTGATGGGCGATACGTTTCGTCCCATGGATGGCGGAACTTTAACGATAGGTATGGATGTAGTCATTGGCGGAACAATCCCGACGGGACTTACGCCTGTTGTCACCATAAGCGATAGCCAAACCACCGCCAATCTGACCTTTACAGGGGAGGCGCTTAACCATCAGGACATAGATGATATTAGTCAACAAATCACGCTTCAGTTTATGGACTCTGCCTTTAACAGCTCCTCAGCGGCCGCAGTCGATCATGCGGGGAGTCCAAGTCCGTATGCCGTAAATATTCAGATCGACTTTAGAGACAATGCCAATACTTATTTTAACCCCATGCGACATGGGCAGTATTTTTTACACGGCGAACGAAAGACCATTAAATCGAATGACGACTGAGTGCTGTGGAGGAAAAATATGCACATCGTTTAATTTTCTTTTTGGAGGAGATATAGAGATTGCAGAAGATTCTATTTTACATCATATTCATTGACGAGAAATCAATTTATAATTATGTATATTTATTATATAAATATGCAATAAACTACATATATGAATAGAGTTGATGTAATTAATCATTTTTTTGACGAAATGAGTAGGGTGGGGGAAACGATTAAAAAATCTCAGTATAAAACGGCATTTTTCATGGAATTGACGGGCCTAAAGCACGGTTTATTCTATAAAAAAATGAAGAATGGAACTTTCACAGCCACTGAAATGAAAAAGATGGCACCGTACTTATTTCCGGAGGACCAGGCTGAATACGATAAGAACATTATCTCTAAACTTCTAGACCAGTCCGAGCAAGAGTATAAAAATGGTAACTTCAATACTCACAAAGAGATTTTAGAAAAAACACGTAAACTATATGGTATATAGCCCCGTATTTACCAGAACCGCTCAGAACACCTACTTTGAAATGCTAAACTATCTGAAAGAAACCTATTCAGATAAAGCAGTTGTTTCGTTTGTTCAAAATGTATTCACGATACTGGAATATATTTCCAACCATCCAACGATGTTTCCAGAATCACCAACCCATTGGAAATATAGACGTGCCCTTGTGGATCGATATACTAGCATATACTACAGTATTTCAGAAATAAGGAAACAGGTGGTAATTCACCTTTTTTGGCACAACAAAAGAAATCCAAAATACCTTAAGGTCTTTTTAGGGCTTGAGTGAGTGTTTGTTTTTTGCTGAAACAATAATTTCTGTAATATACTGTCCATCAAGTGATAATATCCTCTTTTTATTCCCTGAGCTAAATCGAAACCGTTACCTAAAAGAATAATTTTTTTCATTTTGTAAATAATATTAGTCTTAAAAAAATTTGATTGATTGCATCTGGTTTTTTAAAGAATTAATTTCACATCTGAGCAAGCCAATAGGCTAGAATGTTTCTTTTTCCAATCTCTCTAATTCAGATGACATTCTCATAATCTGATTTTCGATATAATTTCCCCCATAGAGTAGTACGTTCATTTAGTTTACTTGTTTTAGAGGAGGTATTAGGATTGTAAAATATTCTATTTTACATAATATTAATTATAAACAAAAAAACATAATTTATATATGGAGAATTAACTTAGTTATCTATATTACTATTTCTATCGGTATACATTCCTCACTCCCGTAAAACCTCTTGGGTAGTCCACCATCTGGAGGTAATTTTATTCTTGGATGTGGTCCGGACGATTAAACGGACTTTATTGAGCCATCGATCCTCTTCAAGGTTAATAAAGACGGTTCTGTTTGGAGGAATCTCTTGAAGCGCTGCTAGCTGGTATATATGGGAAGATCGTTTTTGTTTGCCCTGTAGCTGCAGCTGTTGCCAATGAACACTTTGAGCACTTTGGTTCCAAACCATCAGGCTATATCGATAAGTGTGTTGTTGGCCTGGCCATATATGGCAGGTGATATTTTGTCGAGAAAACAGATAGGACTGTTGTTGCGAAGGATGATAGACAACATACAGGCACAAGCCCAGTAGCAATACAAGACTGGTGAGCGCCCAAAAATCAAGCGGAATTTCAGATAGCATCGGTAGGATTTAGGAAATTTCAAATTAGGGATTTTCGACCTAAATTCCTAGACTTCAGCGATTTTTACTTCCCTATTCTGCAGGAAATGCGCTATCCTCACAAGTTTTTGTTCGGGTATCGATCAGTTGATTGATTTGCCATTGGCCGTCCAAAAGCACCCATTGAAAACTATTGTAGCCACAATGAGTGGTTTTGCCGTCCAGCAAAAAGCGATAAGGCACCCAAACCTGTGCCAATCCCTGATGTTGAAGGACGGTTGGGTTTCCCAAACGTTCTTCCCATACGGGAGTATCTGGACGGTTACTCACCGCCTGAACAAACCGATTGATATCCACTTGAGCAACCCGACTGGGCTTCCCCTCTACTTCTACCAGCGTTTGTAGCTGCGCTTTTTTGGTGAAAAACGCCCCTAGCGCAACACTGTCGCGCTGGTGAAAGGCCTCAAAAAATTCATAGACCCGATCGGCTGGGCTTTGTGACCAAACTGTGGTAGTGGTAAACATCAATAGAAGAACAAGTGTACGCATAAGAGTTTATTTGTGTCGAATTTAATTGTTTATAACCTTTTTAAAAAGTTGATAGTCATATTTTCATCTAGCTGCGATTTTGCCTTAACTTTAAGTAAAACCGTAATCATGAACGACCGGCCAAACGATTTGCTCAGGATTCGTCCACAAATCAAGAAGACCCAACAGTTTTCACACATCAGTCCGGAGGAAAAATTCCAGAATGAAACCCTCCGTCCCATTCTTAAATTGCAAAACCCCCTTTTATTAGCTGTTTTTTCGCACTATATCCAAAAGCACAAAGGCGTATTTTATGATTTAAGTCTGGAAAAACGATTGGCCTATATCGAAAATGCCGTGTTTAAGGATCAGAAATTCAGAAATGCACTCAAAGGAATGATCATCGGACAATTCACTGTTTCGGAATTCGAACAGTATGCCGAGCGGTCTTCAGCGCTGAATAAACGAATGATGAGCATGGCTATGGAGCGGCTTAAAAATCAGGTTCAAGCCTTTGAAAGACAGTCTTTTTCAGCTTAATAGTTCAAGCGATTTAGAGACTTTGCAACGACAGCTGACACGGCCGAATCGCCCGTAATATTGGCCACTGTCCGGCACATGTCCAGCGGTCTGTCGATAGCAAAAATCAAAGCCAAACCTGCTTCTGGAATCCCTGCTTGCCCCAAAACGATTACCAACATGACCATTCCTGCTCCGGGAACTGCTGCTGCCCCAATGGAAGCTAAGGTAGCTGTAAGGATAATCCCAAGCTGAGCACTAAGACTTAAATCGATACCGAAAGCCTGCGCTATAAATACTGCGGCGATGGCCTGATAGATACTTGTACCATCCATATTGATGGTTGCTCCTACCGGCAACACAAAACTGGCGACTTCTTCATCGACCCCGAGCTCCTCCTCTACTTTTTCCATAGTCACTGGCAGGGTGGCCGCACTCGAACTAGTCGAAAAAGCCAACAACTGAGCTGGACTAATGGCCTGGATAAAGGCTTTAGGAGAAATGCCTGTATAGGTTCTAACAAATATACTATAGCTAATAATGAGCAATATCAAACCAAGGACAACGGTCAGAGCATACATACCAAGCGCCTGAAAGAGATCTAAACTAGGAGACTCCACCACTAGGGCTGCCAAAAGAGCAAAAACACCATAGGGAGCTGCCAACATAATCAGATCGATCATCTTAAGGATCACCTCATTAAAGCCATCAAAAAAGTCCTTAAGCGGCTTGGCCTTGTCGGTCGGAATAAGAATCATTCCGATACCAAAAAAGATAGCAAAGAAGATCACCTGTAGCATGTTGCGGTTGTTCGTCGTGGCTAGGAATATATTGGAAGGGACTAGATCTACCAGAGGTTGCAAAGGTCCAGCTTCCATTTGTTCTTGCGCTGCAGCCCTTTTTGCGTCTGCTCCAGCCTTATAGGCCAAAACCAATTCTTCACGGGTAGATTCCTGTATACTGTCGCCTGGGCGTATCAGATTCACCAAAACGAGTCCCAGACTAACCGCTAAAACGGTCGTACAGATATAGATGCCTATGGTTCTTCCCCCCATGGCTGATAGACTGGAAAGATCTTTTAAATCCGATACCCCCTTGATGAGTGAAGCCAAAATCAGTGGCATCGCAATCAGCTTAAGGGCATTGATAAAAATAGTACCAAAGGGTTTAATCCAGTGGCTGACCAACATACTCCCTTGAGGAATTTGCGCCATCAGGGCACCAAAAAGACCACCCAATAACATTCCGATTAAAATTTTCCAGTGGAGAGCTAGTTTTTTCATTACTGATATGTTTTATTCAACAGGACAAAATCTGCCAATACCAAAGCGGCCATAGCTTCTACGATGGGGACGCCTCTTGGAACAACACAAGGATCGTGACGTCCTTTCCCTTCCATCACAACGGCCTCTCCGGCTTTGTTGATGGTGGGCTGATCTTGCATAATGGTGGCCACAGGTTTAAAAGCCACCTTAAAATCGATATCCATACCGTTGGAAATCCCCCCTTGAATCCCACCGGAATGGTTGGTTTTAGTGGTGCCATCGGCGTTAAACAAATCATTGTGCTCGCTCCCTTTTTTTTGAGCGCCGGCAAAACCACTGCCATACTCAAAGCCTTTAACAGCATTGATCGACAACATCGCTTTCCCTAGCTCTGCATGAAGTTTGTCAAATACGGGCTCTCCTAAGCCCACAGGGACATTGCGAATGACACATTGGACTAATCCTCCAACCGTATCGCCTGCTTTGCGTATTTGTTTAATGTATGTTTCCATCTGCTCGGCAAACTCAGGGTCTGGTGTTCGAACAGGATTTTGCTCAATAAAGGAAAAATCCAATGTATCTACAGGCTTTTCCAACTGATGGGGACCTACTGCCGAGACAAAGGCACGGATGTCAATGTCTTTCAGGAACTGCTTTGCCACTGCGCCAGCCACTACTCTACTGGCGGTTTCGCGGGCAGAACTACGCCCTCCACCTCTATAATCGCGCAGGCCGTATTTCTTTTCATAGACATAATCGGCATGGGAGGGTCGGTATTGGTCTTTAATATGGGAGTAGTCTTTCGACTTTTGGTTGGTATTGTGAATGAGGAATCCCAAAGGTGTACCCGTAGTGATGCCTTCAAAAATACCGGAATAGAACTCTACCGTATCGGGTTCCTTTCGCTGTGTAACGATGGACGATTGTCCTGGCTTTCGTCGATTGAGTTCTGTTTGAATAGCCTCTAAGTCAAGGGTGATCCCTGGAGGGCAACCGTCGATGACTCCTCCAAGAGCGGGGCCATGCGATTCGCCAAATGTGATTAAACGAAATAGGGTTCCGAAACTGTTTCCTGCCATAATTCTAAAATGCTAAGATAGGGGAATTCCTTTTGTGTTTATATCTCTTGCTTCCCAAAGGATTTCCACCGGGTGTTTAGCGGCTTTTCCAACGCCTTCATGAATCTGGTGCCGACAGCTTGTGCCATTGGCAGCGACCACAACATCTGTTGGAGCTTTGCGCAATGCCGGAAATAATCGATCGTCTCCAATGGCTTGGCTTACAGCGTAATGCTTCTTTTCATAGCCAAAAGAACCGGCCATGCCGCAGCATCCTGCAGCGATAAGGGACACGGTGTAATTTTTTGGAATCGACAAAAGCTGTACCGTTTCAGCACTTTTCCCCAGGGCTTTTTGGTAGCAGTGGGTATGTACCTTTATCTGGCGTTTTTCAGCGGAAAAATCCTCTGTTTTGATCCGTCCTCGCTGATGCATTTGCCACAAAAAGCTCTCGATGGTCATACAATGTTGTGCCAATTTTTTTGCTGCTGGATCATGATCCGTCAATTTCAAATATTCATCTTTAAACGTTAAAATTGCGGAAGGCTCTATTCCAACAAGTGGGCAGTCTGCATGCACTATATCTTTATACAGATCGATGTTTTTTCGGGCGCACTGCTGTGCTTGCTTTAAAAAACCCTTCGATATATAGGTTCGTCCGCTTTCCGTCGGGGGTAAAATCCCCACAGCAAAGCCAAGATTTTCCAATAATTCGACTGCTTTTAATGCGATATGGGTTTCTTGGTGATTGCTGAATTCATCCAAAAATAAATATAAATCAACATCTCTTTTATTGTTGATTTTTAATTGTTTATATATTGCGGATTCAATCTTTGGTATAGACCTATGAGGAGAGACACCGAGCATGTTTTTGATCAAATTTCCAAGAATCTTGGACTGGGTGATGCCATTAAAAAACCCCGGAAACTTAGCGTTAAGCGCATTTATTTTCCCCGCGTAGCCGAACACATAGTCGCTTAGAGGCCTACTTTCGCTTTGCTGATGTAGGTATTCCGCTTTAAAAGCAGCGACATCGACGCTGCTGGGGCACTCACTTGCACAGGCCTTACAGCTGATACAGAGGTCCATTGCAGCTTTTAGCTCAGGCGCATCAAAAGGTTTTTCCCGATGGGTGAGCACTTCTCTTAGAGTATTGGCACGTCCCCGTGTAGAATCTATTTCATTGCGTGTGGCCCGATAACTTGGGCAAAGCACTCCAACTTCAGTTGTTTTTCGGCAGTCGCCAGACCCATTGCATTTCTCAGCAGCCCGCAATAGGCCTCCGTCTTGAGAGAAATCCATAAAGGTGGAGATATGAGGTTCATCCCGATCGGGAGTATAGCGCAACTGCTCGTCCATTGGATAGGGATGGACTATTTTCCCAGGGTTTAGAAGCCCCTGAGGATCGAAACTGTCCTTGATCTGCTGGAAGACCTCTATCAGACGTTCACCCAACACCACCGGCAGAGTTCCTGAACGGACGATACCATCGCCGTGCTCCCCGCTCATAGCACCACCATAGGACTTTACCAGGCGAGCAACGTCGAAAGTAATGGCTTTAAAGTCGGCTACGTCTTTTTTCTTTTTTAAGTTTAAGATTGGCCGTAAGTGTAACTCCCCTGCTCCTGCATGTGCATAATAGACCACATCTTGACCATAGGATTGCATCAGTTTTTCAAAATCGGCAATGTAGTTGGATAATTGATCGAGCGGTACTGCCGTATCTTCAATACAGGCAACGGCCTTGTCATCACCAATAATATTACCCAGTAGTCCCAACCCCGCATTTCTTAAGTCGAAAGCTTTCTGACAAGCGGCATCCTGCAACACTGGGGAAGCATAGGCCTGGGTTTGCTCTTGTAGCTGCTCCAACAGCTTGTTCACACAGCGATCTGCTTCAGCAGAACTGCCCTCTCGAACTTCCAAAAGCAACAAAGCTCCGGGGTCACCTTCCACAAAAGAGCGGTTTTCCATTTGCTCCCGATTGTTTTTGGTGCAATCCAGGATGATTTTATCCATGAGCTCGCAGGTGTATAGGCTGTGCTTCATAGCGACTTCCACCGCTTCTAAAGCCGCAGTAACGGAATGAAAGTGGGCAGCGACCAATCGCTGATGATTGGGCGGAAGATCATCTAGCTGGAGGGTAATGGCGGTGCTTACCATTAGTGTTCCCTCGGTTCCGCAGAGGAAAGGCGCTAGGTTAATGTCTTGAAAGGCATCACTACTATTGATCTGTTGGTCCAAAAGGATATCCAAAGGGTAGCCGTTATTCCGCCGGTGGACACTAGCCACAGGAAACTGCTGGCGAATTTCTTTTTGCAAGCCTTGATCGGATAACAGTTGTTGCAGATACACTTCTTGAGGGTGCTTAGCAACGGGTTGTGGACCGAATGTTACTGCTTCACCATCGGCTAAATAGCCTTGAATTTGAAGGACTTTATCGCGGGTAACCCCATAGCGAATAGAGGTGGTCCCGGACGAATTGTTTCCCACCATCCCGCCGATCATACAGCGGTTAGAGGTGGATGTATTTGGACCGAAGAAAAGTCCATAGGGCCGCAGATACTTGTTGAGTTCGTCTCGGATGATCCCGGGCTGAACGGTAATCTGTTTTTTTTCTGGTTGAAAATCGAGTATTTCTCCCATATGTTTGGAGAAATCGACTACAATCCCCTCTCCTACACACTGTCCGGCAAGAGACGTTCCGGCTGTTCGCGCAATAAAGCCGAGCTGATGCGCACGGCAAAAATCTAAGAGCACTGGAATGTCTGTGGGTTTTTTTGGATAGGCAACTGCTGTGGGAAGCATGCGGTAGACTGAAGCATCGGTGGCGTAGAGCATCTGATGGGTACTGTCCCATTTCAACTCACCGCTTAATGCTTTCGCCAATTGTGCTAATGCCTGCTTATGTAGTTCGGATTTCACGTAGAGCTAAATTACGTTCCGCACACATTAATTCCTTAACTTTGAGGAAATTTTTTAAACAATATACCAACCATGTTTCTTAAGAAAACTAGCATATTCGCCCTTGCCACTGTTCTATTAACTCTATTGAGCCAATGTGCAGGAGATAGCTCCGCCTTCACGATCAAAGGAGAAATTGAAGGAAGTGAAGAAAAATGGGTCTACAGAGTCGTCGCTGATGCTAACAACCAGCCACAGCGGTTAGATTCCGTACAAGTGAAAAACGGCGCTTTTGAATTGAGCGGTCAAGTCGAGCAAATCGACATTAACTTTTTAATGATTGAAGGGGTGAACGGCAATTACCCTATTATTCTTGAACCCGGTACCCTAGAGGCAACGCTTTACAAGGATAGTTTAGGGGTTTCTAAGGTCGTTGGAACGCCTTCTAACATAGATCTATCCGAATACAGAGTTGAAACAATGGAATTTATGCAGACGGTAAATGCTATTTCAGCCGATATGCAAAAAGCCGCCCTAAGTCAGGATAGTCTTTTAGTCGAAGATCTTAGAGAACAATATACCGACATTCAGACGCAAGTTCGTGACTATGAAATGGGTATCCTTAAAAACAAGACAGGATCATACTTATCGGCTCTATTGCTGGAGCGCTTCTACAATAGTAAGATTGTCAATGCTGAAGATGCCAAAACCTATCTGGCTGCATTTGAGCCCGCCATACAAAACAGCAAAGCTGGACAGAACATCGCTAGTAAAATCAATAATATCAAGCCAGCAGTAGGTGTCGACAGTGGTGTTGCGCCAGAATTTAGTGGTCCTACTCCTGCTGGAGACATGCTCTCCCTTAAATCCAAGATGGGCAAAGTGACGATTGTAGAGTTCTGGGCCTCTTGGTGTCGTCCCTGTCGCGTTGAAAATCCCAATTTAGTACGTACCTATAAAAAATACCACGATCAGGGCTTAGAGATTGTCGCTGTTTCCCTCGATAAAGATAAAGCCAGTTGGGTAAAAGCAATAGCAGACGATGGTCTTGACTGGAATCATGTTTCCAACTTAAAATATTGGCAAGATCCGATTGCTAAACTCTATAATGTACGTGCGATTCCTGCCTCCTTCGTGTTAGACGCCGAAGGGCGAATAGTTGCGAAAGGACTTCGTGGAGAGGCACTGGATCAGAAAATTGGCGAATTACTTCAGTAATTTTTTCGCGCCATAATCCAGCCTATTCCCAAGCAAACGATTACAGCAGCACCGAGCACCAAAGGTTGTTGAAAGACGACCTTTGGCTGCCAAAGGGCTGAGAGTATCATTCCTGTCAAAGCTCCTCCAAAATGAGCGGTATGCCCGATACCATCGCGCTGAGTGTAAATTCCATAGAGGGTATAGGCTAAATAGCCTAGTGCAAATACATAACCTGGCATAGGGACAGGGAAAAAGATCAGGGCAAGTTCCATTTCAGGATAGAGTAAAATAGCGGAGAACACCACTCCAGAAACAGCTCCGCTGGCGCCTACAGCCGTGTAAAAATCGTTGTTACGATGAAAAACATAGGCCAATGCATTCCCGCCCAATAAACTGATCAGATAGAGCAATATAAACTTAAAACCGCCTAGAGCGTAGAAAACAGGAGCGGCAAAAAAGTAGAACGAAAACATATTGAACAGTAAGTGCGACCGATCGACATGTAAAAAGCCTGCCGACAAAAAGCGATAACTCTCCCCTCTTTTAATAGGGCCAATTTGAAAACTCAGCCGATTAAATAAAGTAGGCGACTTGAACGCTCTAAACGACAGAATGACATTTAAAGCAATCAGCAAAAGTGCAGGAGGTGGAATAGAATACATAAGCGGGTTTGGAAGTAAATATACTATCTTTGAATTTAAATTTAATGCCCTTGCAATTAGTAGTCTTTATAGCGATTTACCCCTTCTTATTTCTAATATCGCGTTTGCCTTTCCCATTGCTCTACGCCCTTTCCGATGGTATATCTCTTCTGAATTATCGTATCATAAAATACCGCATCAAGGTTATTCGAAAAAATATTGAACTGGCGTTTCCGGAAAAGACTACCGCAGAAGTAGATGCTATTATTCGGGAATACTACACCCATATGACCGATGTGTTTTTAGAAATGATTAAGACGATGGGGATGAGTGAAAAAGCCATACGTAAACGCTTTATCCCTTACAATATAGAAGTACTTGCGCAATTCCACGCGCAAAACAGAGGAGCGATTATCATGTGTGGCCACTACTCCAGCTGGGAATGGATGATGTCGTTGGGATACCACATGAAAGCGGATGGCTATGGAATCTACAGGCCTTTAGAAAACAAATACTTCGATCGATTGGTCAGAAGAATTCGAAAAAAACATCACGCTTATCTCATTTCTCGATATGAAGTAAAAAGAACGCTACAGCAACATGCTGATCAGGGAATCTATGGCGTATATGGTTTTGCCAGCGACCAGTCTCCCCGCCCACGGCCAAAAAGCTATTGGCGCACCTTCTTAGGCGTTCCTGCTCCCGTTTTTACTGGGGCGGAAAACCTGTCGAAGAAGTACAATTTAGGGATTGTATTTGCGGATATTCAACGGGTGAAGCGCGGGTATTACCAGGTAACTTTTCGCTTATTGACAGACGATCCGAACAGCACAGCACCCAAAGAAATTACGGATACTTTTATCCATTGGTTGGAAGAGCAAATTAGAACTGACCCCACTCAATATTTATGGAGTCACAACCGATTTAAACATCGACATAAAGCCCCTCAGGAACTACTTAACTCTCTTAATTCCTGAACAAAGCTTTCAGCAAGCGATTGCGCTTGGTCGGCAGTCGGAGCTTCCGTATATACCCGTATTATGGGCTCTGTATTGGATTTACGCAGGTGAACCCAGGAATTTTCAAAAGGAATTTTCACCCCATCGATCGTCAAAGGCTGCTGATCGGCATACTTCGAACGTATGCGCTCTAAAAGACCATCGACATCCATTCCGACGGCTAAATCAATTTTAAGTTTAGCCATGAAGTAATCGGGATAGGAATTACGCAACTCGGAAACTTTTAGTTGTCGTTTGGTTAAATGGGTCAGAAAAAGAGCAATGCCGACCAGAGCATCACGGCCGTAATGCAATTCTGGGAGGATTACTCCACCGTTCCCTTCTCCCCCAATGACGGCCTTTTTGGCCTTCATCAGCTGCACAACATTTAACTCTCCTACGGCAGAAGCAAAATATTCTCCATTATGATTTTGAGTTATGTCACTTAAAGCTTTAGTTGAAGATAAATTCGACACTGTATTTCCTTGTTTTTGGGAGAGTACATAGTCTGCACACGCCACTAAGGTATATTCTTCGCCAAACATTTCTCCGTGCTCATCGACAAAAGCTAAACGATCGACATCGGGATCTACAACAATGCCAAAATCAGCTTTTTCTTGTACTACTAAATTTCTTAAATCCCCCAAGTGCTCTGCTAAGGGCTCTGGGTTGTGTGGAAAATGCCCTGTTGGCTCACAATAAAGCGGAATGGTTTCTACACCCAAGGCCTCTAAGAGTTTAGGGACGGCGATTCCTCCTGAGGAATTTACCCCATCGACCACTACCTTGAATTGCTGTTCAGCTATTGCGGGGGCATCGACCAAATCTAATGCCAAAATAGCGGCAATATGTTGATCCAAAGCGTGCTCGGAACATCTACGACTGCCTAGATGATCGACTTCAGCAAAGGTATAAGCATCTTTCTCGACTAGACGGAGCAAGTTTTTACCCTTTTCAGCACTAATAAATTCTCCTGAAGCATCCAGCAACTTAAGTGCATTCCATTGCTTAGGGTTATGGCTAGCGGTGAGGATAATCCCACCTTGTGCCTTTTCAAAAACGACAGCCATTTCGACCGTTGGGGTGGTCGACAGCCCTAGATCAATTACGTCTACCCCCATTCCTACTAGGGTTTGCGCAACTAACTCATAGAGCATTGGGCCTGACAAACGCGCATCTCTTCCCAGGACGACTGCACATGAACCGGGATGTTGCTCCTTGACTAAAGTTGCATAGGCCGCGGCAAATCGGACGGCGTCTATCGGCGTTAAATTGTCTTCAGGGGTTCCTCCGATGGTTCCTCGAAAGCCAGAGATCGATTTTATTAATGTCATTGTCGGTATTCTATAGTAATGCCCCCAAAAGTACAAAACTCCTTTTCCTTACCCGAAAAAACAGCCTACATTTGGCAGGTGAATTATCTCGCACATGTTTATCTTTCCGGGAGCGACGACCAATTAGCCCTCGGGAATTTTATTGCCGACCATATCAAAGGCAATCACTACCAGCGTTTTCCTGAAAACATCCAAAAAGGAATTCTCCTTCACCGGTCGATCGATAGCTATACCGACGCGCATCCGTTGTTTAAACAAGCAGCTCAATTTTTTTTTCCGACCCATCGTCACTATAGTCGTGTATTAGTAGATATGTATTTTGATCATCAGTTGGCTCGCGATTGGGATCTCTACCACACTACGCCCCTTGCTTTATTTGCAGCTGATTTTTATCAAGTTATCCACGACCATTTGGCAGTGCTGCCTGAAAGCTTTGTGAAAATTGATCGTATCATCCGTGAGCAAGACTGGTTTCAATGCTACGCTACCGTAGCAGGAATGGAACATATATTGATGCACATGGACCGGAGAACACGCTTTGACGCGGGTCTCCAAGGCTCGATTGAACAATACAAAAGCATACAAGAAGACTTCGATGTTCTTTTCCCTCCGTTTTTTAAAGAGTTAAGGGAGCATGTCGACCGTGAAAAAAAACGGATCGATCTTTTGTATTGCTAGAGGAACCAAAAATGTGACCATTTAACCATTAAGATGATAAGCTTAATATTTTAAGCCATTAAAAACAATCAATTGTTATTTGCTAGCAATGGAATTAAACTTCGGTCGAATCTTGCGGTAATAGGATGTCCAAAAACCAGTAACCTATCTCTTTCGTCTCTTCTTGGGGATCAGGATAGCTACGGCGAATCTTTTCTCCCAACTGAAACTCTACTGGGGCATTAAAAATAGGCCCCTTGTAGCAAAAGGTATGGAATTCCCCATTTTCTCCGCAAGGATCTACATCTTTGGGAAGGTCACGTATAAAATCTAAATCAATTGTACGCCCTAAAAACTCTGGCGGAAGTTTATTCTCATTGAGACAAACGACAATCGCTTCAAAACCCAAGTCCACAAAGGAATGAATAAGGTCTGTTGTATTTCTTTTCCACAACGGAAAAAGCAGTTCCATTCCCAATGGTTGGCATTGCTTTTCCCGATAAATCCTCAGGTCTTCCAGAAAGATATCTCCGTAAGCGGCTGTTAAACATTGCCGCCCCCTAAATGTTTTTAAGGTCTGCTGAAATACCTGGTCGTATATTTCCATGCTAGCATTGGGAGGCAATTCCATGAGTGTTAGCGGCAAATCGATGGCTTTGGCTTGGGCTTCTAGCACTTCTCTTCGCAGGCCATGCATGGAAACTCTTTGGAATTCTTGGCTAATACTCGTCAGCAAGGAAACACATCGAAGATGGGGGCTTTGTTGGAGGGTGTGTAAAGCCATTGCAGCATCTTTTCCACTACTCCAATTCATAAAAAAGGTCTTTTGGTCGGCCACCTATTTTAGAAGGGATTCCCCATTTAAATCTGTTGTAAGAACGCTGCTCATATAATCGAAAAATGGGCGAATCGCACGGAATGCGTCGACCACTAGAGATTCGAAAGCCGGATCGAAAACTTCGGCTGTCGTCAGTTGACGGATAAATAGATATTGTTTCTTTTTGATAAGATCAATATCCGGATGCTCTTTGGAAAAGCCCTTGGGGGCGGTTTTCACTTCATCGCCAGTGAGTTCTCCCCAGATGTTTTGGTGTTTGGAAGATTGGACGATTTCTCTGAAATCAGCAGCATCTATTTCCAATTCCTTTCGGATACGCAATAAGTCTTCCTTGTTAGGGTCCCAAAAGCCAACTGCTAAAAAACTATCATTTGGCTTTAGGTGAATGTAGTAGCCTCCCCTATTTTCGGGCTTTTGCCGATGAAAAGCCATCCCGAAATGGGTTTTGTAAGGGGTTTTGTTTTTAGAAAAACGCACATCCCTATAGATGCGGAACAGTTTCATTTTTTCGACCTGATCGGAGGTTTGCAATTGAGAAACGATGCCCTCTCCTAAAGCCTTTACTTGGGCCTCTAAGGCTTTGAATTCGCTTTTGTGTTCGGCGAACCACTCGCGATTATTGTTTTTTTCGAGGGATTCGAAAAAGGAGTAAATTTCTTTTGATAGCATACTCCTAAAGTACAAAATCTAATCGTCTGAAGCTTTTAACGCTCTCGATTTCTGAGAATTTCGACGACATCCTCTAAGGTATAGCCTTTGGCTTGAAGCAAGATCAGAAAGTGAAAAATTAAATCGGCACTTTCATTTAAAAACAAGTCGTCGTCGTTGTCTTTGGCCTCAATTACTGTTTCTACGGCCTCCTCTCCTACCTTCTGAGCGATTTTATTGATGCCTTTCTCGAATAAACTGCTGACATAACTTTTATCCGTTCGGTTTTCCTTTCGATCGGCAATCGTTGCTTCCAAATGCGTTAAGAAGCCATACTGAGCAGTATTGCGATCGTTCCAACAGGTATCGGATCCTTTATGACAGGTTGGTCCTTCGGGTTTTGCCTGGATCAACAGCGCGTCTTGGTCACAATCAAGTGCAATGCTCTCTAGGCGCAAAACATTCCCGCTTTCTTCTCCTTTGGTCCACAAACGCTGTTTAGAGCGGCTGTAAAAAGTAACCTTTTGCGTTTGATTTGTTTTTTCGAAAGCCTCTTCATTCATATATCCCAGCATCAGGACCTTTTGCGTTTGTGCATCTTGTACTATAGCGGGGAGAAGCCCGTCTGGAGATTTTTGAAAATTAGGAATCATAACCGTGTGGGAATTTGTTGGTTGTGCAAATATAATTTGAGATCGGGAATTTTGATTTCACCAAAGTGAAATACGCTAGCCGCCAAGGCAGCATCGGCCTTGCCATGGGTAAAGGTATCGGCAAAATGTTTCTTATTACCTGCTCCGCCAGAAGCGATGATCGGGATATTCAACTGATCGCTCAGTTGTGCAAGCGCTACATTGGCAAAGCCATTTTTGGTACCGTCGTGATCCATAGAGGTAAATAGAATTTCTCCAGCTCCACGATCGGCCACTTCTTGCGCCCAGCTGAATAAACCAGCTGTGGTAGGCTGCTTCCCGCCAACCAAATGGACAATCCATTCAGCAGCGATCATACGTGCATCGATGGCCACCACTAAACACTGACTTCCAAAATTATAGGCGATTTGGTCGATAAGCGCTGGATTTTTAAATGCTGCAGAATTCACAGAAACCTTGTCGGCGCCGTTTTGCAACAAGGTTTCCACATGTTTTAATTCACTTACGCCGCCGCCAACGGTAAAAGGGATGTCTAACACTTCCGCTACCTGATAGACCAATTGCGCCAAGGTTTTTCGTTTTTCTTCGGTAGCAGAAATATCTAAAAACACCAATTCGTCAGCTCCGGCAGCAGCGTATTCCGCGGCAAGTTCAACGGGGTCTCCTGCATCGCGCAGATTGACAAAGTTCACCCCCTTAACCGTCCGTCCGTCTTTAATGTCCAAACATGGGATAATTCTCTTGGTTAGCATTATTGATGTTTTTGATTTAAATCTACCCCCTCATAAAAACCCAAAGGTTTATCTGTACGACTTTTTACCCAAAAAGCAACTTGTCCCGTATGATAGGAAAGGTGTTCAACAGCGTGGATGATCAGGCCAATACCCGAGAGCTGAAAGGCCTGAACAGGGTAAACTTTTAGTAGCTGATCGGCTGTTGAAGCCTCGATCACCGCCATGCATTGGTCTAAGGATTCTTCTAAGGCTTGCCAAAGATCGGAGCGTGTGCCCTTTGATGCTTCAAACTCTTGATTACGTTGACGGATATCGGGATTCCCACCCAGGGTAGTCCAGATATACTGCATCATATTTCCGCGAATATGCAAAAGCTGATTACCTACACTATTCGAATGCTGATTGGGGCGTTCCCACAGCTGCTGATCGTCTATATGGCGTAGACATATGTCCAACATCCTTCGGCTTTCGGCTATGCGATAATGCGCATTTTCTTTTATTTCTGTAACCCAACTCATGAGTTTTGCAATATGTAGTGTTCCAGCTCTTTAAGCTGAATTCTGTTCTCATAGATCGCTTTTCCTAAGATACAGCCTTCACAACCAATAGCGGCCAATGTTTCTACATCGGACATGTTAGAAACGCCACCAGAGGCGATTAAACGCAATTTTGGAGATTGTTGGAGTATTTTAGTGTATAGGTCTATGCTCGGGCCTTGTAGTGTTCCATCTTGTTGAATATCCGTACAAATCACATAAGATACTCCTTTGGCGTGATAGTCCCCAATAAAGCCTTCTACTTTCCGCTCGGACACCTCCATCCAGCCGTTGGTCGCAATTTTACCATGATTGGCATCGGCTCCTAGTATGATTTTTTCCGCTCCATAGGCATTTAACCATTTTTGGAATAGTTCAGGCTTTTTTACAGCGATACTTCCCCCCGTGATCTGTTGCGCTCCAGAATCAAAAGCAATACGGAGGTCTTCATCGGATTTTAAACCACCTCCAAAATCGATTTTCAAATTGGTTTTAGCAGCTATTCGTTCCAAAACTTTGTAATTGATAATAGATTGGGCCTTGGCTCCATCCAAATCAACCAGATGCAAGTATTGAATCCCGTGATCTTGAAAAGCTTTAGCCATTTCTAGTGGATCGTCGGCATAGATCTTCTTTTTTTGGTAATCTCCTTGCGTGAGCCGAACACACTTACCGTCTATGATATCGATGGCTGGTAGAATTCGCATGCTTAAATATTTAGGAAGTTTTGTAGTAATTGATGACCAACTGCCCCACTTTTTTCAGGATGAAATTGCACCCCATAAAAATTGTCTTTTTGTATGGCGACACTGTAGGCTAGTCCATAGGTAGCACTGGCTACTGAATAATCGGACAGCGGAACAAAGTAGCTGTGCACTAAGTACATATACGCATCTTCTTCTATTCCCTTAAACAGATCTGATCGGAGCTGGCTGACCCGGTTCCATCCCATTTGCGGATGTTTTACCTCTGCTGGAAATCGACTGACCCGCATCGGAAAGATGCCCAAACCGTTGGTATCGCCTTCTTCCGTCCAGGTGCAAAACAGTTGCATTCCCAAGCATATACCCAACACGGGCTGCTTTAAGGAGGACAAAACAGTTGTCAGCTGTGCTTTTTCCAGTTTTTCCAAGGCCGCAGCAGCTGCTCCTTGGCCAGGAAAAATGACTTTATCGGCTTGCTGAATCACGTGTGGGTCTTGTGTAACACAGCTTTGTGTTACGCCCAATCGATTCAAAGCAAATTGAACGCTTTGAACATTACCAGCCCCATAATCTACAATGGCTACTTGCATTACAACATACCTTTTGTAGAGGGAAGTATCATCCGATCTGGGTCCTGACGAATAGCCATTTTAATCGCCTTTGCAAAAGCCTTGAAAATCGCTTCAATCTTGTGGTGTTCGTTATCGCCCTCCGCTTTTATATTGAGGTTAGCCTTGGCTCCATCGGCAAAAGACTTAAAAAAGTGCATAAACATTTCTGTTGGCATCTTCCCGATCATTTCTCTTTTAAAGGCTGCTTCCCAAACCAACCAAGAGCGACCGCCAAAGTCGATCAGGACCTGTGCCGCACAGTCGTCCATTGGTAAGGCAAAGCCGTAACGTTCAATCCCTAACTTATTCCCTAAAGCCTTGGCGAAAGCTTCACCAAGAGCGATGGCCGTATCTTCTATGGTGTGGTGTTCGTCTACCTCTAAATCCCCATTGACCTTGATACTGAGATCCATTTGGCCATGCCGAGCTAACTGGTCCAGCATATGGTCGAAGAAAGAAATGCCGGTTTGAATTTCACTTTTTCCATAACCATTCAGGTTTAAAGCAATGGAAATATCTGTTTCATGGGTTTTTCGCTCAATGATAGCAGAGCGTTCAGCAGTATTCAAAACATCGTAGATTTCCTCCCAATCGGCACAGTAAGTAACATCAGTACTGCTTGATTCAGGCCTATCCGCTGTTATTTTAATCCCCTTGGCCCCGAGATTTTTGGCTAATTCTATATCGGTATCTCGATCGCCGATGACCCAGGAAGCGCTTAAATCTACCGCTGAATTATCGATGTAATGACGGAGCATGGCCGTCCCGGGTTTGCGAGTTGGAAGTTTATCTTCAGGGAAACTTTTATCGATCAGCACCTCTTGAAAATGAATTCCTTCATTGGCAAATGTATTCATGATGAAGTTATGGACTGGCCAAAAGTCTTCTTCTGGAAAGCTATCCGTTCCCAAACCATCCTGATTGGTAACCATCACCAATTCATAGTCCATTTGTGCTACCACCCTTCTTAAGAATTCAAAAACACCAGGCAGGAATTTTAACTTCCGAAAGGCATCTAACTGATAATCTACTGGGGGTTCTTCTACCAAGGTACCATCCCTGTCGATAAATAATATTTTTCTCATGATTTAAAGCACTTCATTTTGATCGAACTGCCGACACAGTTCCATGAATTTTAAATTTTCTTGCGGTGTCCCAATACTAATCCGAAGGGTGTTTTGGCAGTGCAATTGGGTGGAACGGTTGCGTAATACTACTCCCGCTTTTAAAAATTGCTGATAGCGTTTATCCGCGTCATCTACACGTATCAAAAGAAAATTAGCGTCCGAGGGAAAGATCTTCTTAACGAAATTCATGTCCTTGATATATAAAGATATACGATCCTTTTCTTCAAGTATAGTTTTAATTTCTTTTGTTCTTTTTTCGGAATTGGACAAGCACCCTTCTGCCGTAGATTGCGACAGCGAATTGATGTTGTAGGGCGGTTTAATCCTGTTTAAAAGCGCAATTATCTCTGGTGAAGCGTAGGCGATTCCTAAACGCGCCCCTGCCAGACCAAATGCTTTCGAAAAAGTTTGTGATACGATCAGGTGGGGGTATTCATCTAGTAATGTAATGGCCGATTCAAAGGGTGCAAAATCGATGTAAGCTTCATCGATGATTACGATTCCCGTGGCCATATCTAACAGCTTTTTAACGGTAGCCAAAGGCCATCCATTTCCACTTGGATTATTGGGATTGGGCAAACAAATCAGCTTTGGGTTTAGCTGCATCTGAGCGGCGATACGGTCAAAATTCAGGTCAAACGTTTCAGGATCCAAAGGGGCTTCAAGCACCTCAATTACATTCAATTCAGCCAACACGCTATACATACCATAGGTGGGCGGAAAAGTCAGCAAACGATCTTTAGAAGGCTCAGCAAAGGCTCTAAAAATCAAATCTAAAACTTCATCACTCCCATTCCCGATAAGTATCTGATCGGTGGGAACCTTCCGAAGCGCTGAGAGCCGCTTTCTTAGGGAGTTTTGGGAAGGGTCTGGATAGCGATTAACAGAGGAAGGATAGGGATTTTCATTGGCGTCCAAGTATATGAGATCGTCCCGTTGTTCTCCAAATTCATCTCGAGCAGAGCTGTAAGCTTTCATCTGCAAAACATTTGGCCGAGCCCATTCTTCTAGCTTAAACGGTTTCATTGAACAGATTTTTGTAAGTGTTGCAAACGAATGCTCACCGCGTTTTTATGCGCCTGAAGACCTTCTGCCTCCGCCATTTTTTCGATTACTGGACCCAAATCTTGTAGTCCCTTGGCCGAAATTTTTTGGAAGGTTATGGCTTTTTGAAAACTGTCGAGATGAACACCACTGTACTGACGAACATAGCCATTGGTCGGTAAAGTGTGGTTGGTCCCTGAGGCGTAATCGCCTGCGCTTTCTGGTGTGTAATTGCCAATAAACACAGAGCCTGCATGGGCGAGCTCTCGGAGGTATAAGTCTTCTTTTTCAACTGCCAGAATATAGTGTTCAGGGCCATAGACGTTGATACAAGCAATGGCAGCTTCATCCGAATCAAAATAGATCGCTTTAGAGTTTTCTAAGGCTTTTTCTGCTATATCTTTCCGTTCGAGTACTTTTAATTGTTGGTTTAAGGCTTCTTGCGTTGCTTCAATAAACGGAAGATCGGTACTCACCAATATCACCTGGCTGTCTATCCCGTGCTCGGCCTGCGACAACAGATCGGCCGCTACAAAAGCCGGATCGGCCGTTCCATCGGCCATGACTAATACCTCACTGGGCCCTGCAGGCATATCTATAGCTACTTTATATTGGGTGGACAATTGTTTGGCTACCGTTACATATTGATTGCCCGGTCCAAATATCTTATCTACAGCTGGAACGGTTTCAGAACCAAAAGTAAGGGCTCCTATAGCCTGAACCCCTCCTAGAGAGAATACCCGATCGACTCCGTACTGAAGAGCTATATAGGCGACTTCTACTGGAATGCTTCCATCTGCTTTTGGTGGTGTACACAATACAATTTGCGAGCAGCCTGCAATTTGAGCGGGAATGGCAAGCATTAATAATGTTGAAAATAAAGGAGCTGTTCCACCGGGAATGTAGAGCCCCACCTTTTCAATTGGTCGTTTTTCTTGCCAACAACTAACTCCTGGTTGGGTTTCCACAGCAACTTTAGCCGTTTTTTGTGCTGCATGGAATGTGTGGATATTTCTGGCCGCATGGTCGATTGCCTCCGCTAAAGAAGGCTCTATCTGCTTGGCGAGTGCTTGCAAACGATCTGGAGAGACCTCGATATCCGCAAGGGTGACTTTATCAAACTTATGGGTGTAGGATTTTAGCGCTAGATCCCCTTGCTGTTGAATTTCTTCAAAAATTGCTTTGACTTGCGGCTCTAAGGATCGCAAAGAAGCCGTAGGACGCTCTAGAATCGTCTCCCAACTCGCTTTTTCAGGATTGTTATACAATTGCATTAAACTACCATTTTTTCAATTGGACAAACAAGAATACCTTCAGCACCAGCTGTTTTAAGCTGATCGATTACCTCCCAAAAATCATTTTCATCTATGACGGAATGCAGAGACGACCATCCTTCTTGGGCAAGTGGCATAATCGTTGGACTTTTCAGTACCGGCAAAATCCCTGAGATTTCCTCAATTTTATTGTTCGGTACATTCATAAGAATGTATTTTGATTTTTTAGCCCGTAATACTGTCTGCATTCTAAACAGTAAAGCCTCAATCTCCGGGAGTAATTCATCCGATACACGGGGAGATTGCACCAATACAGCTTCAGACTTCATCAGTACTTCAACCTCTTTTAAATTGTTTTTAAACAGGGTGCTTCCACTGGACACAATATCGCAAATTGCTTCTGATAGCCCAATATTCGGGGCTATTTCAACGGAGCCATTAATGATATGTAGATCAGCTTCAAGTTTATTCTTATGCAAAAACTGCTTTACGGTTTCCGGATAAGAGGTGGCAATTCGTCGACCGTTGAGTTGTTCAATACCTGTGTAGGGCATGTCTTTCGGAACAGCAATAGAAACGCGGCATTTAGAAAACCCTAATCTTTCAATTACTTTGAGGTCTGCGCCTTTTTCCACAATTAAATTTTCTCCAATAATGGCCAAATCGACCACCCCATCCCGAAGATATTGCGGAATATCCCCATTGCGGAGATAAAAAACTTCCAAAGGGAAATTTCGGGCGGCAGCTTTAAGCTGATCTTTACCATTGTCGATTGAAATCCCACAGCTTTTTAGTAGCTTTAGTGAATCTTCATTGAGTCTTCCAGACTTTTGAATAGCAATTCGTATCATTTTTTTGAATTAAAAAAGCCCGTTTGATTGCTCAAACGGGCTTATATGTGATTACACAACATGCTTAGCACGCCTGAGCGAATAAAGGGTTGTGTGTATGATGATGCTTTTTCATTGTTGCAAATATCGACTATTGCAATCGAATATCAAAAATCAACTTCATTTTTATGCTTGAAGCCTTCCCGCAATGAAGATATACACCATTTAGAGGAGTATTCTCGAAAAAAATTTAATGCTCGAGTCATAATATTAGTATATTGACAAAACAAGAAGAATGAATTATGAAAGATGCTCAACAATGGTTCGATGAATATGCAGTTAGCCATCAGAACACAACGAATAAGTTAATTCACTATGTGTGTGTTCCAGCTATTTTCTTTAGCCTTATCGGACTCATTTCCTCTATCCCTCTAATTACTGCAAGTGCAAGTATCCCTAGTGCTTTATTTCCCTACGCTCACTTGGGAAGTTTGGTTATTCTGATCGGCTTATTTTTCTACCTCCGCATGTCGTTCAGTATTTTTCTTGGTATGCTGTTACTGTCGGTGGCTACTCTTTGGGGAAATCAGTATTTAGACAGCAACACCAGCGTTCCCTTGTGGCTAACGTCGGTCATTATTTTTGTATTGGCGTGGATTCTCCAATTCATCGGCCATAAAATCGAAGGAGCTAAACCCTCTTTTTTTAAAGACCTGCAGTTTCTATTGATCGGCCCGGCTTGGATTTTAGGTAAGCTATACCGCAGTTTAGGCATCCCTTATTAAAATGACCCCAAAAGCATGGGAAGCTGGCGGGAGATATCTTTCTATCGACCAGCATCAAATTTTTATACGTCAACAAGGCAGTGGCCCCTGTGTTGTTTTTTTGCATGGATTCCCCTCCTCTTCATGGGATTGGCACATGATTTGGGAAGATCTCCTTCCCCACTACCGCCTAGTATGCCTAGACTTTTTTGGATTTGGCTATTCCGACAAGCCACGAGCGGGCGATTACTCTATTGCTCGCCAAGCCAACATAGTCGAAAGAGTATTAGGGACATTAGAGGTGGATACTTTTCATCTGTTTAGTCACGATTACGGGGACACCGTTGCACAAGAACTACTTGCTCGCCGTTCCGAAGGAAACTTGAAAGGGTTAAGGTCTGTTTGCTTTCTCAATGGAGGACTTTTCCCAGAGACCCATCAACCCCTGCTGATTCAGCAATTACTGATGAGTCCTATTGGATGCTTAATCGGAAAATTTTTGACCCAGAAAAAATTACAGCAAAGCTTTGAACGAATTTTTGGCCCGCAAACGCAACCAACAGCTAGCGATATCGCTCATATTTGGGAACAAATCCTTCACAAATCTGGCACTCGTGTCGCCCATAAACTCATTCGGTATATGAAAGAACGGCAGCAGTATCGCAGTCGTTGGGTAGGTGCACTTCAGCACAGCGAAATTCCCCTACGACTAATCGACGGTTTAAAAGACCCTATCTCTGGAGCACAGATGGTTGATCGTTATAAAGCGTTAGTGCCCAATCCCGATGTAGTGGAATTGCCGAATATCGGACATTATCCACAATTGGAAGCCCCCAAAACCGTTAGCCAAAACTATCAAGACTTCCTGCAACGCCTGAATACGTTCCGTAAAGATTAGGTGTCGTCAAAAAAAAACCGCCCGAAGGCGGTTTTAATCAACTATTATATTTTATTGATTGCCAAGTATGATGGGCATTCCGGTTTTTCCACTACCGATTACAATCACTTTTGAGTTGGGAGACTCAGAAAGTTTTAAGGTAGCTTCAATTCCTTTTTCCTGAAGGATCTTATCGGTTAATGAAGCACTTAAAATACGGTTGGCTTTCGCTTTACCTTCAGCGTCGATTCGCTGGCGTTCGGCTTCTTGTTTTGCTTTCTCTAGGCGGAATTCATATTCCAATGCCTCTTGCTCTTGCCGCAATTTTCGTTCGATGGCTTCTTTTATCGCCAAAGGAAGCGTAACATCTCTTACTAAGACAGCGTTGAGTTGTATATGTTGCTCCGCTACATTCTTTTGCGTTTCTTCAAAAATTTCGTTTTGGATAGCATCTCTTTTAGTTGAATAGAGTTGCTCTGGTGTATAACGTCCTACGACACTTCTGGCGACCGCTCGAATTTGAGGGATAAGAACCGTATTGAGGTAATCTTCCCCTTTTGTCTTGTGTAGCAGTCCTAATTCTTCAAACTTTGGTTGATATAAAACCGACACATCTAAAGAAATCTCAAGTCCATTGGAGGAAAGTACTTGCATATTCCCTTCGAAAAATTCTTGCTGCTTAACATTGTAGACAAACACTTTGTTCCAGGGGGCAATAATGTGAAATCCCTCTCCTAAGGGAGCGTCTTCGGTGACTACCCCGCCTCCAAAAGTACGGAAAAGAACACCTGCTTCTCCATAACCGATGTTAATGGAGGACTTAGAAATAAAAATTAAGAGAACCAAGCCCAACAAAAGTGCTGGCAGTCCAATTTTAGGTAAACGTTGCATATATTGGGTTTTTTAAGTTAACATTCCGCCATCTACATTCAGAACTTGCCCTGTAATGTAAGAAGATAAATCTGATCCAAGAAATACACAGGCTTGCGCAACATCTAAAGGAGAACCTCCTCGCTTGAGGGGAATCCCATCGCGCCACCCCTGCACAACTTCGGGACTTAACTTATCGGTCATTTCTGTTTCAATAAATCCGGGAGCAATCACGTTGCTACGAATATTTCTAGAGCCGAGCTCTAAGGCGACCGATTTTGAAAATCCAATGATACCTGCCTTAGAAGCAGCATAGTTGGCTTGCCCAGCATTCCCCTTCACTCCTACCACAGAACTCATGTGTATCATACTCCCTGAACGTTGCTTGAGGAAAGTGCGTTGAACTGCCTTTGTCATGTTGAAAACCGATTTGAGATTCACTTCAATAACCTGGTCAAAATCTTCTTCAGACATGCGCATGAGCAGATTGTCTTTGGTGATACCTGCATTGTTGACAAGTACATGAATGCCGCCAAAATCTTCGATAATGGCCTTTACTAAAGCTTCGGCCTCTTCAAAAATAGCTGCATTGCTTTTGTAGGCTTTTGCTTTTACCCCGAGTTGTTCTAGCTCAGATTGGAGTGCAAGCGCTGGTGCTTCAGAGCTGTTGTAGGTAAAAGCCACCGCTGCTCCTTGACGGGCGAATTCCCGGGCTATTTCTTGACCGATTCCTCTACTGGCAC
This sequence comes from Flavobacteriaceae bacterium, assembly GCA_049889695.1. GTDB lineage: Bacteria > Bacteroidota > Bacteroidia > Flavobacteriales > Flavobacteriaceae > WTJH01. The sequence goes on along the minus strand of JBMHCX010000009.1, from coordinate 31,443 downwards.
CGGTTACAAGGGCAATCTTATCTGTTAATAATCCCATATGACTATCCTATTACTTCAGCTACTTTAGCGCCAATTTCTGCTGGAGAATCTACCACGTGTATCCCACATTCGCGCATAATGGCTTTTTTCGCCTCTGCGGTATCTTCAGCACCACCAACAATAGCCCCGGCATGCCCCATGGTACGTCCTTTCGGTGCAGTTTCTCCGGCGATAAACCCTACTACTGGCTTGCGATTGCCATCGGTTTGGATCCAACGAGCTGCTTCTGCCTCTAGCTGTCCTCCAATTTCACCGATCATTACGATACAAGCGGTTTCTGGGTCATTCATCAGTAATTCTACTGCTTCTTTAGTCGTTGTCCCAATGATGGGATCTCCTCCTATTCCGATAGCAGTAGTGATTCCCAATCCTTGGCGCACCACCTGATCTGACGCTTCATAGGTCAGTGTTCCAGATTTAGAAACTATCCCGACTGATCCTTTTTTAAAGACAAAGCCCGGCATAATCCCAACTTTAGCCTCCTCAGGGGTAATTACCCCAGGACAGTTAGGTCCCACCAAACGGCAGTCCATATGCTTGATATAGTCGGCTGCTTTAGCCATGTCTGCCACTGGAATTCCTTCTGTAATGGCAATGATTACCTTGATCCCCGCATCGGCGGCTTCCATAATAGCATCTGCTGCAAAGGCCGGTGGAACAAAGATGATTGTCGTATCGGCACCTACCTGATCTACGGCTTCCTGAACACTATTAAAGACTGGCTTGTCTAAATGTGTCTGTCCTCCTTTTCCAGGGGTTACTCCTCCGACTACATTGGTCCCATAGGCGATCATTTGAGTGGCGTGAAAAGTACCTTCACTACCGGTAAATCCTTGGACAATTATTTTTGAGTTTTTATTAACTAGTACGCTCATTATTAATTTGGTCAGTTGTTTAGTTTAAATCTATTCTTTTATTCTTTCGGAATACGTTCCTTTTTCGGTTTCTACTTTAATCTTATCACCTTCATTGATGAATAATGGCACATTAATAGTTGCTCCGGTTTCGACTGTAGCTGGCTTTGTAGCATTGGTAGCCGTATTTCCTTTAACTCCGGGTTCGGTATGGGTCACTTCTAAAATAACCGACGCAGGAAGCTCCGCGGATAAAGGTAAGCCATCTTCAGTATTGATGGAGATAGAGACCAATTCTCCCTCTTTCATCAGTTCTACCTGATCGATGAGGCTGGCTGGAAGGCTGATTTGGTTGTAATCGTCAGTATTCATAAAATGTAACAGTTCCCCTTCTGCATACAGATATTGATACTTTTGGGTTTCAACACGAATGACATCAATTTTATGCCCAGCTGAAAAGGTATTATCCACAACTTTCCCAGAAGTAACACTCTTTAGCTTGGTCCGAACAAAAGCTGGGCCTTTGCCGGGTTTGACGTGAAGAAATTCAACAATTTTATAGATGTCATTGCTGTAACGGATACAAAGTCCTTTTCGGATGTCTGAAGTATTGGCCATATATGGTGATTTAGTTTTGAAAATATCCCTTCATGATTCCTCGTTGAGAATCGCGAATGAACTGTAAGATTTCGTCTCTTTCAGGAGTAGCAATCATTTCTGCTTCAATAATTTGCAATGCCTGAGTATTGTTGTATTTTTTTTGGTACAACAATCGATAGATGTTTTGAATCTCTTTGATTTTTTCAGCACTGAACCCTCTACGTCTTAAACCAATAGAATTAATTCCGACGTAGGACAAGGGCTCACGAGCTGCTTTAACATAAGGCGGTACATCTTTACGTACCAAGGACCCTCCCGCGACAAAGGCATGATCACCTATGGTCACAAATTGATGAACGGCTGTTAGTCCGGCTAAGATCACATGATCTCCAATGGTGATATGACCTGCTAGTGTACTGTTGTTTGAAAAAATACAATAGTCTCCTACGGTACAATCGTGAGCGACATGCGAATAGGCCATAATCAGGCAGTTGCTCCCAATTTTGGTCGCCCCTCGATGATTGGTTCCTCTATTGATGGTCACGCATTCGCGTATGGTGGTTTTATCCCCAATAATAGCCAGCGTTTCTTCTCCTTCAAATTTAAGATCCTGGGGGATGGCAGAGATAACACTCCCCGGAAAAATGGAACAGTTTTTCCCAATACGCGCACCTTCCATAATGGTAACGTTTGGGCCGATCCAAGTGCCTTCTCCAATTTCCACATTATTACTAATAGTACAAAAAGGTTCAATCACTACGTTTTTAGCGATTTTAGCTCCGGGATGGACATATGCTAGGGGTTGATTCATTCGGTTGTATCTTTTCGTTTAACGATTTGCGCCATAAACTCTCCCTCAGTAGACAAATGCCCGTTAGCAAAAGTTTGGCCGCGCATTTGGCAGATTCCTCTCCGGATGGGCATCATTAATTCCAAACGGAAAATCAAGGTGTCACCGGGATGAACTGGGCGTTTAAATTTGACATTGTCAATTTTCATAAACAACGTCAGATAATTTTCTGGATCGGGAACAGTATTCAGTAAAAGTACTCCACCGGCTTGTGCCATGGATTCGATCTGCAATACTCCTGGCATCACTGGGGCCCCCGGGAAATGTCCGGTAAAAAAGGGCTCATTCATGGTGACGTTTTTCAGCGCAATCACATGATTTTCTGAGAGCTCGTAGATTTTATCGACCAATAAAAATGGTGGTCTATGCGGGAGCATTTCTTGAATCTGCACCACATCCATCAAAGGTGGCAATGACAAGTCCACCTTCGGTACTTTTTTTCGACGTTCAGTCTTAATGTGCTGAGCGATTTTTTTGGCAAAAGTGGTATTTACTTTGTGGCCGGGCTTAGTGGCAATCACCTTTCCACGGATAGGAGTTCCAATCAAGGCAAGGTCGCCAATTACATCCAAAAGTTTGTGTCGAGCAGCTTCATTGGGGTAATGCAGCGTTAAATTATCTAAAATCCCGTTGGGCTTAACGGTAATTTGATCTTTGTTAAATGCTTTTTTAAGCCGGTTCATAGTTTCTTCCGACAATGGCTTATCTACATAAACGATGGCATTGTTTAGGTCCCCTCCTTTGATAAGGCCGTGCTCCAAAAGCATTTCAAGCTCGTGTAAGAAACTAAACGTACGAGAAGCCGCTATTTCCGATTTAAAATCTTCAACACGATCGAGGGTCGCATTTTGGGTTCCTAAAATTTTAGTGCCAAAATCGACCATGGTTGTAACCTGATAGTGATCGGCAGGAATTAGCATCATTTCACTTCCCGACGCTTCATCCTTATAGGTGATAACGTCTTGTACAACAAATTCTTCTCTCGGCTCCTCTTGTTCGACGAAGCCAACAGTTTCAAGTGCTTCGACGAAAAATTTAGACGATCCGTCCATAATGGGAGGTTCAGGAGCATTGATTTCGATTATACAATTATCGACACCCATACCGACTAAGGCCGCAAGTACGTGTTCGGAGGTTTGGATTTTCACTCCGTCCTTTTCCAGATTAGTGCCGCGGTCAGTATTTGTGACTAAAGTGGCATCTGCAGGAATGTCTACGGCAGGGTTTAAATCGATACGTCTAAACACAAAACCTGTGTTTTCGGGCGCAGGATGAAAAGTGAGGTGAACGTGAGCACCAGTATGCAAACCAACCCCATCTAGGGAGACAGGCTTAGCAATTGTTCTTTGGGGGTTTAACTTTTGAATCATGGGGAACTTTTCTTTTCAAGAGTTTCTATTTGTTTTACGAGTTCGGGGAGTTTCTTAAAGTAAATGTAAGATCTACTGTAGTCTTTATAGGTGAAGGCGGGAGTCCCTTGAATAGCTGTATTGGCTGGGACATTGCTGGATACTCCGGATTGTCCCTGAATCTGGACATGATCGCCTACTTCTATATGCCCAACGATACCCACTTGACCTCCGATGACGCAGTGTTTCCCAACTTTGGCAGATCCAGCTACACCCGATTGGGCAGCTATAACCGTATGATCGTCTATTTCAGCATTATGTGCCACCTGAATTTGATTGTCGAGTTTTACGCCGTGACCAATTTTCGTCTGACCTAGTGTTGCTCGATCGATCGTGCTGTTCGCCCCGATCTCCACATCGTTGCCGATCCATACCGTTCCCAATTGAGGGATTTTTTGGTAACTGCCGTCTTTTTGTGGGGCGAAACCAAATCCGTCGGATCCGATAACAGTTCCGCTATGGATAATGCAACGGGCACCAATATGCGAGCCCTCTAATATGCGAACGCCGGGATATATCACACATTTTTCGCCAATGCGAACATTTTTACCGATGAAAACTTGAGGATGGATAACACTCCGATCGCCAATAACCGTTTCCCCTTCGATAATTGTCTGTGCCCCTACATGACATTGTTCACCCATTTGCACTGAAGAATCGATTACTGCAGTAGATGAAAGCTGTGGATCAGGTAATTGCGATACCTGATAAAAATCCAAGAGCTTTGTAAAGGCCGCGTAGGCGTCTTCCACTTGAATTAAAACAGTATCTAGATCCGATTCCGGCTCAAAGGTTTTATTGACGATAGTAATCGACGCCTTAGTGTGGTATATGTGAGGGGTATATTTCGGGTTGGCTAAAAAAGTAATGGAGCCCGACTGAGCTTCTTCGATTTTAGAAAGGGTAGAAACTTCAGTTTCCGGATCACCAACGACGGTTCCGTCTAATTGATGTGCAATTTCTTTTGCCGTAAAAATCATTGGTGCAAAATTAATAAATTATGCTTAAACGATTTCTTTCGGATAAGCCATATAATACAATTTCTGTGTCGCATGGGGCAATTGATTGATCAAGGAGCTGGGATGTTGATCGAAACGAATGATTTTTTGTTCATCCCCCAACAACTGTATAGCATTCTTAACGCCATATAATTCGTTGGAAACTTCTCCCTGAAAAAGTAGGTATTCAAGAGGGATTTCTGGATGGCTCTGCTGCAATTTATCGGCAATCTGCTGAATACTCGCTAAAGAATAAGGAGTGTTTTGCGTACTGATTTTATACAAATGACGATCGATGAGCCCTTTTGCCAAACGACAAAGAATAGGGTCTTTGTGAGTTTTCCATTTTTTTAAGGAAAACAACACGTCTGTATCGTCTAATGACAAATAGTTGTCGAGTGTCTCTTGGTCCTCCATTAAATTATCCTGATTTGCTTGGAAAAAAGACAGCAAAATATCAGAACCGGGAAGTTGTTCTCCATTCCGTAAAAGTTCCTGAGCTCTTTGCAGGGTTTTGGCCAGCATCAGCTCTGCTACTAAACTCGTTTTATGCAGGTAAACTTGCCAATACATCAGGCGGCGAGCAATGAGAAACTTCTCTACAGACAACAGTCCCTTTTCTCCAAAAACCAACTGATCGTCGACGACATTGATGACCGCTAGTAAACGATCAATATTGATATTTCCCTCTAACATTCCCGAATAAAAACTGTCTCTTTTAAGGTAATCCATTCGATCGATGTCGATGGGACCAGACACTAGCTGATGTAAAAACCGCTTGCTGTAACTATTCGTAAATATCTGTATAGCGAGATCCAATTGTCCGTTAAACTCTTCATTGAGTCGCTTCATGATTTCTAGCGAGAGTGCCTCGTGACTCAGCTGATTTACAATGATGTTCTCTAGGGCGTGGGAAAAGGGACCGTGGCCAATATCATGCAGTAAAATCGCCACTTGGACACCTTCTTGTTCGGCAGCAGTGATGTTCACTCCCTTTTGGAGTAAGCTGTTCAGGGCGTTTTGCATAAGGTGCAAAGCCCCTAAGGCATGCTCAAAACGACTATGACGGGCCCCGGGAAAGACCAAAGCAGAACACCCCATCTGTCGGATACGGCGAAGCCGTTGAAAATAAGGATGCTGTATAAGGTCAAAAATTAAGGGCGATTGTACCGTAATAAATCCGTGAATAGGATCGTTAATAAGTGTATATTTGGCCTGTTTGCTAGTCAATATTCCGTAGTTTTTTCAAAGATACGAAAATGGAAACCTATCAGATTTTATGGGTAGACGACGAAGTCGATCATCTGCAGTCTCATATCCTTTATCTTAAGGGGAAAGGCTATCATATCACTCCCTGCTCCAATGGGGTAGATGCCTTAAAAATTTTGGACGAGCATCGTTTCGACGCAGTATTATTAGACGAAAACATGCCCGGGCTTAACGGTCTGGAAACTCTCGAAGGGATTAAGCAAAAGAACAGAGAGCTCCCCGTGATCATGATCACTAAGAATGAAGAGGAACAAATCATGGAAGAAGCCATCGGCTCTAAAATTTCGGATTATCTGATTAAACCTGTCAATCCAAATCAAATTCTATTAAGCCTCAAAAAGAATATTTCCCCTCAGCAAATCATTGCGGAAAAAACACAGCGGCGTTATCAGCAGGAATTCGGCACCCTAACCCAAGAGCTCAATAATCTCAATAGTTGGGAAGACTGGCAAAACTATTTTCAGAAATTACTGTTTTGGGAGCTCGAATTGGAGCAAACTAACGACTCGGCTCTTCACGAAATATTACAACATCAAAAAAAGGAAGCCAACCATCTTTTTGGACGATTTGTCGAACAAAATTATCGTTCTTGGATTCAGGGGAACGAGTCTCCCCTACTTTCACATCAGCTGTTTCAGAAAGCGATAGTGCCATGTCTTCAGGACGATCGTCCGACCCTTTTGGTCGTCATCGACAATTTGCGATATGACCAGTGGAAGCGATTGGAACCGATTATAGGACAGATCTATAACAAAACGAAGGAACTCTCCTATTGCAGTTTATTGCCAACCGCAACTCAGTACGCCAGAAACGCCCTTTTTGCTGGACTACTCCCCAATGAGATACAACGACAAAGCCCTCAGTATTGGAAATTCGATTTTGATGAGGGAGGGAAGAATTTATTTGAAAAGGAACTGCTGGAAACCCAATGGAAACGCCTCGGTATAGCAGGAGAATTTAGCTATCATAAAATACTGCAACTCAAGCAAAGTCAGCAACTGTTAAAATCCCTGAACAACCACCGACATGAGAAGTTAACGGTAATCGTCTATAATTTTGTCGATATGCTATCGCATGCAAAAACGGAGATGGAACTGATTAAAGAACTCGCTCCTGATGAAAAGGCCTATCGTTCTTTAACACAAACATGGTTCGACAATTCTCCATTGCTGGAGATTATTAAAAAAGCAAAAACACTTGGCTTTCAACTTTTATTAACGACCGATCACGGGACCATTAACGTGGAAAACCCGAGTGATGTCATTGGCGATAGGAACACGAGCTTAAACCTTCGATACAAAGCAGGAAAAAGTCTTACTTATCAAGAGAAACACGTGATTAGTTGTGATTCCCCAGAAGAGTTTGGATTGCCAGCAGCCCATCTGAATTCCAAATATATATTTGCGAAAGACCGCTACTATTTTATATATCCCAACAATCATGCGCACTATGCACAGTTTTTTCATCAAAGCTTTCAGCATGGTGGCGTGTCTATGGAAGAAATGATTATTCCTTTTGTTCAGTTTAACGCCTAATTATATTCGAGTGCAAAGAGAATTTACATTGAGAGAAATTGATGAAGTGGCCACCGAAATTGCCGAAAAACTTCAACATGCCATCGTGCGGATGGATGGGGTTATGGGTGCTGGAAAAACGACATTCATCAAGGCGCTCGCCCGAGAAATGGGAGTTGTTGATGCGGTTTCAAGCCCTACTTTTTCTGTAGTTAACACTTACCTGTCTGCGAGCGGTAACCACCTCTACCATTTTGACTTTTACCGGATAGAATCGCCCGCGGAAGCACTGGATTTTGGGGTTGAAGAATATTTCGACAGTGGTTCTGTTTGCTTTTTGGAATGGAGCGAAAAAATTGAAAACCTCTTGCCAGAAGAATACAGTACTTTAACCATAGAAATTCTCGACGAAAACAGCAGGAGAATAACTTTAACACAAGATTAGCCTATGCAACTCCTTCACAGAATAGGGTATTATCTTTTAGGACTTTCCATTGGAATTGTTTTTGTTGCCTTTTTTTTCTCGGGAAAAAAAACCAGCTGCAATTACGGACCAGAAGCTAGAGTTTTAGCCGATTTCGCCAAAAAAACCTATGTGGTTGACTCCAGTCAACGCATAGGCTCTAATGTCGTTAGCCCTAAAGTGTTTGAATCGCTATTGAACCAAGCCAGTATCGATTTTAGCGCAAGTGAAACTCAATTGGATTCTTGTAAGCGCTATCGGATGTTAAGCCTATACAAGCAAACACAACTCAGCCTACAAGTTGAGAATTGTCGTACAAAAATTAGAATTTTAGAGATCAGACAGCAGCCTTAAGCTTTCTTCGCTGGATTTCTTTTCTGATCAACTCCAACTCCTTAGAGGTTTGTCCTCCAACAGAAGTGTTTTCATCTGCCCGCCGAATCAGATATGGAATGACCTCTTTGACAGGTCCATAGGGAACGTATTTCGCTACCGAAAACCCAGCTTTTGCAAGGTTAAAAGAAATGTGATCGCTCATTCCATAGAGCTGTCCAAACCACAAATGCGGGTGACTCGGATCAATTTTTTTGGTGGTTAATAGTTCCATGAGTCGGTAAGCACTAGCCTCATTATGACTGCCATAAAAAAGAGCAACGCTATCCAAATGGTTCAATATGAGTTCTACAGCTGCATCAAAGTTTTCGTCTGTGGCCGCCTTTGATGCACAAATTGGAGTGGGATACTGTTGCTTTTTTGCTCTGGCATTCTCCTTTTCTATGTAGGCGCCACGCACCAATTTTACGCCAATTTTAAAGCCTTGTTGCTTGGCCCGACCAATCAATTGTTGGAGATATTCCAATCGGTCGTGTCTGTACATTTGTATGGTGTGAAAAATCCATACTTCGTCGCTGTTGTACTTTTGCATCATTTGCTCTGACAGCTGATCCATAGCATCTTGAATCCAGCTTTCCTCGGCATCAATAAATAACTTGACGCGATGCTGGCAGGCAAAAGCACAGGTTTTATGATAGCGTTCCTGAATTTTTTCCCAAGCTTTTTGCTCTGAGACGTCGAGTGCTTCTCCTTTGGATTTTTTTTCGAATACGGAAGAACTTCCATAAGCAGTAGGCTTAAATACAGCAAATGGAACCGCCGGGTTATTTGCAGCGAAGGCAATCGTTTCAATTGTTTTCTCCAAGGTAAAATCAAAAAAAGATTCTTGAGAAGAGCCTTCGACAGAATAATGTAGAATAGATGATACACTTTGGGCATGAAGCTCGTCCACCACTTTCCGGGAATCATCAACGGTTTCGCCTCCACAAAAATGGTCGAAGACCGACCAACGATAAAATACAGAAACGGGTATCCCCCAACGGAGGAAACTCTCGGTGACCCATTTTCCAAAACGCACTAACGACTGTCGTGCAACTAATCGAAATAAGAGTTGAGCCCTTCTTAGCTCTAGATTTGTTTTGGAACGGAAAGCAACTTGTGTATCGTCAAACAACATAGATTTTTTTAATCAAATATAAAGCAAAGAACTATTTTTGCAAGATGGATCAGCAAAACACTCTCAACTCTATACTTTACGGGAATGAAGGCTATGTAAAGCTTTCCGAATGGATCGTCCAAGAAAACTTTTCAAAAGTCTTTTTACTGGTTGACTCAAACACCCATCAGCACTGTGCTTCGCTCTTTCAAGCGCAATTGAATGACGTATTTATAGACGAAATCATAGAGATGCCAGCTGGAGAGCTCAACAAGAATATAGACAGCTGCCAAGGTATTTGGGAAACACTTGGAGATGGAGGTGGCGATCGGAAAAGTTTGCTCATCAACCTTGGAGGAGGGGTGGTAACTGATCTTGGAGGTTTTGTTGCCGCAACTTTTAAGCGGGGAATCAGCTTTGTGAATATCCCGACCAGTCTTTTGGCCATGGTAGATGCTTCTGTTGGGGGCAAAACTGGAATTGATTTTCAAGGGCTTAAAAATCAGATTGGAGTAATTATTCCTCCTATTTGGGTTTTAATCGACCCTCAGTTTTTAAACACTTTACCCCCTGAAGAATTCAGATCCGGTTATGCTGAAATGTTAAAACACGGCCTGATTGCCGACGCCTCCTACTGGGAGCAACTAGCCGACTATAAAAACATACAAACAGATGATATTCAACGATTTATTGAAAAATCTGTTCAAGTAAAAGCGGCTGTTGTAGAAAAAGATCCTTTTGAGGGGGGCTGGCGAAAAATCCTAAACTTTGGACATACGTTAGGACACGCCATAGAGTCTTACTTTCTGGAGAATACAACCGCTAAGACGCTCTTACATGGCGAAGCAATCGCCATCGGTATGATTATGGAGGCCTATTTATCTGTTGAGCTTTGCGGCCTAGCACGAGAAAGCATGGAACAGATTAAGACAACTTTAGCAGAAATTTATCCGAAGGTGGAGATCTCAACCGAAGCACAAGCACAGATGTTGCGCTTATTGAAATTCGATAAAAAGAATAGCCACGGGATTGTCAAATTTGCCCTATTGAAAGCCATAGGAGAACCTCAAATCGACGTAGAAGTCCCAGCAGAACTCATGCCCAAAGCCTTTGACTATTACCGAATTTAAGCCGAATTTCTACTCGCGTTAATATTACCGAACAAGGCGCGTGTAATAATCTTTTCATAGACTTCTACGGAAGCATTAGATCCCTCCTTTTTCATTTGCTGAACTTGCATCAGCGCATATTGCTGTATAGTCAATAGCGGTTGTACGATGCTGTCGCGCACGTGTATAGAGGCTTTTCCTGCCTCTTCATGCTCCATGAGCTCCTCAAAATTTGAAACTTCCAAAAGCATGGATTTGGTGAGCTTATACTCTTCAAAAATTAACTCCCAGAAAGGGCCAAACTCCTCATCTTTAGACATATATGAAGTAAGTTTAAAGAAAGATTTCGTTAAGCTCATCATACTATTAAAGACAAGTGTTCTAAAAAACTGGCTGTTTTCGAACAATTGTTGAACTTCCGCCAGACGATTGGCTTTTTTAATGGCGTGTATTGCTGTCCCGACACCAAAAAATCCTGGTACATTTTGCTTTAACAAGCTCCAGCTCCCTACAAATGGGATCGCTCTCAAGTCGGAAAAGACTAATTCAGAGGACTTTCCGCGTTTGCTGGGGCGACTTCCAATATTTGTTTTAGCGTAATAGGGCAAGGTAGACATGCGCTCCAGATATGGAATAAAAGATGGATGCGCTTTAAATTCCTGATAGGCCTGATAGCTCAGATCTGCTAATTCTTGCATGACCTCTCGGTCGGTTGTACTGAACTGATGCGCTTCCGGTTGTAGAACTTTATTGATGACCCCTGCACTCAGCAATTGCTCTAAATTGAATTGAGAGGATTCTAGGGTTCCAAAGTTGGAACTAATGGTTTGTCCCTGAATGGTCAGCTGAATATCATCTGCTTGGATCTTTGGTCCTAATGAAGCGTAGAATTGATGTGTGTTTCCACCCCCTCGAGCTGGTGGTCCTCCTCTCCCATCGAAAAAGGCCAGTTGAATACCAAATTCTTGGGCAACTTCAGACAATTCTTCTTTTGCTTTGTAGATACTCCAGTTGGCCATAAAATACCCGCCATCTTTCGTCCCATCGGAAAATCCAAGCATAATCGTTTGCTTGTTTCCACGGGCTTCTAGGTGACTGCTGTAGGTGCTATTGCTGTACAATGCACGCATGATGCCGGGAGCCTCCTGCAAGTCCGTGATGGTTTCGAATAGTGGAATAAAATCCACCGTCGGCTTTTTCCATCCGGATAGTCGATGCAAAGCGAAAAGTTGCAATAAGTTTTCTAGGGATTGACAGTTACTGATGATATATCGATTACAGCCTCTTTCGCCATTGCGCTTTTGGATGCTTTGCATGGCGCGAATAGAGCCTAGGGTCTGTTGGGTGATGGGCGTTTCGAATAATTCAGGAGGAACATCTCCTTCCAAAGCCAAAAGGACATCATAGCGCTCTTCTAGGGATAGTGCCGAATAGTCATCCGGAACATTCTGAGCGTATTTAGAAAGATCTGGATGCTGCAAGATTTCCAAGAATAAATCGTTGTGAACACGCGAATCCTGTCGGATATCCAGGCTCGCAAAGTGGAAACCAAACAGCTTTACTTTATTGATCAGGTCTTTCACGTCTTTGGCATATAGCCCACCAGAGCGGATCACTGCAGCATGGATCTCCTCCAGCTCATTTTGAAAATAGCTGAGCGTAAAATCGGGATGGCTGTCCGGATTAAATAATGCCTCAAAAACTTTAGACGTAAGGGATTCCAATGTTTGATCTATCCCGTCGAAGGTGAGTTTTCTTTTGAGCTTCCTCAGATCTCGATAGTAGTTCCGAACGACTGAAAAACGGAGTCTTTCTGCCGTTTGCAGAGTAATTTCGGGAGTTACAAAAGGGTTTCCATCTCTGTCGCCCCCTGGCCAAAAACCAAAATCAAAAATGGAGTTTTCAAAACTGTCTTTTGGCAATATGTTCTGATCGATATAGTTGACTATGGAACTAGCACTGTGGTAGAACACATTTTCTAAAAACCATATAAGGCTAACGGCTTCATCGAACGGCGTCGGTTTTTTCTTCTGATAGAAAGGCGTTTTTCCCAATTGGGAAAGAAGTGTCTTAATCTCATCTAGATCGTCATTTTGAAGCGATTTCGACAAATCGTTAATGATTCCCAAGACACTATCGGGATAGAACTGAGTAGGGTGAGCCGTCAAAACAATGCGAACTTTGAATTGATTCAGATAATTCACCAACGCATTTTTTCTTCCTTCATTATTCGAAGATTCTTTCAAATGACGTAGAGTTCCTCGCCCGTGCATATTATTGACATATGGGTAGGCGGCGTCCTCGATTGCATCGAATAAAACCACTTGTCTCTCGATATACTGTATAAATCGAAAAAGTGTATTGACCTGTTCCTCGGCACTGAGGTCTGGGAGGTGCTGAGCAAAAAAGGATTCTACGATGGTTTTGGGATCAGCATCCGTTTCGAATTGCTTCTGACAATAGTCTGCGAACAGCGAGACAAAGACACCAGTGTCTTTTATATTTTCAAAAGGGAGAGATAAAAATAGGTTGTTGTACAGTTGAAATTTGGAGAGAACACGTTCGTTAAAACGCTCTAACTTAGGTTTTCTGGCCATTGATGTTAGTGATCTTTATAAATCGTTAAATATGCTGTGCATCAGACGTTTTTTGTCGTTGATGCTTTCTTCTAGAGATATCATCGTTTCGGTTCTAGAAACACCATCAATCTCATCTATACTAAAAATAATCTCTTTGGCATGTTGCGTATTACGCGCTCGAACCTTACAAAAAATATTGAATTTTCCTGTGGTAATATGTGCGACTGTGACGGAAGGAATATCATTCAGTCGTTGAATAACCTCAGCCGTTCGTTTGGTCTGATTTAAGAAGATACCCACGTAGGCAATAAAAGCATACCCTAACTTCACATAATCTAGCGTAAGCGAGGAACCTTGAATAATTCCTGCTTCTTCCATCTTTTTAACGCGGACGTGAACCGTACCAGCGGAAATGAGTAAGCGCTTGGAAATTTCTGTAAAAGGGATACGTGTATTGTCGATTAAGATATCAAGTATCTGATGGTCGACCTCATCTAATTTCATCTTTGACATCGCTATAATTTTTAACAAAATTAATAATTATATACAAATAATGGAATTGATTAGGTGTTTAATTAAAGATAATTCATTAACAAATTGTTGTAATTCCAACTTTTCAGATCTTTTTCTCCTATCTGAAAGACTTCATTTTTATTGTTGAATTGAATTTGAGTGTGGGGCTTAAAGGACTTTTCAGGCGATATTGAATGAAAAACAGGTTTAAATTCGATACTCCCCTCTTTCAACTGCTCTTCATATTGTAAAAACAAGAACTGATCAGGCATTAATTCCTCGTCTTTAACAAGTGTTACCGGATGAAGCATTAGATCGACCCAGTCTTTGGTGTTTTCTGGTATTTTATGGTAATCCGCAGCAGGGTCCTTGCGGGCTATTGGCTTTTGTATTCTGAGAATAGCCGCCTTGAGCGCTTGAAAAGTAAAATTAACGGTCGTTGTGCGATCATAATCTTGCGGATAATGTCCAGATTCAAATAAAAGCGTAGGAATGCCCAATTGGGTAAAGGTATCACCTACACAATTGAGGTTAAACGCATCGTCATAACGCCCTACGGCTTCGTCTAGATCTGTCGGTAGCTCCTGTCGGATATCTGCTATCAGATGCATCGCTTTTAACCGGGCTTTAGTAATATTTTTTTCTGCATCGCCAGCTGGAGCTAAAAAAGATAGCGTAGCAGGACGCCCCTGCAGCCCTGCGCCAAAAATTGTTCGCTGCCCATGTAGATTAAAGGCATAATGAGGCTGGTATTGCTGGCAGAATTGCTGCAAAACAACACTTTCTGGCTGTGATAGGGCTTGCGCATCCCGATTGAGGTCTTGTTGCTGTGCGTTTAAACGGGTGTAAAGTGCGGCACCATCTGGGTTGAGTTGTGGAATAATGGCCAGTTGAACCCCTGCTAGTGCAGAAACGCCTTCAGCTGTTCGGTAATGGTCCAATAATTGAACAAGTGCACGGGTGGAAGAGCTTTCATTTCCGTGCATTTGCGACCACATCAGGACCTTTACAGGACCATTTCCAACATAAATAACTTCTATAGCCCGCTGTTGAACGGAATAACCAATACACTCTGTTGCATAATCAAACGAATGTTTCTTCCAATCATGGGCCCATTTCTCAGGAGGATAGTATCGTAGGTTAGATTTCATTTTACAAATGTAAAAATCCTTTTGTTTACAATTGTATCACCTTGAAAGTTCCTATTAATTTACAATTGTGTACTAATTAGCGTTTAAAATTCACATATGTTCTCAATACAAGCCTTTAAATACTTAAAACCAATTAATTAGGTGGTATAATTAAACTTATTGTTTAATGTAATTAATGTGATATTGTCATATGTGATTGCAAAATATATCGTATATTACAAATGTAAATCAAACAATTGTTTACAAATGTTAAATTACTCGGCACTTATTGAACGTATAGAAGAATTGCGCCAAAAGCATCAGTTAAATGCTTCGAGCTTTGCCGATCGTATTGGTGTGCCCCGCTCCTCCATTTCTCATATTCTTTCTGGACGGAATAAACCCAGCTTAGAATTTGTGATCAAAACAGTCGACGCATTTGAAGATATTAGTCTGGAAGAATTGCTCTATGGAAGAAAAGTTCCCCTCCACTCTCCTCCACCTCCGCCAAGCCTTCCCAAAATATCTTCCGAATTATTCGATGAAGTTGATCCACCAGCGCTAGAAGACAACCCAACCAATTTTCCCGTTTCTACTGAAACACCAGAGCGTGTCATCGTGCTTTATCCGGACGGACGTTTTGAAACCTATCTTCCAAAAAAGCCTTAATTTTGGGGATGCTAAAACGATACTGGCTTGGATGCATCTTTTTGGTGTTTTCTTGTTACACCCCTGAACGCAACTGCGAACCCTTTCAGACAGGCACTTTTACCTTCGAGAGTATTGTCAACAATACGATAGAAACGACCACTTTTTACCGTTCCCCAAGTATAGAAATTGAACACTATAAGGGAGCGATCGATTCAGCAAGTATACGATGGGTAAACCCTTGTGAATGTATCCTCACAAAAATCAATCCGAAGAATAATCAAGAAAAACGTCCTCTGAAAATTAAAATTTTAAAAACGACTGCTGATACCTATACGTTTGAATACAGCTTTGTGAATCAGCCTGGGAGTAGTCAAAGAGGAAAAGCGACAAAAATTAGTGATGCATGGAAGCCTTAATGACCACTGAAGCCCTTAGTGCACTGTTGACCCTTACTTTTTTAGAGATTGTTTTAGGCATCGATAATATATTGTTTATCTCAGTGGTTGCAGGGAAAGTAGCTGAACATCAGCGGAAAAAAGCCACCCAATGGGGATTGCTGTTGGCAATGTTTCTGCGCTTAGGGCTATTGCTAGGAATTTCGGTCTTCCTGCAAATGCAAAAATCATTTTTCAGCGTGCACAACGATTATCTGTCGGTAGAACTCAACGGCCAATCGATTATTTTGGCCCTGGGCGGATTGTTCTTACTCTACAAGAGTACCAAAGAAATCTATGAAAAAGTAGAGGGCTTCGAAAAGGGACCTGAAATATCTACTGCTCACTACACTTTTGGGAGAGCCCTTATTCAGATCATTTTAATCAACCTTGTTTTTTCCTTCGACTCTATTCTCACGGCAATCGGAATGACAAACGGTCTCAGTGGCGCCCTTGCCATCATGGCTATTGCGGTAGTGATCTCGGTGATTATCATGATGATTTTTGCCCGTCCGGTGGGGACATTTATTGAAAAACACCCCTCACTACAGGTGTTGGGACTTTCTTTTTTATTATTGATCGGATTTATGCTAGTGGCAGAGGCCGCTCACCTTTCGCACTTATCTGTTTGGGAACAAGAGGTCGGAGCTGTTCCGAAGGGATATCTCTATTTTGCCATCGCGTTTTCATTAGGAGTAGAGTTCCTCAACATGAAAATGAGAAAAAAGTAAGCTTATAAATTTAGGCGTATTTGCGAGTCGTCATCTTCCTGATCTCCCAGAATTTCCTCTGAGTTCACTTCGATTTCCGGGGTGGGAACTTCAGTGATAAATTCCTGTCTATCCGTAACTTGCACCTTTTTAACGCGTTGGTTGGTCAACTGATTTCCCATTGCTTGAATTCCCTTAACACTAATAAAATCCTCTGCCCATATCACTAGTGGTGGTGGAACTTCCTTGCCTGCCGGCTTCACGAATTGGACCTCAATTAGGGGGCGTCCTTCCGTAGTGGCAAAGACAAACTTAGTATTGTCTTTAAGGAACACATCTTCCTTTTTTTCATTTTCGACCAAAAATCGCTTCAAGAAATACTTTCCTTTAGCTTCGTCGAAATAAATGGCAGTGATCGGTTTGTGTGGAATCCATTTTTCAATGGTGAAATCGTCGTCCCTGAAATGCAAGCTCGGATCGGGTTCCAATACCCGGGCACTTCCTTTTTCAGAAAGAACTAAAAGTTTATCATCCCCTTTGAAGGCACCCAATAACTCTCCTCTTTCTTCAAAATTTATCCTGCGTATGGCCGGATCAAACCAAATATTTCTGGCTTGCAGCGTGGAGATTCCTTTTTCCTTCAATTGAATCTTTCGAATGGGGTATTTGGTAACTATATTCCCGCGAACTGATCGGCCTTTGATTTGAAGGTCTGCAAAATCTAAATCCCACTTGAGTTTCTTTATAGTGCCCGTATTTCGCAATAAAATGCTCACGATTTCAGCTTCCCCATTAGGGTTGGCCGTAAAATAGAGTACTTCAGATTTGGGTTTACCTTGGGTTAAGTCGTATTTTTTTTCGCGCGTTACACCGGTGACCGAAAAACGCTTGATATATGAGGTGCCGGGTTTTCCGTCGCGATAAATCATATTGTAGACGGTTCGCGTATCCTTCTTTTTAAAGATAGCCGCGTGAATGATGTCTTTCCCGACAAAAACCTTAGAATCTACACGAACCACTTGCATGTTTCCATCTTTTGTAAAGACAATGATATCGTCTATATCAGAACAATCACAGATAAATTCGTCTTTACGAAGTCCAGTTCCTATAAAGCCTTCCGCTCGATTCACGTATAGTTTCTGATTTCGAACCACTACTTTTTTAGCATCGACATCGTCGAAAATTCGGATTTCTGTCTTTCGCTCTTTCCCTTTTCCATAGGTTTTTTGCAGATGCGTAAAAAAGCGGATAGCGTAGTCGATCAGGTGGCTGAGGTTATTTTTCACTTCAGCAATATCCCCCTCTAAAGCTTCAATTTTTTGTTGAGCCTTGTCGATATCGAATTTTGAAATTCTCTTGATTCGAATTTCTGTGAGTCGGACGATGTCTGCTTCGGTCACCTCTCTTTTAAGGTGCTTAATATGCGGCTGTAAGCCTTGCTGAATAGCGGCCAAAACACCTTCCCAGCTTTCTTGTTCTTCTATATCTCTATAGATTCTGTTTTCAATAAATATACGCTCAAGAGATGCGAAATGCCACTGATTTTCAAGCTCTTCCAGCTGAACTTCCAATTCCATTTTCAACAACTGAACCGTCGTGTCCGTGGATATTTTCAGCATATCGCTCACCCCTAAAAACAAGGGCTTATTATCTTCGATGATACATCCTAAAGGAGAGATAGAAGTTTCACAGGCTGTAAATGCATAAAGTGCATCGATGGTTTTGTCAGGGGAAGTCCCAGAAGGCAGATGGATCAAAATCTCCACTTCGGCAGAAGTATTGTCTTCAATTTTTTTGATTTTAATCTTTCCCTTTTCGTTTGCCTTCAGGATACTGTCGATCAATGAAGAAGTCGTAGTGCTGTGGGGAATTTCCCGAATGACAAGGGTGTTTTTATCGAGGGTTTCAATTTTTGCCCGAACACGTATTTTCCCCCCTCTTTGACCGTCGTTGTAGTTTTGCACATCGACGATTCCTCCCGTCTGAAAATCGGGATAGAGTTCAAAACTTTGCCCTTTCAGGTATTTGATACTGGCCTTGAGCAGCTCTTGAAAATTATGCGGAAGAATTTTAGTCGATAATCCTACTGCAATTCCCTCTGCCCCCTGTGCCAATAGCAAAGGAAACTTAACGGGCAGGTGAACCGGTTCTTTTTTTCTTCCGTCGTAGGACGATTGCCAGGTGGTTACTTTTGGGCTAAAGACCACTTCCAAGGCAAACTTAGACAATCGGGCTTCGATATATCGAGAAGCAGCAGCTCTGTCACCCGTGAGGATGTTCCCCCAATTCCCTTGCATATCAATGAGCAGGTCTTTTTGCCCCAATTGTACCATTGCATCGGCAATACTGGCATCTCCATGGGGGTGATATTGCATGGTATGCCCAACGATGTTGGCCACTTTGTTGTATCGACCATCATCAAGATCCTTCATGGAGTGAAGAATTCTTCTCTGGACCGGTTTAAATCCGTCAAAAATTGCTGGCACCGCTCGTTCGAGTATTACATAGGAAGCATAGTCTAAGAACCAGTCTTCATACATACCGGATACTTTCACCAAACTTTCACCAGACGCGTTGCTTTCCAGATGTTCCTCCATGTTTTAGGTATTCTTCTCTTCGATTAGGTCGAGTTCTACTTTCAAGTTGTCGATGATGAAATTTTGACGATCCTGGGTGTTTTTTCCCATATAAAAAGAAAGCAAATCCTCGACAGTTGTACCTTTATCCATCAAAACGGGGTCGATCCGCATGTCTTCTCCGATAAAATGCTTGAATTCATCAGGAGATATTTCTCCTAACCCTTTGAATCGTGTTATTTCAGACTGATTTCCAAGCTCTTGCAGAGCAATTCTTTTCTCTTCCTCGGAATAACAATAGATGGTTTTCTTGCGGTTTCTAACCCGAAAAAGAGGCGTTTGTAAAATATATATGTGTCCCTCTTTGATAAGTTCGGGGAAAAACTGCAAAAAGAAGGTAATGAGTAGCAATCGGATGTGCATGCCGTCGACATCGGCATCCGTTGCGATAATGATATTGTTATAGCGAAGGTTTTCTATGCTTTCCTCAATGTTTAATGCCGCCTGGAGGAGGTTAAACTCTTCATTTTCATAGACCACCTTTTTGTGCATACCATAGCTATTGAGGGGCTTCCCACGAAGACTGAAAACGGCCTGGGTGTTTACATCTCTCGACTTGGTGATGGAGCCACTGGCCGAGTCTCCCTCGGTAATGAATAGGGTCGTTTCTAGACGACGATCTTTTTTAAGATCATTTAGGTGTACACGGCAGTCGCGCAATTTCTTATTGTGTAGGCTTGCTTTTTTGGCGCGCTCTCTGGCCAACTTACGAATGCCGGATAATTCTTTCCTCTCTTTTTCAGCTTGAATTATTTTTCGTTGCAAGGCCTCGGCAACCTCTGCATTTTTGTGCAGAAAGTTGTCTAGTTGCGTACTGACATAGTCATTGATATAAGTTCGGACCGTGGGCAAATCGCCTCCCATATCTGTAGACCCCAATTTTGTTTTGGTCTGGGACTCAAAAACGGGTTCCATCACTTTAATGCTGATCGCGGCAATGACAGATTTTCGGATATCCGACGCGTCGTAGTTTTTACCGAAAAATTCACGAACCGTTTTAACCAGTGCTTCTCGAAAGGCCGCTTGGTGGGTTCCCCCCTGAGTCGTGTGTTGCCCGTTCACAAAAGAGTGATATTCTTCACTGTATTGTGTTCGGCTATGTGTCAGCGCAATTTCAATATCCTCCCCTCTTAAATGTATGATGGGATACAATAAATCTGAGGCATTGGTCTGATCTTCTAATAAATCTTTTAAACCGTTTTCGGAATAGAATTTCTCTCCGTTGAAGACAATGGTTAATCCCGGATTGAGATATACGTAGTTCCGGAGCATCTTTTCGATATACTCGAAGCGATATTTGTAGTTTTTGAATATTTGAGCATCTGGCGTAAACCTAACCAGTGTTCCTCTTCTGGCTTTTGAATCTTCTTGGGGTTTTTCTTCTATCAGGTTTCCAAAAGAAAAACGAGCGCTTTTCATCTGGTTGTCGCGATGAGAGGCAACAACAAAATCAGAGGATAAGGCATTCACCGCTTTGGTTCCTACTCCGTTGAGCCCCACTGACTTTTTAAAGGCACGCGTATCGTATTTTCCCCCAGTATTCATTTTAGACACAACATCGACGACTTTCCCTAATGGAATACCACGACCGTAGTCGCGGACACTCACTTGCCCCTCGTCTATCTTGATCTCTATGGTCTTCCCTGCACCCATCACAAATTCATCGATACAGTTGTCCAATACCTCCTTGAGCAATATGTAGATACCGTCGTCGGAAGAAGACCCATCGCCCAACTTACCGATATACATCCCGGGGCGCATGCGAATGTGCTCTTTCCAATCTAGCGATCGGATGTTGTCTTCGGTATATTGGGTATTTTGTGCCATTGGGCTAAAATTAAGCCTTGCCCGTTAAATGAAAAATGCTTCTTCCCTAAAGAAATTAACAATATAGCCTCCGCTATTGTTGAGAAATCCCAATTCTTACTCCAAAATGGCACTTTTTTGCCCTATGCAAAAGAATTATTCACAAATTTTTGGCACCCGAAAGGCCCTAATAATTACTGAATTAGGGGAATAGTACCCCTGAGCTTCATTTAAAAATCTTACATTTAAGTACCAAATCTTTACTATGAAACACAGAACAATTATTGAACCGTTTCGGATCAAAACTGTAGAACCGCTTCCTTTTAACACTGAAGCAGAAAGAAATCGGCTGCTGACAGATGTCAACTACAATCTATTCGGCTTAGAGGCGAAAGATGTCATTATCGATTTACTAACCGACAGCGGTACTTCAGCCATGAGTTCACACCAGTGGGCCTCGCTTATGCAGGCAGACGAGTCCTATGCGGGTTCCAAAAGCTGGAGTCGTCTAAAAGGCGTCATTGAAAAGATGACGGGCTTCCCCTTTGTATTCCCCACCCACCAAGGGCGGGCAGCTGAAAACATTCTTTTTTCCCTGATCGGTGGTCCGGGGAAAATTTTCATCAGCAACACTTTTTTTGATACTACCCGGGCCAATGTAGAAGCAAGTGGTTCGGAGGCCATCGATTGCCCCATTTTGGATGAATCGTCTGAGGAACGATTTAAGGGGAATATGGATCTGGATAAATTTTCCGAACTGCTGCAAAAATACAAGACAAAAATCAGCGGAGTTGTGCTTACGGTTACCAACAATAGTATGGGGGGACAACCCGTGAGTATTACCAATGCGATACATGTAAAGCAGTACTGTAGAAATATGAATATCCCCCTCTATTTAGACGCCTGCAGAATAGCAGAAAACTCCTACTTTGTTAAGCATCACGAACCCAATTTCATCAATTATGACGCGCGAGAAATTGCGCTTCAATTTTGTAAGCTTTCCGATGGAGTACTGATGAGTGCCAAAAAAGATGGCTTGGTGAATATGGGAGGTTTTTTTGCCACCCGTGACCCACAATTACAAGAACATTTTCGGCAAGCTTTAATTTTAAAAGAAGGCTATCTGACCTATGGAGGAATGAGTGGTCGCGATTTAGAAGCCATGGCTACTGGACTAGAAGAAGTCTTTGATGAGGACTATTTAAACTACCGAATGGCGTCGACCAAGTATTTGGGGGAAGGCTTAAAAAAAATGGGCGTCCCCGTCCTCTATCCTATCGGTGGACATGCCGTGTATGTCGATGCAGCCGCCTTTTACCCCCATTTAAAGCCTCAGGACTATCCTGGACAAGTAATGGCCTGTGAATTGTATCGCTATGGCGGCATTCGGAGTTGTGAAATAGGATCAGTTATGTTTGGGAAAATAAATTACAAGAAACAGTTTGTGCCCGCCCAAAGAGAGTTGCTGCGCTTGGCGCTTCCTAGGCGAGTATATACCATGAGTCATCTGGACTATGTATTGGAAACCTTTGATTTTCTTAAACTCAAATCGATGGATATTAAAGGGTTAAAGATGACCTATCGCCCCGAACAGATGCCGCATTTTACGGCAAAGTTTCAACCTAAAATGGCTTAAACATTAAATCGAAAATGCATAACATCTCCGTCTTTAACAATGTATTCTTTTCCTTCAATCCGCATTTTTCCGGCCTCTTTTACTTTAGCTTCGCTTTCTAAGGCAGAAAAGTCGTCAAAAGGGATCACTTCGGCGCGAATAAACCCTTTTTCGAAATCCGTATGAATAACTCCAGCCGCTTGGGGAGCGGTGGCTCCGATTGGAATCGTCCACGCGCGAACCTCTTTTTCGCCTGCTGTGAAATAGGTTTGTCGGTTGAGGAGATTGTAGGCCGACCGGATCAGCTTGGCTGCTCCCGGCTCCTCTAGGCCCAGATCATCCAGAAACATTTGTCGTTCTTCATAGGAGTCCAACTCATTGATGTCTGCTTCAATACTCACGGCCAGTACTAGGAGTTCAGCTGCTTCGTCGGCGATAGATGCGCGAACTTTTTCCACAAAAGCATTGCCGTCTTTGGCCGCGCTTTCATCTACATTACAGACATACATCACTGGCTTATCGGTTAGCAGCTGCATGGGGTTGATAAAGGCTTCTCGGTCGTCCTCTGCTAAGGGGATGGCTCTAACATTGGTAGCCGCTTCTAAGGCAGTTTTAACCTGATCCAGGACCGCTAATTCTTTTTGCGCTTCTTTGTTTCCGGTTCTAGCTGCTCGAAAAACTTTCTCTCGTTTCTTTTCGAGTGTTTCGAGGTCTTTTAATTGCAGTTCAAAGTCAATGATTTCCTTATCGCGTATAGGATCAACAGACCCCTCTACATGGACAATATTGGGGTTTTCGAAGCAACGAAGAACATGCAGAATAGCGTCGGTTTCGCGAATATTGGCCAAAAACTGATTTCCCAGTCCTTCTCCCTTACTGGCACCTTTTACCAATCCGGCAATATCCACAATTTCTACCGTGGCAGGAATCACCTGTTGGGGCTGCACCAAGTCCTCTAGACGTTCCAAACGCTTGTCTGGGACGTTCACGACGCCTAAATTGGGTTCTATCGTACAAAAAGGGAAGTTTGCACTTTGCGCTTTTGCATTGGACAAACAATTAAAAAGAGTGGACTTACCTACATTGGGCAATCCTACAATACCTGCTTTCATATGCTTTTAGTCTTGATGAAGAAAACGTTGTTTGGCTAATAATTCTTCTTCTGTTTCTACCCGATCTTCGTCCGGCACACAACAGTCGACCGGACAAACGGCCGCACATTGAGGCTCCTCGTGAAAGCCTTTGCATTCGGTACACTTATCAGGGGCTATATAGTAGTATTCGTCTGAAATAGGCGTCTGAAATTCTTCTGCATTTACGGCATTCCCACTGGGCAATACAACATCGCCATTTAAGGAGGTACCATCTTGGTAGCGCCAATCTTCTGCACCTTCGTATATCGCTGTATTCGGACACTCGGGTTCACATGCCCCGCAGTTAATACATGCATCAGTTATGATGATAGCCATAAGGAAGTTTTTAAATTTGCACAAAGGTAGCATCAAGCCGTTACCTATACAACTTATGGAGCCACCAAAAAAACAAAAAGAAATCCTCAGCGTTTGCGCTACAATCCTTGACCGTATGGGCAACGCCCCTACCCCTGAAGACGTGGCGATTATGGAAGAGGCGCATCGAAAAAATCCATGGTTTACTCAAGACAACGTCCAACACGCCAGTCGCAAATGGGCAGAGGCCTTAAATCCAGCGGATATCGATCGTTGGCTTCAGAAATTTCCAGAGACTTCTGCGCCCAAAAAAGTGGCCCTAATCCTAGCCGGAAACATCCCTTGGGTAGGGCTTCACGATGTATTAGCGGTCTTGGTCAGTGGTCACCAACTTTTGATTAAATGTGCCTCGGACGATGCGACCTTAATTCCCTATTTACTCGGACAATTTCCCGTGAGCATCCAACAAACCATAGGTTTTACGGCCGATAGAATTAGCGACTTTGATGCGGTAATTGCCACAGGAAGTAATAATTCTGCCCGCTATTTCGAGGCTTATTTTAAAGACTATCCGCACATCATTCGGAAAAACAGAAATGCAGTGGCTGTCCTCGATGGAAACGAAACGGCAGAGCAAATGGAGGCTTTGGGAAGAGATCTTTTGAGTTATTTCGGGAAAGGTTGTAGAAATGTTACCCATATTTACCTCCCACAATCGTTCGATCTCAATATGATTTTTGGTGGGGTCTACCCCCTTGCAGACATCGTTAACCATCACTCCTATGCCAACAACTACGATTATTACCGGGCGTTGTACTTGATGAACGACATTCCGTTTCTCGAAAATGGATTCTTTTTACTGAAAGAAGACACAGCCATTAGTAGCCCATTAGCCACCGCTCATTACTCGTTTTATGAGTCGCTGGAGGACTTAGAAAAAGGTTTACAACAGCATAAAGATCTGATTCAATGTGTTGTGGGACAACCGATTAAAAACCTACCTTCTTTTCCGCTTGGGGAAGCACAATCGCCGAAACTTTGGGACTATGCAGATGGGGTAGATACGCTTGCTTTTCTAAGTCGTTTGTAGATTTAAGGGTTCCCCTCTTGATCTGCCATTATTTTGTTAAAAAATGGGGTGATTTTTTAAGAAAAACCTCCTCGGTGTTCAATTCATTATAGTGATATTTGTCAAAAATTTTTGATCATGAAAAAACACAATTTCAGTGCTGGACCTTCAATCCTCCCTCAGGAAGTGATGCTCCAAGCTTCTCAGGCGGTTCAGGAATTAGACGGTATTGGATTATCCCTTATCGAAATTTCACACCGATCGAAAGAATTCATCGCCATTATGGACGAAGCACAGTCTCTAGCATTGGAGTTGACTGGTCTACAAGGCAAAGGTTATAAAGCCCTTTTCCTACAAGGAGGCGCTAGTATGCAATTCTTGATGGTTGCAGCCAACCTCATGCAGTCCAAAGCCGGCTATATCAATACTGGAGCTTGGTCTACAAAAGCCATGAAAGAGGCTAAACTCTATGGCGAGGTGGTGGAAATTTCATCCTCCAAGGATCAAAACTTTAACTATATCCCCAAGGGTGCAGATATCCCTTCCGATCTAGACTTCCTTCATATCACAACCAACAATACCATTTTCGGAACGCAATTTCACGACATACCCGCTACCAACGCTCCTTTAGTCGCCGATATGAGTTCCGACATATTTTCACGCAAGTGGAACTATGAGGCCTTTGATTTGTTCTATGCAGGAGCGCAAAAAAATATGGGGCCAGCAGGAACAACCCTAGTCATTCTTAAAGAGGATCTACTCCCTGCCCTAGACCGACAGATCCCCTCCATGCTCTCCTATGCGGTGCATATGGATAAGGAAAGTATGTTTAACACACCTCCTGTATTCCCCGTTTATACCTCTATGCTGAATATGCGATGGATTAAAGCGCAAGGAGGTTTAAGTGCTTTAGAGGCTAAAAACCGTGAAAAAGCACAATTGATTTACGATGAGATTGATCGTAACAGTTGTTTTGAAGGCTTTGCTGCGGTGGAAGACAGAAGTATCATGAATGCTACCTTTAACCTTGCCGCTGGGGCAGATGGCGCTCGATTCGATGAGCTTTGGAATGCTGCAAATATCAGTGGTCTTAAAGGTCACCGGTCTGTCGGGGGCTACAGAGCATCGATCTATAATGCACTTCCTCTCAGCAGCGTAGAGTGTTTGGTAGAATGCATGCAAAATTTTGAAAAAAACAGTTAATCATCAGTTATGAAAATACTCGCAAACGACGGGATATCTCCCAGCGGAGTTGACGCTTTAAAAGCAGCCGGTTTTGATATTGAAACCACCAATGTCGCCCAAGAACAATTGGTCGACTACATCAACGCTAACCAGGTGGTTGGCCTTTTAGTACGTTCCGCAACTACGGTTCGCAAAGACCTTATCGACGCATGTCCGGGCTTGAAGCTTATCGGTCGTGGTGGTGTAGGAATGGATAATATAGATGTGGAATACGCCAAATCCAAAGGTATACACGTCATCAATACCCCTGCAGCCTCTTCCGCTTCGGTTGCAGAACTAGTATTTGCTCACCTCTATGGCGGTGTGCGTTTTCTCTACGATGCCAACCGAAATATGCCTTTGGAAGGAGAGACAAACTTTAAAGGCCTAAAGAAAAATTATGCCAAGGGGATAGAACTCCGTGGAAAAACCTTGGGTGTTATCGGTTTTGGACGTATCGGTCAAGAAGTTGCAAAAATTGGACTGGGTGTAGGAATGCGTGTTGTGGCTTTTGATCCTTTTCAGGAGAAGGTAGAGCTCCCCGTTACATTTTTTGATGGACAAACGGTATCCTTCGATATCCCTATGCTTTCTAAGGAAGAAGTACTGCAAGAAGCAGACTTCATCAGTCTTCACGTACCTGCTCAGAAAAATTATGTTATCGATACGGCTGAATTGGCCTTAATGAAAGACGGCTCAGCCCTGATCAACGCTGCTCGAGGAGGTGTCGTTAACGAAGTCGCTTTGGTCGATGCACTTGAATCCGGAAAACTTTCATTTGCCGCTTTGGACACTTTTGAAAACGAGCCAAAACCAGAAATTAAGTTGTTGATGCATGCACAAATATCGCTTACTCCCCATATTGGTGCTGCAACAATGGAGGCGCAAGACCGGATTGGAACAGAATTGGCCAATCAGATTGCCGAGCTATTAAAATAAATTTTCATTGGAAAAGCTAAAACAACGATGGGGCGTTGAGTCGAACTTTCAGCTCATCATCATCTTTATTGTTTTTGGAATTACAGGTTCATTAAGCGTCCGGCTTAGTGAACCTGTTCTCAATTTTTTAGGAGTGCTCCCGGCGAGCTTTCCCCCACACTTTTTCGGACAAGCCCTCTATTGGGCTGCGAGAATACTCATCGTTTTCCCTATCTACCAGATACTTTTGGTCAGTATTGGCACGCTCTTTCTACAACACAAGTTCTTTTGGAACTTCGAAAAGAAAATGTTGCAGAAAATGGGTTTAGGCTTTTTGTTTAAAAAGGATTAAGCCAATTGGGCAGTAATGAGTTTTAAAAACTCATTTCGGGTTTCAGTTTCTTTAAAACTCCCTCTAAAGCCAGAGGTCGTCGTGGTTGAATTTTGTTTTTGAACACCGCGCATCATCATACACATATGGGATGCCTCAATTACCACTGCGACTCCTTTAGGGCGAAGTGTATCATTAATACAATCTAGGATTTGTTCTGTTAAACGTTCCTGAACTTGCAATCGTCTTGCAAAAACATCGACAACTCTGGGTATTTTGCTAAGTCCAACAATTCTGCCATCAGGCACATAAGCTACATGGGCTTTCCCAAAAAAAGGCAAAAGATGATGTTCGCAAAGGGAATAAAGTTCAATTTCTTTCACAATAACCATTTCATTATAATTTTCTTCAAACATAGCCCCTTGAAGGATTTGTTCAGGATCTTGCTCATAGCCACTCGTAAGAAACTTCATCGCTTTTGAAGCCCGCTCTGGAGTTTTAAGAAGACCCTCTCGGAGTTTATCTTCTCCTAATAAGTGAATGATCTCTTCGTAATTTGATTTTATTTGCTCTGTGATGGGAAGTGTTTCGATATCAAAATTCTCGTTCATAGGATTCTTTTAAATAGTTAGAGAAAAAATTTTTTAGTTTTTCCATTTTAGGATTTATTACAAAAGAACAATAGGGCTGCTCATTATTTCTATTATAATAATTGTGATGGTTCTCTTCTGCGGGGTAAAAAGGACTTGCTTGCTTCACCTCAGTCACAATAGGGTTTTTGAAAAAATTTCGATCTGTGAGCTCTTTTATAATTTGAATAGAAGTTTCTTTTTGCGTTTCCGAGGTATAGTAAATTCCTGATCGGTATTGCGTACCTATATCATTGCCCTGTCGGTTAAGTGTAGTGGGATCATGGGTGGTAAAAAAAATAGAAAGTAAATCTGAAAGCTGAATTTCCTCAGTATCATAGACCACTTCAATTGCTTCAGTATGACCTGTTCTACCTGTACAAACTTCTCTATAGGCCGGATTTTTTACTTTCCCATCTATATAACCCGGTTGTACACGCTGAACACCCTTTATTCTTTGAAAAACTGCTTCAGTACACCAAAAACAACCTCCTGCTAAAAATATAGTTTTGATCAACTTTGTGATTAATTAGTTAAACAAATATACAAAAACGAGGAAGTTACTGAGAAAATCGTTGAACTAATTTGATCGTTTTAAGCATTTTAATACACTTTTTATCAAATTTTGTTTAGGATTTAACTGAAGGATGCAGAATAAAAAAAAGAATTAAATTTGATTGCGCTATGAAACCACTCCTTAAAGCAATTCAGATATCAAAAGACTACGGCGAGTTGTCGGTTTTAAAGTCAGTTGATCTCGAAATCAAGGAAAAGGAAATTGTGACTATAGTAGGGCCTTCAGGTGCAGGTAAAACAACATTACTCCATATTTTGGGTACGCTAGACACTCCCAGCCTTGGAGGTCAAGTTATTTTTGATGGAGTTGACACTACCCTACTCAATACGAAAGAATTGGCTCGCTTTCGGAATCAAAATATGGGATTTATCTTTCAATTTCATGAGCTTCTACCTGAATTTACTGCTTTAGAAAATATATGTTTACCCGCATGGATCGCACATGCTGAAAAAAAAGCGACTGAACAAAAAGCGCTGAAGCTGCTAGCGCGTCTGGGCTTAAAAGAACGGGCTTCCCATAAACCAACAGAACTCTCTGGGGGTGAACAGCAGCGTGTTGCTGTAGCACGGGCATTGATTAATAATCCAAAAATTATTTTTGCTGATGAGCCTAGTGGAAATTTAGATTCTGATAATGCAGATCAATTGCACGACCTCTTTTTTGAATTAAGAGAGGAACAAGAATGCAGTTTTGTTATTGTAACCCATAATAAAGAATTGGCACAGCGGGCAGACCGAACTATCAATTTAATTGATGGCGTAGTAAAATCGTGAATAAAAAAGAGCTCAAAGAATTTTTAGATTTTAAAGCTGCCCACTATGAACAGCCTCATTTTTTAGCACATGATCCCATTCAAATACCGCACCTCTTTCAAAAAAAAGAGGATATAGAAATCAGCGGATTTCTGGTGGCAACGATTGCTTGGGGAAATCGACTGAGCATTATAAAAAGTGGGAAACGCATTCTTGAGCTTATGGGGAATGATCCGTTTCATTTTGTCATGGAGCACCAAGAAAAGGACTTAAGCCCTTTTGATTCATTTATTCATCGCACTTTTAATGGAACTGATTTGCGTTTTTTTATCAGCGCATTAAAATCCGTTTATCGCAACCATGGGGGACTCGAAAATCTATTTTCAAAGCCCTTACACAACAAGAGACTCGACCAAAATATTCACGAATTCAGAAATTGTTTTTTTCAATTAGAACATGAAAAAAGGACCGAAAAACATGTGGCAGATCCTCTAAAAGGTTCGGCAGCAAAGCGGATTAATATGTTTTTAAGATGGATGGTACGCTCAGACAAAAGAGGTGTTGATTTTGGTCTTTGGAAGTCAATCAAACCTGCTCAACTTTCATGCCCTCTTGATGTACACAGTGGGAATGTAGCCAGAAAGTTAGGCCTCCTTAAGCGCAATCAAAACGACCAAAAAGCAGTTTTAGAACTAGATACAGCGCTTAGACAATTAGACGCGCTAGATCCCGTTAAATACGATTATGCGCTTTTTGGTTTGGGAGTATTTGAAAAGATAAAATAAAATACGATCTTGTATAGAGCGCTCACTACACAAATAAGAGTGTTTGTAATTTTAAGTTTATGTTTACGCATTTTTTAAAAAATACAGGTCCGGGTCCTTTTATTGCTGCCGCTTTTATTGGTCCTGGAACAGTCACTCTTTGCACCCTAGTGGGTGTAGCTTATGGCTTTCAACTACTCTGGGCTGTGCTACTTGCTGTAATAGCCGCGATAATTCTCCAGGGAATGGCCGTACGGATAGGAATCCTCGGTCAAAAAAGTATTATTAAGGTAATACAAGAACTAATTCCTATTCCTTGGGTGCAAAAGGCCATACTTATTTTGATATTTTGTGCGATTATGGTAGGTAATACTGCCTATGAAGCAGGAAATATAAGTGGCGCAGCACTGGGTTTAGAAACGGTATTTGGCTTATTGAATTTTAATCTATTGAGATTCAAAATTAAACTTTACCCCCTGCTTATTGGGTTGCTGGTGGCAGGGCTTTTATGGCTGGGAAAATATAAAATTTTGGAGCGTAGTTTAATTTTTTTAGTCATACTGATGAGTTTGGCTTTTTTATTTACAGCAATAGCAACGGCCCCAGTCTCTTTCCTATTATAAAAGGGCTCTTCAGTTTTTCAATGCCCAAGGGAAGCCTCCTGAGTATAATAGGCTTGGTAGGAACCACTATTGTCCCCTATAATTTATTTTTGCATACTGAGCTCGTACGAGAAAAATGGACCCAAAAGACAGATCTTTCTAAAGCTTTGATAGATATGGCCTTAGCCTTAGGTTTGGGAGGTATTATCTCTGTAAGTATTATTATTACGGCTGCTGGAGTTGAGGTCAATGAACTCAATAATGCAGCTGACTTAGCTTTAGGTCTGGCGCCTATATTTGGAGACAGTGCGAAATACCTACTGTCTGTTGGGCTTTTCTCGGCAGGCATTACAAGCTCAATTACGGCCCCTTTAGCGGCTGCCTATGTTGTATGTGGCTGCTTTGGGTGGAGTACCCACTTACAATCCGCTCGTTTTCAAAAAACTTGGGCATTTGTAATT